>JAFSJK010000008.1 GCA_017439305.1 Bacteroidales bacterium | reverse complement strand
ATCAGCTACGGCTATGTCTATGTGGCCCAGGTCGCCATGGGCGCCAGCCCGGTGCAGTTCTTCAACGCCATCAAGGAGGCCGAGGCCTACGACGGTCCGTCCCTGATCATCGCCTACTCCCCGTGTATCAACCACGGCCTGAAGGCGGGCATGGGCCTGAGCCAGAAGGAAGAGAAGCTCGCCGTCGACTGCGGCTACTGGCACCTCTACCGCTACAACCCGGCCCTCGAAGGCACGGACAAGAACCCGTTCACCCTCGACTCCAAGGAACCCGACTGGAGCAAGTTCCAGGACTTCCTCAAGGGTGAGGTCCGCTTCGCGTCCCTGTACAAGATGTTCCCGGAGAGCGCCGACGAACTCCTCTCCAAGACCGAGGAATTCGCCAAGGTCCGCCTGAACACCTACAAGCGCCTCGCCGGCAAGTAGTCCGGTTTCTCCATTCCAAAAGAGGTCGACCTTCACGGTCGGCCTCTTTTTGTTTAAATTCAATGGGGAGCCTGTGAGGCAGTAGGGCGATTCTGCGGAGATCGGATTTCAGCGACAGCGAGCCGGAGGGAAGGCGCGTGCCCGGCAGGGATGACGGCGTTTGTTTGACGACGTTACGGGCGAGCCCGTAAAAGGAGGAGTTCGCCGTCAAGCGCCTTCCCGACAGGGCGTAGCGGCTGAAAGCCGTACGGAGCGGAATCGCCCTACTGCCTCACAGGCCACCTTTTACCGTAGGTCCACAGTTTGGACCGACAGGGTGAAAAACGCAGGCATAGTTTTCCCGTTGGTACAGCCAATGGACCTACGAGCTACAGTTACGCGAAGCGGGAGGTGAGCCATTGGGCGATGCCGGTGCGGGAGAAGGCATCGGAAACGCGGAGATGGAGGTCCTGCTGAAGGTGCGGAAGCGGGTCGGGATGAAGGATGAGGCCGGAGGCCGCCTGCGAGGGAATGACGCCGACAAGGTTGGAGTTCTCACGGATGAGATGCAGCAATGTGGGGATGGTATCGGAGACGAGGACGGAGCGGGCGTACATATCCTGGCTCACGTACGGGCGGTAGGGCGCCCATACCGCGTAACGGGGTTCTTCCGGGAAATCAGGAGTGGCGGTGACAAGGGCGGCCTGGACCGTTCCCACGATGGAACCCGCATCGAAATCAAGCGTTTCCCTGCGCGCGGACGTAAAGAAGTAGAGGTCGGCGTCCATCGATTCGGGGAAGGCCGATTCCGGATAAGTGTCGATAATGAAGCTGGTTGCGGTCACGGCCAGAAGGTCCTTCAGCAGGTCGGGAAGGAGATGCGAGGCGACGAAGGAAGTCGTGGCGATCCGGACGGGACGGTTCACCGTCATCTTGCCGGCACTGCCGAAGAGGGCGTCAGCCGCGTCGTACCAATGCAGGATCTTCGCCGCATAGTCCCTGAACACAAAACCTTCGGCCGTGAGCGTCACTTCTCCCCTTTTCCGCTCGAAGAGAGCCTTGCCCACCTGCCTTTCCAGTTCCGCAATGTTCTGGCTCACGGCGGGCTGGGAAACGCCCAGATGCTGTGCGGCCCGGGTGAAACTGCTTTCGGCAGCCACTGTCATGAAAACCCGTAATCTGAAATCGTCCAGCATGATAAGGAATACTTATACTGCCTGCAAAGTAAGGCATTTCCCGTCTCAATTCCAAATTTATTGAATTTTCTGTAAAGATTATTGTTTTTCAATAAATTTTATCTAAATTTGCATTTAGAAAGCATTCAAATAAGATATAATCTCAGTCCCGATAACAGGATAAAAGAAATATAAATATTATTTGGAAGTATAAAAAATGTTTGTACCTTTGTAGTGTACTAAAAAGCTAATACACAAATAAGAGACCGTAAGGAACAGAAAGGTGTAGTTTTTGAAGCAATTGGGCGTCTTACGTACGAGACATATTTATTATTCACAGATATGAAGAGATTCTTTATCGCAATCGCAGCGCTCTCGCTCCTGGCTGGCATCCCGGCCATTGCGCAGACGCAGGAAGAGGCCATGCAGCAGATGATGGCCCCCCTCCCCAACGATCCCGCCGTCCGCGTGGGACATCTGGACAACGGACTGACTTATTACATCCGTCACAACGAGCTTCCCGCAGGACGTGCGGAATTCTATCTCGCCACCAACGTGGGCGCCATCCAGGAGACACCTGACCAGGACGGTCTCGCCCACTTCCTCGAGCATATGTGCTTCAACGGCACGCAGCATTTCCCCGACAAGGCCATCCTGGACTATCTCCGTTCCATCGGTGCCGAATTCGGACGGAACATCAACGCCTCCACTGGCTTCGAGGAAACCCAGTACATGCTCAACAACATCCCCGTCGAACGCGAATCCGTCGTGGACTCCTGCCTGATGATCCTGTGCGACTACGCCCACTTCGTCATCAACGATCCGGTCGAGATCGACAAGGAGCGCGGTGTCATCATCGAGGAGCGCCGCCAGCGCCGCAACGCCTCCTGGCGTACGATGGAGCGTTCCCTCCCCTACTATTTCAAGGGCACCAAGATGGAGAACTGCACGCTGATCGGTCGTCAGGAGAGCCTGGAGACCTTCAAGCCGGAGAGCCTCCACAACTTCTACGAGACCTGGTACCACCCGGACATGCAGGCCGTCATCGTCGTGGGTGACGTGGACGTGGACCGCACTGAGGCGAAGATCCAGGAGATCTTCTCCATCATCCCCAAGTGCGAAAACCCGAAAGCGAAAGAGCACCTGACCGTCCCGGCCAACGCCGAACCCATCGTGGGCATCATCACGGACCCGGAGACCACCCGTCCGACCATTGAAATGATCTGGCACGGCGAAGCCACGCCCGAATCATTCAATCCCACCCTCATGGGCCAGATGGAAGACTACGTCAAGGCCCTCATCAGCAACATCATGTACGAGCGTTTCTCCGACATCACCTCCAAGCCTGACAGCCCCTACCTCTCTGCCAGTTTCGGCTTCGGCGACCTGATCTACGAAGACATCGAAGCCCAGATGGGTGACGTGGACCTGAAGGAAGACAGCATCCTGGACGGCTTCAAGGCCTTCTACACGGAACTGGAAAGGATGAAACGCTTCGGCTTCACCGACGAAGAAGTGAACCGCGCCAAGACCAACATCCTGAACATCTGCGAGAATGCCGTCAAGCAGGCCTCGACCCGCAAGAACCCGGAATTCATCCGCCCGCTCATCCTCAACTTCTTCGACAATGAGCCTTACATGGAACCGGAGACCGAACTGCAGGTCGTCCAGCAGATCATGGCCGGCATCAATGCCCAGGTCCTGTCGATGGTGATGTCCCAGATGCCCGAGGAGAACCTTATCATCCTGTATTCCGGTCCCGAGAAGGAAGGCATCGCCACTCCGAACGAGGAGCAGCTTCTCGCCGCCATCGCCGAAGTGAAGGCCTCCGACATCAAACCGATTGAAGGCGAGGAGATCGCCTCCGAGTTCCTGAATCCGGCCACGCTCAAGGGATCCAAGTCCAAGAAGGCCCACAAGACCCTCTACGGCGCCACCGAGTGGATGCTCAAGAACGGCGTAAAAGTCATCTTCCTCCCTACCGAGTACGCCAAGGACCAGATCATCTTCGACCTGTTCAAGGACGGTGGCAAGAGCCTCATCTCCGATGCCGACATCGCCTCCTTCGACGACAACATCCTGCAGCTTTTCCAGCAGAACAGCGGTGTCGCCGGCTTCTCCGGCACCCAGGTATCCAAGATGCTCACCGGCAAGTCCCTGAGTGTCAGCCCGTACATCGAAGATCTCGAGCACGGCATCAGCGGCAACGCCACCCAGAAGGATCTCGAGACTGCTTTCCAGCTGCTCTATCTCTGCTTCACGCAGCCCCGTTTCGACCAGAATGAGTACGACAACGGCATCAACACGATCAAGGCCGTTCTCCCGAACCTCTATGGCCAACCCAACTACAAGCTCCAGCAAGAGCTTTACAAGGTCCTGTACGGCGAAGGCCCGCGCCATGCGATGATTTCGCAGGAAGTGCTGGACGCCGCCAGCCTGGAAACCCTCGAGAAGAATTTCCGGATGCTGTTCAACGATGCCGCCGGCGCCACCTTCGTGGTGGTGGGTGATATCGACATCGACACCCTGAAACCGCTGGTGGAGAAGTACATCGGTTCCCTCCCGAAGGGAAAGAAAGCCCTGAAATGGGCCGATGACGGCACCCGTATCCCGAGAGGACGCATCGAGGATGTCTTCGCCGTGGACATGCAGACGCCCATGAGCACCGTCGTCCAGGTCCACTCCGCCTACCTGCCGTATACCGCCGAGCGCGTCGCCGCCCTGGATGCAATCTCCTACATCATGGATATCCGCTATACGAACTCCCTGCGTGAAGATGAAGGCGGCACCTATGGCGCCAGCACCGTCTACGAATTCAGCCGCCGTCCCGAGGAACGAATCCTGTTCCAGGTGGTCTTCGCCTGCCGTCCGTCCCTTTGCGACAAACTCCGCAGCCTGGCCATCGACGGGATCAACGATCTCTCCGCCAACGGCCCCACTGACGAAGAAGTGTCGAGCGCGATCCTCAATCTCCAGAAGAACATCCCCGAGAACCGTCTCAGGAACTCTTACTGGCAGAGTGCCCTCGAAAGCCACGAGCACTACGGCAACAACCGTGATGCCGAATACGAGGCCGCCGTCAACGCCCTCACCAAGGAGAAGATCCAGAAGGTCCTGCAGGATGTCCTTGCCCAGGGCAACCTCCTCGAGGTCGTGATGAAGCCTGCAAACACCGCCGAAGCGGAATAAACTTAGATGGAGGGGGCATGCCCCCCTCCATTTACAAAAACTCCCGGCCTCGCAAGAGGTCGGGAGCTCTTTTTTAAGCGTTGATCTTACTCACCGGGAGCGATGGCCTCGGCCGGGCAGACGCCGGCGCAGGTGCCGCAGTCGATGCAGATGTTCGGGTCGATGCTGTAGACATCGCCTTCGTTGATGGCGCCGGTAGGGCATTCACCCTGGCAGGTACCGCAAGCCATGCAGAGGTCGGGATTGATTACGTAAGCCATAGTTTAAAACCTTTAAATTGTTGTAGTGTCATCCAATTGGTGTGCAAATTTAAGCATTTAATTTGTTTTTCAAACATTCACCCTTAACTTTGTGCCATGATGAAAAACGTATTATACTGCGCCCTCGCCCTGGCCGCCGTCTGCGGTTGCAGGAACGCCAGCAGCGCCGAGGTGAAGAACGCTTTGCAAAACCTGAGCCAGACCGTGGAAGAGCCTACGATGGCCCTCGCTCCGGACGAAAGCACGGACGATGCCGTCCAGGTGGGCGACGTCGTGGAGTTCGACAAGACGGTCCACGATTTCGGGGACATCAGCGTGGACGACGGGCCGCAGAGCTGTACCTTCAAGGTCAAGAACATCGGCAAGGAGCCCATCGCCATTTACGAGGTCGTCACCTCCTGCGGCTGCACCGACGCCCAGTGGACGCGGGAACCGCTCCAGCCGGGCAAGACCGGTACCATCTCCGCCACTTACAAGAACGAGGACGGTCCCATCCCCTTTGACAAAACCCTCACCGTATACATCGCCGGCGTCAACAAGCCCATCATCCTCCGCCTCCGCGGAATGGTCCACGAAAAGAAGAAATCCGTCACCGAGCTGTACGGTGCCCAGAAACTCGGAGCCCTCGGCCTCAAATCCCTGGATTACAAGGTGCCGAACGTCCTCCAAGGCGAATCGTCTTCCGATGAGGCCAAGGTTGCCAACCTCGGGAAACAGCCCCTGAAGGTCACCTTCACGGACGTCTCCCCCAACCTGACCGTCGAGACGGTTCCCCAGACCATCCCGGCCGGCGAAACGGCCGCCCTTCGTTTCACGGTCAAAGCAAACCCTTCCATCTGGGGAAAGCACACCTATTATGCAACGCCTGTCCTGAATGGGAAGAAGGCCTCCAAACCGCTCTCTTTCACCGCGTTAACCCGTGGAAACTTCGCCGACTGGACCCCTGAGCAGCGGAAGGAATCCGCCCAGTGCATCTTCGACGAAAGCACGGTTTCCTTCGGAACGCTCAAAGCCGGAACGCCCGCCGAAGCGGAATTCACCTTCACCAACAAGGGCAAGTCCCCCTTGAAATTCTACAGCCTGGATGCCGACACGGAAGGAATCACCGCCTCCCTCCCCGGAGACACCCCGGCACAGAAAAAAGGAAGCATCCGCGTGAAGCTGGATACTTCCTCCCTTCCGAAAGGCGAGACGGTCATCATGATCACCGTCACCACCAACTGTCCGGCCCGACCGCTGATCAACCTTTTCCTCGTCGGGCTGCTCCAATAGTTACTTTTTTCTGAAAGAAACCTCCTCGACGGTTTCCTTGCCGTTCTGGTCCGTCACCGTAATCGTGAAGACATTCAGTGACGCGCCGGACATGTCGTACTTCCAGTCATACATGAACCCGAAGTCGAGCAAGGCGCGGTCCTTGCCGGAGATGTCAGCCGAAGCCGGGAAAAAGCCCTTGAAACCATCGGCCACCTTCGCATCACCGACCAGGTCGATGAGGGTGACGGAGCCCGTCGTACGGTTCTTCACCTTCGAGGTCACCGCAGGGTCGGCACCGTCTTCCAGTTGCACCTTCAACCCTTCGATCTTGCCGGGGGCCAGGATCTCAATCTTGCTTTCGATGGCATCGGCATCCAGGTCCACTTCCCCGAAAGAAGCGTTCTTCGCCCAGGTGATGGACGGACCTGCGGTGTAATGGAACCTGGCCGTCTTGGAATTCGTGCCACCGGTCTGGTCCGTGACCCGGATCTCGATCGAGAACGAAGAATTGTTGTCAACAACCTGTCCTTTGGTCAGGGCTTCGAGGATTTTCTTCAGGTCCAGGACCACCTGGTCCCGGTTCTTGAGGGGTGCGCCGGCCGTCATCCCGAGATCACGCAGGAAGGAGACACAGGCGTCATCGGAAACGAGGTTCATGACTGCACTGGAGGAACTGCTCCCCTTGTTGCTGCCGATGGAGATGTATTGGTTCGCCAGGAGATAGTACTGGCCGATTCCCAGCACAAGGGAAAGGTCCTGGAACTTGCCGGGGGCCGTAACGGTCACCTTCGCATCCAGGGCGGGAGTGAGTTCCTTGGTCTCGAAGTTGCTGTTGGATTCCCAAGTCACATTGGGCTTGAGCGGATCAATCTTTTCCTTTTTGCAGCCCGCGAGGAACAGGACCGGGAGGGCCGCAACGAGAAGCATCAGTCTTTTCATCTTCAGTATTTTTAATTCAGACTGCTAATTTACACATTTTCCGGGATATGGGCAAGAGTTGAAATTATCGGGATAATTCCGTATCTTTGCAAGATAGTGAACAAAGGAAGGTATGGCAGAGCAGAATCAGCATAACACGGGCTACAACGACGGTTCCATCGTCACCCTCGAATGGTATGAGCACATCCGCAGGCGCTCCGGAATGTACATCGGAAGGCTCGGAAACGGCGACCGGCAGGGCGACGGCATCTACGTCCTCCTGAAGGAAGTCATCGACAATTCGGTGGACGAATTCTCCATGGGCTTCGGCAAGCGCATCGACATCACCATCGAGGACAATACCGTCACCGTGCGCGACTTCGGACGCGGCATTCCCCTCGGGAAGGTCGTGGACGCCACTTCCAAGCTCAACACCGGCGGCAAGTTCGACACCGCCTCCTTCCAGAAATCCGTGGGCATGAACGGTGTCGGTACCAAGGCCGTGAACGCGATGTCCTCCGATTTCTGGGTGGAATCCTTCCGCGACGGCCAGGGCTCTTTCGCCCACTATTCCCGGGGCATCCTGCTGGACAGCGGACTCCGCGAAACCACCGAGAAGAACGGCACCATCATCCGTTTCACACCGGACGACCAGATGTTCGAGGGCTATTCCTTCCACATGGACATCGTCGAAACGATGGTCAAGAACTACTCCTACCTGAAGAAAGGCCTTACCCTCGTCCTGAACGGAGTCCCTTACAAGAGCGAGAACGGCCTGCTGGACCTGGTGACGGAGAACATGGCGGAGACCCCGCTTTATCCGCTGATCCACATCGAAGGCGAGGATATCGAAATCGTCCTTACCCACGGCAACAGCTACGGTGAGAACATATCCTCCTTCGTCAATGGCCAGAACACCCGCGACGGCGGCACCCATCTTGCGGCCTACCGCGAGGCTATCGCCAAGACTTTCAAAGACTTCTTCAAAAAGGACTACAAGCCGGAGGATGTCCGCCAGGGTGTCGTGGGCGCCATCGCCATCCAGATCCAGGAACCGATCTTCGAAGGCCAGACCAAGACCAAGCTGGGATCCACCTACATGTGGGAAACCCAGGTGAAGAATCCGGACGGGAGCACCGCCACGGACCGCGGCCCCACCATCCGCAGCTTCATCAACGACTTCGTCTCCAAGAACCTGGACAATTACCTCCATATGCATATGGACATTGTCCCGACGATCGAGAAGAAGATCAAGGATTCCCAGGCCGAACGCGAGGAGATCGCCGGCATCCAGAAAAAGACGCGGGAGCGGAACAAGAAGGCCAATGTGTACAACCGCAAGCTCCGTGACTGCCGCATCCATTTCAACGACAAGCCGCTGAAAAACAAGGAGGACGAACGGGAAAAGACCTCCATCTTCATCACGGAGGGCGATTCGGCGTCCGGTACCATCACGAAGGTCCGGAATGCCAACACCCAGGCCGTGTTCTCCCTCCGGGGCAAACCCATCAACTGCTACAAGGAAAGCCGCAAGAAAGTGGCCGAGAACGAGGAGCTGAACCTGCTGGTCTCCGCCCTTGGCGTGGAAGAGGACCTGGACGACCTCCGCTACAACAACATCATCGTCGCCACCGATGCCGATGACGACGGCATGCACATCCGGATGCTGGTCCTTACCTTCTTCATGAAGTACTACCCCGACCTCATCCGCCGCGGCCACGTCCATATCCTGCAGACACCCCTGTTCCGGGTCCACAACAAGAAGGAAACCCGATACTGCTATTCCATCGACGAAAAGGAGGCGGCCGTGAAGAAACTCAAGACCGGCGTGGAGATTACCCGGTTCAAGGGTCTTGGTGAAATCTCCTCCCACGAATTCGTGGACTTCATCGGCGAGAACATGCGCCTGGATCCGGTGAAGCTCGCCGACGAAGAGTCCATCTCCGAAATCATGGAATTCTACATGGGCGACAATACCGGCGAACGGCAGCTGTTCATCATGGAGAACCTCCGCAGCGAGGAGGAACTCGAAGACGTAAATATCTGACCATGGGAAAGATCAAAAGTCAAGTGCGCCCCGGATGGGCGAAATTCTGCGGCTGGTGGCTCCGCAAGATGGGCTGGGAAAGCGTCGGCGGTCCGATGAAGGAGAAGAAAGCCATCGTACTCGGCGTTCCCCACACCTCCGTCTGGGATTTCCTCGTGAGCTACCTGTTCTATACCCAGTTCGGAAAGGTCGCCCACATCATGATCAAGAAGGAGTTCTTCTTCTGGCCCCTCGGTCCCATCCTCCGCGCCTGCGGAGCGGTTCCCGTGGACCGGGAAAGCGCGGCCTCGATGGTGCGCAGCCTCATCCACCAGATGGACCAGGCGGAGGAATTCCATCTCGCCATCGCCCCGGAAGGAACCCGCAAGGCCACCAAGCGCTGGAAGACCGGCTTCCACCTGATTGCCCGGGAAACCGGCGCGACTGTCTATGTCGGCTATTATGACTGGGGACGCAAGCGCATCAGCGTCGGCGAACCCATCGAACTGACGGACGATCCCAAGGCGGACATGCAGCGCATCTATGACATCTACAGGCCCCTGGGCATCCAGGGGAAGCACAAGGACGGATTTATCGTCCCCTGAACTCGAACGAACTGAAAACCTGTCCCTATGGCCAAGAAAATCAAGAGTCCCTACAAAGCCTGGCGGAGATACCGGAACCGCGAGAACACCTGTACCACCCTTCATAAGGTCTTTGACTACGCCACCACCAATTATGCGAAACGGATTGCCTACCAGTTCGTAGACGGCGGTCAGTGCTATACTTACGCGGATTTCCGCACCAAGACCGAACGGCTTTCGCAGCGGATGTCCCGCTTCGGCATCAAGCACGGAGACCGGGTCGCCATCTTCTCGCAGAACATGCCCAACTGGGTGGTGGCCTTCTTTGCCGCAACGGCCTTCGGCCGCGTGGCCGTCCCCGTCCTTCCGGACAGCTCGGAGCACGAACTCACCAACATCCTGAACCATTCCGAGTCGAAGGTCATCTTCATCTCCAAGCGGATGATGCCGAAACTCAGCGAAGAGTGCAAGCAGAAGCTCACCCTCATCATCGACATCGAAACCTTCGAATTCCTCAAGAAAGACAAGGAGAACTTCAAGTGCAACGGATGGGTGAAAGATCCGCAGCCGGACGACCTGGCCTGCATCATCTACACTTCCGGCACGACCGGCAAGGCCAAGGGCGTAATGCTGAGCCACCGCAACCTGTCCAGCAACCTGGCGGCCGCCTTCAAGGCGAAGCCCGCTTTTAAGAAAGACCGCTTCCTGAGCATCCTCCCGGCCGCCCACGCTTACGAAATGAGCGTTTCCACACTGTATTCCTTCTATGTGGGTGCCACGTGCTATACCCTGCAGAAACCACCGACTCCGACCATCCTGCTCGGAGCGATGAAGAAGGTGAAGCCCACCGTCGTGCTGTCCGTTCCCCTGATCATCGAGAAGGTGGTGAAGAACAGTGTCCTGCCTACCATCCAGAAGAGCCGCATCCTTTCCTGGGCCGACAAGCATATTCCCGGCATCCTGCACTGGTTCATCGGCCGGCGCATGGTGAATTCCTTCGGTGGGAAACTCCAGTTCTTCGGCATCGGCGGCGCCAAGCTGGACCCGATGGTGGAACAGTTCCTCATCGACTGCAAGTTCCCGTATGCTGTCGGCTACGGCCTCACCGAGACCGCGCCGCTGGTATGCAACGTGATGGTGAACAAGAAGAAGCACCTCGGATCCATCGGAGTCGCCACCTACAAGGTTGACATCCGGCTGGACAACGTGAATCCGGCCAATGGAGAAGGCGAGATCGTCGTCCGCGGCAACAACGTGATGCTGGGCTACTACAAGGATCCCGAGCGTACGCTGCAGGTCCTGGACGACGAAGGCTGGTTCCATACCAACGACGTCGCCACCGTAGACAATCAGGGCAACTACTACATCAAGGGCCGCCTGAACAACACCATCCTGGGTCCTTCCGGCGAAAACATCTATCCCGAAGAGATTGAACAGGTAATCAATAACTTCGAAGGCGTGGAGGAATCCCTCGTGATGGAACGTGACGGCAAGCTCGTCGCCCTCGTCAAATTCTCCGACAACGCCCTCAACTGGGACCAGGCCGTCGAAGACAAATGGTTCGAAGAACTGGAAAACCGCAAGAAGGCCGTTTTGGACTGGGTGAACAAGAAGGTGGGCAAGAACTCCAAGATCGGTGAAGTCGATGCGATGAAGGAACCGTTCGAGAAGACCGCCACCCAGAAGATCCGCCGCTTCAAGTACAAGGATTCCCACGGCGACGAGCCGGAGAAGCCCGTCAAGGAAGACGGGAAGAAGGAAGAGGAATAATCAGAAAGGGGATGGCGGAAACGCCATCCCCCGGACGATACCCTCACGGCAGACGGGCCTGAGTGCTCAACCGGAAACGGTGGCAGGTATCCCCGCAAAGGTAGGGAGCGGAGCGCTCGGGGGCAAATGTGGGAAGACCTGTTTCCTTGCAGGATAAGTAACTGGCAATCAACAAAAACAAAGACATCCGGATTGTTTCCGGATGTCTTTGTTTGAAAATGGACCGTTCCCGGCCCGAAAGGACCGGAGGACGATGCAAGGATTTACTCGGCGACCACGTTGAACTTGAAGGTGCCCTTGATGCCCTTGTAGAGTTTCACGGCGGCCTCGTACTCACCCAGTTCCTTCACCTCGGAGGCGAGGATGGTGATGTCCTTCTTGTCGATGTTCAGTCCCTTGGCGGCGAGCGCCTCGGCGAGCTGCTCGGTGGTGACGGAGCCATAGAGCTTGCCGGTCTCACCAACCTTGGCAGCGACCTCGAGGACCTGGGCGTTCAGGGTGGCGGCGAGGGCCTCGGCGTCGGCGACGAGCTTGGCCTCCTTGTGCGCACGCTGACGGAGGGTCTCCGCATGCTGCTTCTTCACGGACTCGGTGGCCACGGTGGCGAAGCCCTGCGGCACGAGATAGTTCATTGCATAACCGGCCTTGACCTTGACGATCTCACCTGCGTAGCCGAGATTGGCCACATCTTTCTTCAGCAAAATTTCCATAAGGCAGATTATTTAAGAAGGTCAGTGACATACGGAAGGAGAGCAAGGGAACGGGCCCGCTTGATGGCCTGGGCGACCTTGCGCTGGAACTTCAGGGAAGTACCGGTGATGCGGCGGGGAAGGATCTTGCCCTGCTCGTTGAGGAACTTCTTGAGGAACTCAGGGTCCTTGTAATCGACATACTTGATACCTGCTTTCTTGAAGCGGCAGTATTTCTTCTTGCGAACCTCCACGGTCGGAGGGTTCAGATAACGGATTTCGCTGTTTTCGTTTGCCATGATGAATTCCTCCTTTGATTACTCTTCTTCGGTCTTGGGAGCCTCGGCGGCAGAGGCCTTGGCAGCCTTATTGGCGCGGCGCTTCTCGGCGTAGGCGACGGCGTCCTTGTCCAGGGCGACGGTCAGGAAGCGGATGATGCGCTCGTCACGGTGATACTGGGTCTCGAGGGTGGCGACGAACTGCGAGTCGGCCTTGAACTCGATCAGGTAATAGAAACCTGAGGTTTTGTGCTGGATCGGATAAGCGAGCTGACGCAGGCCCCAATCCTCTTCGTACACGATCTCACCGCCGTTGTCGCGGATGAGCTGGGTGTACTTGGCAACCGCATCCTTCATCTGGGCCTCAGACAAAACGGGAGTTGCAATGAATACGGTCTCGTACTGGTTAACCATTGTTTGTTAATTAATTGTTTATTAAATACTTAAGTCCTTTCCGGGACACAAAGGGCCCAAAAAGGACTGCAAAGATAGGAATAATTATCTGAAAAAGCAAGGGCTATGCTCAATCAGGCCTTTCTAAAAGAGACCCACCCAAACTATTGGGAAGCAGGCTCTTCCCTTGCTGGCGGGGAGCCGCTGAAACGGATTCACCCTCTTTAACAGCAGTGATAGCGGGATAAGCATAACCGATATAGCCCAGATCCCCAACCATGCCAACGAACCCCAAAGTCTCATCGAAGACGAGTCCGATAACCTTCCCGGAATCATCCTTTCGGATGGTTACCGTATTCGAGCCCGTCACGTCATAATTACTCTCGGTATCGAGCCAGAAGAGGGTTATGGGCGTTTCTCCCTGGTACAGGAACTCTGATTGTTGGCCATAAGGGATGGTGACGGTACCATTGGTTTCATCAACGGTACCGTAGAATACAGTATCATCGGAAGACCAGGCTGACCAGGCGAACAAATTATAGAACCATACCTTATGGCTATCATCTTTGTCCTTTACGACCTCTATCGTCCAGGGTTGTTCACTGGCTTCTTTTGACGAACTGCAGGTATAGGAACCTACCAAATCCTCCACCAGGATATCCACCGGATCGACGATGGAAAGATTGCAGATGGCCATCTTGCCGCCATCCTGGCTGATGACCCTGATGGTGGCGGTACCGGCAGCCAAGCCCGTCACGACAACTCCATCCCCTTCTCTCTTTAAAGAAACCGTACTTCCGGTCCCGCCTCCGCTGTACCATCCATACGAGTACGTCCAGCTCAAATCCGGGAATGTCGCGTTGGAAGGATAGACCGTCGCCACTAACGTGACGGATTCGCCAATGAGTATCGAATCCTCGTAGATATTCAAGGAGACGTCCTCGACAGGGATGGGAACGGTTCCCTGGACAGGACGGATGGAGAAACCATAATAGCGCGCAAAACCGCCAACCGATACCTTATCGGCATCGAAGCTCATGCCGACCGCAGAACGATCCGTCGGCCAACGGGAGGCCGTCCAATAATAGCCGTAGATTCCAGGATCATCGAGACTTGTTCCGTAGCGGGCATCAGCAGCAGGAAGGAAAATGCTGTTGCCATTGGCAGGACTCGTCACTTGATATCCGTTTACACCCTCTTGCGTCGTCCATTCCCATGTACAATAGTTCTTCAATTCATTCATCTCCGCCCAAGAAGGCATTCTCCAGTCTCCCCCCAGCAACGCATGGGCCGCGTCATCTTCCGGATCCAGATACGTTTTACAGTCTCCTTCCGACCACCTGCCACCATCATCCGAGTATTTGGACAAATCGAAAGAATAGCCGGAAGAATACTCCTGATAATCCTCCACAAACCGGTAGGATCTCCAGCTGTAATCCCTGATGAATTCTCCGTTTGCGTCATACCCCGTTTCCCACTCCGGAGAATCCGACTGGGCACCGCCGGCCTTATAGTGCGGGCTCGTCTCCCCCCATGCATAATAATCACCATAGGGATAGGAGGATCCCAGATTGAAGGAACCCCATTTGATACCGGATGGAAGTCCCAGATCCACCACTTCCGGCATACCGACCCGGACCGTACATTGAGCCATGATACATCCGTCCATGACCAGGGCATACACGGTGGCCTCTCCGACTCGGATTCCGGTCACCTCGCCTTTGGCGGATACGGTGACGACATTATCGTCATCCGTAATCCAGAGCAGCTCCTTATGCGTTGTGTTTTCAGGAAGGATGGAAGCGTTCAGGATTACGGTTTCGCCATATTGTATATCGATCTCGGTCTTGTCCAACGAAACGCTTTCAGCCAGAACCGGTTCCGGACCGGACACCGGACGGATGGTTAAACCATATGGACGGGGGCCATTGGGTGAGGTCAACAGACACCGGTCCGGATAAGGAAAGCCTTCATCTTCCTTGTCCATATCCTCATAAAAACCGAATATCCAGGCACCGACTTCATCCGCTTCAATATGGACGCCGGCAGAGGACCAGAATAATCCACTCTCACCGATTTCCTGAAAATCAGCGTCAGTTGCACCACCGCCAGGAGGGAGGATGATACTGTTCCCGTTGGGGCCGGTGAGTTTCACACAGGACACGCCGCCCAGGGAGACCCAGTCAAAGGAACACAGACGAGCCAGTTCGTCCCAGTCCCCAGCCGTAGGCATTCGCCAGTCCTCGCCGAGGTTAACACGGGCGGTGTCATCTTCCGGGTCCAGCATCATCTTTTCATCCCGGAATCCTTCAAATCCTGCTTCAGAATACATGCAGTATTTGGTCAATCCCACCGATTCACCCTCGCTTTCATACCACTTGTAATTCGACTCGTTAAAAACCGTCTTCGGTTCCGTTTCACCCCATGCAAAATAATAACCGTACTCCTCCGGCTTAGAAGCGCCCAGGTTCCAGGAAGCCCATTTCACACCGGAAGGAAGGCCCAGGTCGACAGCCTCCGGTACCGGATAATCGAACTCAACCGCCTGGATGCGGGGGGCATATTCGTCCCACAGCGAGACGTACTGTTCCACGGCCTCCTCGGGAACACAGATGGGGCAGTCACCCGTATTGGCAAAGGCGTCGGTTCCGATTTCAGGAGGCGTAGGGGACATCACCGTGATGGACTCCAGACCGGTACAGCCGTTGAAGGCAATGTCACCAATGGAAGTGATGCTCTCCGGAAGGGTAACGGAGGTCAGTTCCGTGCAGCCGGCAAACGCACCGTCCTCAATCCGGGTCAGTCCGGTGAAATAGACCATCTCATCGAAAAAGGTGATGCCGGTACCGGCAAAGAGGCTCACTCTCCCGTCATCGGCTCGGGTCGGAGCTTTATTCGACAGGAAAGAACGGACGACAGCCGCTTCACTCAGGGAGATCCTTCCGTTGTTATCCAAGTCGAAGCTGTTGACCAGGATGGTTTTCACCTGATCGTCCTTGAATCCGACCGATCCGTCGGAGAAATCGGCATAGCTTACACCATCGTCCGCATGGGTCAGGGTACCGTAAATGCTCCGCTTGACAGTAACGGATTTCTCAAACGCGCGAGAACCATGGCCGTTCTCCTTGAAGAAATGCATCTCAAAGCCCTTTTCCAAGGCACCGGGAATCGCAACAAAGTAATACCATGTATCTTTCTGGAAGGTTCCCGGATACGGGGCCCTGAGGACGATGGAACGCTTCCCATTCTTGACATCCAGCACCGCCGGACGGCCGTCTTCGAAACCAATCCGGATCTCTCCGGCGAGGACTTCTCCGTCCAGACCTTGGAAAACCACTTTCCGGATGCCTTCTTCCTGGACCGAGAAACGGACGCCGCCTCCCACGTTGTAAAACTGGAGGGCTCCTGTCGTGGAATGGGCGATGGCTATATTCGTCGCTCTTCCGAAGGAACCCTCGCGGGCCTCCTGGTTACACGGGAGAAGCGTCGTAATGACTTCATTTTCGTAACTCGCTTCCCAGGAAGCAGGAAACAAGGCCCAAAGGTCCGTACCCACCCCATCGGCCAGATAGCCGCGGAAAGGCGCCGTATCAGAGGGCTCGGAAATATCCGCCCGGAAATTACCTCTCTGAGTCCCAGAAAAGACCGTAATATTATCCCCCGGCTCCCAATAGACATGGGTTTCCCCTTCCACGACGGTCCTGGAGGCAGCCGAACTCTCCGTCCTGGCGATGAGCGTCATGTTGGTTTCGGGAATATCCGTTTCCAGACGGCTGGTGCAGCCTGCCAGCGCAAGAAGCGCTGCGGCAAGGAACAAATACTTTCTCATCATCCTGTCCTCCGTCATTTTAATCCCAGTCTTCATAGCCGATGTCCTCGTTTCCGCCCGGAATCGGGCTTTCACAGATGGCGTGTTCACAGATGAGGGGAATGATCCGCAAGCCAGGAGAAACGTATTCTTGACTGGCGGAAGCAAGTGTTACGGGATGGCTGTTCATAGGGGTAAAGTTCTAATTCAGACAAAGATACAGAAAAAGAACTTGAAATCAAAGAGCAGGCGGGACCCCTTACCGGTCCTTCCGGACGCCCCTTACCGGATCCGCCTCAAGCGGATTGTCCGGCCAGGCGTGCTTGGGATAGCGTCGTTTCAATTCCTTCCGGACCTCGAAGTAAGTCCCTTCCCAGAAACTGCGGAGATCCGAGGTGAGCTGGACCGGCTTGTAACCCGGGGAAAGCAACTCCATCAGGACGGGACGGTGTCCGTCATCTACCCGGGGTGTATCCCCCAGGCCGAAGCATTCTTGCAGGCGTACGCGGACAACCGGAGCCTCCGCTCCCTGCCGGTACTCGACGCGAATACGGCTTCCGGTGGGAACGGTGATATGCGAAGGGGCCAGACGGTCCACCGCCTGTTGCTGGGACCAGGACAATTGGGCCCATAGCGCTGCCGCCAAATCGATCTTTTTGAGTTCCGCGACGGCCGATGCCCGTCCGATGAAAGGCGGAAGCCACTCCGGAGTCCGCTGCAGTAAGGCATCCGTCGACAGATCAGGCAGTTCCAATTCCGGATGCCAGGTTGCAACTGCAGCGACACGACGCTGGAGATTGCCCACTTCCTCGGAGAAATCCAGCATGGACTGACCCTCTTTCCGCGCCGCTTCACAAATGACACGGACGATCTCCGCCCGGGGCACGTCAGATAGCGGTTGGGAGTTCACCGGAAGCTGACCGATCCGGAACTCCCGCCGGGCGATGATACTCCCCTGCCGGCTGTCCCAGGCGACGATATCCCTTTGGCGGATAAATGGTTTCAAATCCGATGCGCCCAACGGGGCAGCCAGGAAGATACGTCCGACACCGCCCGGGACGGCATGCAGGCTGCCCACGGCCAGCCATTCGCTGGCAGCGATGGGGTCGGAGGGGTCCACGGCCGCCAAGTCACCGCTCGAAAGGCAGAAACGTCCCACCCCTTCCTTCCATGTCTTGGCTATCCGTTCAGGATAGGCAGCAGCCAGCAAGGCTCCGGCCTCGAAAGGATCCGGATCCGCATTGTCCTCTGGAACCCGCACCATTTTCCGGTATTGCTCAGCGATACGGGCGATCCGGCTCCAGCGGCCCTCCCGCCGGGAACGGCGGGCATCGCGGAGTGCCCGGAGGCGAAGATAAATACCCGCTTCGACCGTATCCAGCGGATCCTTTTCCTCCAGCAGGGCCGCCACGTCGGCTGCCAGAGCCTTCCGCGCCGGCGTGTCCGCTTTCAAAAGCATTTGCGCCACACGCGGATGGCATGGCAAGGCGGCCAGTTCACGTCCGTGTGGCGTAATCCGGCCCGATTCATCCACGGCGTCCAAGCCCTGAAGAAGTTCCCGTGCATGCGCAAGTGAAAGCGCAGGCGGCGGAGAAAGCCAGGGAAGCCGCTCAGGGTGGGATTCACCCCAGGCGGCAATGGCCAGGACAGTGGGAGCCAGGTCAGCTTCCAGAATCTCCGGAACCCGGATCGGAAGCATCCGCTGCTCAGTAACCGCACTCCAGAGCCGGTAACAAATGCCCGGAGCGACACGCCCTGCACGGCCGGTGCGCTGATCCGCCATGTCCCGGCTGATCCGCACGGTTTCCAAGCGGCTCAGACCGCGCTGCGAATCGAAAACCATCTTCCGGCACAAGCCACTGTCCACGACTACGCGGACGCCTTCGATCGTCAGGGAAGTCTCGGCGATGGGCGTAGCCAGGACCACTTTCCGCTCCCCCGGTGCGCTGGGAGCAATGGCCCGGCGCTGCTCTGCACCCGACAGCATTCCATACAAGGGACAGACTTGCGTAGTTCCCAAAGAACTCCCGAGGTGTTCCGCACAGCGCCTGATATCGGCTTCGCCCGGAAGGAAAGCGAGGATGTCACCCTCGTGCTCCCGATGCGCAATACGCACTGTCTGAGACACGATTTCCGCGGCATTCTCAGGCTTTGCTTCTTCCTTGCCGCGTGCAATCTCCACCGGGAACATCTTTCCGCGGCTCTCCACGAGTGGCGCATTCAGCGCCTTGCAAAGAGCTGTTGCATCGATGGTTGCCGACATCAGCACCAGTTTCAAGTCCGGGCGGAGTACCTGCCGTGCCTCTCGCGTGAGCGCAAGGGCTACATCCGTCGTCAGGCTCCGCTCATGGAACTCGTCGAAAATGACGACGGAGACGCCTTCCAGCCCGGGATCGTCCACCAGGCGACGGACCAGAACGCCTTCCGTCAGGACCTCGATACGGGTCCCGGAAGACACACAGTGATCGAAACGCATCCGGTAGCCCACGGTCTGCCCGACTGGCTCCCCCAGCATCCAGGCCATCCGCTCGGCGATCTGCCGGGCGGCGACCCGCCGGGGTTCCAGCATCAGCACCTTCCCCGGAACAGCCTCCAGGATGGTCAGGGGCAACAATGTCGACTTGCCAGCACCCGGCGGAGCCGTCACAACCGCTGAACCGCACTCCTCAAGAGCGCGGTTCACGTCAGATGCGACCTCCCCCACGGGGAGCGATATGTTACTTCTCAGGAACGTTCTTCAGGACCTCCTTCAAGTACTCCCAGGTACGGCCGACGGAAGCGATGTTCACACGCTCGTCCGGGGAGTGCGGATATTTGATGGTGGGACCGACGGAGACCATTTCCCAGTGCGGATACTTGGCACCCAGCAGGGCGCATTCCAGACCGCCGTGGGTGGCCATGATCTTCATCGGCGTGCCATAGACCTTCTCGTACTGTTCCATCATCACCCGGTTCATCGGGGTGTCCAGGCGCGGCGTCCAGCCGCTGTAGCCGCCCTTGAACTCGATTTCGTCAGCGCCGGCGATCTCGAAGATGCAGCGGACGCGCTGGGCGAGCCAGGCCTTGGCGGAATCCACGGCGCTGCGCATCAGGGAGTGGACCGTGATGCGGCCCCGCTCCGTGCGGACGATGGCCATGTTGATGGAAGTCTCGGTAAGGCCGGGCATCGTCTGGCTCATGCGGAT
Organism: Bacteroidales bacterium; assembly: GCA_017439305.1. Taxonomy (GTDB): domain Bacteria; phylum Bacteroidota; class Bacteroidia; order Bacteroidales; family UBA932; genus Cryptobacteroides. Next base: position 22,881 of record JAFSJK010000008.1, on the reverse strand, counting down.
GACGCCGGACGGGCACGCAATCAGACCTTTCACGGCATTCAGCATCACACTGCCCTGGATGTACTTCGGAGCCGCGGGAACATCCTCCACGAACAGGACGGCCCCCGGATCGCTGTCGATAAACTCGGACTTGATCTCGTCGAAAATGTTGCCAATGAGTTTCTTCACGGACTCCAGGTTTTCGGAGGGAACGACCGCTTCAACCTCGGCCTCGAACGGAATGGCGTTGCGGAGGGAACCGCCCGTGAAGCTGACCACCTGCACGCCGAACACCTCCATCAGCGGGAGGAGGATGCGGGCCATCACCTTGTTCGCATTGGCGCGGTACAGGGAGATGTCCATGCCGGAGTGTCCGCCCTGCAAACCCTTTACGGTGAGTTTCAGGCCCTTGTAACCGGGTTTCGTATTGTACTTGCGGTATTTGAATTCGGCGGAGACGTCCAGGCCGCCGGCGCAGCCGACGCAAAGTTCGCCTTCCTCCTCGGAATCGAGGTTGATGAGGATGTCGCCCTGAAGGACACCCGGCTTCAAGGCCGTGGCACCGGTCATGCCGGTTTCCTCGTCATAGGTCACCAGGACTTCCACCGGACCGTGCTGGACGGAAGGGTCCTCGAGCACGGCAAGGCCCATCGCCACGCCGATTCCGTTGTCGGCCCCCAGGGTGGTGCGGTCCGCCGTCACCCATTCGCCGTCGACATAGGCGTTGATCGGGTCCTTCAGGAAGTCGTGGGAAGAGTCGGACGTCTTCTGCGGGACCATGTCCATATGGCCCTGGAGGATGACACCGCGCCGGTTCTCGAAGCCCGGGGTGGCCGGAGCGCGGAAGATGACGTTGCCGGTCTCGTCCTTGAAGACCTCCACGTTGTGTTCCTTGCCCCAGTTCAACAGATATTCGATGACCTTCCCTTCATGCTTGGAAGGGCGCGGAATCTGGGTCAGACCATAGAAATTACCCCAAACTACCTTGGGTTCCAAATCTTTGATGCTCATATAATAAACGTTTTAGTGTGTTATCTCAGGGGATACAGGCTTTCGCGACCGAGCTGATAGACCGGGATGCGGCTGCTGAAAAGCGTCCTGCCGCCCGAAGTGAGCCGGACGTTGCAGATGGCGGGGATCCGGTAATGGACCATGTTCTTCGAATCCTTGGCGGCCGACTGGCCGTCAGCGACTTCCACGGGTTCGAATTCCAGGTTATAGACCGTTCCGGGACCGTCGGGGATGAGTCCATCCCGGCCGGACAGGCGGAATGCCGGATACTGCTGCTTGCGGGCCGTGGCGGAAGGGACGACGTCGAAAGATCCGCTCTGCTCGCGGGTGACGGTATAACCGGTGAAAAGGGTCAGATACTCCTTCTCCACGCGGTCCAGTTCGGCGAGGGCAGCCCCGAGCGCCTCACCGCTGAAGGTGGCGTCGGTGTTGCCGGTGGAGATGTTGAAGCGTTCCTGCCGGGCCTTCAGGATCAGGTCGGCCGCTTCCTTCGCCTTCATCTCGGAAGTTTTCTCGACCTGGTAGGTCTCTTCTACGGGAATCCGGGTGAAGGCGGTATCCGTCTGAACTTCCTTCCACGTGGTCCGGACTTCGGTGCGGGTGGTCGAGGTCATCCCCCTGGACCCGAAGTCGGCCTCCGGCTGCGGATTGAAGCGCCAGATCAGGTCACCGGCCTCCAGCTTGTCCTGGAACGAGACCAACCCCTGGGAAGTCAGGGCGAGGAAACGGTCCTCGGCCCCCTTGATATCCGTGGAGAAACGGGCGGCGGGATCGCCTTCCGTACGGGTAATCAGGCGCACCTCCTTCACATAGGAACGGGTGGCATCCGTCTGACGGACCTCGATGCCCAGGAACTTCTTGGCGAACGGGGCATACGGGCCGGCGAAAAAGGACTCCTGCACGGCGTCCACTTCCACGGTGACGACGGTCTGCGGAAGGCTGTAGGTAACGGTCTGGGCCTGCATCACGGACGCGGCCGCGACAAGAAGGGTGCAGGCAAGGAGTTTGGGATTCATCGCTATTTCCTCCATCTCTTATGGGTCCAGAGGTAGTTCCAGGGCTGGGCCTGGATATCCTCCTCCAGATGCTTGTAAAACATTTCCAGGATCTGTCCGGGATTGGATTCCGCAGCGTTTTCCACCAGGGGGACGAAGGTCATCTTATAGTGGCCCTGCTCCTCCTGCCGCCAGCGGATATAGGCGACCGACATCCCCAGCTTGCAGGCGAGAACGGCCGCTCCTCCCATCGCCTCCGTATGCTGGTTCAGGAAGGTGCCTACATCATAATGCTGCGTTTGCCAATAGGGATATTGGTCCGTATTGAAGATATACAGTTTCTTGTCGTGCCGATGGGTGGCCGCGAACCGGAGGATGGAACTTCCCTCCACATAGCCCTCATAGTCCAGGTCCGACACCGGAGCAAGCCGGTTGTCCGCGATGACCTGGTCCCAAAGCTTGCTGTACAAGGCCCGGTACACGACCACGACTTCCTTATCGGTCCAGTTCCGGCGGCCGGGCGCACTGCGGTCGTACTGCCCCACGCCTCCCATCAGTTCCCAGTTCCCGGCGTGGGAATTCAGGAGCATGACGGATGTGGACCGGTCGTAGAAATCGTTGAATTCGTCGCTGTTGTCAATCTCCACGATGCCGCTTTCGTAGAGCTTCTTCCGTCCCTTTTCCCCCCGGCATCCGCCGAACCAGACAGTCTCGGCCAGGATCTCGCCGAAATGCCGGTAGAAATCCTTCCGCATCCCGTCCAGGACGTCATAGTCCACATCGGGGAAACTCCTCGCCAGGTTGGTAGTCAGGACGTCCCGGCGGTACCGGAGCACATCGCCGACCAGCCACGTCACGAAACGCGCTGCCCTGTAATGCTTTCTAAGCGGCCGCCGGGCGAGAAGGCGCATCAGGCCCTCCACGATCCGGACACCGAACGTCCTTTTCTTGTCCATATACCTTTACAAATATACTATTTTTATCGAAAAACTTTGTTATATTTGTGAAATCGGACACGATAATTTTTATTAATCATCACTGATATGTTCAAAGGACAACACAAAGGTCTGTACGCCCTCGCGCTCGCCAATACCGGCGAACGTTTCGGCTACTACACGATGCTGGCCATCTTCATGCTCTTCCTCCAGGCGAAGTTCGGCTGGGGCGGAGCCACCGCCAGCCAAGTCTACTCCATTTTCCTGGCCGCCGTTTACTTCATGCCCGTGGTCGGCGGCTGGCTGGCTGACAAGATTGGCTACGGCAAGTGCGTCGTAACCGGTATCGTCATCATGTTCGCCGGCTACCTGTGCCTCTCTATCCCGACAGCGGCCAACGGACTCGGCGTCGCCCTTATGCTCGGTGCCCTGACCCTGATCGCCATCGGAACAGGCCTGTTCAAGGGTAATCTGCAAGTGCTCGTCGGCAACCTGTACGACGATCCGAAATATTCCGCCAAGCGCGACTCCGCCTTCTCCCTGTTCTACATGGCCATCAACGTCGGCGCCATGTTCGCTCCCGCCGCCGCCACCGCCATCACGAACAAGTTCCTGGGCAAGGCCGGCCTCATCTACAAGGCGGACATTCCTGCCCTCGCCCACCAGTTCCTCGGCGGCACCATCACTCCTGAAAATACGGAAAAACTGACTTCCCTGGCCGCCCAGATGCCGGAGGCTTCCGTCACGTCGATGGACCTCGGAGCCTTCAGCCAGTACTACATCGACCACCTGTCCAGCGCCTACAACATGGGCTTCGCCGTCGCCTGCCTCTCCCTGATCGTGTCCATCGCCATCTACTTCGGCTGCAGGAACTGGTTCAAGCATGCCGACGTCAACGCCAAGCAGGCCGCCGCCAGCGCCACGCCCGTCAAGGAACTCACCAAGGGGCAGGAGAAGAGCCGTGTCGTCGCCCTCATCCTGGTTTTCGCCGTGGTCATCTTCTTCTGGATGGCGTTCCACCAGAACGGCCAGTCCCTGACCTGGTTCGCCCGCGACTACACCCAGAGCTTCGCGGAAGGCTGGACCCGCATCGGCTTCAACATCTGGGCACTCGCCCTCATCGCCGCTTCCGTCTACACGCTGTTCGCCACCTTCCAGAGCGAAAAGACCGCTTCCAAGATCATCTGCGGCTTTATCACCGCCGGCCTGTGGGTCGGGGCCTACGGCATCTACAAGGGCCTGGCCAATCCGCTCGAGATCTTCCCGCAGCTGTTCCAGCAGTTCAATCCGTTCTTCGTCGTCGCCCTGACGCCGGTATCGATGGCCATCTTCAGCGCCCTGGCGAACAAGAAAGACGCAAAACATCCCGACGGGCGGGAGCCTTCCGCTCCGGTGAAGATCGGTCTCGGCATGTTCGTCGCCGCCCTGGGCTACCTCATCATGATCGTCGCCTCCCGCGGCCAGGCTTCCCCGGCCGCCCTCGCCGGCACGGTCTCTCCTGACCCGGTGGTCCCGACCTACCTGATGGGCACCTACCTCGTCCTCACCTTCGCCGAACTCCTTCTGAGCCCGATGGGCATTTCCTTCGTCACGAAAGTGGCTCCGCCGCGCCTGAAGGGTCTGATGATGGGTCTCTGGTTCGCTTCCACCGCCGTCGGCAACTACCTGAGCTCCATCCCCGGCCTGCTGTGGGAGCGCGTTCCCCTCTGGGCCAACTGGGCCATCCTGATGGCACTGTGCGTCATCGCGGGCGTCATCATGTTCTCGATGCTCAAGAAGATCAACGCGGCCACGGCCGAATAACCCTACGGCACTGAACCCGTGCCCAGGATGTACATCATATCGGGCTGCAACGGCTCCGGAAAGACGACGGCTTCGTACGCCCTCCTTCCGGAGCTGCTCGACTGCACCGAATTCGTCAATTCCGACGAGTTCGCCAAGAGCCTGGCCCCCTTCCATCCGGAGACGGCCTACGTCACCGCCAGCCGGTTCATGCTGCGGAAACTGCAGTATCTTTTCGCCCGTCGGGAGGATTTCTGCATCGAAACCACCCTGGCCACCCGGTCGCTGATCAAAACGGTGCGCCGGGCCCAGGACCAGGGGTATTTCGTCACCGTCGTCTACCTGTGGCTCGCCTCCCCCGAAATCGCCATCCAGCGGGTGGCGGCCCGGGTGGCGGCCGGCGGCCACGACGTTCCGGCCGACGTCATCCGGCGCCGGTACCACACCGGCCTGCAATATTTCTTCGAAGCATACGCCCCCGCCTGCGACAAATGGATGCTGGTGGACAACACGTCCGGGACCTTCGACACGGTCGCGGAAGGGACTCGCAAGGGGATGACGGTCCGGGATTTCGATCTCTACCAACAGATCAAATCTTCCTATGATTCACCCTAAACAGCACTATCTGGAGATATTCCGGGTCGGAGAGCCAGAGCTGGAAACCCTCGTGGGCGAAGCCCTGCGGCACGGCGGAGACTACTGCGACCTTTATTTCGAAAATACGACATACGGCAACCTGTCCCTCCGGGACGGGGCGGTGACCGCAGGCGGCAGGCATATCGATTACGGCGTGGGCATCCGTGTCCTGAATGGAGAAAAGACCGGCTACGCCTATGCGGAAAGCACCGCGATGCCCGACATGCTGGAAAGCGCCCGGGCGGCTTCGGCCATCGCTGACGGCACTTCCGCCTTCTACGAGCACTCCGTCCAGGCCGATGCCAACGGTTCCCGCCTGGTCGGCCGCCGGTTCCGCGGCGAACCCAATCCTGCCGCCGACCGGTATCCGGTCCGCGTCCACTGGCGGGAAACGGAAGCCTCCACCCTCATTCCCTTCCTCCAGAAGTTGGAACAGGCCATCCAAGGCCGGGACAGCCGCATCGTCAAGGTGATGGTGATGCTGGCCTGGCAGGTCACGGACGTGCTGATGTACAATTCCCTCCGCGAACTCAAGTACGAAACCCGGCCGATGGCGTCGGTCGGTGTTACGGTCATCTTCCAGCAAGGCGGCCAGGTGGAGAACAAGACGGTTTCCCGCAGCTACCGGACCGGGGTGGAGATGCTTACGGATTCCCTGATCGAGGAAATGGCAACCCAGGCGGTCCGGGGCATCGACGACCGGTTCGCCGCCCGCCGGCCCAAAGGCGGGCAGATGCCTGTCGTGATGGGTGCAGGAGCCTCGGGCATCCTTCTCCACGAAGCCATGGGACATGCCTTCGAAGCCGATTTCAACCGCAAGGGAACTTCCATCTTCTCCGACAAGATGGGACAGCGCGTATGTGCGGAAGGAATCCAGATTATTGACGACGGCACCCTCAAGGGCAACCGCGGCGCGCTCAACTTCGACGATGAAGGCGTACCGGCTCAGAAGACCTACATGGTGGAGGACGGCATCCTGACCTCCTATCTGCACGACCGCATCAGCGCCCGCCATTACGGGGTCTCCCCCACCGGGAACGGACGCCGGGAGTCCTTCCGCTATGCTCCCATCCCCCGGATGCGCGCCACATACATGGAAAGCGGACAGGCTACCCCCGCCGACATTATCGCATCGGTTTCGAAAGGAATCTACGTCGACGAGTTCGCCAACGGGCAGGTCAAGATCGGGGAAGGCGATTTCACCTTCTTCGTCAAGAGCGGCTACCTGATCGAAGGTGGCCGGCTTACCGCTCCCGTAAAAGACATCAACATCATCGGCAACGGGCCGGAAGCCCTGCGGAACATGGTCGCCGTGGGCAACGACCTCGCGATCGATCCCGGCACCTGGACCTGCGGCAAGGAGCAGAGTGTTCCCGTCTCCTGCGGCATCCCCACCGTGCTGATCCAAAACCTGACCGTAGGAGGGGAATAGAGATGCTGACAGACCAGGAAATCGCCCTCGCCAGGGCCTCGATGGGCTTTGCGCTGGAGCATGGAGCGCAAAAGGTGCGCGTAACGCTGAACAAGAGCCTGATGGAACTGTTCGGGATACTGGACGGACAACTGGACAAGGTTACCCATGCCCTGGACCGCAGCCTGCAACTCTCCCTGTTTGTAGACGGACGGTTCGGCAGTTTCTCTTCCAACCGGCTGGACCGGGAAGGACTGGAACGGTTCATCCTCGGTGCCATCGACACCGTGCGGAACCTGGAGCCCGACGCCGCCAGGGACCTTCCGGCCCCCGGACGGACCGTCCGGGACGCTTCCACCGGACGGGAACTGGACCTGTATGATCCGGCCTATGAAACCCTTACCTCCGAAAAACGGAGAGAGATGACGCTGGGAACCTCCGTATGGCAACGGAAGGCCGCCCTGGAACAGGGATTCAAACTCGTTTCCGAAGAGGGAGAGTATTCCGACAGCCTGTTCGACAGCGTCGTCATGGACTCCAACGGGCTCTTTGCCCGGCATACGGAGACCTCCTTCGAAATCGGCTATGAAGTGACCGTGGAAGATCCGGAAGGGAACCGGTACGCCAGCTACTGGTGGGATGCGACCCCGAAGCTGGAACAGATCCTCCCCTCGCTCGGAACCTGCTGCGAGCGGGCTGTCCGGAGAGCAGCCGCCCAGATCGGCCCCCAGGACCACCCGGGCGGGAAATGTGACATCGTGGTGGACAGCGAATGCGCCTCCAAGTTCCTGACGCCGGTACTGAACGCCCTCGGCGGCTATGCCGTCCAGCAGAAGAATTCCTTCCTGCTGGACAAGGTCGGCCAAAAGGTCTTTTCCGAGCATCTGACCGTCCTGGACCGCCCCCGGAGCACCGGGGAGACAGGATCCCGTCTGTTCGACAGCGAAGGCGTTGCCACCCAGGAGTTTCCCATCATTGACAAAGGGATTCCCACACGCTATTTCGTGAATACCTATATCGCGGGAAAGACCGGAATGGCCCCGACCATCGAGGACGCCACGCGGCCGAAGGTCATGCCCTATGGCGGATGCAAGACCCGGGATGACGTTCTCCGGAAAGTCGGGAAAGGCATCCTCATCACCGGCTTCAACGGAGGAAACTCCAATTCCTCCACCGGAGACTTCTCTTACGGAATCGAGGGTTTCGCCTTCGAGGAAGGCCGTATCACCCACCCCGTCCGGGAGATGCTGGTTACCGGCAACTTCCTGGACCTGTGGAGCCGTCTCATCGCCGTCGCCGACGACGCCCGTTTGTGCATGTCAAAATTAATCCCGACCTTAGCGTTCGAAAAAATCGACTGTAACGGATGAAAATCGAAAAAAACAAAGTGGTGGTCCTCTCCTACGAACTGGAAGTGGAAGGTAAAGTGGTGGACGCCGCAACACAGGATAATCCCCTGGACTACATCCAGGGCATGCATATGCTGATTCCCCGTTTCGAGGACGAACTGGAAGGTCTGGAAGATGGGGCTGCCTTCTCCTTCACCATCCAGCCCGAAGAGGGCTACGGCTCCTATGATGAAAAACGCCGCATCCTCCTCCCCAAGAGTGCTTTCACCATCCAGGGCGAAGTCCGCGAGGACCTGATGGAAATCGGACGGATCCTGCCGATGGTCGGCGCCGACGGTTCCATCGTCAATGCCACCGTGGTGGAAGTGAAGGAAGAGGGAGTAACCATGGACTTCAACCACCCGATGGCCGGAAAAGTCCTGAATTTCAAAGGAAAAGTGCTATCCGTCCGCGACGCGACCGAGAAGGAACTTACCGAAGGCCTGCACGGGGAATTCCTCCCGCTGGAGGAAGGGCATCATTGCTGCCACGGCAAGGGCAAGGGCCACTGCCACCATCACCACGAACATGAAGATGGCGAATGCTGTGGCCATCACGACCATGGCGACGGCGAATGCTGCGGTCATCACGATCATGGCGACGGTGAATGCTGCGGTCACGGCCACTGCCATCACGAAGAAGAATAGGTGAAGACCGCCGTCGTCATACTGAACTGGAATACGAAGGATTATCTTCGGAAGTACCTGCCGGCACTCATCTCTTCCACGGAAGGGATGGATGCCGAAGTCATTGTCGCGGACAATGCGTCCGTGGACGGGTCCCTGGAGATGCTCGCGGCGGAATTCCCGCAGATCCGACGGATTTCCCTGGACGACAACTACGGCTTTACCGGCGGCTACAACCGCGCCCTGGCGCAAGTTGAAGCCGACTATTTCGTGCTGATCAACTCGGACATCGAGGTTCCGCAGAACTGGCTGAAACCGCTCGTAGACTGGATGGACTCCCATCCCCAATGCGGTGCCTGCGGCCCCAAACTGCTTTCCATGAACGACCGGAATGCTTTCGAATATGCGGGGGCGGCCGGAGGGCTCCTCGACCGGTACGGCTATCCTTTCTGCCGCGGCCGGATCATGAGGATGGTAGAAAAAGATGAGGGACAATACGATACGCCAGCCGATGTTTTCTGGGTATCCGGCGCCTGCCTCATGGTCCGGAGCCGGCTCTGGAAGGAACTCGGCGGCCTGGATGACCGTTTTTTCGCCCATATGGAGGAAATCGACCTGTGCTGGCGCATCCAACTGGCCGGATACCGGATAACCGTGGTACCGGAATCGTATGTGTACCACCTCGGAGGCGGGACCCTCCCGAACGACTCCCCCTTCAAACTGCGGCTCAACTACCGCAATAATCTCCTGATGCTGGAGAATAACCTGGCCAAGGCCTTCAGGGCCCAGGGATCCAGCGTCGACGGAGCCCTGGGAAAGGCCCGCCGCCGCATCTTTGTCCGGATGCTGCTGGACGGAGCTTCCGCCGTGAGCTATCTCACGACTAAGAAATGGGCTTCCTACAAGGCTGTGGTCAAGGCCCATGCCGAATACCGGAAACTCAGGCGGAAAACGACCCCGGAGGAAGTGGCGGCGCAAAAAGAAACCACCATCCAGGGGTGGTATCCCCGCTGGATGGTGATCCGGGCCCTGACGGGCCGTAAGATCAAACTCAGTTAGCCGGACGCTTGTATCCTTCCTGGGTAGCCCGGGCGGCCATCCGCTTGATGCGGGTTTCCGTATCCGGATGGGAAGAGAACAACTTCTGCACGGCACCGGCCTGGGCACCGGAGCCGCCGGCAACCATCATCAGTTTCTCGAAAGACATCGCCATTCCCCAAGGGTTCCTTCCGGCAGCCTTCAGGAACTCGTAGCCGTAATCGTCGGCCTGGCTCTCCTGTTTCTTGGAATACTGGGCGTTCAGGACGGCGTTTCCGATGGCACCGAGCTGGGAGTCGGTGAGGGCAGCGGCGGTCTGGCTGGTGGACGCCAGACCTTCGAGGGCGGCGCTCGTCAGGAGCTGCGTACGCATCTCTTTCTTGGTGTGCTTGAGGGCGACATGGCCGATTTCATGACCGATGACGCCGAGCAGTTCATTGTCCGACATGACGTCCATGATGCCCGTATAAACCCGGACGCTGCCGTCGGCGCAGGCGAACGCATTGACTTGGTCCTCCTGGTAGACTTTGAAATTCAGCGGAACGCCGTCCACGGCATCCAGTCCCTTCGTGAGGTTGCGGAGCCGCTTGGTGTAGGCGTTGCTCTCCGGCAGGACGCGGCTCTGGGCATCCAGCTGGGTAATGTATTGGTGGACATAGGCCTGCACCTGTTCGTCGGAAAGGGACAGGGCCTGCGCGGCGATCATTCCACCCTGGAGGGCGCGGGTCGCGTTGAAAGTTTCGGAGCAGGAGACGAGCAACAGCGCGCCGGCTGCAAAGGCAAGGAGTCGTTTCATCATACCGCAAATATAAACAAATTTGTGAAGAATTGATTATATTTGTGGACGTTAAAAAGAAAAGGCGTATGAAGATCATCATCGAAGGGGCCGGCCAGGTGGGTTCCCACCTCGCGAAGATGCTCAGCCACGAGGGCGGTGACATCACCGTCATCGACGACAACGAGGGACGGCTCCAGAAGCTCAACTCGACCGCCGACGTGGTCACCGTCGTGGGGGATCCGTCCTCGGTTACGGTCCTCCGGGACGCCGGCTGCGCCCGGGCCGATCTCTTCATCGCGGTCAATCCCTTCACTACCCAGACCGTGAACATCGTCAGCGCCCTGCTCGCCAAGCGGCTGGGTTCCAAGCGGGTCATCGCCCGCATCGAGGACGAAGCCTATCTCCTACCGGAGAACAAGCTGATGTTCAAGGATATGGGCATCGATATGCTCTTCTACCCCGAGAAAATCGCCAGCGACGAGATCATCGACATGCTCAAGCACACGGCCTCCACCGACTCGATGGACTTCGCCCGCGGCAAACTCCAGCTCGTGGTCTTTCGCCTGGACGACGACTCCCCCATCCTGGACATGAAGGTCGCCGAGTTCACGGCGGCGATGGAGGCGGCGTCGGCCCAGGCCCAGCTGCGCATCATCGCCATCGCCCGCAAGGGGGAGACCATCATCCCAAAATTCGACACCAAGTTCAACTACAACGACCATCTGTACATCATCGCCAAGCGCGAAGGCGTCCCCACCATCATGAAGTTCCTCGGGAAGGACAACATCGAGGTGAACAAGGCGATGATCCTCGGCGGCAGCGAGATCGGCGAGATGGTCGCCGCCCAGCTCTCCAGCCAGCAGCTGGAGGCCGTCAAGCTGATTGAAATCGACAAGGACCGCTGCCGGGAACTGTCCGAAAAACTGCCTTCCGACGTCATCGTCGCGAACGGGGACTGCCGGAATTCCGACTTCCTCGTGGAGGAAGGCATCCGCGAATACGACGCCCTCGTGGCGGTCACCGGCAACGACGAGGCCAACATCCTCGCCTGCGTGGTCGCCAAGAAGTTCGGCGTGGCGCGCACGATCGCCCAGGTGGAGAACCTGGAATACGTGCGCCTGGCCGAGGACATGGGCGTGGACGCGGTCATCAACAAGAAACTCATCACCGCCGGCCGCATCTTCAAGTTCACCCTGTCCGACAAGGTCCGCTTCGTCCGCTACATGAGCGGGACGGACGCGGAAGTGCTGGAATATACGGCCGCACCGAACTCCAAGGTCACCAAGGGAGCGTTGAAGGACATCGGATTCCCGCGCAACGCCATCATCGGCGGCATCATCCGCGGCAGCGAATCCTTCATCGCCGTGGGCGACACCCGGATCGAACCGTACGACCGCGTCGCCGTCTTCGCCCTTCCCGAAACCGTCAAGGAGGTCGACAGATTCTTCAAGTAAATACGCCCCATGGCCTACGAACAGATACTCGTCCGCATCACCGGCAAGGACCGGATCGGACTCACCGCCTCCATTACCGAAATCCTGGCCCGCTACGATGCCCAGATCCTGGACATCGGCCAGGCCGACATCCATTCCACCCTGTCCTTGGGCATCCTGTTCCGGATCGACGACCAGCATTCCGGCCAGGTGATGAAGGAACTCCTGTTCAAGACCACGGAGCTGGGCGTCCAGGTCGGGTTCGAGCCCGTTCCGGATGACGATTATGAGGAGTGGGCCAGCCGTCAGGGCCGGAAACGCTATATCCTGACGATGATCGGCCGGAGCCTCTCCGCCGCCCAGATCGGCGCGGCCGCCAAGGTAATCGCCGAGCAGGGTCTGGACATCGATTCCATCAAGCGCCTGACCGGCCGCCTGAGCATCGCCCATCCTGAACGCAACACCCGGTCCTGCATCGAGTTCTCCCTCCGGGGCATTCCCAAGGACAAGGAGGAGATGCAGACCCGCCTGATGCGGCTCTCCTCCGAAATGGGCATGGATTTCTCCCTCCAGCGGGACGACATGTACCGCCGGATGCGGCGCCTCATCTGCTTCGACATGGACTCCACCCTCATCCAGACCGAATGCATCGACGAGCTGGCCGACCGGGCCGGCGTCGGGGCCGAGGTCCGGGCCATCACAGAGTCCGCAATGCGCGGGGAAATCGACTTCAAGGAGAGTTTCACGCGTCGCGTCGCCTTACTTAAAGGCCTGGACGTGAGCGTGATGCAGGACATCGCCGAGCATCTTCCCATTACCGAGGGAGCGGACCGCCTGATGTCGGTCCTGAAGACCTGCGGTTACAAGATCGCCATCCTCAGCGGCGGTTTCACCTACTTCGGGGAGTACCTCCGGCAGCGGTTCGGAGTTGATTATGTCTATGCCAACGAGCTGGAAATCGGCGAGGACGGGAAACTCACCGGCCGCTATGTGGGCGAGATCGTGGACGGACACCGGAAGGCGGACCTCCTGAAACTCATCGCCCAGACCGAACGGGTGAACCTGGCGCAGACCATCGCCGTCGGCGACGGCGCCAACGACCTGCCGATGCTGGGCGCGGCCGGACTGGGCATCGCCTTCCACGCCAAGCCGCGCGTCGTGGCCAACGCCAAGCAGTCCATCAACACCATCGGCCTGGACGGCGTCCTGTACTTCCTCGGGTTCAAGGACAGCAACCTCGGAGAACAAGGGAGGATGTAATCCATGCGGCTTCGCTTCCTGACAGTCCTCGGCTTTCTGCTGGCCACTCCGTTCCTTCATGCCCAGCAGACGCACGTGGACGAAGTTTCCATCGACACCCGTGCCACCTTCCATCAGCAAACTACGGACGGTGTGTACGATTCCCATTTCCAGGGGGACTATTTCAATCTCCACATCAAAGGACAGCTGGCGGATAACCTCACGTTCCGGGTGCGGCAGCGGTTGAACAAGAAGATCGACGAATTAAACCCTTTCAACGCCACGGACTTCCTCTGGCTCAAGTGGCAGGCCACCCCCAGGTGGTCTTTTACCGCGGGGAAACAGGCCATCCTCATCGGCGGCTATGAGATCGACTCCCCTCCGATCGATGTCTACTATTACGGCGCTTTCAGCAGCCGGCTTTACCAATACTACGCCTTTGGCGCCACCGCCACTTACTCCCCAGCCCCCGGGCATCATATATCCCTGGAGTTCTGTCCCTCCCCCATTTCGCCGGGCACGCAGGACGCCTATTCCTACAATCTGTACTGGAACGGAGAAATCGGCATCTGGCGCACTACCTGGAGCTACAACTACGTGGAGGACGAACTGCACCGGAAGATGAACTGGATCGCCCTGGGAAACAAGTTCTCGTTCGGGAACCTGGTCGTGGACGTAGACTACATCAACCGCGCCGCTTTCGGCCAGCCCCGTTTCCTATTCTCCGACTGGACGATCATCAGCAAGGCCATCCTCACCCTGGGCAAGTGGAACTTGTGCACCAAGGTGGGCTATGAGCGGAACGATGCGGAAAACGTCGCTCCCGACGGCATTTCCTACGATTTGGTCCTGCCAGCCGGGAACGACTATCTGTATGGGGGCGCCGGGGTGGAGTATTTCCCACTCGGGAACGAGAATCTCCGCCTGCACGCCGTCTATTTCAGGGACAACCACGACCGGGTGAACAACTTCGACGTGGGGATCACCTGGCGGTTCAATATCTACAAGCGGTAAACCCGCCTACAGCGTAAAAACGGTTTCCTTCAGGATTTCGGAGACGGTCGGGTGCGGGAAGACGACTTCCTTCAGCTGCTCGACGGTCAATCCCTGCTCGATGGCGATGCAGGCACCGTGGATCATCTCGGAGCAAGGGTTTCCCAGCATATGGACACCCAGAACCTGGTGGTTATCCCGGTCGGCTATGACCTTGCAGAGGCCCTCGCCGCGCTCATTTTCAGCCACGAAACGGCCTGCATAGGCCATCGGAAGCTTCAGGACGACACAGTCCAGGCCCTTCTTCTCCGCTTCGGCCTCGGTGACACCGACGCCCGCCACTTCCGGATTCGTATAAACCACGCCCGGGATCGCGTTGTAGCGCATCCGGTCGGATTTGCCCAGGATGTCGTTCACAGCCACCTCGCCTTCCCGGCTGGCGGTATGGGCCAACATCGAGAAGCCGGTCACATCACCCGCCGCATAGACGCCGGGGACGTTCGTGCGCATATGGTCATCGACCTGGATGCCGTAAGGACGGCCTGCGGGGTTCAGGGCAAACTCCACACCGATGTTCTCCAGGCCGAACCCCTGGATGTTCGCCCGACGGCCGACAGATACGAGGATCTTTTCCCCGGTGGCGCGACAGACGTTCCCTTCCGGGTCTTCATAGACGACATCGTTCCCTTCCACAGCCGTCACCTTGCAGCTCAGATGGAACTCCACGCCTTTCTTCGCATACTGGGCCTGAAGCATCGCACTGATCTCATCGTCCATCGGACCCAGGATCTTCGGAAGCATCTCCACCACCGTCACTTTCGTGCCGATGGAGTTGAAGAAGCTGGCGAACTCCATTCCGATGACGCCGCCGCCGATGACGACAAGGCTCTCCGGCTGCTGCTCCAGGGCCAGGATCTCCCGGTTGGTCAGTACCGTGCCGCCAAGCCCCTCCCGAAGGCCGGGAATCGGCGGAACGGCCGCCTCGGAGCCGGTACATACCAGAAGGTTACGGGCTTCGTAAGTCTGGTCACCGGAGATGATAATGATGACATCGCCGGTCTTTCCCTGGATCACGGCCTCGCCCCTGACAACCTCGACGGAGGCTTCCCGCATCTTGACCTTGATGCCGCCCACCAGTTTCTTGACTACCTTGTCTTTGCGCTTCGACACCTTGGCATAATCCAGGGATGCGCCTTCCACGGACACGCCGTATTTGTCGGCATGGTGGGCATAGTCCAGCACCTTGGCGCTGTACAGCAAGGTTTTGGTGGGAATGCAACCTTCGTTCAGGCACACGCCGCCCAGTTCACGTTTTTCGAAAAGGATGACGGAAAGGCCGGCAGCGCCGGCACGTTCCGCGGCTACATAGCCGCCGGGGCCTCCCCCGATGATGGCAAGATCGTACATAGTTCAGTTTATCTGGTACTGTTTATTCCGTGACGGGAGCAAGGACATTGTGGACGGGCCAGGACTTCGGAGCCTTGAGCTTGAAGGAAGCACTGCGGCGGAGGTCCTGGATGTGGGAGCCGAAATTCACCGTATAGACACCGGCGGCGGTTTCCCAGGCACTCGCTGCCTCGTTGAAGGAAGCAAGGGAATAGGCGTCCACCTTGAAAGTCAGCGTCTGGCTTTCGCCCGGGGCCAGGAGCCGGGTCTTCGCGAAGGCCTTGAGTTCCTGGTCCGGCTTCTCCAGGCCGCCCTCGGGGGCATGGACATACACCTGGACGACCTCCTTGCCGGCCACCCGGCCCTGGTTGGTCACGGTGACGGAGGCCTCAAAGCCGTCTGCGGTCGCCTTGACCTTCGGATCGGAATAGACGAAGTAGCTGTAGGTCAGGCCATAACCGAACGGATAGGAAACCTCCACGCCATGGGTCTGGAAGTGACGGTAGCCCACCCAGATGCCCTCGGCGTAGTCGGTATAGTCCACGTCCTTGCGCGGAGCGCGGCGTCCCCAGCCGAAACCACCCTGCTGGCCATTGTAGTCATACGGGAAATTCGCAGAGGACAGATGGTCCATGAAGTTCACCGGGAAAGTCATCGGAAGCTTGCCGGAAGGATTCACCTTGCCGGTCAGGACATCGGCGACGGCGTTGGCCCCTTCCTGGCCCGGAGACCACGGCAGGACGATCGCATCGGCCAGTCCCTTCCAGGAAGCGGTTTCAATGACACCGCCGATGTTCAGGATCACGACGACCCTCTTGCCCTGGGCCCGGAAGGAAGTGCTCACGTTCTGAAGCAGTTCCCGCTCGGTGTTCGTCAGTTCAAAGTCGTTCATCTGGTGACGGTCGGCGCCTTCACCGGCGTTGCGGCCCAGCACCACGACGGCCACGTCGTTGGCCTTCGCCTCGGCCTGGATGGCCGCGGCGGGGATGGGGGTCTCGGCAAGCTTGGTTCCGCCCCAGGTGGACCAGCCGTTTCCGGCAGTCAGTTCACGTGTGGCGAGATTGTACGCCTTGTGCTCACGGTAGAAGTTCTTCAGAGCCTTGTCCAGCGTAAAACCGGCGGCTTCCATCGCCTCCTCCATATTCACGACATATGCCTTGTTCACGTTGCCGGAACCGGTACCACCGGCCACGAAGTCAACGGAAGAGACACCATAAAGGGCCACTTTCTCGTCGCCCTTGAGCGGCAGGGTTTCCTTCTCGTTACGGAGCAGGACGATGGACTCGGCGGCAGCCTTGCGAGCTACGGCGGCATGGGCCTTCAGGTCCGGGGCATTGCCGTAGGCATATCCCCGGAAATGCGGGGTACGGACAATGTAATGGAGCATGTTACGGACATTGCGGTCCAGTTCCTCCTGGGAGATGGTGCCGTCCTTCACACCCGCGATGATACGGTCGATCTCGTTCTGGTTGCCCGGTTCCATCAGGTCGTTGCCCGCCTTGGCGGACTTCACGGTACCGGCCTTGTTGCCCCAGTCGGTCATCACGATTCCCCGGAAGCCCCATTCGTCCCGGAGCACGGTGGTGAGGAGGTCGAACTTCTGCTGGGTATACTCGCCGTTCATCTGGTTGTAGGAGGACATTACGGTCCAAGGATCGGACTCCTTCACGGCGATTTCGAAGTTCTTCAGGTAGATTTCGCGGAGGGCGCGCTGGCTGATGCGGGCGTCATTCTCGTTGCGGTTCGTCTCCTGGTTGTTGGCCATGTAATGCTTGATGGAAGTGCCCACCCCGTTGGACTGGATGCCGCGCACATAGGCGGCAGCCATCTTGCCGGACAGGAGCGGGTCTTCGGAGAAATACTCGAAGTTACGTCCGCACAAAGGGTTGCGATGGATGTTCATGCCCGGAGCGAGGAGGACGTCCACGCCATATTCCAGGACCTCATTGCCCATCGCCCGGGTCATTTCCTCGACCATGTCGAGATCCCAGGAACTGGCGAGTAGGGTCCCCACCGGGAAGCCGGTGCAATAGTAAGTCCGGCTGTCGCCTTGACGGGTAGGATTGATGCGAAGGCCGGCGGGGCCGTCAGCCAGGACGGTGCCGGGAATGCCCAGGCGCTCGATGGGACGGGTATTGCCGGCCGCACCGGGAACCTCGGCGGCGATGCCGGAAGTGACGCCGTTCACGATGGCCGCGCGGGCGCCGCCCACCAGGAGGGTCGCTTTCTCCTCCAGGGTCATCGCCTTCAGGACTTCGTCGATGTTGTCTTTGGTCAGCTGCGGCTGCGCAAAGGCGGCGAGGGTCAGGCCCAGGGCCATGGCAGTCAAAAGAATCCGTTTCATATCAGTTTCAGGGTTATGGGTTTTCCTCAAATACAAAGATAGTCATTTTTCATTCCGATCCCGGGTGGAGCGGCCGGATGCGGAGCGTCCGCTCATAAACGGTCGGATAGGCCCGGTATGCACCCAGGATACCCCTGGCGGTGTCCCCGACGCCGGAAGTGGCATAATCCAGGTTCAGGGTGATGTTTCCTCCCCGTTGCAGGTCGAACTGGTACATCGCCTTCGTGAGGTTGTCGGTGGTGCAGTCGTAAGCGTTGAAGGCGAACGGCCGGTCCATGGAAAACTCCAGGCCGGCACCGGTGCCGTCCGTCATCCGGACCCAGCGGCTGTCCATCCGGAGGCCATAATCCTGCGGAATCAGATAAGGCTCGTACATCGCATCGATGTCCGACCGCCAGATTCCCAGCCGGTAACCGCTCTTGCGGTCCGGATAGGAAGCCTGCGGTCCCCTTCCATGCCATTCCACCTGATCCAGGGACTTGTCCAGCATCAGGGTGACGCCCATCCGCGGGAGCCACGCGGGCATATTCCCCTGCGGACAAACTTTATGGTGCACAGTCAGGGTTCCGTCACCGGAAACCCGCCACGACCAGGTCTCGTCAAACCCGTTAAAGGTATTCCCGCTGATATAGGCATCCAGCTGGACGTTCTCGCTGCCCAGCAGGGCGAGGTCGCGGACCTCGACGGCTACCTCGTTTCCCACTTCCCGGGCATCCACCCGGATGGGCAGTGTGGACATCCGGTCCAGACCCGCCACATAGTAATGGGAAGCCAGCACCATGCCGGAACCGAGGGTACCGTATCCGTTTGCATCAATCCTTCCGCCGCTGCCGCTGTTCCAGCCGTCCAATTCATTCGCAAGCGGAGCCCGCCAGGCATTCAGTTTGAGCGGTGCGGAGAGCATTTCCTTTCCGTCAACAACCGCTGAAACCAGCGCGCCAGAAACTGCGTCGAACCGATAGGAAAAGCCTGCTCCGGTAACCGTAATGCCCTTCTCATCCCGTTCCAGCCTCGTTTTTCCGACAGCCGGAACATACTGGGCGGGTACATTCCAGGCCGACAGTTCAAACTGGTCCCAGGAAACTTCGTGTCCCTTCGGCGCCCAGATCTCATCCTCCGCCAGCACCGAGGTGACCGTGAGACGGTATTCCTTTCCGGGAACGGCTTCCGGATGCGGCATCGGAATGCGGACGATGGCGCGGTCCATCGGGGCGACATCCAGCAGTAGTTCACCGGACGCAACCACGTCGGCATCGGCCGTCAGAATCCAGGAAGTCGAATAGTACGAGGCGTTCAGGAACCGGCTGCGGTTCCACACCTCCACGATTCCGTGCTCCGGATCCAAAAGCTTGAAGGAAAGCGGCTGGGTGCTCTTTTTCATCTGCCACATCTCCGGCTGCGGCGTGCGGTCCGGCCAGATGCTGCCGTAGGTCCGCGCCCCGAGGCCGTAGGTCCAGAAGGTGCCTTC
Organism: Bacteroidales bacterium; assembly: GCA_017439305.1. GTDB lineage: Bacteria > Bacteroidota > Bacteroidia > Bacteroidales > UBA932 > Cryptobacteroides. The sequence continues at coordinate 3,439 of JAFSJK010000008.1, read as the reverse complement.
CACGGTCTCCTCCTCGAAATCCAGCCAGAGAGCTGCCTTGGACGGATCGAAGGCCCCCGGTTGCACGGCCTCGGCGAAAATGCCGACATTGTCGATAAGCGCGTCGCAGATAAAGACACTCGTTTCCTGTCCGCAGGACTCCTCGCTCCGGCCGATGCATACGGCAAGCGGAAGGTTGCGGATGGATCCTTGCATGGGTTGCGAGGCCGCTTCGGCACCGTCGATATAGATTCTCATGGTAGCCCCGTCATAGGTGGCAGTCACATTGTGCCACTTTCCTTCCCAATCCGCGGGAAGGGCCGACGACAGGACCTGTTTCTTTCCGTTGTCCAGATAGAAATCAAGCCGCTCGTCGCGGTACTGCCGAAGGCCGTACTGTTTCTCACCCTTGGTAAGGAGATACCCGCCGGAAACATTGTATTTCCGGGGAAGGATGTCCAGCGTGAGGGTGAGCTTGTCGCCGGCAATCTCCACGGCGTCATCCCGGTACACCTGCACCCACTGGTCCAGTTTGTTCAGGTCGATGGCTTTTCCCGTAGGACCTTTCACCAGTTTGGCCTGGCCCATGATATGGGCGGGAACCGCATGGGGCGAACGGTCTTTCAGCGCGCGGACCGGTTCTTCCAGACCCGGGCTCACGAAATCCCAGATGGCGCCGCCCAGAAGCTTGGGATGGGCGTAGATCACCTCCCAGAAATCGTCCAGGGCGCCTCCGCCATTGCCGGCAACGGACAGATACTCGTCCATGAAGGACGGACGCAGGTCCTCCCGGTCCAGTCCATAGCCGATTTCATGTTCGATGGGAATGGGATAACGCGGGCCGACGATATCCTCGGCCGGATGCTTGGCCGCATTGCCGCCATACATCCAGAAACGGGTGGGATCCAGGCGTTTGCCTTCCTTGACAACCTCCGTGATGTTATTTCCCTCACCACTTTCGTTGCCGGCGCTCCAGAACAGGACGCAGGCATGGTTGCGGTCCCGCAGGACCATCCGCCGCACCCGTTCCCGGTACATTTCGGTGAATTCAGGCCAGTCGGACACATATTCCGAAGCGTGGGACTCATCCCCGGTCTCGTCGATGACGTAGATGCCGTATTCGTCGGCCAGGTCCAGGTATTCGTTCACGGGCGGATAGTGCGAGGTCCGGACCGCGTTGAAATTGAACTGCTTGAGGATTTCCAGGTCGCGGCGGACGACCTCCTCGGTCATCGCATGCCCGAGCGTCGGATGCTGCATGTGCGTGCATTCGGCGCTTACCTTGATGGGCTGTCCGTTCAGATAGAAGACGCCGTCCCGGATCTCGGTCTTCTTAAAGCCGATGCGCTTGTCAACCCGGTCCACGACCTGGCCGGCCGCATCCGTGAGAACAAGGTCCAGCCGGTACAGCGCCGGGGTTTCGGCCGTCCACTTCTCGGGGGCCTTCACCTTCGCGGCCAGGTTCACCGTCTGGCAGCTGCCCGGGCCGATGGTGACGGGGGCGCCGGTCATCTGCGCGACTATCTTCCTTTCCTGGGAAACGGTCGCCTTCACCTGGTATCCGCTCCCCTGCACGTCAAATCCGCGCAGGGTGACGGCGACGCTCAGGTCCGAATCGACGAAATCCGGTCCGAAGTCTGTGATTACCTGCCAGTCCCAGATCCGGGCCTGCGGGGAGGCATAGAGCGTCACATCGTCAAAGATGCCTGCAAGCCGCCAGTAATCCTGACTCTCGAGATAATAACCGTCGCTGTACTTAAGCACCAGCACCGCCAGCGTGTTCTTTCCGGGCTTGAGATACTTCGTAACATTGTATTCCGCCGGTTCCTGGGCGCCTTCGTTGTAGCCCACTTCCTGCCCGTTGATCCAAACGAAGGAAGCCGATGCCACCTTTTCGAAACGCAGGAACACCTGTTGTCCCTTCCAGTCCTTGGGCAGGCTGAAAACGGTCCTGTAGGCTCCTGTAGGATTGAATTCGGGGACCTCCGGGACGCTCACGGCGAAAGGAGGAGGGGTCAGGCTGCCGCCCAGACGGGAAAGCAGGTATTCCTTGGCCGTCTCCGAAAGACCCGGAGTCTGATAGGCGGCTGCGAACTGCTCCCGCATCGCCTGGGGGGGCAACAGCGGGAAAGGGGTGGTGACATTGCGGAAAACGGCCTGGCCATATCCCTGCATCTCCCAGTTGGAAGGAACTTCGACAGTCCCCCACTTCCGGTCATTGAAGGACGGCTTGAAGAAATCCGCAGGCACCTCCGACGGACGCTCGTAATAACCGAACTTCCAGGTGCCGTTCAGGGAGAGGGACTGCTCCGGAAGGTGGAACGCCCGGCCGGGCTCCTGGTTTTCCTCGAACACGGACGTGTTCTCGATGTAGTCGGAAAGCCGGTCCAGATAGGACTGGGCGCCAGCGGGAATCGCCAACACCAGCAGACAGCAGGAAAATGCCTTTCTGATTATCATAAAGCTATTTCAAGGGTTTGCTTTCCAGGCTTGTAGGGAATGAAGACCTTTCCGCCCTTGCCTGTCTGGCGGATGGTCAGGTCGTATTCCGCATCCCGGAAACGACGGTGGATGCGGTAGGTGCCGATCGGTATGCAGGGTTCGACGAGGAGGCCGTCGAACTGCGGCTTGATGCCGAGGAGCGCCTCACTCACGGCTTTCCAGGTCCAGGCGGCCGTGCCGGTGAGCCAGCTGTTCTTGCCTTCGCCCGGCCTGGCGGCATCCTTGCCGGCAACCATCTGGCAGAAAACGTAGGGCTCGACCTTCCTCAAGGCCTGGTCCTTCGTGAAAGCGGGCGTAATCTTCTTATAATGCTTCCAGGCGTCCTCCGCCCGGCCGGCCATCGCCTCACCGATGATGATCCAGGGATTGTTGTGGCAGAAAATGCCGGCGTTCTCCTTGTATCCTTCCGGATAGGAACTGATTTCCCCGTAGTCGATCAGGTATTTCGTATAGGCCGGGCTGTTCAGGACCAGGCCATGCTCGCATTCCAGATATTTCACGGCTGAATCCAACGCCTTGTCGCACAGGCCCTCATCGGCTCCGATGCGGGCCATCGTGCACCAGCCCTGGCTCTCGATGAACACCTTGCCTTCCTCACATTCGTGGGAGCCGATCTTCCGGCCGTAATAGTCATACGCGCGGAGGAACCACTCGCCGTCCCAGCCGTATTGCTTGACCGCCTTTTCCATCGAATCGACGGATTCCTTGACTCCCAGGACATATTCCGGATCCGCCGCGACAGACGGATGCGAGAGCAACTCGACGAAATCCTTGCCCTCGGCCACGAACAGGCCGGCGATCATCAGGGATTCCGCCTTAGAACCTTCGGTCTTGTTCTCGGTGGTCTGGAAGGATTCGTCGGGATTGTCGGAGAAGCAGTTCAGGTTCAGGCAGTCGTTCCAGTCGGCCCGGCCAATGAGCGGTAGGCCGTGGGGGCCGAGGTTGTCCGTCACGTGCT
>JAFSJK010000007.1 GCA_017439305.1 Bacteroidales bacterium | reverse complement strand
GCAGCGCGTCGCCATCGCCCGCGCGCTCATCACCCGTCCGCAGATCATCCTGGCGGACGAACCCACGGGCGCCCTGGACTCCAAGACCAGCGTGGAAGTGATGCAGCTCCTCAAGAAACTGAACCAGGAGGAAGGCATCACCATCATCGTGGTCACCCACGAGAGCGGCGTCGCCAATGAGACTGACAAGATCATCCACATCAAGGACGGCATCATCGGCGAAATCGAAGAAAACAAGGCCCATACGGCCTGGGACGGCACCATGATGAAATAATGCGGGAACTCTTCCATGAAATAGCCGGCAACCTCCGGAACAACAAGCTGCGCACGGTCCTTACGGGCTTCGCGGTGAGCTGGGGCATCTTCCTGCTGATCTGCCTGTTGGGAGCGGGGAACGGCCTGATGAACTCGTTCATGGGCAACATGGCCGATTACATCTCCCAGAGCGTCTCGGTGGAAGGCTGGCGCACCTCCAAGCCCTATGCAGGCTACCAGGAAGGCCGCGTGATCGAGCTGGACGAGTCGGACGTAACCTATACGGAAGGGCCCCGCTGGTCCCCCACTGTGGGCAACGTCACCCGCCAGACTGCATCGACAGGCGTCACCTTCAGCCTGGACGGCAACACCGTGGCCGGCCAGATTTCCGGCGTGATGCCCGAATACAAGGACCAGGAGAAACTGAAGATGTACGCCGGGCGGTTCCTGAATCCCGACGACCTGAAGGAACGGCGGAAAGTGATTGTCCTGAGCCTGGCCCAGGCCAAAGAACTGTCCCCGCGGAACCCCGACGCTGTCGTAGGCCGATGGGTGAGCGCCGGAACGGTGTCCTTCCGGGTAGTCGGCATCTATCATACCGATGAATCCGACATGTACCGGACCTGCCCCATCCCCTACACGGCCTACAAGGTCATCTACGACACCAGCGACCGGATTGAAAGCATCACCTTCACGTTGGACGGTCCCGAAACCAAGGAGGAGTACGAAGCTTTCGAGAAAGACTATGCCGGCGCGATGCGGCTCCGCCACGACGTGGCGCCGGACGACTGGCGGGGCATCTGGATCCGGAACGGGTATACGGACAATATGGAAATGAACGACGCCCAGCGGATCATCCGCACTTTCCTGTGGATCCTGGGCCTGCTCACCCTGGTGAGCGGCATCGTGGGCGTCTCGAACATCATGCTCATCGCCGTGAAGGAGCGCACCCACGAGTTCGGCATCCGGAAGGCCATCGGCGCCTCCCCTGCCGAAATCCTGAAGCTCATCATCGCCGAAAGCGTGACCATCACGGCCATCTTCGGCTATATCGGCATGTTCCTCGGCATGATTGCCTGCCAGATCATGGACAAGACCGTCGGCCAGGAAGCCGTGGACATCGGCCTCACGAAAATCCAGATGCTGGTGAATCCCACCGTGGGCCTGGACGTCGCCCTGGAGGCGACCATCCTGCTGATCGTGGCCGGTACCATCGCGGGAGCCATCCCCGCCTGGAAAGCCGCGCGTGTGAAACCCATTGAAGCATTGCGGGCGGAATGAAACGGTACTTCGACACGGACACCTTCCGGGAAATCCTGGACAGCATCCTCCGCAACCGCAGCCGGAGCCTCCTCACCGGGTTCGGCGTATTCTGGGGCGTGTTCATGCTTATGCTCCTCACCGGCGGCGGCCAGGGACTGAAGGCACTCCTGGTGGAGAACTTCGAGGGGTTTGCCCAAAACACCTGCATCGTCGCCACCAGCACGACCACCAAGCCTTACAAAGGCTTCAAGAAAGGCCGTACCTGGAACCTGGAATATGCCGACCTGGACCGCCTGAAGGCGATGGTCCCCGAACTGGAAACGGTCTCCCCTTCCGTGAGCCTGTGGGGAAAGACCGTCACCCGGGACGAACATACCGCCTCCCGCGCCGTGGTGAAAGGCACCCGGGCTGATTATGCCAAGATCGAGACGCCCAGGATCAAGTACGGCCGGTGGATCAATGACGCCGACAACCTCCAGGAGCGGAAAGTGTGCGTCATCGGGAAGCGGGTCTATGAGGAACTTTTCCCCGAAGGCGGCGACCCGCTCGGCGAGCGGATCAGCATCGACGGAAGCTACTACACCGTCATCGGCGTGGACTGGAAGGACAGAGGCGGCATCAGCATCAACGGACGCGCCTCCGATGCGGTCACCATCCCCATCAACCAGGCCCGCAAGGCCTATAACCTGGGCAATACCTTCCACCTCCTTTGCTTCACGGCGAAAGAAGGCGTGACGATGAGCGACATTACGCCGCGCGTAAGGGAAATCATTGCCCGTCAACACTATATCGACCCCAAGGACGAGCAGGCGATGTTCCTGCTGAACACCCAGCTCATCTTCGGCATCGTGGACAACCTGTTCAAGGGCATCAATTTCCTGATCTGGCTGATCGGTCTGGGAACGCTGCTGGCCGGCGTCATCGGCGTTTCCAACATCATGATGGTGAGCGTGAAGGAGCGGACCACCGAAATCGGCATCCGTCGCGCCATCGGTGCCACCCCGCGCCAGATTCTTGGCCAGATCATCTCCGAGAGCATCCTCCTCACCCTCGCGGCCGGCATGCTGGGCATCGTGTTCAGCGTCGTCGTCCTCGCGGGCGTGGAGCTGGCCATGACCACGGACGGCGTCCTGAAAGCGCCTTTCCAGGTGCCTTTCAGCACTGCGCTGCTCGCCGCCCTCCTCCTCACCGTCCTCGGCGTGCTGGCAGGCCTGATGCCCGCCCTCCGCGCCATGCAGATCAAACCCGTGGACGCCATGCGTGACGAATAATAAATGCACACCATATGAAAAAATTCGGTAGAATCCTGACCATCCTCCTCGCGGCCGCCGTCTTTGTCGGCACCTTCGCGTACCTGTTCCAGCGTTCGCGTCCGCAGGAAGTCCGGTATGAAGAACTGACGCCCGAGATGGGCACCATCTCCAAATCCACCGTCGTTACGGGCAAGATCCAGCCCCGGGACGAGGTCAACGTGAAGGCCCAGATCAGCGGCATCGTGGCCGAACTGTACAAGGAAGCCGGCCAGACGGTCGAGAAGAACGAGGTCATCGCGAAGCTCAAGGTCATTCCCGAAATGAGCCAGCTCAGCTCCGCCCAGAGCCGGGTCCGCCTGTCCGAAGTGAACCTGAAGCAGGCGCAGACCAACTACGACCGCGAGAAGAAGCTCTTCGACCAGCAGCTCGTGAGCGCCGAGGCCTTCGACCAGGTGGCCCAGGCCCTCCGGCAGGCCAAGGAAGAGTACAATGCCTCCGTGGAGTCCCTGGAAATCATCCGCGACGGCGTTTCATCGTCCAATAAATCAGGGAGTTCCACCCTCGTCCGTTCCTCCGTGTCCGGCCTCATCCTGGACATCCCGGTGAAGGTGGGTAATACGGTCATCAACTCCAACACCTTCAACGACGGTACCACCATCGCCACGGTGGCCGACATGAATGACCTGATCTTCGACGGCAACATCGACGAAACCGAGGTGGGCCGGGTCCATATCGGCCTGCCCGTCCGCATCACCGTGGGCGCCCTGCAGGATGTTGCCATCGACGCGGCCCTGGAGTACATCTCCCCGAAGGCCACCGAGTCCGGCGGCACGAACCTCTTCGAAATCAAGGCCACCGTCAAGGTTCCCGAAGGCATCACCATCCGCTCCGGCTACAGCGCCAATGCCGAAATCGAGCTCCAGCGGGAAGAGAACGTCATGACCGTTCCGGAAAGCGCCATCCAGTTCGAAGGGGAAAAGACCTTCGTCTATGTCCTCGGAGACAACGGCTACGAGCGCCGGGACGTGGTGACCGGCCTTTCCGACGGGGTGAACATCGAAATCAAGGAAGGACTCTCCCTCGGGGAGAAAGTCCGCGGCAACCAGATCCTCGACGAAAAGAAGAAGTAGCGCCATGAAAAGAATCCTCCTCGCCCTTTCGCTGCTCACCCCTGCCCTGGCCGGGGCGCAGGACCTGCGCCACCCCTGGACCCTCCGGGAATGCCTGGACTGGGCCCTGGAACACAACCTGACGGTGAAGCAGAGCGAACTGAACGTCACCCAGCAGGAAATCCAGACGAATACCGCCGAGAACAGCTGGCTGCCCAACCTGAGCGGTTCGGTGAACGAAAGCCTCAACTTCGGACGCGGCCTCACGGCGGACAACACCTATACGTCCGCGAACACGACCTCCACCGGCTTCTCCATCGGCGGTTCGATGAACCTCTTCGACGGACTGGCCACCCCGAACAACATCGCCTTGTCACGGCTGAACCTGGAAGCGGCGACCGCCGATCTGGAACGTGCCCGGGACGACATCCGTGTTGCTGTTGCAAAAGCCTATGTACAGGTGCTTTACGATTACGAGATCGTGGATGTGGCCCACAAGCAGATCGAGCTGGACGACGCACAGGTCGCCCGCCTGGAGGCAATGGCCGCCAACGGCAAGGCCGCACAGGCCGATGTGTCGCAGCAAAAGGCCACCCGTGCCCAAAGCGGCGTCACCCTGGTACAGGCGGAGAACAACCTCCGGCTCGCCCTGCTGGACCTGGGCCAGCTCCTGGACTTTTCCTCCAGCGAAGGTTTCTCCATCGAGCGGCCCGTGGTGGAAGTGGATGAGATCCTCCTGGACCTGCCCGAGCGCATCTATGCCGATGCGGTGGAAGTCCGCCCCGCCATCCGGGCCGAGGAGATCCGGCTGAAAGGCAGGGAACGGTCGCTGAAGATCGCCCAGGCTGCCCAGTATCCTTCCCTGAACCTGAGCGGTGGCGTTGGCACCAACTATTATACGACCAGCAACGCGGCCTACCCGCAGGACAAGTTCTTCGACCAGCTGTCCCACAACTTCAGCCCGTACATCGGCATTTCCCTGAGCGTTCCCATTTTCACGAAGTTCCAGACGCGGAACAACATCCGGATCGCCCGGCTGAACCAGGACCTCCAGCAGATCCAGCTGGACAAGGCCCGCCAGAGCCTGTACAAGGAGATCCAGCAGGCCTGGAACAATGCCATGGCCGCCCAGGCCAAATACCATTCTTCCGCCGAGGCCTCGACGGCCGCCGAAGACGCCTTCCGCCTGGTCCAGGCCAAGTATGAGAACGGGAAAGCTTCCATCACGGAATTCAACGAATCCCGCAACCGGCTGCTGAAAACCGAGTCCGACCGCGTCCAGGCCACCTACGAATACCTGTTCCAGTCGCGTCTTCTGGATTTCTACCGGGGTTCGGCGTTGGAGTTGTAGGGATTTCTTCGTAATTTTGTGCCATGATTGCACAAGAAAAAATCGAAGAAGCCGTACGCCGGCTGTTTTCCACCCTTGAATTCACCCGCGAACCGGAAGGACTGTACGACCCGCTCCGCTATATGGTATCCATCGGCGGAAAGCGGCTGCGTCCGAGGCTGTGCCTGACGGTCTACAGCCTGTTCAACGACACGCTCGGTCCCGAGATCCTGGGACCCGCCGCCGGACTGGAAGTCTTCCACACCTTCACCCTCATCCACGATGACATCATGGACCGCTCCCTGATGCGCCGCGGGCATGAGACCGTCTGGAAGAAATGGTCCCCGGACACGGCCATCCTCTCCGGAGACGTCATGTGCATCGATGCCTACAAACGGATCGCCCAGGCCCCTTCCGGCTGCCTGGGGGCCGTCCTGGACCTGTTCTCCACCACCGCTGCCCAGGTGTGCGACGGGCAGCAGTATGACATGGACTACGAGCAGGTCAAAGCCATCACCATGCAGGAATACCTGAAGATGATCGGCCTCAAGACCGGCGTGCTGATGGGCTGCTCCGCCAAGATGGGCGCCCTCGTCGCCAGTGCCCCGGCCGAAATCGCGAACGGCATGTACGACTACGGCTACAACCTGGGCCTCGCCTTCCAGGTTGCCGACGACTATCTGGACGCCTACGGCGACGTCAAGGTGTTCGGCAAGCCCATCGGCGGCGACATCGTCAACGGGAAGAAGTCCTGGCTGACTGTCCGTGCGATGGAGAAAGGCGCCAAGGGGCTCTCGGAAGCCCTCGCCTCCGACGAGGATCCCGACAAGAAGATTGACCGCGTGATGGAGATCTACGATTCCGTCCACGTAGCCGAAGACGCCCGCGAAACCATTGCCCGTTTCCACGAGAAGGCGCTGTCCGCCGCCTCCAAGGTGACCGGCATCGGCGGTTACGAGGTGCTCAAGCAGTTCGCCGACGACCTCGTCGACCGCGTCCGATGAGACCGGACGAGCTGGAAATCATGGCGCCGGCCGGCAGTTTCGAATGCCTGACCGCCGCCGTCGAAGGGGGTGCCGATTCGGTTTATTTCGGTATCGGCCATCTGAACATGCGTTCCCATTCCGCCAATAATTTCAAGGCGGAGGACCTGCCCGAGGTGATGCGTATCTGTCGCGCGTACGGGCTCAAGGCTTATCTTACCCTCAATATTACCCTGTACGGCGAAGAATTGGAGGAAGCCCGCCGCGTGCTGGACCTTGCGAAGGAAACCGGCGTGAATGCCGTCATCGCTTCCGACATGGCCTGCATCCTCTACGCCCGCAGCATCGGCCTGGAGGTCCATATCTCCACCCAGCTGAGCATCTCGAACGTGGAGGCCCTGCGGTTCTACGCGCAGTTCGCCGACGTGGTCGTCCTGGCGCGGGAACTGCGTCTGGAGCAGGTGAAAGAAATCCACGAAACGATTGTCCGGGAGCGGATTACCGGTCCTTCCGGCCAGCTCGTCCGCATCGAGATGTTCGCCCACGGGGCCTTTTGCATGGCCGTTTCCGGCAAATGCTACCTGTCCCTGGCGGCCTACGGAGAAAGCGCGAACCGCGGCGCCTGCATGCAGGTATGCCGGCGGGGTTACCACGTCACGGACGAGGAAACCGGCTTCGACCTGGTCGTGGACAACAAGTACATCATGTCTCCCAAGGACCTGTGTACCATCGAATTCATGGACAAGATCATCGACGCGGGGGTGAAGGTGTTCAAGATCGAAGGCCGCGCCCGGGCTGCCGATTACGTGAAGCGCGTGTCCTCCTGCTACCGCAGGGCTGCCGACGCCGTTTGCGACGGCACATATACTCCGGAACTGGCGCAGGGCCTGAAAGCGGAACTGGCCGGCGTGTTCAACCGTGGCTTCTGGGACGGCTACTACCAGGGCGCCCGCCTGGGTGAATGGAGCGCCGTCTACGGCAGCCAGGCCACCCGCCGCCGGGAATACGTGGGCAAGGTCACCAACTGGTTCAACCGCATCAACGTCGCCGAAATCCGCGTCGAGACCGGAACCATCCGTACCGGCGACGAACTCTGTTTCATCGGCAGGACCACCGGCTGCGTGGAAATCAAGGTCGATGACATGCGCGTGGACCTTCAACCCGTTTCCGAAGCCCCCAAGGGCGTTTTCTGCTCCGTCGCCGTTCCCGTAGAGGACCAGCCCGTGGACCATGTCAACGAGCACCCCGCGAAAGAGGCGGACGAACGCATCCACCCCCGTCGCGGGGATAAGGTGTTCAAGTGGGTGGACTCCCCTACCAGCTGATCGCCGGTTTCGTGAGGGCTTCCTTCAACTGGTCGTCGTAGCGCAGCTGGACTTTGACGCCGGCCTCCTGGAACCAGTATCGGACGGCAATCTCTTCCTCGATGAAAGGAATGATTTCATCCTTCTTGAGATTCAGGAAGGTCACCTTGTCCATGTCCAGGGACTTCTCCAGGGCCGCAATCTCGCCGGACATCGCTTCGGTAAGGCCATCCTCGGCAAGGGCTTTCTTCATCTCGTCAAAAAAGGCGCGGGCGGAAGAACGGTAGTCGAATTCCTTGTCCTTCGCAAAGTCCACGAAGTCGGCGTAATCGGTGAAATGGAAGTCCTCCACCGACGGAAGCGCCTCGTGCTCACGCACATACTTCATTGCATACTGGTCCACGATGCCATTCATCACGATGGAATAGGTCAGGCGGGAATACCGGTGTCCCTTGACTTCGAAATCCGGGGTGATGCCACCGCCGTCCCGGACCGTACGGCCATGGGCGGTCTTGAACTCGTGTGTCAGGGAATCGGGGATGTGCCCCACGCTGCCGTCCTCGTTGCGGTGGCTGTAGTCGATGGCCTGCACGCAGCGGCCGGAAGGCGTATAATACTTGGCCGTCGTCACCTTCAGCTGGCCGTCATAGGGCAGCGGACGGATGCTCTGCACCAGGCCCTTCCCATACGTACGCGTGCCGATGACCGTGGCGCGGTCCAGGTCCTGCAGGGCGCCGGAAACGATTTCCGAAGCCGAAGCCGATCCGGAATCGACCAGGACGACGATGGGGATGTCCAGGTCCACCGGGTCGGTCGTGGTCTTATACACCTGCTCCGATCCGGCTGCGCGTCCCTTGGACGTAACGACGACCGACCCCCTGGGCACGAACAGGGAAACGATGTTCACCGCCTCGTGCATCAAACCGCCACCGTTGCCGCGAAGGTCGAAGACCAGCCGCTTCATTCCCTGCTTCTTCAGGGTATTGTATCCATCCCGGACACTTTGTGCCACCCCTTCCGTAAATTTAGACATGAGGATGTAGCCGTCCTTTTCATTGAGCATTCCCACATATTCGACCGAAGGAAGGGCGATGCGCTCGCGCGTCACGGGGACATCAATGACGTCTCCCGCCTTCCACGTGGGGCCTCCACGCAGTTTCTTGACGCGGAAAACGACGGTCGTTCCGGGTTTTCCGCGCATCTTGTCGGAACTCTGCTGGCTGGTAAGGCCGTGGGTGGTCTCTCCGTCGATGGCCTCGATTTCATCACCGCACACAAGCCCGGCCTTCGCCGCGGGCGAACCGGCATAGGGTTCGTTGATCAGGACATTGCCGTTCACGTCGGCCTTGTAGATGACGGCGCCGATGCCTCCATACGTGTTGGAAAGCATCATCTGGAAGTCTTCCTGCTCTTCTTCGGGGACATACACGGTATAGGGATCCAGGGCCTCCAGCATCGCATCCACCCCCTCGCGTTCGATGCGGCCGACCTCGAGCGAGTCGACATAGGAGCGGTTGAGTTCCTTGAGGATGGCGTTGTGGAGTTCGACCCATTTGCCCAGGGAGAAACTCTTGGACTGGGCGGATGCGGCGGTCGCGACGGCCAGGGCGGCGAGGACCGAAAGGATGTATCTTGTCTTGTTCATATTCCGGTGACGGCAAAGCGCAAAGTGCGTGCCACGAGACAAAGTTACGAAAAAATGGAGTATCTTTGCGAGGTTAAGAGCATGCGTATGATGAAGATCGTTTTTGCCACCGGCAATCCCGGGAAACTGCGCGAAGCGCAGGAGATCCTGGGCAAGGGTTTCAAACTGGTCACCCCCGCTGAGGCCGGCATAGAAGAAGATATCCCCGAAACCGGGAACACCCTGAGGGCCAACTCCCTGCAGAAGGCCCAGTTCATTTATGACAAGACCGGCATGGACTGCTTTGCCGACGATACCGGCCTGGAGGTCGAGATCCTGGGCGGCGAACCCGGCGTCCACACGGCCCGCTACGGCGGACCGCAGAAGAACCCGGCCGACAACATCGCCAGACTCCTCTCCGAGATGGCCCGCCGGGAACACGAAGCCTCCGTCGCCCGGAGTTTCGGAATCGACACCCCCAAAGCGACCCGGAAGGCCCGTTTCCGCACTTCCGTCACCCTGATCCTGAACGGGGAGAAGCATTTCTTCGACGGTGTCATGGAGGGGCAGATCGCCCGCCGGAAGGCCGGAAAAGGCGGTTTCGGCTACGACCCGGTCTTCATTCCGGACGGCTACGACGTCACCGCCGCCGAAATCACCGAAGAGCAGAAGAATGCCATCTCCCACCGCGGCAAAGCCCTCCGCGCCATGGCGGAATTCCTGAAGACACTGAAATGACGGAAGGAGGGGCATGACGGAGAACATCGAGGCCATCGTGCTGGGACATACGAAGTTCGGGGAGAACTCGGTCGTGGTGCATACGCTGTCGGAAGCGTATGGGCGGAGGGGGTTCCTCGTATGTGTCGGCAAGAAGGCGGGGATGGCCCTGCTGCTGCCGATGAACATCCTGGAGATGGACATCGTCCCGAATCCGAAATCGACGTTATGGTCGGCCCGGAACCTGACGGCACGGGATCCCTTGAACGGAATCCGGAACAATCTGTACAAGAACACGATGAGCCTGTTCCTGTCGGAGGTGCTGCTGCGCACCGTCAAGGACGGGCAGATGGAGGACGGCCTGTTTCCCTGGTGCGTGCGGAGCATCCTCACCCTGGACGGTCTGGAGAACGATTTTTCCAACTTCCACATCCGCTTCCTGCTCGAGTTCGCCGATGCCCTGGGCTTCCGGCCCACTTTCGAGGACGTCGCCCCTTTCGCCGAAAAGCACCTGCAGCAGTTGAAACCGTTCCTGAGCGCCGGTTTTTCGGAGTCGATGCTCATCCCCCTGCGGGGCAAGGAGCGGAACGCCCTCTGCGAGGATATTCTCCGCTATCTGGAGTATCACACCGAGTCCGCCATCCGCGTGCAGTCGCTCGCGGTCCTGCGGGAAGTGTTCGGTTGAAGCCCGTTAAAATCCATCGTTTTTTCGCTGATTTCCGTTAAGAATTGTTATCTTTATCCCCACAATCATTAAACGGAACCATCTAACCACATCATTATGTACAAGATTACGGAGCATCCGATCCTCGACATTCCGAAGGAGGACCTGCATTCGTTTGTTTTCGAAGGACATACCGTCACCGGACAGAAGGGGCAGACCATCGCGGCCGCCCTGCACCAGGCGGGTTTTCCCGTCCATCACCACAGCCTGAAAGACCGCAACCGCACGATGGAGTGCGGCATCGGCAAGTGCGGTGCCTGTGAGATGGTCGTGGACGGACACATCCGCCGGATCTGCATCACCCTGGTGGACGGTGTCCGCGAAGTGCACCGCTCCGGCATCGAAAGTTTCTCCGAGGTCGAAGCCGCCGCCGAAACGGAGGAAACGCCCAAGAAGGTCTACAAGACCAGCGTCGCCATCATCGGTGCGGGTCCGGCCGGCCTCGCCGTCCGCGAGGAACTCCGGAAGGTCGGGGTGGACAACCTGGTCATCGACAACAACAGCCACATCGGAGGCCAGTTCCGGATGCAGACGCACCAGTTCTTCTTCTTCGAGAAGGAAAGGAAGTTCGGCGGCATGCGCGGCTTCGACATCGCCGAAACCCTTGCCGGCGACTCCCGGGAGGGAATCCTCCTGGACAGCGTCGTGTGGGATATCCTGGAAGGGAAACGCCTGGCCGTCAAGAACGTAGCCACGCAGGAAATCTTCTATGTCGATGCGGACCAGCTCGTGGTCGCCGCCGGCGCGCTCCCCTTCATGCCCGCCTTCAAGAATGACGACCTGCCCGGCGTCTACACCGCCGCGGTCGTGCAGCGGATGATGAATACGGAGTTCACCCTCCTCGGAAAGAACATCCTTACCGTGGGCGCCGGCAATATCGGCTATCTCACTTCCTATCAGGCCATGCAGGCCGGGGCAAAGGTCAAGGCCATCATCGAGGCCATGCCCCACGAGGGCGGTTTCCCCGTCCAGGCGAACCGCGTCCGCCGGCTCGGCATCCCTATCCTGACCGCCTATACCCTCGTAGAAGCCATTCCGAACGAGGACCGCACCGGCATCGTGGGCGCCGTCATCGCCCGGTGCGAGAACTTCAAGCCCATCCCGGGCACGGAAGTCCGCATCGACGGAATCGACTGCATCAACATCTGCACGGGCCTGCTGCCCGACAACCAGCTGCTCCGCAAGGGGGCCGAGGTGTTCGGCCGCGCCTGCCACGGCGTGGGTGACGCCGTCCGGATCGGTGAGGGAACCTCCGCCGTCCTCCGCGGCCGTCAGTGCGCTTATGAAGTGATGATGGAACTCGGGAAGCGTGTCGACTACAACGCCTACCTGACCATCTCCAAGGACTATATCGACTCCCAGCAGCGTCCCGTCCGCCTGCTGGACGAGCCCCGGAAGCCGTCCGCCGAAAGGATGACGTCGAAGGGTTTCGTCATTGCCGACTGCCTGTACGGCTTTGCCTGCAACCCGTGCTCCTTCTCCTGCAAGCAGGGTGCGATCACCAAGAGTTCCACCTCCGTCACGCCGGTCATCGACTACGACAAATGCATCGGCTGCATGGAGTGCGTGGCGCAGTGCCCGGGTCTCGCCATCTTCGGCTACCGGAAGGACCGGAACCAACTCTTCCTCCCGCTGGAATTCAACCTGCCGGAGGGCGCCAAGGAAGTTTTCCTTGTGGATGACAACGGCGCCAAGGTGGGAGAAGGCGAGATTGAGCGCGTGATGCGGAAGCCCAACAAGACGAACATCGCCGTGGTCAAGGCCACCCGGCTGGACGGCGACTTGACCGATGCCCGCGGCTTCGTCCTGAAAGAGAATTATCCCGAGCCGCTGCAGATGGTTCCCTGCGACGCCGACGGTTCCGAAACCTATGTCTGTCACTGTGAGGACGTGAGTCTCAAGGAGTTGCTGGAAACGCTGAAGGGTCGCAAGAGCATCACTGCACAGGAGCTCAAGCATGTCACCCGGCTGGGCATGGGCCCGTGCCGCGGTTCCCGCTGCCTCCCGCGTGCCAAGCAAGTCCTGCGGGCGCACGGCATCGAAGTGACCGGAGAATTCACCCCGCGCGGACCGATGGCGAATCTCGTGGAAATCGGTAACGTGTGCAATATCCAGGGGGCCCATGCCCTCGTCACTTCCCCGCAGTTCTCCGATGCGGAGGCCGTGGAAGTGGGCGCCTTCGTCGCCGGCGGCGGCATGGCCGGCACGGCCCTGTTCCGCTACTTGTCCGAAGCGGGCCTGAAGCCGGTGCTCGTTAACAAGGAGCACGGAAGTTCCTGGCGTTGCATCGCCGGCGGACGTCCCGCCTTCTCCGTCCCCGCCCTCGCGGAAATCGCAAATGGCAACCTACAGATATTCAGAGAGTTGAATGCCTCTCACGACATCGACTTCAAGATGACGCGGTATGTGAACTTCGTCCATGACGAGGCCACGTACAGGAGCCTGGACGCCTCCCGCGCCTGGTCCGACGCCTACATGATCGAGAAAAAGGATTTCGCCCGTGAGATTTCCCCGTACATCAACCCGGATCTGGACATCTACTCGCACGCCCTTATTTCCAATGACTGCTGGCAGGCCAGTCCCGGCAAGACCATCGACACGGTCCGCCAGATCGGCATCGGCCTGGGCGGCCAGGTGATGGAGGATACGGAGCTTGTGGATGTCGCAATGGACGGCAAGAACTATCTGGTCACGGTGCGGACAGCCGACGGACGGTATCGCAAGTTCAAGACAGCCATCTTCGTGAACGCCCTCGGCGCCGGTGCGGAGAAGTTCGCCCGGATGCTGGGTATTGACACCGGACTTTTCCCGGTCCGCCACCAGGCCTTCATCACCAAGCGCTTACCGCTCATCGGAAAGGACGGTGACTCGCTGGACATGCTTATTGACCGCCGCCACTACAAGGGATTCTCCGCCGTGTACGGCCAGCAACTCGCTTCTACCGGCCAGATCATCGGCTGCGCCTCCCCCGCCACCGACGCGGCCGAGGCCGGCAAGAACCTGAAGGTCAACACGCAGGCCTTCCTGGAGATTGCCACCGAGGTCTTCACCGAATGGATTCCGCAGCTCCGCGGAATGAGCCTCCAGGCCACCTGGTGCGGCTATTACACGGAACCGCGCTACATCGTGGACCCGGCCGCCGGCCTGTTCGTAGGTATGCGCGGCCACGGCTTCATGCTGAGCCAGTATATCGCCAAACTGTACGTGGATACCCTCCTCGGACGTCCCGTCCCCGCCTTCTTCGCCGACCTCGGCCTCGCCGGCTCCGGCCTCAGCGAGAACGCGTTCAAGTAGGTCCGGGACGCTCCTCCTCCGTTTCGCCCCGTCGAACGGAACCATTTGAAATCCAATCATTTAAACAATATTGCCTAGTCTATTTTGACTAGGCAATATTATGTAAACAGCAGACAATCAGGTCGTTCCATTCGACAGGCAAATGGTCGTATTTTCAATTCTTCTTCCCTTGCTTTTTCCCTAAAACATACCGACATTTGCAATAGGGATCCTGTCCTGATCCCATAAGCAGTCGAGAGGTATGAAGCGTCGGAAGTTTTACCAGAATACATTGACCCACTGTTATCAGAGGACGAACGACAACGGTGTCCTGTTCTATACATACAGCGATCACCTCGTCTATTTTACGCACTATTGCACCTTGGCGCGGAAACACCATGTCAAAGTGTTTGCGATGTGTCAGATGCCGGACCATGTCCACGATTCCGTCATGACGGACCGAAAGGAAAACCTTGAACGGTTCAAGTGCGAAACGAACACCTCCTTTTCACGAAAACATAACGAACGCTTCCACAGGAAAGGCGCCGTTTTCGAAGGTCCCTATGGACGGACACCCAAATTCGAGGAGAAGAAAGCCCGATCCAACCTCATCTATGTGGTGAACAATCCTGTCGAGCGCAAACTGGTCAAGGAGGCGGAAGAATACCGCTGGAACTACCTGGCTTATGCCGGGTCCGACCACCCCTTCTCCGAAAAACTGGTCATCCGGAATGCCCGTTGGCCACTCCAAAAAGCCGTCAAGGAAGTCAGGGCTCAATTCAAGGCGGGAAAACCGATGAGCTATCCTCAGTTGGAACGGTTGTTCCAGCCGCTTGACCGAAAAGAAAGGCTCCAACTGACCGATTTCATCATTACTACCTACAACGTAATTGATTATCAGGCCACCATCAAATGCTTCGGAAGCTATGAGAAACTATTGACGGCAGTACATTCGACCACGGGCAGCGAGTACGACATGAAAGAACACTTTGTCGGAAAATCCGACGTATGCTATAATCAAATGACCAATCTTCTGCTGCGGGAAGGAAAGTTGAAGGACATCCACGATCTCCTGGCCCTGTCCATCGACGAAAAAGTCGAACTGTTTCTCTTCCTTCAGCGCTCCATCGATGCCCCTCCGGAACAAATAGCCAAGTTTCTCCATCTCACGCTGAAAAAGACATGAGGACATCCATTTTACCGTAAAATGGAAACACCTGTATATCTGCGACTTAATCAATATTGCCTAGTCTTTTTGGACTAGGCAATAATCAATAAAGTATTAAATATCAATCATTTCTATTCGACGGATCAACCCTGTTCATGAGCGACGGCCTTTTTTCAGCCGCTCGCGCTCGGCCTTCAAGGCACCTTTGCGGGGTGCCCGGGCCGGTTTGCGCGGGCGTGGCGGCATCGGAGCGTCCACGAGCGATTCGATGTATTCATCCTCCGAGGGCGCCGGCACATTCTCCATCTCCGGTTCCACCAGCTCGTAGTCCAGGAGCTTCTGCTCCAGGTTGGTGCCTTTCACGCGGATGCGGAGCGGGTCGCCGAGCTTGATGACGCCGTGATGGCGGCGGCCGACGGCGCGATAGTGCTCTTCGTCGAAATCATAGAAGTCCGACCGGATGGTTCGGTAAGGGATCATGCCCTCGATCTTCGTGGGCTCGATCTCCACATAGATGCCCCACTGGGTGACACCGGACACGTGGCCGTCGAACTCCTGGCCCACCTTGTCCTCCATGAACTCAACAAGCTTGTACTTGATGCTCTCGCGCTCAGCCTCGGCAGCGACGACCTCACGTTCGGAGGCGTGCTTGCACTGCGCGGTATAGTAGTCCAGCGACTGGGAATCCGCCCCGCGGAGATACATCGCCAGCAGGCGGTGGACCATCAGGTCGGGATAGCGGCGGATCGGGGAGGTGAAATGCGTGTAGAACTTGAACGCCAGGCCGTAATGGCCGATGTTGTCGGTGCTGTAACAGGCCTTGGCCATCGAGCGGAGCGCCAGGATCTGGATGGCGCCGAGTTCGGGCTTCTCCTTGACATCGGAAAGCAGATTATTGAGAGACAGCGCAATATCCTTGCCGCTGCCGATAGGCCCCATCTTGTAGCCCAGGTTACCGGCGAACTCGCGGAGACCGGTCACCTTTTCCAGGTTGGGTTCGTCGTGGACGCGGTAGACGAAGGTCTTGGGATTCTTCACGGCCTTGCCGCCCATCTTGCCGTCCGAAGCGACGAACTCCGCGACATTCTTGTTCGCCAGGAGCATGAACTCCTCGATGAGCCAGTTGGCTTCCTTGGAGTATTTCTGGTGCACGGAAACGGGCTTCCCGTACTCGTCGATCTCGACCTTCATCTCCGGCCGGTCGAAACTCACGGCACCGGCGGCGAAACGCTTCTTGCGCAGTTTCAGGGCCAGTTTGTTCAGGATGAGGACAGCTTCCTTCACCTCGTCCGGCACGATGCCGCACTCGGACCCTTCACCGAAGGACTCGACCATTGCGTTGTCCCCGGCGTCGATGATGGCCTGGGCCAGTTCATACGAGAAACGGTAGTCGGAGATGATCTCCGTCCGGCCGAACCAAGGATTGAGGACCTTGGCCAGCGGGGTGATCTCGAAAACGGCGGAAAAGGTCAGTTTCTCCTCGTTCGGGCGCAGGGAGCACAGTTTGTTGGAGAGCTTTTCCGGGAGCATGGGAACGGTACGGTCCACCAGATACACGGAAGTGCCGCGGGCCTGTGCCTCGGCGTCCACCGGCGATCCCGGCTTCACGTAATAGGAAACATCGGCGATATGGACACCCACTTCGTAGTTGCCGTTGTCCAGCTTGCGGAACGACAGGGCGTCGTCATAGTCCTTGGCGTCGGCAGGGTCGATGGTGAAAGTGAGCACCTTGCGGAAGTCCTTGCGGCCCGCGCGGTCCTTGTCGGTAATGGCATCGGAAATCTCGTCAGCCGCGTTCTCCACGGCCTTTTCGAACTTGTAGGGCAGGCCGAACTCCGCCAGGATGGCGTGCATCTCGGTATTGTTCTCACCCGGCATGCCCAGGACATCCACCACATGTCCGTGAGGGCCGGTTTCGCCCCGCTCCCATCCGTCCACGACGGCCGCGACCTTCATGCCGCGCACGCCGCCCTCGGGAATGGGAACAGAAATGTCATAAGGCATCGTCTTGGAAGACATCAGCACCCAGGCCTGCTTCCCGACGATATGGAGGATACCCACAAAAGGCTTCTTGCTGCGCTCCACAATGGCGATGATCTCGCCGCTGCGCCGCTTGATGCTGCCCTCCTTCTCCTGGGTGACAGCAACCCGCACGGTATCTCCGTGCAGGGCACCCCGGGTCTTGGACGCCTTGACGAAAACGTCCTCCTCCTGCCCCTCGATGCGCACGAACACAAATCCTTCCCGGGACATCATCGCCGTTCCTTCATACTCGGGAACGATCCGGATTCTCTTTTTCCGGCCCCTCGGCGGCGCGATTCTCCCGCCATGGCTTTTTCTTCTGGACATACTCCTTGTTTTATTGTATCTACAAAGATAATCATTCTTTTTGACTATCTTTGTAGAATTGATCCAACCACGATGAAACGCATCCATTTCGCCTATCTCCTTGCCGCCGCCATGGCCCTGAGCGCCTGTAACGGCAATCCGTCTGCATACAAGGAGGCTGGCCGCAGCGCGGAGGTTCGCGCAGAGGCCCTGCTGAAGAAAATGACCGTCGACGAGAAGCTGGGACAGCTGCTCTGTCCGCTGGGATGGCCGATGTACGACAAGGTGTCGGCGGACAGCGTGACCATTTCCGACCAGTACCGCGCATTCATCCAGCAACAGCACGGAGGCATGCTCTGGGCCACTTTCCGGGCCGATCCGTGGACGAAAAAGACCTTGGAGACCGGCCTGGACCCGACACTCGCAGCGCAAGCGTACAACGCCCTTCAGCGGTATGCGATAGACTCCACCCGGCTGGGCATCCCCATCATGCTGGCCGAAGAGGCACCGCACGGGCATATGGCCATCGGAACGACGGTATTCCCCACCTCGATCGGCCTGGCGTCCACCTGGGACACGGAACTGGTGGAGGAAGTGGGCCGCATCATCGGCACCGAACTGCAGGCGCAGGGGGCGACCATCGGGTATGGTCCGGTCATCGACCTGGCCCGGGAGCCGCGCTGGTCCCGCGTGGAAGAGACATACGGCGAGGACGTGCATCTGACCTCGCAGATGGCTTCCGCGATGGTGCGGGGAACATCTTCCCGGGGAGTCATCTCCACCCTGAAGCATTTTGTCGCCTACGGGGTTCCGGAGGGAGGCCACAACGGCAATCCGTCCATCATCGGGATGCGTGACCTCCGGGAGAATGTCCTCCCGACCTTCAAGGCCGCCATCGACGCAGGCGCCTTGTCCGTGATGACTTCCTATAATTCCCTCGACGGCATTCCGACTACGTGCAACCCCGAGCTCCTGACCGGCGTCCTGCGGGACGAGTGGAAGTTCAATGGATTTGTAGTCAGCGATCTGGAGAGTATCGACGGCCTTGCGCGCGACCACAAGGTCGCCGCGTCCAAGCAGGAAGCCGGCGAAATGGCGCTGACGGCCGGCGTGGACGTGGACCTGGGGGCGAACTGCTATGCATTGCTCAAGGAATCCGTGGAAAGCGGTCGCCTGTCCATGGCCGTCCTGGACCGGGCCGTCAAGCGCGTGCTGATCCGGAAATTCGAAGCGGGCCTGTTTGACAACCCTTATATCGACGAAACCGAGGCCGCTGGTCTGGTACGGACGCCCGAGCACATTGAAACAGCCGCACAGGCCGCCCGGGAAGGGATTGTCCTCCTGAAGAATAACGGCATCCTGCCGTTGAAGAAGGATATGACGGTCGCCCTGATCGGTCCGAACGCCGACAATCAGTACAATCAGCTCGGCGACTATACCGCCCCGCAGGCGGAGGACCACGTGGTCACGATGCGGGAAGGCCTTGAGGCCAAGGGAATCAACGTCCGGTATGTCAAGGGTTGCGCCATCCGGGACACCCGAGACAGCCAGATCGCCCAGGCACTCGTCGCCACGATGCTGTCCGATGTCGCCGTGGTCGTGGTGGGCGGTTCCTCCGCCCGCGACTTCCGGACGAAATACATCGACACCGGCGCCGCCGTCGTGGACGAAGATTCCGTCTCCGACATGGAGGCCGGCGAAGGGTTCGACCGGGCCTCGCTGGAACTGATGGGCTTGCAGAGCGAACTGCTGAAGGCGGTGCGCGCGGTTGGGAAACCCGTCGTCGTCGTGTACGTTGAAGGACGTCCGCTGGACAAGGATTGGGCTTCCGAAAAGGCCGACGCCCTCCTGACCATGTGGTACCCCGGCGGTGAAGGCGGCACGGCCCTCGCCGATGTCCTGTTCGGGGATTACAACCCTGCCGGGCGCCTTCCGGTGAGCGTTCCCCGCGACGCGGGTCAGCTTCCGGTCTATTACAACAAGAAGAATCCGCGCGGACACGACTATGTCGAAATGTCCGCCGACCCGCTCTATCCTTTCGGTTACGGCTTGAGTTACACCACATTCGAGTATTCCGGCCTCTCCGTCTCAGGAAGCGTTCCGGAGGTGGAGGTGACGGTCCAGGTCAGGAACACCGGTTCCCGGGACGGCGACGAGGTGGTCCAGCTCTATGTCATCGACCCCCTGGCTTCGACGGTCCGCCCGCGCAAGCAGTTGCGGGCATTCGACCGCGTTTTCATCAAGGCTGGCGAAACCGTCCCCGTCACCCTGAAACTCGGACCGGAAGCATTCTCGCTTGTCAATGCGGCCGGTGAGACCGTCGTCGAGCGCGG
>JAFSJK010000006.1 GCA_017439305.1 Bacteroidales bacterium | reverse complement strand
CCCGGGGGGTGACGGAGCTTGTTCGACGACGTTCCGGGCTTGCCCGGAAAAGGAGGAGTTGCGACGTCAAGCGACTTCCCGACAGGGCGTAGCGGCAGAAAGACGTATGGAGCAGGACCGTCCCGGACATCTCGCTCTGATCCAATTCGTCCGACAAAAAACTGTGTGGAACGGCCTGTTCCGCACAGTTTTCATTGTTTTTGGCCGATAATTGTGTGAAAGCGGGGCTCCTGCACAATTATTGGGTATCCGGGTCAGAAGCGTTCCTTGACGTTGTAGTCGTTGCGGGTGGTGGAGCTGCGGGAATGGTATTTGCAAAGGGGGGAGGTATGCGTTCGAGGATGGAGAAGATGCTGCTGGCGGCAGAGTATGGGGAGGGGCTGCTCGTGTTGGGCGGCCTTTTCAATGTTGTGTGCGCTTCTCTTCTTGCGACGGCGTTTTCGTATGCGGGGGTGATGTATGCTTTCCTGATCAAAGGGGTGTTCACGATGCTGGCGCTGTATCTGCGGAAGCAGTTTGAAAAGCGGGATGCGGTGTTTTTCTATGTCAATCTCGGATTGACCAGGAAAGGAATGCTGACGGCGGTGCTGGTGATGGATTTCCTGGCGCTGGCTGTCCTTATCACTGTCATAATGGTTTTAAGATGAAACTCGTCGTTGACAGTGTCGTTGTCCGGTTCGGGGAGAAGACCGTGCTGAGCGGGGGATATATCACTTCGCAGACAGGGATGGTCACGGGACTGCTTGGCCGGAACGGGGCAGGGAAGTCGTGTATGTTCCGTGCGCTGATGGGCGGGCTGAAGGTGGAGTATGTAGTGGTCAATATCGACGGAGAACCTATCAAATTGAATCGCATTGGCCAAAGAATCAAGTACTTACCGCAGGATAAGATGATCCCGGGCTTTATGACGCTCAAGCGGGCGTTTGAGTTGTACCGGGTCGATTATTGGTCTTTCGCCCTGCAGTTTCCGAAATACACGCGCTATTATCATTCGCAACTGTGGGAGTTGTCCGGCGGCGAGGCCCGGTTGGTTGAACTGTATCTGGTGCTGATGATGGAAGGGGATTTCTGCATCCTGGACGAACCCTTCTCCCAGATCGACCCCGTCCATATCGAAGCGGTCCAGCGGCTGATCCGGGAGAAAAGACGCGAGAAAGGCATTATCGTCACGGACCATAATTACGAGGCCATCTCGAAGGTGGCGGACAATCTCTTTGTCATTGCCGATGGTTACACCGCTCCGGTAGAATGTCGCGATGACCTCGTTCGGTACGGGTATCTTCATCCGGAATAGCCCCATCCCCTCCGAACAAAAATCTCCTTTGAAAGTCCCTTGGAAATACGTATTTTTGTGAAAACGAGTAACCGAGTTTCTATGAGAAAGACCGTATTATTCCTGGGGACGCTGCTTGCTTTCTCCCTGACGGCCATGGCCGATGAGGGAATGTGGCTCCCGTCCCTGATTTCCCAGCGGATTGGCGACATGCAGGCCAAGGGTTTCAGGCTCACGGCCGAAGATGTATATAGTGTGAACCAGGCATCGCTGAAGGATGCCGTTGTGTTGTTCGGTAGCGGTTGTACGGGGGAACTTGTATCCGACGAGGGCCTGCTCCTGACGAACCACCACTGCGGATACAGCTATATCCAGCGGCACAGCAGCGTGGAGCACGATTACCTGAAGGACGGGTTCTGGGCGATGGACCGGAACGGCGAACTGCCCAATAAGGGACTGACTGTCAGCTTCTTGGAACGGATGGACGAGGTGACGGACCTGGTGCTGAAAGGGTACCGGGAAGGCATGGGCGAGGCACAGCGGGATTCCGTGGTGCGGGTCAATTCTACGCGTCTGGCCAATGAGGCGTCCGATCCGTCCAGGGGATTGACGGCCCAAGTCGAAGCCCTCTTCTACGGAAACCAGTATTACCTGTTCGTTTTCAAGGTATTCCGGGATGTGAGGCTGGTAGGTGCTCCGCCGTCTTCCATCGGCAAGTTCGGCGGGGATACTGACAACTGGATGTGGCCGCGTCATACCGGCGACTTTTCCATGTTCCGGGTATATGCCGACAAGAACAACAATCCGGCCGACTATAGTCCGGACAATGTCCCTTATCGGCCTAAGAAATTCTTCAAAATCTCCCGTGCAGGGGTTCAGGAGGGCGATTTCACTTTCGTTTACGGCTGCCCGGGCAGTACGCAGGAGTACGTAATGTCCGACCAGGTCCGGTATGTTTCCGAGGTTTCCGACCCGCAGAAGATCGCGCTCCGCACCCAGCGTCTGGACATCCAGAAGAAGTATATGAGCCAGTCGCAGGCCGTCCGGATCCAGTACTCTTCCAAGAATGCCAATGTCTCCAACGCCTGGAAGAAATGGCAGGGAGAGGAGAAGGGAATCCGCCGGATGCAGACGGTCGCGAAGAAGCAGGCTTACGAGCAGCGTTTCAAGGAATGGGCGAAGGGCACCCGTTATGAGGGGGTGGTCGAGCAGTTGGGTGAAATCTATGCCCGCCGCAATCCAACCTATCTGGCCTATGAGTACTACAACGAGACCGCCCGTGCCGTCGAACTGCTGCAGTTCGCTTCGGCCATCCAGACCCGGCTGCGCGCTGGAACTAGCACCAACGACTTGATTGACAGCTTCTTCAAGGATTACTACCAGCCCATCGACGAAGAAATTTTCGTGGCGATGATGACTTCCTTCGATCAGCATGTGCCCGATCATTTCAAACCGGTCTGGTTCAAGGAACAGCTCGCGGCTTTCGGGAGCGTGGAAGCCTGCAAGGACTATCTGTATAGCCATTCCCTTTTCACGGACCGCGCGAAGGTCGAAGCCTTGACGACTGATGATCTGGGTAAAGTTGACCAGGATCCGGCCTGTTTGGCGGCGGCCTCCTTTGCCCAATGGTACAGTGAGGACCTGGCTCCCGTGATTCGGGCAACCGCTGCGGAGCTTCGGGTAGCCAACCGCCTTTACATGCAGGGGCAGATGGAGTTCGAGAAGGATCGCACCTTCTACCCCGACGCGAACCTCACGCTTCGTGTCGCCTATGGCCAAGTCGCTGGCTATGAACCCTATGACGCTGCCTATTATCGGCCCGTCTCCACCCTTAAGGGGATCATTGAGAAGGACAACCCCGATATCTTCGACTACAATATTCCGCAGGTGCTGAGAGATGTATACGCCGAAGGCGGCCACGACGACCAGCCGGTCTGCTTCCTGGCGACGAACCATACCACCGGCGGCAATTCAGGCAGTCCGGTCATCAACGCCGACGGCAACCTCATCGGCATCAACTTCGACCGGGTGTGGGAGGGGACGATGTCGGACATCGCCTACGACCCTGCGATTTGCCGGAATATCTCGCTGGATATCAGGTATTTGCTTTTCGTCGTGGACCAGATCGGACATGCGTCCTACCTGTTCGACGAAATGTCTTTTGTGGATTAATAACAGAATGACCGATATGAAACTACTGAAATCCTTTGCCCTCGCCGCCCTCGTCCTGGCGGTGGCCGCTCCGGCCGCATCGGCCCGGAAAGAAAAGAAGAAAGCCTATGACCATGTCACCGTCGATATCCCGAAGGTGCAGAAGACGGTCATCCCCGTGGAAACGGAGCATACGCAACTGGTCCTGATGGTCCAGGAGAACGGTGTCCTCCAGACGCTCCATTATGGAACGCGGATTGTCAATCCCCAGGCTTTCCTGGATTTCCGGACCTTGCGTTCCAACGACAACGGCAGCGGCCCGATGGCCTATCCGACCACTGGCGGCCGATATGTCGGCGAGCCGGCCCTGCATGTGAAATATGCCGACGGGTATCACAATACCCAGCTGTACTATACCGGACACGACGTCCGCCGGAATGGAAACGTCGTCACGACGGCCGTGACGCTGAAGGACTACGTCACCCTCCTGGAAGTCAAACTCGTGTATGACGCCTACCAGAAGGAAGATGTCATCTGCGCGCATACGGAGATCCTGAATGGCGCCAAAAAGCCGGTCGAACTTCTGAATTACGCCTCGGGTTCCCTGTACCTGGATGCCGACAAGTTCTATCTGACCCATTTCCATGGCGGCTGGGCCGATGAGATGCAGATGGACGGGGAAGTGCTTACCCACGATACAAAGGTGATTGAATCCCGGCGCGGTACGCAGGCTACCCAGTGCAACAACCCTTCCTTCCTGGTCAGCCTGAATACCGACCGGCTGCAGGAGAATACGGGCGAGGTGGTGGCCGGCGCCCTGGCTTGGAGCGGCAATTTCCGCCTGTCTTTCGAGATGGACGAGTCCAACCGGCTGAACATCCTGGCCGGCATCAGCCCGTTTGCATCGGCCTATACGCTTCCGGCCGGACAAACCTTCACCACCCCTGATTTCATCTACACTTTCTCCGGAAGGGGAGCAGGCCAGGCTTCCCGCAACCTGCATGCCTGGGCCCGGAATTACGGTGTTTACGGAGGCGGCCAGATCAATCCGACGCTCCTGAACAGCTGGGAAGGCGCTTATTTCACCTTCACGACCGAGACCCTGCTCAGGATGATCGACGATGCCGCCTCGATGGGACTGGAAATGTTCGTCCTGGACGACGGATGGTTCGCGAAAGATTATCCCCGCAATAACGATGATGCCGGTCTGGGCGACTGGGAGGTGAATACCGCCAAACTCCCGGAAGGCATTGATTATGTGGCGTCTTATGCCCACGACAAGGGACTGAAGTTCGGTATTTGGATCGAGCCGGAAATGGTCAATCCGAAGAGCAATCTGGCCCATGCCCACCCCGAATGGGTGGTCCAGAGCCCGGGCCGCGAGATGCTCCAGAGCCGCAACCAGTGGGTGCTGGACATGAGCAATCCGGCGGTGCAGGACTTCGTGTACGGCATTTTTGACAATACGATGCAACTGGCTCCGAACATCGACTATATCAAATGGGACTGCAACCGCATCGTCTCCGATTTCGGCAGTGAATACCTGGGCGGCGACCAGGACCGTTTCTATGTGGAGTATGCCCAGGGCATCTACAATGTGATGCGGCGCCTGCGGGCGAAGTATCCCGATACCATCGTCCAGTGCTGCTCCTCCGGTGGCGGACGGGTGGATTACGGCGCCCTGAAGTATTTCAATGAGATCTGGACCAGCGACAATACGGATGCCCTGACCCGCGTGTACATCCAGTATGCGACGAACCTGATCTATCCCGCCTGCGTGATGGCCTCCCACGTGTCTGCCGTCCCGAACCATCAGACCGGGAATGTGACGCCGCTGAAGTTCAGGTTCGACATCGCCTGTTCCGGCCGTCTCGGAATGGAGCTGCAGCCCAAGAATCTCACGGAACAGGAACGCGCTCTGGCCGACCGTTGCATCAAGTCCTACAAGCAGTACCGCGACCTGGTGTTCACCGGGGATGTGTACCGCCTGGCCTCACCTTATGACGGGGACTACTATGCGCTGATGTATGTATCTCAGGATCAGTCCCGTGCGGTTGTCTTCACCTACTGCACCAAGTATCAGAACCGCGCTATCGGCGGCCATCCTTTCCGGATGGACGGTTTGGATCCGGCCCGGAAATACAAGGTGACGGAGCTCAACGTAAACCGCTCCTGCTGGTGGGGCTCCGGAAAGACGCATGCCGGCGATTTCCTGATGAACGGCGGTTTCAATCCGCTCCTTCTCCAGACCTTCTCCAGCGCGGTGTTCTATCTGGAAACTGAATAACATCAAAAAATATGGAAATGAAAAGATTTTTGCTTTTTCTGGCCGTTTTCTGCGTGACAGGATTATCCTGTCACGCACAGGACGTCATTGTCTCCAAGGATGGGGTCGGCCCCGTCAAGGTGGGGATGCAACTGGAGAAGGTCCCGGCATCCATTCCTCATTTTTACACGCAGAAATCTCCGCTCCCTGACTATTATTTCTGGGTCATTTGCGAAAATGAGAACGGAGATTCCATGGCCTCCTTCCTGGGAGAGGATGAGGATTCCGACCGGTACGAAACGCTGGTTTATTTCATCCTGGAATCTTCTTATCCCAAGACCAAGGAAGGCCTGCATGTCGGATCGACCTGCCAGGAGATCCTGGACAAGGGCGGAAAGAGGGGGAAGTTGGACTTCGGCGAGGAAATCGGTCCGGTCTTCTACGTCAGTCTGGAGGGCCTCTATTTCTTCTTTGATGACCAGGAGGGTGTCGAGAACGGAAAAATCAAGACGAACGCTCCCTGCATTAAGATCTCCAATAGTGAGAGTCCCTATTTCATGTAGGGCGGAATTCTCTTGGAATCAAGTATAAAGCCCGCCGTTGACGGAGATGCATTCGCCGGTGATGTAGGAAGCTTCCGGCGAAACCAGGAAAGCGACGAGGGCCGCGACTTCTTCCGGTCGTCCGAAACGGGCGGCCGGAATGTCTTTTTTCAGGGTGGCTTCGTCCAGTCCTTCAGTCATGTCGGTGGCGATGAATCCCGGGGCGACGGCGTTCACCGTGACCTTTTTCCGGGCTACTTCCTGGGCGAGGGCCTTGGTAGCGGCGATGAGCCCGCCCTTCGCTGCCGAGTAGTTCGCCTGGCCGGGCAGCCCTTTGATGCCGCTCAAGGAAGTGACATTGACGATCCGGCCGTATTTGTGCAGGATCATCGGCTGCAGGACCGCCTTCGTGACGGTGAAGAAACTGTTCAGGTTGGTGTTGATAACCGACTGCCACTCATCGGGTTCCATCCAAATCATCAAGTTGTCGTGGCGAATGCCCGCATTGTTGACGAGCACTTCGATGTATTCCTCCGGATGCGCGGCCTGCCAGCCTTCGATGGCGGAGCGGACCGCCTCCGGGTCGCCCACGTTGAAGCGGAGCAGTTCACCTTGTCCGCCGATGGCCTCCAGGGTTTCCCGGGCGGCCGTTTCGTTGGAAACGAAGTTGATGAGAACGTGATAGCCCATGCGGGCCAGGCTGATGGAGACGGCGCGGCCGATTCCGCGGCTGCCGCCGGTGACGAGTGCGGTTTTCATCGTTGCATGATTTGGTTCAAACATTCTTCTCCCAGGATTTCCCGGCAGGTGGTCAAGGCGGTTTCCGCCACACCAAGGACTCCATGCAGACCGCAATTCTGGCCGGTCAGATAGAAGCCCGGAACCGGAGTCCGGGGATGGACATAGCAGGAGGGGGCTTTCTTTCGGATTCCATAAGCGCTTCCGCCGGGTGTCCCGGTATACCGTTCCCAGGTGGCGGGTGTACTGGTCCAGTATTTATCTATGGCCTCCTGAAGGCCCGGTATGCGATGGATCAGATGTGCTGCTAAGGCAGTCCGATCCGGTTCTTTTTCATCGCAGAAGGTAAGGAGATCCACGCTTCGGGCGAACCCTTTTGCATCAGGGTTCCCATAATGGCACATGAGCGTACCTTCGTAAAACGTGCTCCAAGGCCGATAGGGGAGCGTCTCCGGGCGCAACTTGCAGTAGACCGTAAAGATGCCCGGACCATCTTCCAGGGCTTGCAGCCTGTGCAGATAGGCGGGACGGACATGTCCTTTGAACAGGGAGAAAGCCAGCCGGGGATGGATGTCGGCAATGATGATACCCTCGTATGTGCTTCCATCCTTGCACTGGACACGTCCCGGTTCGATGGCGGTCACTTCGCATCCGGTCCGGACGGTTCCGTTGATTTGTGCGACTAAAGCCTTGACAATCAAATCTCCCGAAGGAAGCCTCCAGGAGCCTTCCAGGAAGGGCTCCATCACATGGCTGTATTCTTCCGTCGTCACATCCCCGGTGGGAGATGATAGCCGGATGGTGTTTCCGGGTGGAAACGTCAGGTCGGAGAGACGGTGTGAGACTCCGTGCACGACGATTTCATCGGTTTCCATCACCCTTTCCCAGGGCAGTTCCATCAAACCCAGCGGGCGGAAGATGCATTCCAGCGGACCGCCTTCCTCCAGCCCGGCGACCGAATGGAATCCGGTTTCGAACCGGAGCCCCTCCCGGGTGAAGGACTGCAAGGCACCTCCGGGTCGCGCGGCCTTTTCCAGTACGGTGACATGATAGCCCGCCCGGGACAGGATGGTGCCTGTCAGAAGTCCGCCGAGGCCGGATCCGATGATGACGGCCTCAGACATTCCGGATGATCAGGGTAGAGTTGGTCCCTCCGAAGCCGAAGGAGTTGGAGAGGAAGGTATCGAACGGATGCTCAATGGTTTCCGCGGGAATCCAGAGCCGGGCGGAATCCTCGTCCGGATGCTCGAAATTGATGTTCCCGGCGATGAAGCCGCCTTTCATCATCAGGAGGGAATAGACGATTTCGGAAGCGCCCGCCATCCACATCTCGTGACCGGTCTGGCTCTTGGTGGAGGTGACGGGAACCGTACGTTCTCCGAATACGCGGGCAATGGCCTTGGCTTCGTTCGCGTCGCCCACGTGTGTGGAAGTGGCGTGCGCATTGACATAACCGATTTCCCGGATGTCGATGCCGGCGCGGCGGATGGCCATCTCCAACGACCGGGCGGGACCGTCCACGTTGGGGGTGGAGATGTGGTCGCCGTTGGCGGAAAAACCATAGCCCAGGACCTCGGCGAGGATGGGCGCGCCCCGCCGGATGGCCGATTCGTAGCTTTCCAGGATGACGGTTGCCGCACCGCCACCAGGTACGAGTCCGTCACGGTCGCGATCGAAGGGCCGGCTGGCCCTTTCGGGCTCATCCTCGCGGGTGGAAAAAGCGGAAATACCGTCAAATGAGCCGGTTGCGGCAGGGTTAACTTCCTGGGCGCCTCCGCAGACAACCATTTCCTGCAGCCCGTTCTGGATAAGCAGGGCGCCAAGTCCGATGGCGTGGGAACCGCTGGCACAGGCGCCGGAAACGGTCAGGTTGATCCCCTTGAGGTGGAAAATGACCCCGAGGTTCATCGTCACGGTGGAATTCATCGACTGGAAGATGGCTCCGGACCCGCACAGCATCGTGTCCTTCTTCTCCACGATCTTGGAGATGGATTTGTACACGGCGTCTGCCGTGGAATCATTCCCATACAGGAGGCCGACTTCGTGGCTGTCCAGGTAATCCTGGTCGATGCCTGCGTGCTTCAGCGCGTCCCGAGTGGCGCAATAGGCATACAGCGCCGGCTCCGGCATATAGGCCCGCAGCGGGCGGGGAAGTTCCTTCTTGAGGTCGGGAAGCGGCAGGCTGGCCGTCAGCCCGGACCGGAACCCCAGTTCCTTCCGGACCGGATCCAGCACAATCCCGGACTTGCCCCGGTACAGGGACTCCCGCACTTCATCCAATGTCTGGCCCAGGCAGGAATAGATTCCCAGGCCGGTTATGACGACTCTTTGCATGGCTCATCGCTTTATCATACAAATTTACGGATTTTTTCCCTATATTTGCCAGAAGTAAACGAAACGAACTTATCAGATGAAGGTTATGAAATTCGGCGGGACCTCCGTGGGGTCCGCCGCGCGTATGCAGCATGTGGCGGATCTGGTCGCATCCGCCGGACAGAACCTGGTGGTCCTGTCCGCCATGTCCGGGACGACGAATACGCTCGTGGAAGTCGCCGGTTACCTGTACAATCACAATTCGGAGGGGGCGCGTGACACGATCAGCCGCCTGGAAGGGAAGTACCTGAAAGTCATCAAGGAACTGTATGCAACGGAGGAGTATGCCGACAAGGCGCGCACCTTCGTCCATGAGTCCTTTGCGTTCCTGGGAACCTTTGCCAAACAGCTTTTCGGCCCGGCGCAGGAAAAGGTCATCCTGGCCCAGGGAGAGTTGCTGTCCACCCATCTGATGTACTGGTACATGCAGGAGAAAGGAATTGCCGTGGAACTGCTTCCGGCCTTGGATTTCATGCGCCTGGACGTGCACGGTGAGCCGGATTCCGAGTATATCCGGGAGAAACTGTCGGGGCTCATTGCCCAGCATCCGGACGCGCAACTCTATCTGACGCAAGGGTATATCTGCCGGAACGCCCACGACGAGGTGGACAATCTCCAGCGGGGAGGTTCCGATTACACGGCCTCCCTCATCGGGGCGGCGCTCGGCGTGGAGGAAATCCAGATCTGGACCGACATCGACGGGATGCATAACAACGATCCCCGCTATGTAGAAGGAACGTCCGCCGTCCGTCACCTGCATTTCGAAGAGGCGGCCGAGCTGGCCTATTTCGGTGCGAAGATCCTGCACCCGACCTGCATCCAGCCGGCCCGCTATGCCAATATTCCGGTCCGTCTGCTGAACACGATGGAACCGGAGGCCCCCGGCACGCTCATCAACAACATCCCCGAACCCGGCACCATCAAGGCCGTCGCCGCCAAGGACAATATCGTGGCCATCAAGATCAAGTCCTCCCGGATGCTGCTGGCCCACGGTTTCCTCCGCAAAGTATTCGAGATCTTCGAGAGTTACCGTACCTCCATTGACATGATCTGTACCTCGGAGGTGGGGGTTTCCATGTCCATCGACGACACCCGCTACCTGGGTGAGATCGTCCACGACCTCAAGAAATACGGTACGGTTACGGTGGACCTGGACATGTGCATCATCTGCGTGGTGGGAGACATGGACTGGGAGAACGTGGGCTTCGAGTCCAAGGCGCTCAGTGCGATGAAAGACATACAAGTGCGCATGGTCTCGTATGGCGGCAGCAATTACAACATTTCCTTCCTGATTAAAGAGGAAGATAAGGAAAGGGCACTTAAAGCCCTTAGTGCCAGTCTGTTTTCGAAATGATGAAGGGCGATTTCCCGGTAGGGGAGTTCGCTGGAAGGAAGACGCCTTTCTACTTCTATGACTTGCCTCTGCTGGAGCGGACGCTGGATGCTGTCCGCCGTGAAATAAAGGACCGTCCGCTTTGGAAAGTCCATTACGCCGTGAAGGCCAATGCCAATCCGGAAATCCTGAAAAGGATCGCCGCGGCAGGTCTGGGAGCCGATTGCGTGAGCGGCGGCGAGGTCCGGATGGCTTTCGAGGCGGGCTTTGCCCCGTCCTCCATCGTCTACGCCGGGGTAGGCAAGAGTGATGAAGAAATCGCCTATGCGCTGGACATCGGGATCGAGCGTTTCAACGTGGAATCCACCGCCGAACTGTTGGTCATCGAGGAGATGGCGGCGAAGATGGGGAAGGAAGCGCCTGTGAGCCTGCGGGTCAATCCCGACATCGGCGCCCATACCCATGCCAATATCACCACGGGCCTGGCCGAGAACAAGTTCGGTATCTACCACGGTGACTTGGAGGAAGTGATTTCCCTGGCGTTGGCGTGCCCGCATATCCGGTTCAAAGGACTGCATTTTCACATCGGCTCCCAGATCCTGGACATGGCCGACTTTGTGGCCCTGTGCAACCGGATCAATGACCTGACGGCGCGTCTGGAGCGGAAAAGGCTGCCGGCCGGGGACTTGAATGTGGGCGGTGGACTGGGGGTTAACTACTTCCATCCCAATCATCTTCCGATTGCTGACTTCAAGTCCTACTTCAATACTTTCAAGCGGCATCTGATCCTGCGTCCGGGACAAGCGTTGCACTTCGAGCTGGGTCGCAGCATCGTGGCTCCTTGCGGGTCCCTTATCTGCCGCGTCCTGTATGTCAAGCAAGGGACGACCCGCCAGTTCGCCATCCTGGACGGCAGTATGACGGAGCTTATCCGTCCGGCCCTGTATCACGCCTATCACCGGATCGAGAACCTGACTTCCGACGAACCGGAACAGCTATACGATGTCGTCGGTCCGGTGTGTGAAAGTTCCGATGTCTTTGACAAGGGGGTCAGTCTGGATGCCTGCCGGAGAGGGGATTTCATCGCCATCCGGACCGCCGGTGCCTATGGGGAATCGATGGCATCGACCTATAACGGCCGGCCGCTGCCGGGGTCGTTCTTTTTTGAATAAACGGGATAATTCCGTATCTTTGTTCTCTTATGATTACGAAACTGAATCTTACAGGGAACAAGGGGCGGATTTCCGCCATCCTTCAACGTCCGGAGCCCGCTGAGGGACAGAAATGTCCTTTGGTAATCCTGATGCATGGCTTCCTGGCCAACAAGAACCTGCAGCCGCTGAAAGGCATTGCAAAGGCCTTGGAAGCCGTGGGGATCGCCTCGCTCCGGTTTGACTTTGACGGTCATGGCCGCAGCGAGGGCCTCTTTTCCGAGATGACGGTCTTGACGGAAATCGCTGACGCGCGGGTTGTCTACGATTACGTATCTGCTTTGGACTTTGTGAGCAAGATTGCCTTTCTGGGACATTCCCAAGGGGGAGTCGTGGCCGGTATGCTGGCGGGTGAACTGGGAGCGGAGAAAGTGGCCGCCCTCGTCCAGCTCGCCCCTGCGGCCGTCCTGAAGGATGACGCCCTGAATGGTGTCCTGATGGGCAAGCATTACGACCCGTCCTGCCCTCCGGAGACACTCCGTGTCTTTTTCCACCGGGTGGGCAGGGACTATTTCAAAGTTGCTCAGACACTGCCCATCTATGAGACTTCTTCCCGGTATAAAGGCCCTGTCTGCCTGATTCACGGAAAGGAGGACAAGATCGTCCCTTATCATTACAGCGAGCAGTATGATGCTGTCTATGAGAACAGTACTCTCCATCTGCTGGAGGGGGAGAATCATATCCTGTCCAAGCGGCGTGGCGAGGTTGTCGCGCTGTCTGTCGACTTTTTGAAAGAAAAACTGTCATGAACCTGTTTCCGGACATCGAAAAAGCCTATACGAAGGACCATCTGTCCGCCCGTGAGGCACAACGGCTGGCGCAGTACATCGCCTTTGGTCCCATCGTGTTCCAGGCCAGCCGCCTGATGCTCAAGTTCGGCATCCTGGAGCGGCTCCGCGACCGGGACATGACACTGTCGGAGATTGCGGAGGCTGCCGGCCTGTCGGAATATGCCGCCAAGGTCCTTGTGGAGGCCTCGCTTTCCATCGGCACGGTCCTCGTAGACACGAAGACCGACAAGTATTCGCTTTCCAAGACGGGGTGGTTCCTGCTGAACGATCCTGCTACGCGCGTGAATGTAGATTTCAATCACGACGTGAACTATGAGGGTTTCTTCCATCTGGAGGAGGCGCTCCTGGAAGGTCGCCCGGCCGGGTTGAAGCACTTTGGAGACTGGCCTACGCTGTATGAGGGCCTGTCCTCCCTTCCTGAGCAGGTGAAGAAAAGCTGGTTCGGTTTTGACCATTTCTATTCCGACCATTCCTTTGACGAGGCCCTGGCGATCGTGTTCAAATATCACCCGAAACGTCTGATGGATGTGGGTGGCAATACGGGCCGATGGGCGCTCCGCTGCGTGGGATATGATCCGGATGTCCGGGTTACCATCGTGGATCTGCCCCAGCAACTGGCGATGATGCGGGAACAGACGGCCGGAAAATCCGGAGCGGACCGTATCGACGGCCATGCGATGGATATGCTCGACAGGAACGCGCAGTTCCCGTCCGACCTGCATCCGGACCTCATCTGGATGAGCCAGTTCCTGGACTGCTTCAGCGAGGCGGAAATCCTTTCGATCCTCCAACGGGCCGCCCGGGTCATGGGACCGGAGTCCCGGCTTGCCATCATGGAGACCTTCTGGGATCGCCAGAAATATGAACCGGCCTCCTTCTGCCTGACGATGACGAGCCTTTATTTTACCGTGATGGCTAACGGAAACTCCAAGATGTACCATTCGGACGACATGGTCAGCCTGGTGGAGCAGGCGGGCATGGTGATGGACGAAATCCATGACGGCCTGGGACAGGGACACAGCATTCTGGTTTGCAAATTGAAATAAGATTATGGATATCAAAGAGATACAAGAAAAAGTAAACTCCTTCCTCGTATGGGAACTGGAGATTGACGAAACCAAGATCAAAGACGATGCCCGTCTGAAGGAAGACCTGGGGATCGACAGCCTGGAAGTGGTGGACGTGATTGTGCTGGTAGACCAGGAATTCGGCTTCAAGATGCGTCCCGAGCAGTTCAAGGATCTGAAGACCTACGGCGAATTCTGCCATTTCATCGAGAACCAGGTTGGCTGATTACGGACATACCGGCTGGCAGGGCTCGACGGACGGGGCACCCTGGATGCAGCGGATGCTCATCCGGCTTTTCCGTCTGCTTCCGCTTTCTGTGCTTTACGGATGTATGGCGCTCGTAATCCCGTTCTATATGCTGTTCAAGCCGGGATTCAAGGCGTCGTACCGTTTCTTCCGGAAGCGGATGGGATATGGTAAGTTCAAGTCGTTCCGCCATGTCTACCTGAATGAATATGAATTCGGAAAGGTGGTTCTGGACCGGTTCGCCGCGTTTGCCGGACGCCAATTCGGGATGGACGTGCCCAGGATGGACCTTTTCGAAGACCTGTGTCGGAGAGAGGAAGGGTTTATCCAGTTGAGTTCCCACGTGGGCAATTACGAGATGGTGGGGTACACCCTGGTATCACCCAAGCGTCTGAACGCGCTGGTATACGGTGGGGAGACGGCGACCATGATGGAGAACCGGGCGAACCTGTTCGGCAAGACCAATGTCCGGATGGTTCCGGTCTCGGAAGACCTGTCCCATATCTTCATCCTGAACAATGCCCTGGCCGACGGGGAGATCGCCAGCCTGCCCGGAGACCGGCTGTTCGGTTCGCAGAAGGCCGTGGAAAGCCTTTTCTTCGGGGAGAAGGCGAAATTCCCGGCCGGCCCCTTCATCCTTGCCGTCCAGCGACACGTACCGGTCCTTACGGTGTTCGCGATGAAGGAAAAACGGAGGAATTACAGGGTTTTGCTCCATGTCATTCCCGCTCCGGAGCATGGCTCCAGGCAGGAGCAGGTCCAGATGCTGTGCGACGCCTACGCCGCCCGCCTGGAGGAAGTGGTCCGCCTGTATCCCGACCAGTGGTATAACTTTTATGATTTCTGGAAATGACCCCGTTCAAGGATATACCCGTCAAAGAGATCCTTCCGCAACGCGATCCTTTCCTGTTCGTGGATTCATTGGACAGCTATGACGGGAAGGAAACCCTGACATCCTTTACCGTCCGGGAAGGACATCTGCTGGTGGAGGACGGATTCCTGTGCGCTGCCGGTGTCCTGGAGAACATGGCGCAGTCCAGTGCGGCCAGAATCGGTTACCTGAGCAAATATATCCTCCATATCCCCGTCCGCATCGGCTTTATCGGTGCCATCCGGAATTTCCGGCTCCATCGGCTTCCGGCTGTCGGGGAAACCTTGTCCACGTCCATCGTGCTCAAGGAAGACGTCTTCGGCATTTCCCTGGTGGATGCCGTTGTCAGGATCGGTGAAGAAGTGATTGCCGAGGCCGCCTTGAAGACGGCCCTGGGTGAAAAGGAGGCGGAATGATGAGGATTGTTTGCAAAGGCAGGAGCATCCTTACTCCCTTGGGCACGACGGTGCAGGAGAATTTCGACGCGGTTTGCCGGGGAGATTCTGCCCTGCGCCGTTATGAGGGGATGTTCGGAGTCAAGGAGCCGTTTGTCGCCTCCCTGATGGACCGGAAGGAGTGGACCCGGGAGGGACATACCTTTTTCGATTCCCTGGTCATCGAGACCGCCCGCCGGGCCGTCGAAGATGCCGGGATCGATCCGGCCAGTCCGCGAACCGCCTTTGTCCTGTCCACCATCAAGGGAAATATCGAACTGATTGGAAAGCAGGACGTTACCCTTGCAGCCTCCGCCCGCACCCTTACCGGGGCTTTCGGGAATCCGAATCCGGCCTTGGTGGTGTCCAATGCCTGCATTTCGGGATTGGCAGCGCTCCTGCAGGGGCATCGTATCCTCTGCGGAGGAGGTTTCGACCATGTGGTAGTCGTGGGCTGCGAGGTGCAGTCCCGGTTCATCGTGACCGGATTCCAGTCCCTGAAGGCCCTGTCGGAAGCACCTTGCAAGCCTTTCGATGTGCATCGGGACGGGCTTAACCTGGGCGAAGCGGCTGCGGCCGTAGTGCTTGGGTTCGGAGAGGACGGATGGGAACTCGTGGACGGTGCCGTCCGGAATGACGCGAATCACATCTCCGGCCCGTCCAGGACGGGGGAAGGCAGCTACAAGGCCCTCCGGTATGTGTTGAGGCATATTTCGGCCGGGGAGCTGGCCTTCGTGAACGTCCATGGCACTTCCACCCTGTACAATGACGAAATGGAGTCGATCGCCATCGACCGGGCCGGGCTCATCGGCGTCCCCGTGAATGCCTTGAAAGGCGTTTTCGGCCATACGATGGGCGCCGCCGGCATCCTCGAATCCATCCTGTCGATGGAAGCGGTCGATGCGGGACTGGTCCTTCCGACCCGCGGTTTTTCGGAACTGGGCGTGAGCCGCCCTGTCCTCGTATCTGCAGAGACGAGGAAGACGGACAAGAAAGCTTTCATCAAGCTCCTATCCGGGTTCGGTGGCGTCAACGGGGCCCTTCTGTTTGGAAAAGGAGGTGCAGGATGCTGACAATCAAGCGCTTTGCGGCTATTCCGAATGGTGCCGACCTGACGGGTCTGTATCGGAACATGGCAGGGGATTACCCCAAGTTTTTCAAGATGGATACGGCCTGCAAGCTGGGATTCCTCCTGGCGGAGCAGTTGGCCGACGAAGCGCGTTTCGTCCCACGGGAGGACCGGGCCGTGCTGATGTTCAGCACGCACGGCTGCCTGTGCAACGACCGCCATTATGAGGAAACGGTGCAGGATTTTCCTTCGCCATCCCTCTTTGTATACACGCTCCCCAATATCATTACCGGCGAAATCGCCATCCGGAACAAGTATGAAGGGGAGACATCGGCCTATGTCCTGGACCGGTTTGATCCGGAACGGTTCTGCTCCCTGATAGAGCAGGCTTTCCAGGACGTGGTCACCCGCTCGGCCGTCTGCGGCTGGGTGGAGTGCCGGGCCGATGATGATTTCACCGCCTTCGCCTTCCTGGTGGAACGCGGCGGGAATGGAAAAGAATTCAACGCAGAAACGATATATGGAACAGTTAATCAATGAGATCAAGCTGAAGCTGATCGACACGCTCAACCTGGACGGAATGACCCCGGAGGACATCGGGAACGATGCGCCGCTTTTCGGTGACGAGGGTCTGGGACTCGATTCCATCGACGTCCTGGAACTGATTGTCCTGCTGGAGCGTAACTACGGAATCCGTCTGGCGAATCCCCAGGAAGGGAAGAAGGTTTTCCAGAGCGTGGCTGTCATGGCCGACTACGTCGCCGCGAACCGGACCAAATAGGTGGAGACGGCCATCCATATCACCGGAGCCGGGGTGGTGAGCGCCATCGGATGCGGACAGGGAGAGACCCTGGACGCACTCCGGCGTGGCCTTTCCGGCATCGGCCCGGTCCGCTATCTGAGGACTTCGGAGACCCTTTTCCCGGCAGGGGAGGTCAAACTTTCGAATGCGGAACTGGCGGCCCTCAGCGGAGCTTCCCCGGACTTGTCCAGGACTTCCTTGATGGGTATCCTGGCGCTCCGGGAAGCGCTTGAGGAGGCTGGTCTTTCCAGCCTGGAAGGCATTCCCCTCGTAAGCGGTACGACAGTGGGCGGTATGGACTTGACTGAACAGACTTTCCCGGCCTATTCTCCGCTGCATGACTGCGGTGCGTCCACAGAGGCCATCGCAGCGCATTTCGGTGGCGCCCCCTGGGCCACGACCCTGTCTACGGCCTGCTCGTCCGCAGCCAATGCCGTCATCTTCGGCGCGAACCTGATCCGGAGCGGACAGGCGGAAATGGTGGCTGTGGGCGGAAGCGAGTCTCTGTCGGACTTCCATCTGCACGGTTTCGGGTCGCTGATGATCCTGGACACGGCCCCGTGCCGTCCGTTCGATGCCACCCGGGCAGGACTGAATCTGGGTGAGGGGGCGGCTTTCCTCATCCTGGAATCCGGGGAATCCCTCCGTCGCCGCGGCGTGAAGCCGCTTGCTAGACTGGCTGGTTTCGGCAATGCCTGCGACGCCTTCCATCAGACGGCTTCCTCCGAGAACGGGGAGGGCGCTTTCCTGGCCATGCAAAAGGCGTTGCGGATGGCTGGGTTACGGCCGGAGGACATCGATTATGTCAATGCCCACGGTACCGGTACTCCCAATAACGACGCTTCCGAAAGTGCCGCCCTACGCCGGATATTCGGAGAGATAATCCCGCCGGTTTCCTCCACCAAAGCCTTTACTGGCCATACAACCAGCGCATCGGGTACCATCGAGTCGGTATTCTGCCTGCTCGCCCTGCAACAGGGATTCATTCCCGCCAATCTGAATTGGCAGGAGCCAGATTCTTCCTGTATCGTTCCTTCAGCCGGGGGAGCGGCCAGCCTGCAGCATATCCTGTGCAACGCCTTCGGTTTCGGAGGCAATGATTCGTCCTTATTGTTCTCCCGATGATGCGAAAAGTCTATCTGCACGCCCGTTGCGAACTGCACTCCGGAGATCCGGAACCCGATTATCGCAGCCTTTTCTCCGTCCTGGAGGCCCGGCGGATGGGCCGGCTTCTGAAGCGCGCCGTCTGGACTTCCACGCAGGCTCTGCAGCAGGCCGGCATCGGTGTCCCTGACGCCGTCATCATCGGCACGGACTTCGGCTGCATCGAGAATTCGGAGTCCTTCCTGAAAGCCCTGAAAGGCATTGATGACGCGCCGCTCCGGCCGACGCATTTCATGCAGTCCACCCATAATACCATCAGTTCCCTCATCGCCATCCGGCTGGGAGCGCATGGGTATAACGCCACCTATTCCCATCGCGGCCGCTCGTTTGAGAGTGCCCTGCAGGATGCCTGGACGCAGATCGCCCTGGGCGACATCGACAATGCCCTGGTCGGTTGGTTCGATGAGATGACCCCGTTGCTTTCCGACAGTCTGGTCCGCCAGGGCATCGAGCCGAAAGAACACGCCCTCGCGGTGGTCCTTTCGGCCAACCCCGAGGGCGCGGTTTCAGAGCTTACTCCGTCGGACTTCTAATATCCGAAGATCTCCTCCAAAGTTACCTGCTGCACAGGACCTAACGTCCTGAGGAAGCTCATGTCCAGGTCGGAAGGATCGCCGAGGATGGCGTACACGTAGGTGCGGCCCTTGATCCATTTGGCGTGGGTGGCCAGGAGGTCTTCCATCGTCAAGGCTCCCACTTTCTCGAACACCTGCTTCTCGCGCGGCTCGGTGAGGCCGAGTTCCTGCGCGGTCAGGTAGCTGTACAGGACCGAAGCGCCCGTCGTGCGCTGCGTACGGAGCTTGCCCAGGATGGAGGCTTTGGCAATCTCCAGGTTCTCAGGGGCTTCCGGGAGGGTTTCAATGATTTCGTCGAAGCCGTCGGCCGCTTTCTTCAACTTGTCGTTCTGGGAAGCGATGGTGGCGCGGAAAGCGTAGGTGTCGTCCTTGAAAGAAGGACCGGAGAGATAGGCTCCGGCGCTGTAGGCAAGGGCACGGGACTCGCGCATTTCCTGGAAGACGATGGCGTTCATGCCGCCGCCGTAGTA
Source organism: Bacteroidales bacterium (assembly GCA_017439305.1). Classification (GTDB taxonomy): domain Bacteria; phylum Bacteroidota; class Bacteroidia; order Bacteroidales; family UBA932; genus Cryptobacteroides. The sequence goes on along the minus strand of JAFSJK010000006.1, from coordinate 130,176 downwards.
CTCGTTGAATAGGTCGATGTACGGATCCTGGGCGAGGTCGAGGGTTTCGCCCCGGTTGGAGTACTGTACATAGTTGAACTGGCGGGACTGGTAGGGGGCGAGGATCACCTTGGAGGCCGGGGTGAGCTGCTTGACGGCATAGGTCCTCTCAAGCGGCTGCAGGTCCTTGCACGGGTGGTTCTCCCGGAGCATTGCGACAACTTCCTCCAGAGAGGCGGGTCCGTAGTAGAGGATCTTGTGCTGCTTGCCCAGCAGGTCCTTCACGGCACCGAGGAGTTCCTCAGAGGTGAGACCGGCGACCGCGGCGTTCGTGAGCGTCTTCGCCTTCACGTAGTCAGGACCGTAGATGAGGTAAGTCTGCAGAGCGCTGTTGCAGGCGCGCTGGTTCATCTTGGCGTCCAGCCGGCTTCGGATGAGGTCCTGCTTGAGCTGGGTGAGGATGTCCTCATCGCCCACGGCGTTCCGGAGCCGGTCCTCGACGATGGCGAGGGCCTTGGCCAGGTTTTCACTCAGGCCGTCCACGCGGATGTTCGTGGTATTTCCTCCCACCTGGAGGCCGGAGCTGCAGGCAAGGGCGTACATCTCGGAGGCAATTTCCGCGGCGGTCTTGCCGTCAGTGCCCAGGTAGTCGAAATAACTGGGGGCGAGGGAAAGAAGCGGATCGTTGTCGCTTCCGCGGTCATAGCGGAAGGTAAGGGTGGCGATGTCGTTCTTGTCGTTCTTCTTGTACAGGAGCTGCAGGCCGTCGCAGTCGGCGACGGTCATGTCGCGGTCGAAGTCGACGAAGACCGGATCGATCGGGGCGACCTCTGCGGCGGCGATGCCAGCGAGGAAGTCGCTCTGCTTATCGCGGTTCGTGACGATCGGCGTGATGCGCGGGGCGTCGATTTTCTTGATGGAGGTGTCCTCACCGATATGCTTGTAGGCGGCAGCGTAGCAGTCGGCGCCGAGATACTTCTGGGCCCAGGCGACGACGTCGGCCTTGGTCACTTTCGCAATGCGGTCCATCTTGCCCACGGCGACATCCCAGGGCACCCGGTTGATGAACGCGTCCACGAACTGGTCGGCGCGGCTGCTGTTCCGCACGAGCGCCTGCATCTGCTGGAGCTTGTAGTTGGCCTTGGCGGCCTCGACGAGTTCTTCGGAGAAATCACCGTCACGGAGTTTGGCGATTTCGGCAAGGAGGATGTCACGCACTTCCTCCAATGTCTGACCCTCCTTGGGAAGGCCTTCGATCAGGAAAAGGCCGTAATCAGCCCGGTTGTACGGGAAGATGGCACCGTCCAGGATGGCCTGGTTCTGGATCACATCCAGGTCCACGAGGCCGGCCTGGCCGTTGAACAGGACGGAGGCGACGATGTCGGAGATTTCGCTGTCGAGAGAGGAAGCACCCGGGGTGCGCCAGCCCATCATCAGGAATTCGGATTCGTTACCGAGGATCTGCTTCTCCCTGGGGGCGGTAATGGGTTCTTCGGGCTTGATGGTGAAGGTCGGAAGGTCCTTGTTGGGCTTCCATTCACCGAAGTACTTCTCGATGACCTTGACCATTTTGTCCGGGTCGAAATCGCCGGAAAGGCAGATAGCCACGTTGTTCGGGACATAGAAGGTATCCTTCTGCTTGCGGATGGCCATCAGGGAAGGATTCTTGAGATGGTCCTGCGTGCCGATGACCGTCTGGGTGCCGTACGGGTGGTTCGGGAACAGGAGGGAGTCGATGGCGTCGAGGGCCTTCTCGCTGTCGGAGGTGAGGCCCATGTTCTTCTCCTCATAGACGGCCTCCAGTTCGGTATGGAATCCGCGGAAGACGCAGTTCATGAACCGGTCGGCCTCGATCTTCGCCCAGTTCTCGACCTGGTTGGAAGGGATTTCCTCAACGTAGCAGGTCACGTCGTTGGACGTGTAGGCGTTGGAACCTTCCGAACCGATGATGGACATCAGCTTGTCGTATTCGTTCGGGATGGCGATCTTGGACGCCTCGTAGCTGATGGAGTCGATCTGGTGGTACAGGTCCAGGCGTTCCTGCGGGTCCGTCAGGGTCCGGTACACTTCGAACAGGCTGTCAATGGCCTGAAGCATCGGCTTTTCCGCTTCGTAGTCCTGCGTGCCGAACTGCTCCGTACCCTTGAACATCATATGCTCGAGGTAATGGGCTAGACCGGTATTGTCGGCCGGGTCGTCCTTGCCGCCGGCGCGGACGGCGATGTAGGTCTGGATGCGCGGCTCGTCCTTGTTGACGGTCATATACACTTTCAGGCCGTTGTCCAGGGTGTAGATCTTCGCGTTCAGCGGATCGCCCTTCACGGTTTCATACTTGGGGCCGCATGATGCGGCGATGGCAGCCAATGCCGCCAGGATCAGGAGTTTCTTCATACTCGGATGGTTTGAATATGCAAAGTTACAAATATTCCGGAGAAACGCTTAGAAAACCGGTACTTCCAGCTTCACCGTGAAGTTCCGGCCCGGATTGCGGATGCCCACGTATTTGAGCCGGCTCAAGTGGTCCACATAGACGGCATCCGTCAGATTGTCTGCGACGAGGCTCAGGGTGGCGAGGCGGCGGCCCCGGACGAGGATGTCCGTCGCGGCGGTCACTCCCAGGAGGGTATAGGCCGGTGTGGCCGTTTCCGTGCCAACCAGGAAGTGATCCTGCTTCCAGTTATGATCCACCCGGAAGGCGATGTAACTGTTGTTGAAGACTTTCCCGTCGTGGGACAGCTCCCATTTTACCTCTCCGCCAAGACGTGGAGCCGGCATCAAGGGGAGGTCACCACCGTCGAAGGTACCTCTTACGTAGGAGAACCGGGTCTCAAGATGGAGCCGATGGACAGGATGTACGTCCAGGGCGATTTCTCCTCCGTATAGCAGGGCACCCGCCGCCGTATATTGGTAAACGGCGAAATCGTCTATGCTCTGGCCTGTCCGGTCGGCAAAGATGTAATGGTCGATCCGGTTGCAGAACAGGGCAGTGACGAGGGAAAGGTGTTTTGTGGCGAAATCGGCGCCCAGGTCGCCCTGAAGGCTGAATTCCGGCTTGAGGTCGGGGTTGCCGCATTCGTACCGGACCGTTCCTTCATGCACGCCGTTGGAGCCCAGTTCACTGAGGTTCGGGGCACGGAAGCCGCGGGCGACATTGGCCCGGATGTTCAGGTTGCCCATCGGGGAATAGACGACGCCGGCACTGCCGGTCAGGCCGAAATACCGCCGGCTGAAATCGTCGAACTTCCCGATGCGCGCCAGGCTGTGCAATGCCCTGAGATCCCCACGGATACCGCCGCTGAAATGGAACTTGTCCATAGCCTTGGTCGCAGTGGCGAAGAGGCCGGCGTCCAGCAGGCGATAGGCCGGAATGAGGACCTCTTCCCCCAGGTTGTCACTTTCCTGGTACATGCCGCCTAAGCCGGTGGCCAACTTCCAGCCGTCCAGGTCCTTGGATATGTATTTGAGGTCATAATTCAGGGTATTCAGCCGGAAGTCCAGTCCGGCCTCCTCTTCATCCTCCTCGAATTCCTGGCGGCGGTTCTGCTGGTAGCCCACCAGGGCCTTGATCCGGTCTTCTCCAATGATGAACGTATTGTCCCATACGGCTTTATAGTGACGGACCTGCTGGAAGGGAAGCTCCATTCCATACCCAGTAGGACCCTCCAGGATGCCGTCCTCATAGCCCTCGGTCATCCCCGGGGTCAGATGGAAGTAGCCGAGCGTCACCCGGGAGAAACCCCACTTGCGGTTCAAACCTACGCGGCCGGTCAGGGCCCTTTCGCGGAACTGCGTGCCCGGTACCAGGCCGTCTGCCGCGTTCCGGTACGCATGGGCGTACTTGTCGCTGAAACGGAGGTTCCAGACCACTCCGTTCCGATTGCCGCCCTGATAGAGGCTGTAGGCGGCCAGTCCGCTGTTACTTTGGTACTCGCTGCTGAAGCCTCCCGTGAAAGCCCCTGGAGCCGGGTTCGGTTCCGGATGGAAGATGATGACGCCGGCCAGGGCGTCGGAACCATACATCAGGCTGGCGGGGCCCTTGATGATTTCGGCGGAATGGACGGCATTCCCGTCCACTTCCACGCCGTGCTCGTCGCCCCACTGCTGGCCTTCCTGCCGGAGACCGTCAGCGATTACGACGACCCGGGTGTACCCGAGACCGCGGATGACCGGTTTGGAAATGCCGCCGCCGGTGGAGATCTGGCTCACGCCGGGTTCCCGGGCGATGGCGTCGATGATATTGCCGGAAGCGTTTGACCGGATGGTGTTTGCGTCCAGAACGCTTACGGAAGAAGGGGTTTCACTGAGTTTGCTGTCACCGGTCAAGCCCGTGACGACCACCCCTTCCAGGTGCAGGTGACGGTTGAAGACGTCGGTCGTATCCTGCGCCTTGGCGGATACGGCCAGGAGACACGTACCCGCAATTAAAAGGATTTTCTTCATGGATTGTTCTGTTTCTGTTGTATGTGAAGGAATAATCCCGGCAAGGGATTGTCAACAGATAACAGAAGGAGGGGCGCGGGTGGATAAAGAAAGAACTGAACCTGTGGCCAAGGCAGGAACCGATATCTCCCAGAGATAGTGGGAGGGCAGCGTCGGCCGGATCGTCACCGATTCCGATGACATAAGCCAGGAAACGGTCAGGAATTGACAGACAAGGCATTCGTCCGTTCCCTGCCATTGGTTCAAGTGTCCGTGGGGGATATGGTGGGAGCAGTCGATGCAATCGATGTCCCGGACCGGTTCGTGGTGATGGAAAGAGGACAACAGAATGGCCGGCAGGATCACTGCCGACAGCATTATCGCATAGAACCTTCTTCTTTCCTGTAACACGGGTACAAAGATAACAAATAACCTGGTTGATGCCAACCAGGTTATTATCTTTCATGACTCGAAGTATGATTATGTGGCGTTGTCTTTATCCGGCTGATACTCCAGGATGTCGCCGGGCTGGCAGTCCAGGGCGCGGCAGATGGACTCCATCGTGGTAATCCGGATGGCCTTGGCCTTGCCGCACTTGAGGATGGACAGGTTGGCGGGAGTGATGCCGATTTTTTCCGCCAGCTCGCCGGAAGACATTTTCCGGCGGGCCAGCATGACGTCTATGTTGATGATGATCGGCATACTTATTTCACCTCCTCTTGCACATCGGGCTGCTTGTCCTTGTCAGCACCCTTCAGGTAGGACGGGAGTTCCATGCCGGCCATCTTGAAGAGGTCGTCCAGCGGAGGGACGGACTTCATCAGACCGGAAATGAAGTTGGAAGTGGCCGTCTTTCCGTCGGTACCGTTGCCGGTGTCCCAGACGGTGACCTTGTCGATGTTGATGCCCTTGACGGCTTCGACCTGGGTCTTGACCAGTTCGGGGAGTTTGTCGGCGATCATCATCAGGACGGCCTTCTGGGCATCGCCCTGGGCGGCGCCGACGAGCTGCTGGAAACCGGAAGCCTGCTTGGTGAGGATCTCCAGGATACCCCGGGCCTGCGCGTCCATCTTGGCGTAGATGGCATCGGCCTCACCCTTCGCCTTGCGGCGGATCTGTTCGGCTTCGGCCTCGGCGTCGATGATGGCCTTTTCCTTTTCAATCTGGGCAGGGACCACGATGTTGGCCTTCCGGGTGGCTTCTTCACGGTCGGCACGGGCAAGCTCCGCGTCGCGTTCGGATTTATAAGCCTCCTCGAGGGCCTTTGCAGCCTGAACCTTCTCGGCCGCGACAGCCACGCGGGCGGCTTCAGCCTCCTTCTCGCGGCGGGCGGCATCGGAGTTGGCGATGGTGATCTTGGACTGGTTCTCACCTTCGACGGCGATGGCGTTGGCTTCGGCCGTCTTGATACGGGTGTCCCGGGTGGTCTCGGCGATCCGGATGTCCTTGTCCCGGTCGGCCTCGGCCTTACCGATCTCACCGAAGCGGTTCTGTTCGGCCACGGACTTCTTCGCGTCGTTGATGGCCTTCGCGGCGGCTTCCTTACCAAGAGCGTCGATGTAGCCGGATTCATCGCGGATATCAGTGACGTTCACGTTGATGAGCTTCAGGCCGATCTTGCGGAGTTCCGCCTCCACGTTCTGGCTGACGGCGGCGAGGAACTTGTCGCGGTCGGCGTTGATTTCCTCGATGTCCATCGTCGCGATCACGAGACGCAGCTGGCCGAAGAGGATATCGGTGGCAATGTTCTGGATGCTGTCGATGGAGAGACCCAGCAGCCGTTCGGCCGCATTGGTCATCACTTCCGGCTCGGTGGAGATACCCACGGTGAAGCGGCAGGGAACGTCCACGCGGATGTTCTGCTTGGATAGGGCGTTGGTGAGGTTGCACTCGATGGAGATGGGCTTCAGGTCCAGGAACGCATAATCCTGGAACACGGGCCAGATGAAAGCGGCGCCGCCGTGGATGCAGCGGGCGGAAGAGATGGAACCGCCGGCGTTCTTGCCGGTCTTACCGTAGATGACCAGGATCTTGTCCGAAGGGCAACGGCGGTAGCGTCTGAGGATGGCGGCCAGGGTCACGAAGAGGACCGCCACGATGATGAGGATGAGATAGACCTTTTCCATATCAGATAATATAAGAGTTCAGTTCTTCGACCAGGAGGGTGTTGGTGTCGATGGCTTCGACTACCTTGATAGGGACACCCGTCTTGATGGTGTCCCCGTCGGTGACGGCGTTGTATTCACGGACGGCGCCCTGGATGGTGATCTGCACCTTTCCTTCTCCGGCACGTTCTCCCGGGATGGTCAGATAGCACTTGCCCTGGCAGCCGACAGCCGCTTTGTATACGTTGATGTTCCCGCTCTGCTGCATGGTGCTCAGCCACTTGAACAGGTACATCACGGCGACGACGAGGGCGGCACCCACGAGGACGGCGATGATGACCAGCAGGGCGGTGGACTTGACCTGGCTCTGCAGGAGAATGGCGGTCCAGCCGAAACCCAGGAAGAAATTCACGAAGTTCCGGAAGGTGTACAGGTTGGATCCGCCTTCGATGTTGGACAGGTCACCCCCGTCCATCGAGGTGTCCACGTCCACGTCGAAATCGGTATCCGCATCCGCGCCGAGGAAGGTCATGATAGTCTGGATGATGAAGATAAGCGAGGCGGTCAGGGTTACGCCCCAAAGGAGTCTCATAACCGGGCTGAGTTCAGCCCACCAGGTTGCTAACATATCGGAAACAAAATTGGTTCTGTTGCAAATGTAGAAAGAATTTATCGAAAAACAATAACTTTTCACAAAAAATCAACAAAATTCGGAGAAATGAAGGAAACGATGCGATTTCGGTGGTTTTTTCCTATATTTGTAGTCTATGGAACAGGAAAGAAGCATCGACCGGCTGGCCCGCTACCTGATCGCAGCCGGAACCATCGCCATCCTGGCATGGCTGTGCCGGTATTTCAGCAATGTGCTTGTGTATGTCATTGCCGCCTTTGTCGTGTCCCTCATCGGGCAGCCGGTGATGCGGCTGCTGCGCATGGTAAAGGTCAAGGGAAAGTCCGCTCCTGACTGGCTGCTTGCCCTTTTTACCATCCTGGTGATCCTGGGCGTGCTCCTGCTGGTGGTCACGCAGGTTGTCCCGGTCGTTACCCGGATCGTCCGGGATGCGGCGGTGCTGAACACGGATTCGATGTCCGGTAACCCCATGGATCGGGTCAATGACTGGATTATCGGCCTGTTTCCGGCGCTCGGACCGGATTTCAACATCATCACCATCCTGATGGACAAGCTCAAGGAGGTGACAAACGTGTCCAATGTGACGGCGGTCATCAGTTCCGTGACTTCCTTCGTCAGCAGTTTTGCCGTCGGCCTTTTCTCCATCGTCTTCATCTCCTTCTTTTTCGTCCGGGACGGACAGTTGTTCCGGAAAATCGTCTGCTCGCTGGTGCCTGACCGCCTGGAGACGAAGGTGGGGAAGGCCCTTGGCGATATCGAGGAACTCCTGTCCCGGTATTTCGTGGGCCTGCTCATTGAAATGACAGGGGTCGCCCTGCTGGATTTCCTGGGCCTGTGGATCATCGCACGGCTGGGTTTCACCAATGCGCTGGGTATCGCCTTCATCGCCGGCATCCTGAACATCATCCCGTATGTGGGTCCGCTCATCGGCGAACTGGTCGGCGTCGTCCTCGCCGTTATCCTCAAATACGGCACCGGCGTGGGACTGGGCGTAAACATCTGGGTGTTTGCGATTATCGTGCTGGCCATCATGCTCACGACGCAGTTCGTGGACAACTTCGTGTACCAGCCGCTCATTTACTCTACGAGCATCAAGGCGAATCCGCTCGAGATCTTCATTGTCATCCTGCTCGCCGGCCACATCGGCGGTGTCGTCGGGATGCTGGTTGCCATCCCTGCCTACACGGTCGTGCGTGTCATTGCCAGCCGGTTCTTCCCGCATCTCAAACCGGTAAAAAGACTCATTCCGAACCTCGATACGGAGATTCGGAATGAGAATAAGCCTGAGAGCGCGGATTCCTAGAACCGGTCCATCACGTCGAAAATCCGGCAGCGGACTTCGTCGATGGTTCCGACGCCGTCGATTTCGTGATAGCGTCCGGCTTCCTTGTAAAAGCCCACCAGGGGCTCGGTTTTCTCATGATAGGTCCGGATCCGGTTTTCGACCACTTCCGGACGGGCGTCATCAGCGCGGCCCTCGATGGTGGCGCGGTGCGCGATGCGCTCGTGGATCATCTGGTCAGGGATCATGATGGAGACGACCGCCGTCACGGCTTCGCCGCTCTTGGCGAGCATCGCGTCCAGCGCTTCGGCCTGGGCGATCGTGCGGGGGAATCCGTCCAGCAGAAATCCGTCCACCCCGTCCGTACCCTTGAACTTGGCCTCGATCATGCCTTCGACGACTTCGTCGGGGACCAGGGAACCGGCCTCAATGAGGGCCTTGGCCCGGAGGCCGAGCTCCGTGCCGGCGGCGATTTCACTGCGGAGCAGCTCACCGGTGGAGAGGTGGCAGAGGTTGTACTTCTGGACCATTGCGCTGGCCTGGGTGCCTTTACCGGCGCCCGGAGGGCCGAAGAGGATGTAATATTTCATATCGGTTCTTATGATTCGTTATCGAGTACGTAGATGTCCTTGTAGTTGCGGCCCAGGCCGTCGTAGTCCAGTCCGAAGCCGACGATGAAGTCGTCCGGGATCTCCATGGCGACATAGTCGAGGACCAGGTCCTTGTGGTACATCTCGGGCTTGAGCAGCATCGTGCACACCTTGACCTTGGCCGCCCTGCGGGCATTGAGGATGTTGACAAGGGCTTCGATGGTGCGGCCGGTGTCCACGATGTCTTCGACAACGATGATTTCCTTGCCGGTGACGTCGCCGGTCAGGCCCATTTCCGTATGGACTTTCCCGGTGGAAGAGGTGCCCTGGTAGGAGGAGAGTTTGATGGACATCAGGTCCACGTCGAATTTCAGGCGCTTCATCAGTTCCGCCGTGAAGAGGATGGATCCGTTCAGCACGCACAGCAGGACGGGAACTTTCCCGGAGCCCCGATAGTCGGCGTTGATTTTGTCCGCCAGATCGTCGATGGCCTTTTCAAGGGTTTCGTTGGAGATGAAACGCCTGAAATACTTGTCGTGAAGTTTGATCTTTTCCATATCAGTAGTTTTGTATCACAAAAATAACAAGAAAAAGGCAAAAAATCATCGAAAACGTATATTTTGACCTGAAACAACACGCCGAGGAGAACAATTCCGTCCGGAATGCATTATTTTGGCGGCATGAAGAGAGGATTTGTGCTAGGGATTCTGCTGGCGGCCGTCTTTCCGGCCGCGGCCCAGACGGAGGAAACGATCCGTGCCGCCCTGTATCTGACCGGGGCGGACAGTGCCGAAGAACTGGATGAATCATTGTTGGAGGAACTGGAGGGATACCGCCACCATCCGCTCTCCATCAACCGGGCATCCCGGTCCCGGTTGCAGGAAAGCGGGCTTCTATCCGGATACCAGGTGGCGTCCTTGGAGGATTACCGTTCCACTTCCGGGGATATCCTCTCATTTTCGGAACTGGAGCTCGTTGACGGATTCGGGAGAGAAGCTGTCGCGGTGCTCCGGCCCTTCCTCTCGTTGGAGTCTGCCCGGACGCCCGGTGAAGCGGTCCATGATTCGCTCCGGTTCAAACACGCTGCCATTCTTCGAGCTACCCTGAAAGATGTCGGCGCAAAGTACCGGCTGACGGCCGGGCGCCTGGAGGGGGCCGGCGCCTGGAGAGGAAAGACCGGCACTTTTTATGGACGTTGGAATACCCGGCGCGGCAAGGTGCTGGTGGGGGACTGCAACATCCGGTACGGCCAGGGGCTGGCTTTCTGGAGTGCGTTCCAGCTCTCCGGCCTCTCGACCCCCGAAGCATTCCTGAAACGGGCCAACGGTATCACGCCTTCCTGGTCCTTTTCCGGCACTGGGACCTGGCGCGGATTGGCTTGGGAAACATCTTCGGGCCCTTTCCAGTTCTCGGTTTTCGCAGCCTTGGACGGCAGGGCCGGTGTCCATGCCGGGTGGTTTGGGAAGAGCGGGCAGGCCAGTGTGACCCTCGCCCGGGACCGGGCATCCCTGGAAGGTCGTTTCGGCATCCGCGGGACGGACCTGTTCGCCGAGGCCGCCTGGAAGGGCGGATCTCCTGCCGGTTTGATGGGAGGGATATCGCCTTTGGGGGAGTGCTGGAAAGTATCCTGGCAGTTCCGGGCTCTTCCGAGTGCATTTACGGGGAAGAAGAGCGGAGAGTACGGAGCCGCCATGGGTGGCAGGTTCCGTTCCGAGGACCGTACATTCACGGCTTCGCTCACCGTGGACGGCTCCCTGATTCCCATCCCGCAGAAGGATCCGGGGCGGAAGCAGTTGAAATCGACCTTCCTGACTTCCTGGGCCCCGTCAGAACGCTGGAAACTGGAATCCCGCCTTGTTTTCCGGTACCGCAGCGGAGAAGACATGAGGACGGACCTGAGAGCGGATATCATCCGGTTGTGGCCATCCTGGACCGTAAAGGGAAGGGTCAACGGGGTTCTGGACGGCCATCCGGGCGGGTTGACCTATCTGGAAGGCGGGTGGACGCCGCCTGCTGGCTCGCTCTGGCTACGGCTGACTCTCTTCTCCACGCCGGACTGGCAGGCACGCATTTATTGCTATGAACGGGATGCTCCCGGAAACTTTACGAGCCCGGCCTATTATGGAACGGGCGTGTCGCTTTTCGCTTACGGCGGCTGGAAATTCCGGATCCGGAAGATGCGGATCCGGCTTTACCTCAGGGCTTCCTGCCTGTTCAGAAAGGAAAAGCCCGGACAAGTCGGGCTTAAACTCCAATTGGTGGCGGACCGTTAGCGTCTCTTGATCTTCAGGCGCTGGCCTTCCCGGATCCTGTCGCTCCGGAGGTTGTTCCAGGCTTTCAGGTTCTTGACCGTGGTATGGTTTCTCGCAGCGATCTTGCCCAGGGTGTCACCCCGTTTTACCTTGTAGTATGTCCATTGTGCTCCGGAGGATGCGGATTGGTTCTTTCGGGCAGGAGAGGTCTGGGCGGCCGGACGGGCGGCGTACCTTCCGTCATCGACGGAGCCGGAGAACATCTCGGCGGCCTTGTGCTTGTAGATGGTATCCTGCCGCTCCAGGAAGGCGCTGCTGTAGTTGTACGGGAGACGGAGGACCTGCCCACCCTGGGCACCGGGCACGATGTCCTTGTAGTACTGAGGATTAAGGTCGCGGATGTCGTCGATGGGAATGCCCAGTACCTCGCTGACCTGCCGGAAATGCAGGTTCTTGTTCACCACGAAGGTGTCGATGTGTTCGGGCATCTTCACCGCAGCCGGCTTCAGACCGTATTCCATTGCATAGTTTACGGCATACATCGCACCCACCATCGCGGGTACGTAACCGCGGGTTTCAGCGGGAAGATACGGATAGATGGACCAGAAGTCCCTTCTGCCTGCGCGCTTGATGGCCTTGTTCACGTTGCCGGATCCGCAGTTGTAGGACGAGATGGCCAGGCTCCAGTCCCCGAAGATGCGGTAGGCGTCCCGCAGGTAGCGGGCGGCCGCGTCCACGGAAGCTTCCGGATCCATCCGTTCGTCGATGTAGGAATCGATCCGGAGACCGTAGTTGCGGGCGGTGGAATACATGAACTGCCACATGCCCGTCGCACCGGCGCGGGAGACCGCCACGGGATTCAGGGCGGACTCGATGATGGCCATGTACTTGAGTTCCAGGGGCAGGTCATACTTGCGGAAGGTCTCCTCGAAGATGGGCATGTAATACTGCGCCAGGCCGAGGATCTGGCCCATCTTGGAAGGCATCTTCTCGGCATAGAGGACCATGTAGTTCTTGACCGTCTCGTTGTAGGGGAGCTGGATGAAGGAATTCATCCGCTGCAGCCGCTCGATCATCACCTTGTCCGGTACTTCGGACGAGAAATGGACACTGTCCATGTTATAGGACGCCCCTTGCTGGTTCTGGCGGGCACGGCGGTGCAGGTACCACAGGCTCAGCAGGCTGTCGGTCATGTTGCCGGAATAGTCCCGTGTATCCACGGCCCTTCTGTGGGTTGTGGTGCGCTGGGTGGCAGCCGTGCTTCCTTCCGAGGGGCTGTCGAAATAGTCGTCTTCCTCTTCGATAATGGCCGCCGCTTCATTCTCGTCCTCTTCGTACAGCCTTTCGAGGGTTATGTTGAGACTGTCCCTCTCCTGGGCGTCCTTGCGGATCCAGTCAAGTTCATTCTGCAGGGCTTCCAGCCGCTGGCGGAGCTGGGTGTTCTCCCGTTCCAGCTGTTTCCGGGATTTCCTGACGGGTACACCCGCTGCGGCCGGGAACGGGAGGGCGAGGAGGAGGGCCGCTAAAAACAGTATTGATTTCTTCATAAGCTTCTTCTTAAAATCTGAGGGTCAGTCCCATTCCCAGCGCGGGGGCCTGGGCATATTCGAAAGGAAGGACCGTGGGCTCGAGACGGAGGGTGATGTCGTCGTCGATCTCGAAGTCCTGCATATAGGCGAACACATTGGCATCCACGACCTGGACCACATAGAAAAGGGCCGTGGCCAGGATGGAATAGTCCCGGTAGCGGCGGAAGATGTCCCTGTACAGGAGGGCGGTCTCCGCCGACACAGGAGGCTTCTCCACCGCGGGGTCGGTACTCGTGGCCTGGTCATAGATCCATTTGTATCGCTGGTAATTGCGCTTGTTGTTCGAGTAGAAGTAGATGCCGCCGGCGATGGCGCCCCAGTAGATGGGGATCTTCCAGTATTCTCCGTTGTAGATCTGGCCCAAACCGGGCATGAGGATGGAGTAGACGGTGGCTTTGCCTGGATCGGGGTGCAAGTCCGACTTGAAGCAGGCGGTCGCGTCGACGAGCGAAGCCCACCAGACGAGTCCCGCACCGACATAGGACCAAGTGCTGTACTGCTTGAACCGCACGTCTCCGGTAGCCTTGTACTGGTTGTTGAAATGGATGCCCATGCCGATTCCGGCGCCGATGCCGCCGTATACGACGGGGAGCTTCCAATACTGGCGGTTGTAGATCTGACCGCCGCCGACGAAGACGGTGGAGCCCATGAACAGGTTCTGGACCTGTCCGGGCCGTTTATGCGCGAGACTGCCGAAATACTGGCGGAAACTGAACAGCTTGGAGCTGTCGGTCTTCGCCTGCTTGGTGGTGTCGTCGTAATTCTGGGAGAAGGCATCCCGCTTGAACTGGTCGTCCCGTGCCTGGCCGTGGAGGACGGCAGGCAGCAGCAGGGCGGCGAGAAGGGGGATGATCCTGAATTTCATGGCTGTTTATCCACGGTTGCTGTCGAGCGCCTGGAGGAAATGCTCCATCTGCTCGTCCGAGTCAAACTTGATGGTAATGGTGCCCTTTCCGGAGGGGGAACGGCGGAGGGAGATGTTGTCGCCGAAATAACGCCCGACATTCTCCAGCAGCCGGTAATACATGTCCGGCAGGTCCTGCGGCTCTTTCTCCTGCGGTTCGCCCTTCTCCATGGCCTTGACTTTCTCCTCGAGCTGACGGACGGAAAGGCCGCGGCGTACGACCAGGTCGCAAAGCATTTCCTGCGCTTTGGGGTCATCCACGCCCAGAAGCACCTTGGCGTGGCCGACGCTCAGGAGTCCCACCTTCAGGTCGTACTGGACCTTGGCGGGAAGCTTCAGCAACCGGAGCTGGTTCGCGACCGAGGCGCGTTTCTTGCCCACGCGGTCGGCCATCTGTTCCTGGGTGAGCCGGCATTCCTCCATCAGGCGCTGGTAGCTCATCGCCACCTCGATAGGGTCCAGGTTCTCCCGCTGGATATTCTCCACGATGGCCATTTCCAGCATGCCCTGGTCGTTGGCGTCGCGGATATAGGCAGGGATCATGTCCATCCCGGCAAGGATGGAAGCCCTGTATCGGCGTTCGCCGCTGATAATCTGGTATTTGGAACCTTTCTTGCGGACCGTGACGGGCTGGATGAGCCCGAAGGTCCGGATGGACTCGGCCAGTTCCTGGAGGGCTTCCTGGTCGAAGTTCATGCGGGGCTGGAAGGGATTCGGCTCCATCCGGTCCACCGGAATCCGGAGGACGTCGGACGTATCCTGAGGGTCGGCGCTCCCGACCACTTCCTTGTTGATGTAGCCGACCGGCTTGCGGATCTGGCTGAGGTCGGCGGCATCGTCTCCGAGCAAGGCGCCGAGGCCTTTTCCAAGGCCGTGCTTCACTTTCGCCATCAGATGTTCTCGTTTTTGGCCAGCACTTCCTCCGCCAGGTGGAGGTAGTTGGAAGTGCCGTTGTTGGTTACGTCGTACAGGACGATGGGTTTCCCGTGCGAAGGGGCTTCGCTGAGACGGATCGAACGCTGGATGATAGTGTTGAACACCAGGTCCTTGAAATGGTCCCGGAGTTCCATCACCACCTGGCTGTGCACCTTGGTACGGCCGTCGAACATCGTGACCACGAAGCCCTCGATCGTGAGGGAGGGATTGATGTTGTTCTGGACCAGGCGGATGGTCTGGATGAGTTTTGCAAGGCCCTCCAGGGCGAAGAATTCCGGTTGCACCGGGATCATCACGGAGTCGGCCGCCACGAGGCAGTTCACGGTGATGAAGCCGAGGGAAGGGGAGCAGTCGATGATGATGTAGTCATAGCGGTCCCGGATGGGGGCCAAAGCCTTCTTGAGGTAGGATTCCCGGTCCGGCCACTTGACCATCTCGATTTCGGCGCCCACCAGGTTGATGTGGGACGGAATCATGTGGAGTTTCTGGAGCTCGGTCTGGATCAGGGCGTCCTCCGCGGGGATATCCCCCCGGATGACCTCATAGATGGTACGCTTACGGTCGTCCTCCGGAGAGAAGTTCAGGCCGGACGTGGTGTTGGCCTGAGGGTCCGCGTCGATGATGAGCACGTTCTTCTCGAGGACGGCCAGGGAGGCCGCCAGATTGATGGCCGTCGTGGTCTTGCCCACGCCGCCTTTCTGGTTCGCTATGGCGATGACTTTTCCCATATAAAATGATATAAGCCTACAAATATAGGAAATAATCCCTGCATCCGCAAGGATTGTTCCACAAAGTTCCACGCTCAGGCAGGGTCGACGTCGATGGAGAGATGGGCCGTGTATTTCCTTTCTTTCCCGAATGAGTTGACGGCGTCGGAGAGACGCCGCTTCAGCGCGGTAAGGGCCTTGTTCCGGGCGAAGGTGACTCGGATCTGCCGGATGGATTCACCGGCAATCCGGTCCACGACCGGGGTGTAGGGCCCCACGACAGCGGGCGGGCTGTCGACATCGACGAATGCGGCCAGAAGGGCGGTACGAAGCTCCCTGGCCAGAAAATCCAGCCGTTTTTCATGGCTGTCCTTCAGCTGGATATGGACGAGGCGGGTATAGGGCGGATATCCGAACAGTTTCCGTTCGGCCAGCAGGTTGCCGGCGTCTTCCCCTTCCAGGCGGGCATAGACGGGATGGGCGGGTTCGCGGGTCTGGATGATGATCTTTCCGGGTGTCCCGCGCCGTCCGCACCGGCCCCTGAACTGTTCCAGCAGCTGGAATGCGCGTTCATCTGCACGGAAATCCTGCTGGCCCACGAGGCTGTCGGCCTGGATGACGGCGACGAGGCTGAGCCGCTCGAAGTCGAACCCTTTCGTGATGACCTGCGTGCCTACCAGGATGTCGATCTCTCCTTTCCCGAAATCCCGGATGATGCCGGCCTGTTCCGCGGCCGGAGTGTCGCTGTCCAGCCGGGCGATGCGGCGGTCAGGCAGGAGGGAACACAGTTCTTCCTCGATCATCTGCGTGCCGGCGCCGAGCGGTTGGAGTTCTCCGTTACAGGCAGGACAGTGGCCGGAATAGGGTTCCGTGTGGCCGCAATAGTGGCAGACCAGGCGGTCCGGGTGCAGGTGCAGGCTGAGGGGCACATGGCAGTGCGGGCATCGGGGAATCCGGCCGCATTCCGTGCATTGGACGGAGGGGGCGTATGAACGCCGGGCCCGAAGGACAAGGACCTGTCCTCCGGCTTCCGTCGTCGCGGTGATTTCAGCGAGAAGTTTCCGGGACAGATGTCCGGTCATTCCCCGTTTCCGGCGTTCGGCCACCGTATCGATAATCTGGATGTCAGCCTCCTCTCCACTATGGAAGCGTTCCTTCAGGTCAACCTTTACAAATCGGCCTGTTTCAGCATTATAGAGAGATTCCAAGGAGGGGGTGGCACTGCCCAGAAGGACGTGCGCGCCCTGGATGACGCCCAGCATGATGGCGGTTTCCCGGGCGTTGTACCGCGGCGCCGGCGCATCCTGTTTATAGGAGGTGTCGTGTTCTTCATCTACGATGATGAGGCCCAGGCCGCGGTGGGGGAGGAAGAGGGCGGAACGGGTTCCCAGGACCAGGTAAGGACCGCCCTGGCGGACCCGGTCGGAGACTTCCGTCCGACGGGCGGCCGTTTCGCCGGAATGGAAGACCAGCACGTCCGGGAAGACGGCGGCAATCCGTTCCTCCAATTGGCGGGACAGGGCGATTTCGGGAACAAGGTACAGGACGCTGCGCCCTTTCCGGAGCATCTCCTGGGCGAACCGGAGATAGATTTCCGTTTTACCGGAGCCGGTGACGCCGTGCAAGAGCGCCGTCTTTCCGGCTTCGAAGGCTTTCCGGATCCCCTCCGATGCCTTTTCCTGGGCAGGGGAAAGGGTGATTCCCGTTACGGAAACCGTCGCTTCCGCCGTTTTCCCGTCCAGTTTGGCCTGCACGGCTTCTGCCGCTTTGAGATATTTCTCCCGGGTTTCGTCCTTCCGGGCCTTCCCGGCTTTATCGCGGAGTTTTTCCAACTGGTTTTCAAGACGTTCCCGCATCCGGATCCCGGCTTCTTCCCGGTCCAGCCTCAGGGCCGGACAAGCGGCCTTGTACACTTCTCCGACCGAGCAGAGATAGTAGTCGGCGACGGCCCGCCAGAACCGGATTTCATCCGGAGAGATGGACGGAAGTCCTTCCTCGACCGAGAGGACGGGGCGGATTTTTTCCACGGACGTCTGCGGGGTTACATCCATCCCGCTGACTACCCCTACGTATTCCTTGTGGGCAAACTCCACGCGTAACCGGCTGCCCACCCGGACTTCCATTCCATCGGGCAGCAGATAGCAAGGGTCCCATTCCAGTTTGAGGGGGAGGATGACCGCTATGTATACCGTTCCTTCCATCAGAGTACAAAGTAACGAATTTTTATGGGATGGGCCGAAGAAAAATCGTATTTTTGTCGGTAATCAAACCGGTCCCTGAAAATGAAGAAGTTTTTGTTCGCGCTGGCATTTGCGCTGGCCGTTACGGCCTGTTCCCGGGAAACCGCCCTGAAGGTGGGAAGCTACAATATCCGCTATGAAAACGAAGGAGACGCCGGCCGCGGCAACGGCTGGGAAGACCGTTTTCCGTACGTGTGCGCGATGCTGCGCTATGAGCGGCCGGACATCTTTGGAAGTCAGGAAGTCCTTGTAGACCAGCTGCATGACATGGCAGGCGAACTGCAGGAATACGACTATGTCGGGGTGGGCCGTGACGATGGTGCCGAAGCCGGCGAATTCGAACCGGTGTTCTGGCGCAAGGACCGGTTCGGCCTGCTGGACAAGGGCTGGTTCTGGCTGTCGGAAACCCCGGATAAACCGGGGCTGGGATGGGACGCCGCCTGCATCCGCATCTGTACCTGGGTATATCTGAAGGACAAGGATTCCGGCAAGCGGATCTGGTTCTTCAACCTCCATATGGACCATGTCGGGGTGGTCGCCCGCGCCGAGAGCGCGAAACTCATCGTCAGCCGCATCGAATCGATGTGCAAGCCTTCCGAGTACGTGTTCGTGACCGGCGATTTCAACGTGGACCAGACCAATGAGATATACGGCACCTTTACAAAGTCGGAGGTGCTCACGGATTCCTACGAGACCGCAGCTGACCGGTATGTTCCCAACGGCACCTTCAACGGCTTCGATCCCAACAGTTTCACTTCCAGCCGGATAGACCATATCTTCGTGTCACCGACCGTGAAAGTGGACAACTACGCCGTCCGGACAGATACCTACCGCAAGTCCCTGGAACTGGACGAGCATTACCGGGTGGGGGATTTTCCCGCCGAAGTGTCCTTTGAACGGTACATCGCGAAACTCCCTTCCGACCACTTTCCGGTTTTCATCAAGGTGCGGCTTTAAGATATCCCTGGCGTTCCGTTTCCGGGAACTTTTCAATGGCATAGCGGAGCATCGTCCGCGGCATCACGGAATAGCGGGTCTCGAGGAAGGAGACCAGGGCTTCCTTGTCCCGTTTCCCGGCTTCCCGCAGCAGCCAGCCTACCGCCTTGTGGATGAGGTCGTGGGGATGATGGAGAAGGATGTCGGCGATGGCAAAAGTGTCCTCCAGTTCTCCGTTCCGGATGAAAGTCATCGTGCTGACGATGCCGATGCGCTGCTCCCAGATGGTCTTTCCGCTGCGCGCCAGCCTGTAAAGCAGGCTCCGGTCCTTGTCCAGCAGCCAGACGCCCAGCAGGGGATAGCAGGACAGGTCCACCAGGTCCCAGTTGTTGATCCGGTCCGTGTGGGCAAGGTAGAAGTCGATGCAGTCCTGCCGCAAGGCCGGGTCCTTTTTAGCATGGGCGAAGATTTCCACCAGCGCCAGCAGGGCAGCGAGCCTGACTTCGTGATACTCGCTGGCGATGCATTCCTCCAAATCCTCCCAAGAGGTCTGTTTCCAGCATTGTTTTACCACTTCCCGTGTTACGGGAACTTTGATTCCCAGGAACTTGTCTCCTTCACCATACTGTCCCGGCCCTGTCTTGAAAAAGCGGGAAAGGCCCGGCACCTGGGACGGATCGGCCTGGGAAAGCATCTTGTCAAGCAGCGAATTCATATGCCTTCGTCGTTCAATCGGCCTTGAGTTCATTCAGGAGGACTGTGAAATCCTCCCGGATTTCTCCGAGAATCGTCTGCCAGTCCTTCAACGAGCCGTCCAGGTTGTCCGACACTGCCTTGAAACAGTAAAAGGGGAGTCCGTGCAGTTTGCAGAACTGGGCGGCGGCATAGGCCTCCATATCAAACAGGTCAAACTTTCCGGCAAGATCCTTGACCTGCTCCGGACTGAAGGTCTGCGTACTCATGAAGTAATCGCCGGAGAAGACGGTGCAACCGTCTCCGGGCAGGTCGATCCGGTCATAGACCAGTTCGCTGCCGCCATTGACGATGTGGCTGCAGTTCAGCATCTCCCCGATGGGATACCGGGCCGATCCGGCGCTGCCGACATTCAGGATGACGGGCTTTCCTTTCCCGGTCCTGGCCTCATACCACTTGACAAGGGCGCTGAACATGCGCATCTTGCCCATCCCCGTGTACACGACGGGGAACGGAACCTTTTCCTGCGCTATTTCACCTTCGTCGGCGACGAACAGGATCACGTCGCGGCCCCGGAGTTCATCCAGGATACTTTTATCTATCATATTGATCTAACGGATACTATCTATCATTGATGCTCTCAACCAAATCATCCAGATTGCCGACGACCCGGTCGAACAGCTTGTACATCAGCTCCGGTTCCACCATCTCCGGAATGTAGGCGATGACTTTCTTTCCGGCCCCGGCCATCCATCCGGCTTCGGTGTGGGCACTGCGACCGCAAGGAAGGACCAGGACGCAAGTGTCGGCGGCCTCGAGGGCTTCCAGATCGGCGGCGAACTGGCGTTCGGCTAGCGGATGGTGCAATCCATCGGCATACTGCTCGAATGTCCATTCCGGCGCTTTTTCATCCACGTCGGTCCAATGGAAACCGGCACCGCCGTGTGGCGGGTTGCGGAAGTCGTAGACGGGAAAGCCTTCGGCGCGGAGGCGCTGGACTACTTCGGGATAATAGGGATTCCTCCAACTGGATGCAACGTAAATCATGAGAGGTGTCATTCTGTTTGTAGGGTCCAAAGATACAGATTTCCGCCGACAAACAAAAAGCCCGCTGAAAATCAGCGGGCTTACGTGGTGCTGGGAAGAATCGAACTGCCGACACATGGATTTTCAGTCCATTGCTCTACCATCTGAGCTACAGCACCATCGTTTGGGATTGCAAAGATAGGGATTATTTCCGAGTTTGCAAATTTTTTTAAAGCAAATCTTCAAGACGCTTGATCTGTTCCGGGGTAGTGGCCCAGCTGGTGGCGAAGCGGACAACGGTGTGGGATGCGTCGTACGGCTCCCAGATATCGAAGCCGACTTTGGTGGAGAGGGCTTTCATGTAGTCGTTTTCCAGGATCACAAACTGTTGGTTGGTCGGCGTTTCGAGGAAGAAGGGAATGCCTTTTTCCTTTAGCACGGCGACCATTTCCTGCGCCCGGTCAATGGCGTTCGCGGCGATGCGGCCGTAGAGGTTGTCCGTAAAGAGGGTGTCGAACTGGACGCCCAGGAGGCGGCCCTTCGCCAGGAGGGCACCGTGCTGCTTGACGGTGGTGAAAAAGTGCTTTGGGGCTTTCTTCGTGAAGACAACCGCTTCGCCGCACAGGGCACCGACCTTGGTTCCGCCGATGTAAAAGACATCGCAGAGGTCCTTCATGTCAGCCAGGGTAAAGTCGCAGGCGGGACTGGCAAGGGCGTAACCGAGTCGGGCTCCGTCGATGAACAGTGGCAGGCCGTACTTGTGAGCAATTTCCTGTATTTCAGTGAGTTCCGCACGGGAATAAATGGTTCCGTACTCCGTGGACAGGGAAAGGTACACGAGACCCGGCCACACCATATGGTCCTTGTTCGGATCGGCACCGGCTGCGGCGAGGAAGGCTTCCAGTTCGCCTGCGTCCATCTTTCCGTGATGCTGGGGAAGTGTCAATACTTTGTGTCCGGTGTACTCGACGGCGCCTGCCTCGTGGACGGCGATATGGCCGGTCTGCACCGCGACGGCGCCCTCATAGTCCGCGAGCAGGGCGGCGATGAGGGTGGAATTGGTCTGGGTGCCGCCCACAAGGAGATGGACCTCGCCTTCCGGGCAGTGGCAGGCTTCGAGGATCTTCCGCTTTGCGCTTTGGGAATAAGGATCATTGCCGTAGCCGTCCAGCTGTTCGAAGTTGGTTTCGGTGAGCCGCTTGAGAATCTCCGGATGGGCCCCTTCCGCGTAATCGCATCTGAAAAGAATCATGGTCTTTTGGAATTGAGAATCAAAGGTATGGAATTCCCCTGAATCCTGCAAGGACTACCGGTGCCGCAGGGCCAGCTCCCGTTCGATGTCCTCCACGGTGCAGCCCATGGACTCCATCAGCACGAGCAGGTGGTAGGCGAGGTCGGAGGTCTCGTAGATGAAGCGGTCCCGGTTGCCGTCGACGGCTTCGATGACCATTTCAGTGGCCTCTTCGCCCACTTTCTTGGCAATGGCTTTGGGGCCCTTGATAAACAGCTTGGTCGTATAGGATCCGTCCGGCATCTGGGCGTGGCGGCCCTGGATGAGCTTCGAGAGGGAGCGGATGAAGCCTTCGTCCTCCGGAGTGTCGAAGCAGGCGGTTGTGCCACGGTGACAGGTGGGGCCGGCCGGATCGGCCTGGATAAGGAGTGTGTCGTTGTCGCAGTCTGCGAACATTTTCCGGACAGTCAGAAAGTTGCCGCTGGTCTCGCCCTTGGTCCACAGCCGCTGTTTGGTCCGTGAGAAGAAGGTGACGCGCCCTTCTTCGACCGTCTTCTCGAAGGCCGCACGGTCCATATAGCCGAGCATCAGGACCTTCAGGGTGGTGGCATCCTGGATGATGACGGGAAGGAGGCCGTCTGCAGTCTTGCTTAAGTTAAAACTATCGAATGTCATATTTGTCAATGAGTTATAATCTTACTGGAATACCTGCTTCTGCCAGTTCCCGCTTGACTTCCGCCACCTTGTACTGCCCGTAGTGGAAAATGCTGGCGGCGAGGGCCGCATCGGCCTTCCCCTCAGTGAGCACGGCTGCGATGTCCGCCACGCTGCCGGCGCCGCCCGAGGCAATGACGGGAATGCCCAGGGAATCGGACAACTCGGCATAGACCGGACAGGGATAGCCGTTCCGGGTACCGTCGTGGTCCATCGATGTGAAGAGGATTTCTCCGGCGCCGCGGTCCTCGGCCTCCTTGGCCCAGGAGAACAGTTCCTTGTCGGACGGTCGGCTGCCACCGTGCGTAGTCGCGTGCCAGAGGCCGTCCGGGCACGATTTCGCGTCGATCGCCACCACGACGAACTGGCGTCCGTACTTGGCAGCGATTTCGCCGATGAGTTCCGGCCGGGCGATGGCGGCGCTGTTCAGGGTAATCTTGTCGGCCCCGGCGTCCAGCAGGCGAGACGCGTCGTCCAGGCTCCGGATGCCGCCGCCCACGGTGAAGGGGATATTGACGGCTTCCGCCACCCGGGAAACCAGTTCCGCGAAGGTCTTGCGGCCTTCCAGGGTGGCACTGATATCCAGGTACACCAACTCGTCCGCCCCCTCGAGGGCATAGCGGCGGCCAAGTTCCACGGCGTCGCCCACGTCCTGCAGGCCCACGAAGTTGATGCCTTTCACCACGCGGCCGTCTTTGACATCCAGACAGGGTATTATCCGTTTTGCAAGCATTTTGCTAAGTCTTTGAGCGTGATACGGTTCTCATAGATGGCCTTGCCCACGATGATGCCGGGCAGGCCCATTTCATCCGCGCGGCGCACATCGTTCAGGGACGACACGCCGCCGCTGACAATCGTCTTCAGGTCCGGAAACCGTTCCTGCAACCCCTTGTAAAGGTCGAAGGACGGCCCCTGCAGCATCCCGTCGCGGGAGATGTCCGTGACGATGGCGCGTTGCAGCCGGGCAGGCAGGAATTCTTCAATGAGTTCGTCCAGTCCGATGCCGCTGTCCTCGAGCCAGCCGCTCACGGCAACCTTGCCGTTGCGGACGTCGGCGCCGAGGATGACCCGTGCGCCCCAGCGCTCCAGCCAGGCCGTCATCCGCGCCGGCTCCTTCGCCGCGATGCTGCCGATGATGGCTTCGTCGGCACCTGCGTTCCACACGGAAGCGAGCGCCTCGTCGTCCTTGATGCCGCCACCCCATTCGAGCGTCAGAAGGCCCAGGGAGGCGATTTCCTCCAGGGTGCGGAGGTTCTTGGGCTTGGAGGCCTTGGCGCCTTCCAGGTCCACGAGGTGAAGCCGACGGACGCCGCAGTCTGCATAGGCCCGGGCCCATTCGGCCGGGTCGCCGCCGTAATCTTTCTGCGTCGCGTAGTCTCCTTGGGAGAGCCGCGTGCATTTTCCGCCGATGATGTCGATGGCGGGGATGATCTCGATCATAGGGCCAGGAAGTTTTGGAGGATCTTTTCACCGACGGAACCGCTTTTCTCCGGATGGAACTGCGTTCCGTAAAAGTTCTCGTAGCGCAGCGCGGCGCTGAACATCACATCCGAATATTTGCAGGTAGCAACCGTGTCGGGGCACAGGCCAGCATAGTAGGAATGGACAAAATACACGTATGCGCCCGATTTCATATCCTTGAACAGTTTGCCTTCCAGGTTCCCGAGGTCGTTCCAGCCCATGTGCGGAACCTTGCAGCCCGGGGCGGGGGAGAATCGGCGCACGTGGGCGTCGAAAACGCCCAGGCAGGGCTTTCCGTGGGCTTCTTCGCTGTCCCGGCACAGCACCTGCATGCCCACGCAGATGCCCAGCACGGGCTGGCGCAGGGAGCGGATGATGGCCGGAAGCTCGCGCTCCACGAGATTGTCCATCGCGAGCCCGGCGTGTCCGACGCCCGGCAGGATGACTTTGTCCGCCTTGCGGATGGTGTCCGGATCGGCTGTCACGCAGTAGGTCGCCCCCAGCCGGTCCAGGGCGTTCTCCAACGACCGGAGATTGCCCATGTCATAGTCGATGATGGCGATCATAGCGTTCCTTTGGATGAAGGGAGGGAACCGTCGAACACATTGCGCCGGACGGCTTGGCGCAGGGCCCGTGCGAAGGCCTTGAAGACGGATTCTGCCAGGTGGTGGTTATTCTCGCCTTCAGCTTCCACGCGGAGATTGCAGCGGGCTGCCGAACACAGCGACTTGAAGAAATGCGGGAACATCTCCGTCGGGGTATCGCCGATGAATTCCCGGGTGAAATCTACCTTCCAAACGAAATCAGACCTTCCTCCGAAATCAATCAGTACCAATGCCTTGCATTCGTCCATCGGAAGCGCGAATCCATATCGCTCGATGCCCCGTTTGTCGCCAAGGGCCTGGCCGATGGCCTCGCCCAGGACGATGCCTACATCCTCCATCGTGTGGTGCTCGTCGACTTCCAGGTCGCCCTTGCATTTCAGGAAAAGACTCACTCCGCCGTGGTGCGGAATCTGCTCCAGCATGTGGTCGAAGAAATGCAGGCCGGTCGAGATCCCGGACGGGCCCTTGCCGTCCAGGTCCAGCGTCAGGGAGATGTCCGTCTCGCGGGTTTTCCGCGCGATGGTCACCTGCCGGGAACTGCTCCGGACGGCCTCGGCGATTTCCGCCCAGGTCATCGGCCCGACTTGCAGCGCCTTGGCGCCCAGGTTGGCCGCCAGCTGGACATCGGATTCCCGGTCGCCGATTACGAAACTGGATGCCAGGTCGTAGGAACCGTCCATATAGGCCCCGAGCATCCCCGACCCGGGCTTGCGGGTAGGCGCGTTCTCGTGTGGGAAGGTTTTGTCAATCAAGATATTGTCGAAAACGACACCTTCTCCTTTGAGCGTGTTCAGCATCAGGGTCTGGCAGGGCCAGAAGGTCTCGGTCGGGAAGAAAGGGGTGCCGAGTCCGTCCTGGTTGGACACGAGGACGAGTTCAAAACCCAGGCCCGTGAGTGCCTTGAGCCCGGAGATGGCACCGGGAACGAAGGCGAACTTGTCCAGGGAGTCGATCTGTTCGTCGGCAGGTTCGACCAGGATGGTTCCGTCACGGTCGATGAATAAGGCTTTTTTCAGGGGAGTCATACCATATAGTGTTCCAATGCGTTCAACAAGGCTTCGTTCTCTCCGGGCAGGCCGACGGTCAGCCGCAGGCATCCTTCGCATCCCGGGACCCGGCTGCGGTTGCGGACGATGATCCCATTGTCCAGGAGATATCCATACAGGGAGTCGGCATCGTCCACCCGGGTGAGCAGGAAGTTCGCATCGCTGGGGAAAACCTTCCGGACAAAGGGAAAGTGAAGAAGGACAGATGCTAATCTTTCCCTTTCATTGATAATCGTATCTACTTGTAAATCAATTTTCTTTTCTAAGAATTCCATCGCTTTTTCCATGGCGGCCCGACTCAGGTTGTAGGGATATTTGACCATCGACATCAGCCGGATGATCTCCGGGGAGGAGATGGCCATGCCGATGCGGAGACCGGCCATCGCACGGGCCTTGGAGAGGGTTTGGAGAACGATCAGACCCTCCCGGGATGATGCCTCGGCGGCCAGGCTTCCTTTTTCCGAGAAATCCACATAGGCCTCGTCCACCACGACGATTCCTGGAAACCGGTCGCAGATGTCCAGCAGCTGTCCTTTCGGAAAGGCATTGCCGGAGGGATTGTTCGGCGAACAGAGAAAGATGACTTTGGTCCGCGGATCGCAGGTTCCGAGAAGCTTTTCGCTGTCCAGCGAAAAGTCATCCCCGAGCCGGACCGGCCGGACCTCTACATCATTGATGGCCGCCGCCACGCCGTACATCCCGTAACTGGGGGAGATGATGACGGCGTTGTCTTTCCCGGGCTCGCAGAAGATCCTGAAAACCAGGTCGATGGCTTCGTCGCTGCCGTTTCCGAGGAAGAGATTCTCCTTCCGGATGCCCTTCAGTGTGCACAGGCGGTCTTTCAGGACGGACTGATGCGGGTCGGGATACCGGTTATACCCGTTCTGGTACGGACTTTCATTGGCATCCAGGAAGATGCCGAGGGGACCGTCATATTCGTCCCGCGCGGTCGAATACGGGGCCAAGGCCGCGATATTGGGCCTGACAAGGGAAGTAATCCGACTCATAGCATTGTGGTTCTGATGGTTACGGCGCGGGCGTGGGCTTCCAGACCTTCCGCCTGTGCCATCGATACGATGGTCGGGGCGAGGGAGGCAAGGCCTTCCCGGGTGATTTCCTGGAGCGTCATTTTCCGGAGGAAACTGTCTATGTTGACACCGCTGCAGGAACGGGCCCATCCGCTGGTGGGCAGCGTATGGTTCGTACCGGAGGCGTAATCACCGGCGCTCTCGGGACTCCAGGGACCGACGAATACGCTGCCGGCGGCCGTAATACGGCCGGCTATGTCAAAAGCGTTTTCCATCGCGATGATGAGGTGCTCAGGGGCATAGGCTTCTGCGAAGTCCACCATTTCCCGGATGTCCTGGAAAACGACGGCGTAACTGTGGGCCAGCGATCCGTCCACCTGTGCATTTCTGGAGAGATTACTCCTTTGATAATCAACTTCCTGCAATACCTTTTCGGCATAACTCCTTTCGGTACATACCAGGACGGCGGTACTGTCTTTTCCGTGCTCCGCCTGGGAGAGAAGGTCGGCCGCGGCAAAGGCAGCGGGAGAACTTCCGTCGGCAAGGACCATCACTTCCGAAGGACCTGCCGGCATGTCGATGGCTGTGTTCCGGCCGCTCACCATTTGCTTGGCGAGGGTGACATACGGATTGCCAGGCCCGAAGATCTTGTCCACTTTCGGAACGCTTTCGGTCCCGAAGGCCATGGCGGCGACGGCCTGGGCACCCCCCAGCCGGAAAATCCGGCTGATTCCGCATTCCCGGGCGGCAAACAGTACTTCGGGGGCGATGGATCCGTCCTTCCCGCAGGGGGTACAGAGGATGCGCTCGCTGCAGCCGGCCAAGGCGGCCGGGACAGCCAGCATCAGGACGGTGGAGAAAAGGGGAGCGCTGCCGCCGGGGATGTACAGTCCCACACGGCGGATCGGAACCGGGCGCTGGATGCAGAGGACTCCGGGAGCGGTTTCCACGCGGATTTCCCGGGGCATCTGGGCACGGTGGAACGCCTCGATGTTCGTTTTGGCGGCGCGGATGGCTTCCGCAACCGCTTCCGGGACGGCCTGGCATGCCACATCGATCTCGGCCTCAGTTACTTCCAAGGCTGCATCAACACCGTCTATGTCACGCATCAGGCGCTTCAGGGCGGCGTCTCCCTCGCTTTCCACGGAGCTCAGGATGGACTCTACACGGGAACGGATGCCTTCATAATCAACTCCTTGGCGACGGGTCAGCGCATCCCACTCCGACCGCGGCGGATTCACGATGATTCTCATAGGATGATCTTGTCTACGTCCATTACGAGGATTCCTTCGGCGCCGATGGCCTTGAGCTGGCGCACTTTGGTCCAAAGGTCGGCGGTGTTGACAACCGAGTGCAAGGAGCACCAGTCTGGGGAGGCCAGGGGCATCACGGTGGGGCTCCGCATGGCCGGCAGGATCCGGATGGCCTCGTCCAGGGAAGCCTTGGGAATATTCATCAGCAGGTACTTCTTGCCCCGGCTGACCGTTTCCGACTCGATCCGGAACAGGAGGTCGTCGATGAGGGTCCGTTCTTCGGCGTCCAGGTTTTTCCGGGCGATGAGGACCGCTTCCGATTCAAAGACGGTTTCCACTTCCTTCAGTCCGTTGGCAATGAGGGTGCTTCCGGAGGAGACGATGTCAAAGATGGCATCGGCGATGCCGATGGCGGGACCGATTTCAACGGAGCCTGTAATCACTTCGATCTTTGCGTCTATCCCCTTGTCATCCAGATATTTCCGAAGGATGTTGGGATAAGAGGTCGCAATTCGCCGACCGCTGAACCAGGCAGGGCCTTCATAGTCCTCGCCTTTCGGGACGGCCAGGCTCAGGCGGCAGGCCCCGAAGCCGAGCCGGGCGAGGATGTCGACATCGGCACCGCGTTCTTCAAGTTCGTTCAGCCCGACGATGCCGAGCGTAGCGGTCCCGCCGGCTACGACGTGGGGGATGTCGTCGTCCCGGAGGTACAGGGCTTCGAGGGGGAAAGTCTGCGATTTGGACAGCAGCTTCCGCTTGGGGGCATCGACTTCGATGCCGATGTCCTGGAGGAGGGAAAGGCTCTCTTCGTTGAGGCGTCCCTTGGATTGGATGGCAATCCTGAGCATGATGTTTTCGTCTATTCGTTAAGCATACAAAAAAAAGACTTGCCTTGGGGAGGGCAGGTCTTCATCATTCCTATCGGTATGGATATGAGGTACAACAAGGAGTCCGCCCTATCTGCCAAAGACAAGGTGGTGATGATGCTTGTTGTTGATATTCATATTCATACTTCTGCAAAGGTAGTAATAAATCCGGTGGATGCAAGGGTTTCTGTAATTTTTTTAATAATAAAATAGCGTATCTTTGCCAACATGATTGAAACCGAAAGACATCCGTTCGAACCTTTCCTGCCTGACGGGGCAGCCATCCTGTTCCTGGGCAGTTTTCCGCCCCAGCCCAAGCGCTGGTGCATGGAGTTCTACTACCCGAACTGGCTGAACGATTTCTGGCGGGTGTGCGGTCTGGTGTTCTATGGAAACCGGGACCATTTCGTGATAAGTGGTGAAAAACGGTTTGACGTGGACCGTATCAAGGCTTTCTGTATGGAAAAGGGGATTGCTCTCTACGATACGGCGACAGCCGTCCGACGGCTCAAGGATAACGCTTCGGACAAGTTTCTGGAAGTGGTGGAGCCGACCGACATCACGGCCTTGCTGGACCGGATCCCGTCCTGCACGACGGTCGTCACGACCGGACAGAAGGCGACCGATGTCCTGACCGAAAGGTATGGATGCGAGGCCCCCGCGGTCGGGGAAACTGTCGGAATCTGCATCGGCGGAAGGACGCTCCGGTTTTTCCGGATGCCCTCTACTTCGCGCGCGTATCCCTTGTCATTGGAAAAGAAAGCGGCAGCGTATCGGAGACTCTTTGAGGCTGTCGGGAGGATCGGATGATATCGACTTTCGATATTAACAATTATGTTATAAGTGCTAACATGATTGTTTTATGCATTGTCTGTTAATTATTTGCTCTGAAAAACGGGCTTTTGGGCGGATTCCAAACAATTCTGAAGGATCCGCTGCTTTTTCTAAGGAAACTGAAAGGGAATTCGGGGAAAATGACTATATTTGAAAGATGAAAGCGGGCCTGGCCATAGTCGATTTCAGCGGCGTGTATGAAGCGGAAGGATTCCTGCCGGAATTGCAGGAGCGGGGCGTTCCGTACCGGCTTGTCCAGTTCCGTGATTTGGAGGGAACGAGCTGTTATTGCGATCCGGATGCGGAGGCTGAAATCCTCCGCCGTCTCGCTCCCGTGCGGACGTCCGGCATCCGATGGATCGACAGTGGCGACTACCACTATGTGACCAAGATCCTGGCTGAAGGGGAGACCGCTCCCTTCACGCTGGTGTTGATCGACAACCATCCGGACGACCAGGAACCGGCCTTTGGCGGAGTGCTCAGTTGCGGCAGCTGGGTCCGGGAGATGAAGGAGAAGAATCCGATGCTGGAAGCGGTTTGGACCCTGGGGCCCGACCACCGCATCCGGAACAGCGCCGGAACCGTGGACCGGGAGTTGGAAGGGGAGATCGGCGACCTGCTCGCCGCTTTGGAGGGAAAACGGGTGTACCTGTCAGTGGACAAGGATGTCCTGGACCGCAGTTGCTTCCGGACGGACTGGAGCCAAGGAACCTACCCGCTGGATGTCCTGAAGGGATGGCTAGGGGAGATTCTGAAAAAGGAAGTCGTGGCTGTTGACCTGTGCGGAGAGCTGACGCCTTCCAAGGGTGCTACGCCGGAGGACCTCCGGATTAATTGTGAAACCAATATTGAATTACAGGATTTTATCCTGGATTGCTTGAAGTGATGAAGAAAGTACTGATATGGGCTGTTGCCCTCCTGTCCGCCGCTGCTTGCGGGGGATCGGGGAGCGTTGCCGGCCCGGTGGACCTGACTCCTTTCCAAGGTCAGGACGGTCTGTATACATTCAGTGTAAAGGGGGAGACGTTCCAATTGGCCGCCATTCCTGCCGGGACCTTTGCGATGGGGGAAACCCTGGACCAGGGGCATTATCGTACGCCGGCCATCCACCAGGTGATCCTGGACGGATATGCCATCGGCACGGCCGAGGTGACGCAGGCTCTCTGGAAGGCCGTGATGGGAAGCAATCCCAGCCCGAAGGATGTTCCGGCGGCACCGGTAAGCAATGTCACTTACAACGATGCGCAGAAGTTTCTGGCCAAACTCTCCAAGGCGACGGGCGTTCCGTTCCGTCTTCCGACCGAAGCGGAGTGGGAAAATGCCGCCCGGCAGCGGGAAGGAATGACCGGCGGAGCCTGGGAATGGTGCTCCGACCGCTGGGCGGAGGATCTGGGTAATGCTTTGACCGTCAACCCTCAAGGCCCAGAAGAAGGAGAAGAACGGGCCCTTCGCGGCGGCAGTGCGCTGGAGAAGAACAACAAGCCCATCACCCGGAAGGGGATGATTCCTTCCGTCAAGGCGGGGGACGTGGGACTCCGCGTGGCCGTCTCGATGGATGCGCCTTATGATCAAACCCTCTATGACGTTTTGGCTGCGAACAAGGTTCCCCGGGAGCGTTTCAAATCCACGGAAGTGAAACCGGAATCCTTCGAGGTGAACGGTGTCAAGTTCGAGATGCTGCCGGTTCAGGGCGGTACCTTCACGATGGGCGGCCGGGAGAACAAATCCGGTACCGTCCGGGAGGATGAACTGCCGCTGCACGAAGTGACCCTGGACAACTTCAAGATCGGAAAGACGGAAGTGACGCAGGCGCTTTGGGAAGCGGTCATGGGAGAGGTCCCTTACGGGAACCAGGGAGCCAATTATCCCATCGGCAACGTTTCCTGGTATGATGTCCAGGCTTTTCTCCGTCAGTTGAATGCGTTGACAGGAAGGAAGTTCCGTCTTCCCACGGAGGCGGAATGGGAATATGCCGCCCGGGGCGGACAGAAAAGCCGCGGGACTGAATATGCCGGTTCCCCCTCTCCGCAGGGAGTGGCGCAGTTCGGGTTCGAGGATATGCGTACGCGCCCGGTCGCACGCTATTCGCCGAACGAACTGGGACTGTACGATATGAGCGGCAATGCCTGGGAGTGGGTCCAGGACCGTCCCGGTCCTTACAACTCGACGGACCAGCGCGATCCCACGGGACCGGTGGAATCCGTTCTGGGCGATGTCCGCACGATGCGGGGCGGCAGCGCCGCCACTACCGCGGACAAGTGCCGGGTAAGCAACCGCAACGAATTTGAAGCCAGTCGTTTCCGGACAACCATCGGATTCCGCCTGGTACTGTAATGACACTGATAACCAATTAATACATTATGTCTGAAAACCTGAACAATGCGGAGCTCCTCCAAACCTGCCTGTACGACAGGCACGTGGCGCTCCAGGCCAAGATGAGCCCCTTCGCGGGCTTCATGATGCCCATCCAGTACGACACCATCACGGTGGAGCACAATGCCGTCCGGCAGAAGGTAGGCATGTTCGACGTCTCCCACATGGGTGAAATCTTCGTGGAAGGCCCCGAGGCCGAGAAATTCGTGAACTGGATCTTCACCAACGAGATCCGTGGCTTCGAGCCCGGGAAGGTCCTTTACGGAATGATGTGCTATCCGGAAGGCGGCGTGGTGGACGATCTGCTCGTCTACCGTGAATTTGCTCCGGAGCACTTCCTGCTGGTGGTCAACGCCGCCAACATCGACAAGGATTTCGCCTGGATCGAGGAGCATGCCAAGGGCTTCGACTGCCAGGTCCGCAATGAGTCTCCGGTGTGGGGACAGATTGCCGTCCAGGGCCCTGAGGCCGAGAAAACGGTGGTCGAGGTGCTGGGCCTGAAGGAGGCCGCGGACCTGGGCTTCTATACTTTCTATGATACCGAATACATGGGTAAGCGCCTGATTGTCAGCCGCACCGGTTATACGGGCGAAGACGGTTTCGAACTGTACACCTCGCTGGAAGGCACCGTGGACCTGTGGGACCGCCTGATCGCCGCCGGTGTCCAGCCTTGCGGCCTGGGTTGCCGCGACACCCTTCGCTTCGAGGCCGGCCTGCCGCTCTACGGCGACGAACTCAGCCCCGAAATCAGCCCGGTAATGGCCGGACTCGGGATGTTCTGCAAGTATGACAAGGATTTCATCGGCAAGGAGGCACTCCTGGACCAGAAGGCCGGTAATCTCCAACGGAAACTCGTAGGCATCGAGATCGGGGACAAGGCCATTCCGCGTGCCGGCTATCCGGTGGAACTGGAAGACGGGACGGAGGTCGGCGTGGTTACGACCGGCTACCACTCCATCTCTCTGGACAAGAGCATCTGCTTCGCCCTCGTGGACAAGGCCTGCGCCGCCCTGGATACCCCGCTGTGGATCCGCATCCGCAAGAAGGTGTTCCCCGGCAAGGTGGTGAAAAAGCGCTTCTATCAGACGAACTATAAGAAATAATGAACCATAAACACATTAAATAAAACATTGATTATGAGCAAGATTATCGAAGGACTCAAGTATTCCGAATCCCACGAGTGGGTCAAGGTCGAGGACGGCATTGCCGTTATCGGCGTCACCGATTTCGCCCAGAAGGAAATGGGCGACATCACCTATGTGGACATGCCCGACGTGGACGACGAGGTCAACGCCGGTGAAGAATTCGGCGCCCTGGAGAGCGTGAAGGCCGCGAGCGACCTGATCAGCCCGGTCTCCGGCAAGGTGGTCGAGGTGAACGAGGCACTGGACGACACGCCCGAGCTCGTGAACGAGGATGCTTTCGAGAACTGGATCATCAAGGTGGAGATGTCCGATGCGTCCGAACTGGACGCCCTGATGGACGCCGCCGCCTATAAGGAGCACATCGGAGAGTAGGCGATGGCAGGTTTCTCCTATATTCCGCATACCGACGCGGACATCCGGGCCATGCTGGACCGGATCGGCGTGGGCAAGGTCGAAGACCTGTACGCGGATGTTCCCAAAGAGTTCCTCAAGAAGGGTCCGTATGCCCTTCCTGATGCGATGTCCGAGGGGGAAGTCCGCGAATGGCTGGGTTCCTTGGCCGACATGAACCCCAGGATGAAGGTGTTCGTGGGCGCCGGCGCCTATGACCATTACACGCCGTCGGTGATTCCCTACATCACCTCCCGTTCCGAATTCCTGACGGCTTATACGCCGTATCAGTGCGAGATCTCCCAGGGTACGCTCCGCTATATCTTCGAGTATCAGAGCATGGTCTGTGAACTCACCGGCATGGACATCTCCAACGCCTCTTTGTATGACGGCCCGACGGCCGCCGCCGAGGCCATGAAGATGACGGTCGCCTGCACGAAGAAAAAGACGCGGGTGCTCCTTTCCAAGGGCCTGCTGCCCAATGTGATCGCCGTTGTCGAGACCTACGCCAAGTTCCATGGCGTGGAGATCGGCCATGTCCCGGTGAAGGACGGCCAGACCTGTCTGGACTGCCTGAAGGCGGAACTCGCCAAGGGTGACGTTGCCGGTGTCATCGTTCCGGAAATCAACCGTTTCGGCATCATCGAGGACCACGCCGGCTTTGCCGATGCCATCCACGAAGCGAAGGCGCTCCTGGTCGAGTATTGCGACCCGTCCACCCTCGCCGTGATCAAGAGTCCGGCGGAGTGGGGGGCCGACATCGCCGTGGGCGACGGCCAGTCCCTGGGCATTCCGCTGTGCTTCGGCGGCCCGTATGTGGGCTTCATGGGCGTCAAGAAGGATTATATGCGCAAGATGCCGGGCCGTATCGTCGGCCAGACGACGGACAAGGACGGCAAGCGCGCCTTCGTGCTCACCCTCCAGGCCCGCGAGCAGCACATCAAGCGCGAGAAGGCGACTTCCAACATCTGCTCCAACGAGTCTCTGATGGCCCTCTGGGTGACGGTGTACCTGTCCCTGATGGGACCGGAAGGCCTGCGCGAGGTGAACAGGCTCAGCTATGACGGGGCCCACTACCTGAAGGCCGAACTCCTGAAGACCGGCAAGTTCGAGGATCCGTTCCCCGGCAAGCCGTTCCTGAAGGAATTCGTGCTGAAACCTGCGAAGCATCCCGGCCTGGTCCAGAACGACCTGGAGAAGGCTGGCTTCTTCGCCGCCCTCGAAACGGAGGAGGGTTATGTGTCCTTCTGCGTGACTGAGAAGCGCACCAAGGAGGAAATCGACGCACTGGTCAAAATCGTGAAGGAGGGATAGGCTATGAAGTATTACGACAAACTCGTTTTCGAACTTTCGCAGAAAGGCCGTATCGGCTACTCCCTGCCTGTCAATCGTTTCCCTTCCGCACCGGAACTTCCGGTCGAGCTGAAGCGCGAAGCCGCCCTCGACCTCCCCGAGGTCAGCGAAGTGGATGTCGTGCGTCATTACACGAACCTCTCCCAGATGAACTTCGGCGTGGATACCGGTTTCTATCCGCTCGGATCCTGCACGATGAAGTACAATCCGAAGATCAACGAGGAGGTGGCCGCCCTGCCCGGCTTCAACGGCCTGCATCCGCTGATGCATGCCGGGTTGACAAAGGGAGCCCTCAAGGTGTATCAGGATATGAACAAGTTCCTCGCGGCCATCACCGGGATGGATTCGTTCACCTTCGATCCTTGCGCGGGCGCCCACGGCGAGCTCACCGGCCTGATGATCATGCGCCAGTATCACATGAACCGTGGGGACCTCGCGCGTACGAAGGTCATCGTTCCGGACAGCGCCCATGGCACGAACCCGGCTTCTGCGGCCGTCTGTGGCCTGGAAATCGTGGAAGTGAAGTCGCTGGAGAACGGCCGTGTGGACGTGGAGGCCCTGAAGCCCCTGCTGGACGGAACCGTCGCCGGCATGATGATGACGAATCCGAACACCCTGGGTCTGTTCGAAACGCAGATCAAGGAGATTACGGAACTTGTCCATGCCTCGGGCGGCCTGATGTACTACGACGGAGCCAACATGAATCCGATGATGGGCGTCGTCCGTCCCGGCGACATGGGCTTCGACATCATGCACCTGAACCTGCACAAGACCTTCTCCACGCCGCACGGCGGAGGCGGTCCCGGTTCCGGTCCCGTCGGCGTCGCCGCGCACCTCGTGGACTGCCTGCCTGAAATCCGGGTCTCCGGTTTCCACGGCAACTTCGGTGTCATCCTGCGCGCCTATGCGTACATTCTGATGCTGGGCAAGCAGAACCTGAAGAAAGTCGGTCAGTATTCGGTCCTTAGCGCGAATTACATCAAGGAGTGCCTGAAGGATGCCTACAAACTCCCGATTGAAGGTGTGTGCAAGCATGAGTTCGTCTTCGACGGTCTCATCAATGACGGTGCACATGACGACGTCCATGGTGCTACGACCCTGGATGTGGCGAAGCGGCTGCTCGACTTCGGCTTCCATGCCCCGACCATCTATTTCCCGCTCCTGTTCCACCAGGCGCTGATGATCGAGCCCACGGAAACCGAGTCCAAGGAAACCATCGACGCGTTCATCGACGTAATGCACAAGATCGCCGCGGAGGCGGCCGAGGATCCGCGGATCCTGCAGGATGCTCCGCACGGAGCGCCCATCAAGCGGCCTGACGAGACGGCCGCGGCGCGTAATCCGATCCTGAAATTCAAGGACGCGCGGTAACTTCTTCCTGAACCCCGGTGAGAAACCGGGGTTTTTTCTTATCTTTGCACCCCTATGAAAGAGCGGACGATCGCCGACATACTGAAAGGATTCCGGAAAGTGGAGCTGGAGGACCTGGGAAATATCCTGGGCCGGGAACTGTCGCCCCGCCTGCGCAAGGCGGAGCAGGTAGCGAAACTGAACGAATACCTGACCACCCGTCCCAAGAGATGGCTGTCCCACCTCCTGGAGCGGGATATCCGACTGTTGAAAACCCTCGTCCACGGCGGTCCCGGCAAGGTTCACTATCTGGAAAAGGCTGATTATCCGTCCATTCTGGAAGTCAGCGGACTGGTGGAGACGGAGGAGTCGGACGGCCGCTTCCACAAGGTTTGGGTCCGCCGGGAGGTCTATGACATCGTTGCCCCCCATATCGACCAGGCTATCCGGAAAGGGGAGAAGAGCGGCCGTTTCGAAGTGGAACGGGTGGGAATGGGCTACCTGAACCTGTACGGGGTCCTTCCTACCGAGCGTTTCGTGGATTTGATGGCGGACTATTACGAAGATACGTTCGGCCCCGATTATGACGCCCTGGTCCGGCTGCTGCGGGAAAGCCCGCTCCTTCGCGTCTGCCGCAATGTGGACGAGCGGGGTGATTACCTGTTTTCCCCGTGCGTCGGCAATCCGGAGGATGTGTTCCTGCTTCGGGAGGAACTCACCCTGAATCCTGCTGAATTCAAGGCGTTTCCGGTTGAGATGGCCGTGGAGGCCGGCGCCGGTGCCCCGTATTTCACCGTGGGGATGAAGACCCCGGAAGGGGAGACGCTGACCCGGTTGCTCCGCCAGATCGGCTATGAAGGGTTCGATCTGGTGAAGGCCCAGCACGACATCTGGGCGGAAGCCCAGTTTCCCTTTGGCAACGAGGCCCTGTTCAGTCCCGTGATCGAGAGGAGCGATACCATCGCCTCGGACGCCGTTCACTATGCCAGCCTCAAGGCCATTGTCGATTATGCCAACAGTGTTCCCAAATGGACGTTGAACGGATATAGCGCCTTGGAGATGGATGTCCTGGTCCTGGAATCGCCGCCTCCTTCGGAACCGGAGGAAGCCCGGCCGGACGATGCGGATTATCCCCGCTGGACGATGCCCCGGCCTACCATTTCCGAAGGGTATACCGACCTGATCGAGAAGGATGAGGCCCTGGACCGGCTTTCGCCCTTGATGCCCGAGGGATTCCCTTTTGGCCTTGCCATTCCGCACGTGGCGCCAATGGATCCCTGTCCCTGCGGGAGCGGCCTGCGCTATTGCCATTGCCACGGAAAAAATCTCAATTGACGGTGCAAGATTCTTTGCATCCCGGATTTATAGGGTGTATGGAACGAAAATGCTTACATCTCTTGTCCCTCCTGGCCGTATCCCTGACGCTTTTCTCTTGCAGCAAGGCGGTGGATTACGATCCGGAGCCTGATCCTTCGTATGCCTATGAAGGCCCATTCGACGACCAGTCCAGCCTGGCCATCGGGACCGTTCGGGAGCAGGCGGGCGTGAGATTCATCCAGCTTGATCCCAAATCGCCCGCTTACGTCATCAATCCGTCTGAAATCCAGGAGATTCCATCAGGAACACGGGTATTTCTGGAGTATCGCCGTGTCCTTTCTTCCGAAACGCCCGATTTCTGCACCGAGGCCATCCTCGTCGAATGGACTTCTCCGCTGGATATGGGCGAGATCCGTTATGACATGATGGCCAGGGAAAGCGATCCCGTCTCCATTATTCCGGACTGGATCACTTCCGTGGAAGACGGTTTCCTGACCCTGCATTACGCTTTTCCGTCCAAGGGGAAGGCCGGTCACTGTTTTTCCCTCTATCCGGGAGCGTCCCGGTATGACTTCCGTCTCCTGCATGAAGCGAATGGGGACGTCGAAGGGGATCTGACGGACGGAATCATCTGCTTCCCGATTGGGGAACAGCTTTTCGAATCGGATGGAAAAATCACATTCTCATTGACTTACATAGACCTCAACCGAAAAGAGAAGACCTTGACCCTTGATTACCGGAGCCCGAAATAGCGGGTTGGAACAGGACCTTGTCCGGAAGGTCCTCCAGCACGACAAAGCCGCGATGAAGACACTCTACGGCCAGTACGTGGGGTATCTTACGGCCGTGTGCGCCCGGTATATCCCGGATGACGATTCGGTGAAGGACATCCTGCAGGAAGCGTTCATCAAGATATTCCAGTCAATGGACCGCTTCACCTACCGGGGGGAAGGATCCTTGAAAGCATGGATGACGCGGATTGTCGTCAACGATTCCCTGAAAGCTCTCCGGCGCAAAAAGGCCTTACCGCTCGTGGAAACGCTGCCCGACCGGCCGGATGAGGAGGAACCGTCCTTCGATGCCGTTCCGCTGCCGGTCATCCAGGGGATGATCCGGAAGCTGCCGGACGGGTACCGGACCGTCTTCAACCTCTTTGTCTTCGAGGACAAGTCCCACAAGGAGATCGCCTCCCTGCTGGGCATCAAGGAAAACAGTTCTGCCAGCCAGCTGCACCATGCGAAAGCGCTGCTGGCCCGGTGGATCAAAGATTATATCAGATTGCATGACAATGGATAACGCGTGGAAAGACAAACTGCGGGAACGTTTCTCGGACTATTCCGTCCCGGAGCCGGAAGGGCTTTGGGAAGGGATAGAGCAGGGGATTGCCGGGAAGAAGCGCAGGAATTTGCTCCCCGTCTGGCTGATATCGGGCCTGGCCGCCGCAGCGGCAGTCGCCCTCGTCGTCTTCCTGCCTTCCCGGAGGACATCCGACCAACCTGAAAACCCGGACCGCTATGCTCAGTCGGTTCAGGCCGATACGGCCCGGAGTGTCCTGGAACCGGTTACTGAGCCTGTCGAGACCGGTTCCCGGCCCGCTCCGGTTGCCGTTGCATCCCGCCGTCCCCTGCTGGCAGAAGCGAAGGAGGTCCCTGCTGAGATCCCGACAGTGGATAATCCTGTGGAAATGACTGAGGAACTACCTGAGGAAATGCCTGAGGATGTGCCTGTTACCGTTTCTTCCGAAGAGACGGCATCCATTTCAGACGAGCCGGTAGCGGAAGAAAGGGAAGCCCTTGCTGATCCTTTTCCGGAAAGGACAGAAACAACGCAGCCCGAGACTTTATCTCGTTTTACCGTTGGTGTCTACAATGAGGGAGGCCAGGCGTCGGGTGAACAGTCCCAGGGTTATGGGATGACCCATACCGACCAGCTGTCGGCCCATTCGCAGCACCCAGGGACGGAGATGACACCGGGCAGACTTGTCCGGATGCTTTCCGCCAACCGCGCATCGTCATTCGATGCCCATCATCACGCTCCCATCCGGACAGGGGTTACGGTTGCCTGGCGGATGACTCCGCACCTGAGCCTCGCGAGCGGGCTCAACTGGACGGCATTGTCCAGTGATTTCGAGGAATCCACTGTGGGCACAAGGCGCGTCATGAAGCAGGATCTGGGGTATCTGGGAATCCCGCTCCGCCTGGAAGCCGGCTTCCATCCGTGGAAGAACCTCCGGCTGTATGCCGGTGCGGGAGGAATGGTGGAAAAGGGATTGCTGTCTTCCAGCCGGACTGAATTCTATATCGGGGACCATCTGGAGGAAACAATTGACGGAAAGCCTGATACGGGTGGATTGCTCTGGTCCGTCGGAGCGTCCGCCGGAGCGGAATACCGTTTCAACCGCTTCCTTGGCGTCTACTTTGCCCCCGGCGTGGAATACCATTTCGACAACGGGTCGACGGTCCGGTCGGCCTATACGGAAAAACCCCTGCATTACAACCTGTCGCTGGGCATCCGTTTCAATTTCGGGGAATAATCCGTACCTTCGCGGTATGGAATTGTATGAATTTGCGCGGCCGGCGCTTTTCGCCGGCAAGAAAATCCTCTATGTCCACGGTTTTGCCTCGTCCGGCTCCAGCGGGACGGTTGGTCGGATGCGGCTGTTGCTGCCGCAGGCGACGGTGATTGCGCCGGACCTGCCCGTGGATCCGCATGAGGCGATCCAGTTGTTGAAGGATCTCTGCGTCCGTGAGAATCCGGATTTGATTGTGGGTACTTCCATGGGCGGCATGTATACGGAGCAGCTGGCCGGCTTTGACCGCATTTGCGTGAACCCGGCCATGCATCTGGCCGATACCATTTTGAAAAACAACGGTTTGGGAAAGCAGGAGTTTCATGCGGCCCGGCAGGACGGACAGACCTCCTTCATGGTCACGAAAGCCTTGGTGGAAGAGTACAGGGCCGTTTCGGATGCCCGTTTCTCCGAAGTGGAGCCGGACCGTGTGTTCGGCCTGTTCGGAACGAAGGACACGATGGTGAACTGTTTCGACGAGTTCGCCGCGCATTATCCGCAGTCCCTGCATTTTGACGGTGAGCACCAGCTCAATGACCATACTTTCCTGTGGACCCTGCTCCCCGTGATGCAATGGATCGATGACCGGCAGGAAGGACGGTCCAAGCGGACGCTTTTTGTGGAACTGGACGATGTCCTCCGGGATACACGGAACGACCTCCCGGTCGGGGAGGCCTTCAAAGTGTTCCATAAACTGTCGGAGTGGTATGATACCTACGTTGTCTGCCGGGAAGATCCGAACAAGCCGGAACTGTGGGGAGATAATGTCCGGTGGGCGGAAACCCATCTGGGCGTCCCTGCCTGGAACCGGGTCATCGTCGGCAACCACGTGGACTTGCTCATGGGGGATTATCTTCTGTCCAGGACAGGATGCGACGGGTTTATGGGGACGGTCCTGACCTTCGGGGAAGACCCGCTGCGCACCTGGTCCGATGTGCTTACCTTCTTCGGCCGTCTGGGCGGTCAATAGATGAAGCTCCGGATCTCTTCCAGATTCGCGGGACGTCCCATGGCATCGTCCACAACGAGGATGGTGCCGTTGTACCGTTTTGCTTTCCGGCTGATTTCCAGCGGGTTGAATCCAGGTGAGACGAGGATAAGGCCTTTGATTCTCTTGGGATTGCCGAAGGCGACGGTGCAGGCGGTCAGGCATCCGTTCGCCTCGCCGAGGAGGTAGACCTGGTCCTTGTCCACGTGACGGAGGTCCCGGATACCCTTCAAGACCGTTTCCAATTCCTTCTCCCGTGCCTTTTCTCCATCTCCCTGGAAGTCGAAGCAGTAGGCCAAGGCGCCGGTCCCGGCAAGCGAGCGGCACCAGCTTTCTCCGTAGGATCTGTCCTGGCAATAGATGACGGCAGGAAGCTTGGTATCAAGGGTTTCGGACGGACGGAAGACCGTACCGTCCACACGGAGGTTCCGGTCGCCGTAGAAAGATAGCTGCTCCACATCCACTTTCACGCCGGTTTCCCTCGCCTTGACCGTGTCGCGGGGCGCCTTGGTTTGGAGCCACCAGTAACCGCCACCGAGAAGCGCGGCCGCAATCAGTGCGATTGCGGCCGTGATTCCGATGCGGGAGGCGATGGAGACGCCTACTTTTTCCAGGAAGCGGTTCACCTTATTTCTGAGCCTTGCCCTGGTTGGCGACGGCGTTCATCTTGGCGGCGATGGCCTCCTGGTCACCCAGGAAGTAATCCTTGACAAGCTTGCCGTCTTCGAACTCGAACACATACGGGACGGCGGTCGGCAGGTTCAGGCCGATGATGTCCTCGTCGGAGATGTTCTTCAGGTACTTGATGATGCCGCGGAGGGAGTTGCCGTGGGCAACGACGATGAGGCTGTCCTCGGTGGCGAGGTTCGGGAAGATGACTTCCTTCCAGTAAGGGACGGCACGGGCGATGGCGTCCTTCAGGGATTCGGTACGGGGAAGGTCCTTGTCGGCGACTTCGGCATAGCGGGGGTCGAACTTCGGGTTGCGCTCGTCATCCTCACCGAGGGGGAGCGGGGCGACATCGAAGCTGCGGCGCCAGATCTTCACCTGGGCGTCACCGTATTTCTCGGCGGTCTCGGCCTTGTTCAGGCCCTGGAGGTTGCCGTAGTGCTTCTCGTTGAGGCGCCAGCTCTTCTCCACGGGAATCCAGTCCAGGTCCATCTGGTCCAGGATGTTGTTGAGGGTCTTGACGGCCCGCTTGAGGTAGGAGGTATAGGCCTTCCCGAAAGTGAAACCTTCGGCTTTGAGGAGCTTGCCGGCCTCGACGGCCTCTTCCACGCCCTTGGGGCTCAGGTCCACGTCGGTCCATCCGGTGAAACGGTTCTCCTTGTTCCAGACACTCTCGCCGTGGCGAACTAAAACGATTCTTTTCATTGCTGGTTGTTTTTGTGCGATTTAACACGCAAAAATACGCAAAAAAAGGGAATAATCCTTACATTTGTATGGATAAAGAAGACTTGGAAGATGAAAAGACTGCTCATCGGTATCCTGACCGTCGCTGTCGTGGCAGGCTGCGGGCGCAGCCGGTACGACCATATCGACATCGCCGCCTCGGAGAAGGCGCTCGCCGCCCTGGAGGCGGGGTTCGTCTCGGTTCCGGATTCCCTTCCCGGAGGACGGACCGCTTACCTGATGGGGCAGGGCGTTCCGGTAGCCGATATCCTCGTCTATCGGGGCGAAGTGGGGGACAGCCTGTTCCGGCAACCGTCCGTTCCCTATGGCTTTGCCTGCGAATCCATCGGCACTTCCGTGCTGAAAGACAGCCTCCATACCCGTGCCGGCCGGCTTTTTACCGACGGCGGCCTCAACGGGCGCCTGCTATATCTCCAGGACCGCCGGATGACCAAGGCCGTGCTGGACCGGATTGCGGAACTTGCAGCTGAAGGGGCCTTCATCGGCGGGGTAAAGCCGGCGGAATGCCTGGATACGACCAGCGAAGTGTTCCTGCGGACGGTGGAGAAAGTCTGGCTGTCCGGGAATGTGATGTCCGGCAAAACGGTGAAATCCATCCTCAAGGCGGCCGGTGTCCGGCCGGACATGAAGACCAAGGTGGAAGGTCTTGCCTTCCAGCATCGGCATCTGCCCGATGCGGAGATCTACCGGATCTGCAATACGGGATACCATTCAGGGCCTGCCAAGGTCCGTTTCCGGGTCCGTGGACGCCAGCCGCTGCAGTGGAATCCGGATACGGGTGAAATCCGTCCGGTTTCCTACAAGCTGAAGAAACGTGGGACCCGGGTAACGTTCTACACCGTCCCGGGCGATGAGACGTTCATTGTCTTCGCTTCCTTTGCAGACCGGAAGAAACTGAAGGTGAAATAAATGGAACTCAAACCGGTTGCCCATTACCAAGGGGCCCTCGGCTCCAAGTTCGGCATTCCGCGCCAGAGCGGCCTGGTCCCGTCCTTGCGCGGGCGCATCGTGTTCGAACCTGCATTCCGGAACCGGGAAGCCCTGCGCGGGCTGGACGGTTTCGACCGGATCTGGCTGATCTGGGGCTTTTCCGCGAACAAGCCGGCGAAAGGGGACTGGCAGCCGACTGTCCGGCCACCCCGTCTCGGTGGCAATACGGCGATGGGGGTCTGGGCCACCCGGTCTCCATTCCGGCCCAATCCGCTGGGGCTTTCCTGTGTGGAACTGGAGGGAATCGACGGGTTCGATCTGCTCGTAAAGGGGGCGGACCTGATGGACGGGACCCCCGTGTACGACATCAAGCCGTACGTCCCCTATGCGGACAGTTTCCCGGATGCCCGGAGCGGATTCGTAACCGGTGCTCCGGGAGCGACGCTGGAGGTCCGGATTCCGGATACCCTGATTATCAGTCCGGAAGAGCGGGAAGCCCTGGTCGGGATCCTGTCCTTGGACCCGCGTCCTGCCTACCAGGATGACCCTGGAAAAGTGTATGGGATGCCCTTTGCCGGGAAAGAGGTGCATTTCCGCGTAGAAAATGATATTTTGACCGTCATCGACTATGATTAATGTGATTGCCCTGGCCGTCCTGCCGGCCCTGATCCTCCTTTTCTATACCTACCAGCAGGACAAGATGCAACGGGAACCCGTGAAGATGGTCGCGAAAGGTTTCCTGTTCGGCTGCCTTTCCGTCTTCTGCTCGTTCTTCATCTCCGTTCCGTCACTGAACCTCGGACTGTTTTCGGAGGAGATCCATTCTTTCTGGGATGCTTTCCGTCAGGCCTTCTTCGGGGCGGCCATCCCGGAGGAGACGGCCAAGCTCTTCTGCCTGTGGCTTTTCCTTCGGAAGAATCCCTATTTCGACGAGCGGATGGATGGGATCGTGTATGCGGTCAGCGTAGGCATGGGTTTCGCAGCGTTCGAGAATGTGGAGTATCTGTTCGCCGCCGGAACAGACTGGGTGACCACCGGCATCGGCCGTTCCCTCACCGCCATTCCCGGCCATTTCGGCTTTGCCGTCCTGATGGGCTATTACTTCTCCCTCAATCATTTCGACAAGTACCGCGCTCCGGGTGCCGCCGTCAAGATGTGGCTCTATCCGGTACTGGCCCACGGAATCTATGATACGGTTGCGATGATGTCCGCCGTCACCCCGCAGCTGAGCGGCGCCATCACCATCGCCATCCTCCTTTTCTGCTTCCAGATGGTGAAATGGGCCCGCAAGGGGATGCAGAAGCACTTGATTGCCGATGCCTCCGATTATACCATGGGCGGCGGCATCGACGAACAGTAGGCGCGTGCAAGATTCCGTCCCGGCCGGGATTTCAATGATATGAACAGAAAGATCGTCCTGTT
This sequence comes from Bacteroidales bacterium, assembly GCA_017439305.1. Lineage (GTDB taxonomy): Bacteria > Bacteroidota > Bacteroidia > Bacteroidales > UBA932 > Cryptobacteroides. Next base: position 85,599 of record JAFSJK010000006.1, on the reverse strand, counting down.
TATCACCGCTGCTTTCCTTGCCGTCCTGCCCTCCCGGGGCCAGGCGGGGAGAAGTGCCACTGTCAGCGGTTATATTACGGATACCGGTTCCGGTGAAACCCTGATCGGCGCCGGCGTCCTCGTAGAAGATGCATCCCGGAAAACCCCGACAGGGGCCGTGACCAATGCTTACGGCTATTACACGCTGACTATCCCATGCGGCAGGGTTTCCCTGCAGTACAGTTATGTGGGCTATGAGAGTCAGGCCGTGGAGTTGGACCTGAGCCGTGATACCACCCTTAACATCCTCCTCAAGCCATCGGCCGAGATCCGGGAGGCGACGGTCGTGGCCCAGAAGGATGCCGGCATCCAGTCCACCTACCTTGGCGCCATCGATATCCCGCTCGTCCATATCCAGCGGACGCCGGTCGTCTTCGGCGAGGCTGACGTGTTGAAAGCGATCCAGCTGATGCCGGGCGTCCAGGGCGGCAACGAAGGTTTCACGGGACTCTATGTCCGAGGCGGTGGCCCGGACGAGAACCTGATCCTGCTGGACGGCGTCCCTATCTATAATGTGGACCATATGCTGGGCATCCTGTCCGTCTTCCAGACGGAAGCGGTGAAGAAGGTCACCCTGTACAAGGGCTCTTTCCCGGCCCGTTACGGCGGCCGCGTGTCCTCCATCGTCGACATCCGGACCAATGACGGAAACATGAAGGAGACCCACGGAAGCATCGGCGTTGGCGCCCTGACGGAGAAATTCCATCTGGAAGGGCCCATCATCAAGGATACGCTCAGCTATTCCGTCAGTGCGCGCGGACTGCACACGATCTTTTTCGATCCGCTTATCCGTTATTTCGGGAAGCGGATCGAGACGGGTTCCGATATGTATGCGAACTATTTCTTCTATGACCTGAACGGGAAGCTTACCTGGCGTCAGAGTGACAGGGACCGTTTCTTCCTCGGGGCTTACAGCGGCAGGGACCAGATGAACCTGCGGTTCGACGAGCGGGACGGGGCGTTTTCCGATACGGATGGATTCGACCGGACCCGGGTTGGTCTCGGCTGGGGGAACAATGTGGTCTCGCTCCGCTGGAACCACGTGTTTTCCAGCCAGTTGTTCGCCAATACCACCTGGGCTTACAATCATTACCGGATGACGATGGATACCGGAATGCGCAGTCAGGGAAGGGACTACGACGGGACGCGCTATGCGTATGACTTCGACATCGATTACATTTCCGGCATCCGGGACTGGAGTGCGAAGATGGACTTCGACTATGTTCCCTCTCCGCGTCATCTGGTCAAGTTCGGTGCGGAGTATGTGTATCATACATTCATCCCGCAGACCCTGACGGCCGTTTCTTTCACGCAGGAAGGGGATGAAGAAGCACACGAGGAACAGAAATACGGGAACACGAAACCATACCGGGGGCACGATTTCTCCCTGTACGCCGAGGACGATTTTTCCGTCGGGGACCATCTGACGGTCAATCCGGGACTGCATCTCTCCCTGTTTCGGACCGACGGGAAGAGCTACTGGAACCTGCAGCCCCGCCTGTCCGCCAAGTATGCCTGGGACAGCGGCTGGTCCGTCAAGGCGGGCTATGCCCGGATGGCCCAGTACGTGCATCTGCTCAGTTCCGCGCAGGTATCCCTGCCCATCGACCTGTGGGTTCCGATCACCAAGGATATCAAGCCGGTCACCTCGGACCAGTTCTCCGCGGGGGTGTATTTCGACGGAATCAGGGGCTGGGAGTTTTCGGTCGAAGGTTATTTCAAGTCAATGCATAACATCCTGGAATACAAGGATGGGACCCTGATGATCGCGACGAATACGGGCTGGGAGGACAAGGTGGAGATGGGAACGGGACGGGCGATGGGCATGGAGTTCTTCGCCCAGAAGACGGCCGGTCCGGTGACCGGCTGGCTGGCCTATACGCTGGCAAAATCCGACCGGCTTTTCCCGGACGGGACCATCAACCTGGGTGAGCGCTTCCCTTACAAGTACGACCGCCGGCACAATTTCAACATCAATTTGAACTGGCAGGTGGCTCCGCGCATCGACCTGAGTGCGACCTTTGTCTTTGCAACCGGAGGCACTACGACCCTGCCGATGCGGCAGACGATGATCCTCCGGCCGGACGGCCGGCTGAGCCGTGCCGATTTCGTGGAGCACCGGAACAATTACCGCCTTCCGCCCAGCCACCACCTGAACATCGGCGCCAACTTCCACAAGAAGAAGCGCCACGGGGAGCGGATCTGGAGCCTGAGCATCTACAACCTGTACCGCCAGCTCAATCCGAACCTGGTGTTCTTCCATTATGAGACGGAGCGTCCTTCCCCGGAGGCCGGACCGGAGACGAAACTCGTGATGGACAAGCTGACTATCCTGCCTTTCGTCCCTTCCGTAAGTTATACCTGGCAATTCTGACGGAGATGAAAAAGAGTGTTTTCCTGTCGATCCTTTCCTTCCTGGCGGTTTCCTGCCACGAAGAGGTGGTGCTTCCCGTCGGAGATGACGAGCCGGTCGGGGTGATGAATGCCCAGCTGAACACGCTGGAGCCGGTCCACGCGGTCTTCCTCTCCATCAGCCAGAAGAACCGGGTCCGGGCGCTGCCCGGGGCGCAGGTCCGAGTTTTCGTAAACGGGGTGCAGGCCGCGGTCGCGGAGGAAACTCCCGCTGCCTATGAAGGGGATTGGGAGACGGCCTATACGTTTGAATCGGCTTTCAAGCCCGGGGACGAAATCCGGATCGAGGCCCGTTCCGGGGAGATATCCCTCTCTTCCACGGTGACGGTGTCGGAACCCGTAACCATCTCATCGTTGGATACTTCGACGGTCCGGATGTCCTATATGGGGGATGCGTCCACCTATCTGCAGCTGAAGACGGTTTTCCAGGACCTGCCCGGGACCTCCTTCTATCGGGTTGACGGCCGGATGGTGGACGATTTCATCTATCTGGACGAGGAGGGCAATCCGGTTCCCGGCTATTCCGGGACCTCGGAATCCTCCCTCTGGTTGGAGACGGGGTTCGATCCGATCATCAGCGAGGGAGCAGGAAAGACGGGTGGTTCCGATCTCGGCGCCCTGCTTGCGGCGGAGAATTCCTATCACTGTTTCTCGGATACTCCTTTCTCCGGCCGCGAATGTACGATCCGGCCGCTGGTCTTCAGCGACGGTTTCCGTCTCCCGGAGGGCTTTCATTATGGGATCTATGTCCCGGATTGGATGGGGGATGAGATCGACTGGGACAAACTCCGTTCAATGAAGCGGAGGGTATCCCGGCGCGTCAGCCTTCAGCTACGGACCTTGGATTTCCCGGAGTACCACTATTTCAAGTCGCTGGAGATCCTGGAGACGTTCGGGACGGACATGAGTTTCCTGGTGGAGCCGACGACGCTGCCTACGAACGTGGAAGGCGGATTGGGCTTCGTGGGCGTGGAAACGGTGTCGGAGATTCCGTTCTACGAATGTACGCGGGAATATCCTGCCATGAACGAAGAAATCTACTATTAGAAATCCACGTCCATTGAGAGGTTGATGACGAAGTTGCGGTCCTTCTGATGGGTGAGCCGCCAGAATCCGTCCACCCGGAAGATCCGGAAGATGTTGGCAATGCCGATTCCGGCTTCGACATAGGGCTTCTCCAAGGCTTCCATTCCGGGAAGTAACTGATAGATCGCGTTTTCCTTGTTCTGCTTCGAGATGGTTCCCCAGGCGGTGCGGACCGTGAGGACTTCCCGCAGGTCCAGTTTCCGGATCAGGGGGATCTTTCCCAGGATGAAGCCGTCCAGATTGTGTTCGTAGGATGCGGTGACCCAGCGGTCGGACGCGAATTCGTAATAGTCCATCGTCGAGAAAGCGCTCCGGTCCAGGAAGTAGGTGCGGTTGCCCTCGTGCAGTTTCAGAAGGGGATAGGGGACGGAACCCAGGATGGCGCCACCGTTCACATGCAGCCGGCCGAAACCGATGGCCGTGGTGGGCACTTTCCAATCCAGCGTCAGCTCTCCGCGATAAAAGCTGCAGTCGCCGGGCGTGATACCTTTGATGCCGGTGACGAGATCCACCGTCACGACTGGATAGCGGGTGAAGAGGTAGGCCTTGTCAAAGAAGCCGCGATTGACCCGTTCATCCCAGGAGAAGCGTCCGCTAAAATGCAACTGATTGGTGGAGAAGCTCTTGTCCAGCGTTCCATCCGGGCGGAGCAGCGGGACGGCGTCATTTCCGTAGATGCGCCGGTGGCGGATTGCAACTTCCGAGTTGAAGTGGGGCGTGAACTCATGCTGGTATCGGGCGTAGACTTCGTCCATCAGGCTCTGCTTGCTGAAGCCGCCAGGGGCCATGAAGGAGTTGAAGAAGTTCTTCCCGGACAGGATGCCGGAACCCCGGCCGAGCTGTTCGAAGTCCCGTTGGGCCGCGAGGGTGAGTTTCCGTGTCTTCTCCCGGCCGATGATGACTTCCATGGATGCATCGCCTTTGAACATCCTGTCGCGGGTCCCATAGGCCAGGTCGGCCTTGAACCGGACACGGCGGCTGAATTCCTTGGTCGTGCGGAAACCGGTCTGCAGGCGCACGCCTTCCAGTTCATTGTAAGTGACCGTCCGGGCCCACGGGCCAAAGCCGATGCCAATTTCCGGTATTTCCACGTATCCCGTGACGACCATGCCGGCCAGCCCGTACATCCACTTGAAGGCCGAGGATTCCTTGATCCGGTCCGTCATCTGGAAGATGCCCTCTTCCCGGCCGGTCAGGTCGATGGGACGTGTCCCGGCCCACCAGGCATCGTCCTTCTCCGGTTCCGGCCCGACCTGGACCTTATCGCCGCCCTGGAGCCCGTCTGCGCCGGGGAAAGGCCCGAAAGCGGAATCGGAATAGACCAGGGTGCGGTTCCCGAGAAAGGAAATGACTTTGGATTTGTCGCTAGTGGCGATGGAGAAGTCGATGAACAGCCGTTCTTCACCGGGAAACCACTTCCCGTCCGGCAGCCGGCGGTTTTCAATGTCCACATTGATATGCCGGATCCAGTTCACGTTGGAAACGGCGGCGAGGCTGGCATGGACCGACCGGATGGCGAAGTCCTCCGCATCGATATTCATCTCTCCATCCAGGACGGGTGAAGTGACTAGGGCTTTGGGATGGAAACGGAGGGTATAGGTCTTGCGTCCCTCCACCTGGAGACTGTCCACCAGATAATAGTTGTAGAATACGTGCCCGACAGCGCTTGCCGGAGAGGGAACATCCAGGTTGAAAACCGTGATCTGGCTTCGGTAGAAATTGGTTTTCAGCAGGTAAGACCCTGTGAATTGCCGAAGCAGGTTGTCCTGGTCCAGGCCGGAGATGTGGCTGGCTTCGATGATTTCCTTGTCCACGGACGGTTCCAGTGCATGGTATTTCCGGGAGACGGTCTCCGAAATCAGGATGGGGATGTAGGATTTGCCGGTGACGGAAGAAGTATCCCGGTAGTCCAGGACAAAACCCAGGGGACGCTTCAGGAAGGAGCCTTCGATGATGTTCTCCGCCTCGGTGGCATCCAGTTCGATCTTGCTGTACAGATGGGTCTGCCAGGCATCGGCCAGGTCCGGGTCATGCCGCTTGCGTGCCTTGTCGATCCTGTCCAGGATGGAGCGGATATAGCGGTCGTCCGGCTTGACCAGGGCGGCATCCAGTTGCTTGAGATCCTTCTTGAGCAGGAAGGACACTTCCGAATAGGCTCCCTTCGTAACAGAGACGGACTCGGGTTCGTAACCAATGAGATGGGCGGTCAGGGTGGACAGGTTCATCTCCCTGGTTTCCAGGCTGAAACTACCTTCCAGGTCGGTGGAGATGCCGATAACCGTCCCGTCGAAATAAACGCTGGCAAAGGGAATCGGTTCTCCCGTATCCGCATCCTTGACCGTCCCCTTGACCTTGGTTGTCTGGCCCGTCGCAGAGAGGGCGACGCAAAGGGCCGCCACAAGGAGGAGAAAGCGGTTCAGAATCATCAGAAATCGAGATCGATGCCGATGTTCACGCCGAAATCCCGGCCGTTGCGGTGGGTCAGTTTCCAGAAGCAGTCCACCCGGACCAGGTGGAAGATGTTCGCGATACCTACGCCGGCCTCCACGTAAGGCGTTTCCAGGGAGTTGAGGCCTTCCATCAGCAGGAACGGAGCCTGACTGCGGTTGCGTTCGGAGATGGTGCCCCAGGCGCCGCGGATGGTGACGACCTCGCGGAGGTTAAGCTCCTTGACCAGCGGGATGACGCCCAGCATGAGGCCGTTGAAATTATGCTCGTAGTAGCCGGTAATCCAGCGGTCGGACCCGAACTCGTAGAAGTTCATCAGCGAGAAGGCCGACTTTGCCAGGAGGCCCACGACGGGGCTGCCGAACAGTTGGCTCTGGTTGCCTTCGTGCAGTTTCAGAAGAGGATAGGGGACGGAACCGAGGATGGCGCCGCCATTGAAATGGAGGTTGCCGAATCCCATGAATCCGGCCGGAAGCCGCCAGTCTACGGTGAGCTCGCCCCGAAGGAAGGAGCAGTCATCTGCCGTGATGCCCTTTACACCGCCCAGCAGGTCTACCGAGACAATGGGGTACCGGGTAAAGATGTAAGCCTTGTCAAACACGCCCCGGTTGATCCGCTCGTCCCAGGAGAACCGGCCGGTCCAGTGGATTTGGTTGACCGAGCAGCTCGCGGCCTGGGTCCCGTCCGGGCGGATGAGGGGGATGTCCGGATTCGCATAAATCCGCATATGCTGGAGGGCGAGGGTCGAGTTGAAGTTCGGACTGAACTCATACAGATGTTCGACCTGGGCCTTGAAGATCAAGCCCTGCTTGTCAAATCCGCCCGGGGCCAGGAGGGAATTGATGATGTTTTTTTCCGTGAACACGCCCGAGCCCCGGCCGAGGCTCTCATAGTCGATGCCCGCTGAGACGGTGAGTTTGTTCGTCCGCTTCTGGTTGTCCCCGAACATGAATTCGGTGGATGCGCCCCCTTTCCATCGCTGGTCCTTGAAGCCGTAGGCGGCAAAACCGAAAAGACGGAATTTCTTGCTGAACTCCTTGGTGGTATGACCGCCGACCTGCAGGCGGACGCCTTCGGTCCCGTTGAATGTGACGGTCCGTTCCCAGGGGCCATAGCCGATGCCGATGTCCGTGTTCTCAAGGTATCCGGTCGTGAACATGTTCCCCAGGGCGGAGAGCCATTTGAAGGAAGGCCGCTCCTTGAATCGTTCCGCCGTCGTAAAAATAGCTTCTTCCCGGACTGTCAGGTTTTCGGGCCGGGCCTGGTCCCACCAGAGCGTGTCTTTCTCCGGTTCTTCGCCCACCTCGATCTTGTCGCCGCCGGTCATGTCCTCCATCCCGGCGAAGGGACCGAATTCGACGGAAGTGTACTGCATGTTACGCTTCATCTGGACGGAGACGATGGTGACTTTGTCATTCATGTGCAGGGCGGCGTCCAGGAACATCTGTTCGTCCCGGAAGAACCAGGTGCCGTCTTCCCGCCGCTCGTTCTCGCTGTCCACCACGATCTGCCGGATCCAGTTGATGTTCGAGGTGGGGGAGAGGCGTGCATAGACGCTGTGGATGGCGAAATCCTCCGCATCGATTTCCATCCTTCCCTCGAAGGTGGGGGAAGTGATCAGTTTCTTGGGCGTAAACGTGACCGAGTAGGTCTTCCGGCCGCTGAGGGACAGGCTGTCCACCAGGGAATAATTATAGAAGACATGTCCCATGGAACTGGCCGGGGAAGGGATGCTCAGGTTGAAGACGGGAATGATGTCCCGGTAGAAGTTCATCCGCAGGGTGGAAGAACCGGTGAACTGGCGGAGGACGTTTTGCTGGTCCAGGCCGGAGATGCGGCTGGCTTCGAACACTTCCTTGTCCACGGCGGGATTGAGGGAATGGTACCTCCGGAGGACGGCTTCGGAAAGGAGGACCGGAATGTAGCCGTTGAATGCCGTGGAATCCTGCAGTTCCGGAATCAGGTCGTTCCTTTTCCGGAAAATGGCCTTTCCGACAATGTTGTCCACATTGGCGACGGCCAGCTCCACCTTGCTGTAAATGCCGGCCTGCCAGGCATCCCGCTGTTCCGGATCGTGCCGGGAACGGTTGTTGTCCAGCTCGTACAAGATGGAACGGAGGTAGACGCCGTGGTCGGATTCGGACTTGTTCTCCGGGGTCAGAACAATGTCGAGCAGGGCATTGATGCCGTTTTCGATCGGGAAGGACTGGGACTTGTATCCGTCGACGATGACCGTGAGCACCAGGTTGGAGGAAGTGTCCTCGCTGTCAATGTGGTAGTTGCCGGAACGGTCGGAGGATACGCCATTCATCGTCCCTTCGAAATAGACCAGGGCGTAGGGGATGCCCTGACCGGTCTGGGAATCCGTCACCTTTCCCCGGACCCGGGTCACTTGGGCGGAGACCAGGGCCGGCAGCAGGAGAAGCAGCGACAGCGCTATGAGACGGATTTTCGACATAATCCGTCAAAGATACGATTTTTTCGGGAAAGCCACAAATGACTTAGCTGTAGAGAAGGTCCAGCAGCCACAATTTGCCCCGTTCCGGAAGGATCCGGACGAGGAAACCGACGGCGCCGTAGTCGATTCTCGGGATGACCCGGATCGCCATGTGCTTCCGCATCAGTTGTTTGCGGATGGCCTTCCCGATCACATCCGGTGTCATGCCCCCCAACTCGTCCTTTTCGATCTTTTTCAGGTTGCGGTCCATCCTTTCCCGGTAAGGGGAACCGGGATCCTGGGCGGCGACGGTGAACTTCCGGGCGGCCGTGAAACCGGTGGCGACATCGCCGGGTAGGACGCTGCAGCACTCGATACCCGTTCCTTTCAGTTCCATCGAAAGGGATTCACTCAGGGAGAGCAAGGCTGCCTTGGCCGCAGAGTAGAAGCCTTGGAAGGGGAGCTGGAGGATGGCCATCACCGAGGTGACGGTAACGATGCGACCGAATCCCTGCCGGCGGAAAACGGGAAGGCAGGCCTGGATGGTCTTGAAGGATCCGAAGAAGCAGGTCTCGAACTGATACCGGAGTTCTTCGTCGGTAGCACCTTCCACCGGCCCGTATATGCCGTTGCCGGCATTGCAGACGACGGCATCCAGATGCCCCTGCTCGGAGACGATGCGTTCCACGGTGCTTTTCAAGGATGTCTCGTCATTGACATCCAGCTGGACGGGTATGATGCGCGGGGCGGGTTTCTCGACGGTTCCGCGGCGGGAACCGGCATAGACGGTGATGCCCGCCTCGGCGAGAAGCCGGGCGGTGGCGGCTCCGATGCCGCTGCTTCCTCCGGTCAGGAGGACGACTTTGACTTGCTTGATTACCATATTCGGGATCGGTTGACGAAGGTCTCCGGTAGCGGCATGTCGTACACGCTGCTTCGCAGGAAGGCCTTGAATGCTTGTAAATCAGTGTGTTTTTCCTGTTCCTCGACGGAGATGGGCGCTCCGATCCCCACCCTCGGGCAGGTTCCGCGCTTGTTGAACACTTCGTGGAACAGGCGGATGAAGCGCACCCGGTAGTCGATGAGTCCGAGTGCGTAGTAGAACCGGGAATTCCGGTCGAAAAACCGGATGGGGACAACGGGAACACGGGCTTTCCGGATGAGCCGGATAGCCGCGTCCTGCCAGTCGCGTTCGCTGAGGGTCCAGTGTTCCCGCGGCTTCAGGTCAGCGACCGCACCGGACGGAAACAGGCAAAGGGGACCGCCCGCCTGGAGTTGCTTCAGGGCGTTCTTGACGCCATTGATGCTGGTATCCGATACTCCCTTGCTGGCATCTGTGACGGGATTCACGGCGATGAAGTTCGGTGCCAGACCGGGAATCCAGGTGAGCATCTCGTTCACCATCACCTTTGTGTCCGGCCGCTGCCGCCCGATGAGGTCCAGCAGGCAGATGCCGTCGATGTGGCCGTAGACATGGTTTGCGATGACGATGAACGGCCCTTCCGGAAGGGTGTCCAGCCGTTCCGGGTTCCCGATTCGGAAATCGACGCCGATATCGTCCAAGATTGCCTTGGCAAACGGCGGGCCGTATGTTACGCCGGACTTGTCCACCCGGTCATGCAGGGCATTGACCTTCGCGATGCCGGTCACGCCTGCGGCGAGGTTGAACAACAACTTCCCTTTCCGCCCTGCAAAGGCGGGGGACAGCCTTTCAGCCGCGTCCTGCTGGGTGATGACGACCATGGACTAATCCTTGTCGAAGGGTTTCGGCGGGTCGATCCGCTTGAAGTACCGGATATCCTTGAGGAAACTCACCAGGTAGAAGAAGAAGAGGATGAAGGCGACAGTGACGGCGATGCCATCCAGGATGCCGAATTCGAACTCATTGTGAAAGAGGACGATGTGACGCTTCCATCGGGTGAGGAACGGGATGTAGATGAACAGGGTGTTCACCAGGATTGCAAGGATGCGGAATTCGGTGGGACCCAGGCCGCCGTAGGTCAGGCGGTGTTCCCCCTTGAGGTAGCAGTCGATGTACACGTATACGCTGAGCGCCAGGTATGCTACCAGGACACCCGCCATGAAGGTCATGTTGACAAGCGGAGAAAGGCCTACGCCTGTAAACATGATGCACTCGTTGATGACGTCCACGTTATGGTCGATGAAGAATCCGTATGTCTTCCGCTGGGTACCGCGTACCCGGGCCAGACTGCCGTCCAGGGAGTCTCCGAACCAGTTCACGACAAAACCGAAGGAGGCGAGCCACAGCCAGTTCAGATTCAGGTTCGAGAGGGCGTAGCCCGTTGCAACGACCAGCGCACCGACAAATCCGATGAAGGTGAGCTGGTCGGAGGTCATCCGGGCCGGAAGGCGCTCTGCTAGGTAGACGAGCACCTTTTTCTCCAGGGAATTGAGGATGGAGGTCTGGATCCGCTTGGCCTGTTTCTTTTCTTCCATGGTCTGTTTAAGCGTTTATGTCCGCAAAAATAGCAATTTATTTGCGTTTTATTCCTATCTTTCGTCCATGAAGCTCAGACGTAAGACCAAGTTCTGGCTGGTCGTTTCCGCCATCGCCGCCTTGCTCCTGACTCTCCTTGTGTGCGGGATCGTCCGGGGAGTCAGGAACTGGATGTGGCATCGGGCCGGAGAGATCGAGAACCGTCCAGTCCGGATCTATGATGTGGATTTCGCGCGGGAATTCAACGATTTGAACGATGTGCAACTGGCTGTGGCCCAAACAGTCGGCGTTCCTCCGGTGGAGGACCGAGATGCGGCGGAAAAGATGAAGAAGAGCCTTGTGGAAATCGTGGACAATGACTTGTACTCCGTGGACGAGCTTACCCATTCGATTCCGTTCCTGGTTCCTTCCGCGGCGGACCTGCTGGACCGGATCGGCCGTAATTTCCGGGATTCCCTGGCTTCCAAGGGACTGAATCCCAACAAACTGGTCGTTTCCTCCGTCCTCCGTACGGAAGAGGATGTCCGGAAACTCAGGGCAGGGAACATCAACGCTTCGGAGAATTCGGCCCATCGCTACGGGACTACCTTCGATCTTTCTTACTGGCATTACGTCAAGGTCCCGGAACTCCGCGGCCGGCCCTATGCGGATGTTCCTCCCGAGTATCTGCGGGCCACCCTTTCGCAGGTCTTGAAGGACCTGCACGACGAGGGCGCCTGCTATGTGAAATACGAGAAAAAACAAACCTGTTTCCATATAACCGTCCGAAAATGAAAAAGATCCTGCTTGTTCTCGCCGCCGTGGCGGCGCTGGTGTCCTGCAAGAACGCCGTCAAGGATGCCGACAGCGAGTATGCCGTCGACATGATCAAGAAGGGCGAGGCCATTCCTGCATTCTCCCTGTCAGACCGTTCGGGTGCCGTCCGCTCCGAGGCGGATTTCGCCGGGAAATACGTCGTCTATGATTTCTGGGCTACCTGGTGCCCCGACTGCAGGGCCGATGTCCCCAGGATGAAGGAACTGTATGCGCAATATGGCGACAAAGTCACCTTCGTAGGCATTTCCTTCGATACCGAGCCGGAGAAACTCGACGCCTATGTGGAGGAGAATGGCATCGGCTGGCTGCAGCTCAGCGATTTCGTCGCAAAAAAGGAATCCAAAGTCGGGGATGATTTCCACGTCAAATGGATTCCTTCGATGTACCTGGTGGACCCGGACGGGAAGGTCGTCCTCGGGACCGTGATGGTGGAGAAGCTAGCCCTTGCGCTGGAAGCGCTTTAGGATGGCCTTGATGGCCCGCCAGCCGATCTTCCGGAAGGAGTTGGTGTGGCGGTCGATCTTCTCGGGATACAGTTCCTCGAACGCGATGAGGATGCCGGAGTCCAGGACGTCGGCAAACTCGTCGTTGATGCCCGTGCCGAAGTAAATCATGGACGGGGACAGGTTCATGTAGGTGTTCACCAGTGGCGGGATACTCACGCCGAGCTTCAGGACTTCGGTCTTGAGGATCTTGTAGTCTTCCTTGTAGTCCTTGCCGTTGAAGACCTTGTGGAAGCGGCGGGGGTTGTTCACCTTGACCTCCTTGCGGATCTTGATGAGGTCGGCCTTCTCCCCGAAGTATTTCTTGAGGAAATACATCACCATTTCCCGGGCTTCGGTATTGTAGCTGGGATACATGGTCATCTTCCCGAAGAAGAACTTGACACGGTCCTTGTACAGTACGCCGAGGGCGGCGATTCCGTCGAACAGGTTGTCCAGGGCGTACAGGCTCTTGGAGCCGGCCTTGGAACTCTGATACTCCACCGAGACGAAGGAGCGGCCCAGTTCAAGGGTATAGGGGAGGAAGTCCCGGAGGAACTTCTTGGTGAACTCGAGCATGTGGGCGGAGGTCAGGATGGGCTGGCCGAACCGGTCATAGACCGCCTCGTCACACAGGCAGAAGCGGTAGCCGCCGATGATTTCCTCGGCCTCGGGGTCCCAGAGGACCAGCTGGCGGTAGCCATAGGCGGGATCGGTGTCGAACTTGTCGATGTCCAGGGGCTCGCCGGTGCCGCCGCCGTCGTTGCGGAAAGCGATTTCCCGCAGGCGGCCGATTTCCCGGATGACGTTCACAGCCTCGGGACCGACGACATACAACTGGTTGCCGGCGCGGTTCGTTTCCCGCAGGTGCGTTTCCTGGTTGAGTTCCGCCTTCAGGAGTTCCCTGTCGACGGGGTCGATGATCTTTTTCATGGGCAGGCAGGTTTAGTACAGGGATTCGTTTTATAGGTTTTCAACTTTTTCTTTGATCCAGTCGGCCCATTCCGCAGGCTTCTTGCTTCCGTCGAAGGTCTGCCAGGGGATCGGGTCGCCGATCACTACGCGGTAGGTCCGGCCCTGTGCGCGGTACATTTCGTCCACCAGCAGGATCATCGCCAGCGGGAACTTCCTGTTCACGCCGGTGACCTTGCCGATCCAGTCCACGAAATAGAAGCGCCAGGAATTGCGGCCGTAGAAATGCATGGGAATGATATCCCGGTGCGTTTCCACGCTCTTGGTGAGGAAGGTTTTCTTCCAGGGCATCTCCACGATCTTCCCGTGCTCGCGCCGGGCGCACTTGCCGGCCGGGAACATGAGGACCTGGGCGTCGGAATGGAAGATGCCGTCGGTCTGGGCTGACAGGTTCCGGGACTGGCCGCCCATCTTGTTCACGGGTACGAAAATACCGTTGAGCTGCTTCAGGACCATCAGGAAGTCATTGACCATGATCCGGATGTTCCCGTCGTAGATCCGTCCGAAGATGGAGACGATGGCAAGGGCGTCATGGCCGCCGAGCGGATGGTTGGATGCCACGGTGACGAGCCGGTCCGTCGGAACTTTTTCAAGGCCTTCCACCTGCAGGGTGACATGCATGTATTCCAAGGCTTTCTCGGCGAACTCCACACCGGTGTATCCTTCCTTGAAACACTCGTTCAGGAACTTCTCATGCAGGAGTCTCCGTCCCAGCCAAATCAGCCACTTCGGCGTCTTTTCCCCCAATTTGCTTCGGAAAAGGGCGCCAACGTCAATGAGGTATTTGTCAGATGGTTCCATTCTGTTTGTAAAAGTAGCCATTTGGGTGGAGAATCGCAAGGTTTTACGGAAAAAAGTCCGCCTTGGCCGGCTTCTGGGTAAAACGGACGAACCCGTCCTATGCAACCTGCTGGCCCTCAGTATATCGGGCTGTTTCAGCCTGGTGATGGACGAGTCCGTCGTTTTCCGGAAAGTGGGGAAGAAGGACGAGCGGCTATTTCAGCACGCCCAGCTCCTTTCCTACTTTGATGAAGGCCGCAATGGCCTTGTCCAGGTGCTCCTTGCGGTGTGCGGCGGACAGTTGCACGCGGATGCGGGCCTGGCCCTTCGGAACGACCGGATAGTAGAAGCCGGTGACGAAGATGCCTTCCTCCGCCATCTTGGCGGCAAACCTCTGCGACAGGGGAGCGTCGTACAGCATTACGGCGCAGATGGCGGACTGCGTGGGCTTGATGTCGAAACCGGCGGCCATCATCTTGTCACGGAAGTAGTTCACGTTCTCTACGAGACGGTCGTGCAGTTCGTTGGATTCCTTCAGGATCTTGAACGTCTCCAGACCGGCTCCGGCAATCATCGGGGGGATGGAGTTGGAGAACAGGTACGGGCGGGAGCGTTGGCGGAGCATGTCGATGATCTCCTGCCGGCCGGTGGTGAAGCCACCCACGGCACCGCCGAAGGCCTTTCCAAGGGTGCCGGTGAAGATGTCGATGCGTCCGTAGCAGTTGAACTGCTCGGCGACGCCGTGTCCGGTCGGTCCCACGACACCGGCGGAGTGGCTTTCGTCCACCATCACCATCGCGTCATACTTCTCGGCGAGGTCACAGATCTTGTCCATCGGGGCGACGTTGCCGTCCATGGAGAACACGCCGTCGGTGACGATGATGCGGAAACGGCAGGCCTGGGCCTCCTTGAGTTTCTCTTCGAGATCGGCCATGTCGGCATTGGCATAGCGGAAACGCTGGGCCTTGCACAGGCGGACACCGTCGATGATGGAGGCGTGGTTCAGGGAATCGGAGATAATGGCGTCCTCGGCGGTGAGGAGCGGTTCGAACACGCCGCCGTTTGCGTCGAAGCAGGCGGCATAAAGGATGGCGTCGTCGGTATGGAAATAGTCGGCGATGGCTTTTTCGAGTTCCTTGTGGATATCCTGGGTGCCGCAGATGAAGCGGACGGAGGACATGCCGTAGCCGCGGGCGTCGATCGCTTTCTTGGCAGCGGCCGCAAGCCGCGGGCTGTCGGCGAGGCCGAGGTAGTTGTTGGCACAGAAGTTCAGGGCCTTGCTGCCGTCCTGGAGCGTGATTTCGGCACTCTGCGCGGAGGCGATGTTGCGCTCCTTCTTGTAGAGACCGGCCTCCTCGATGGCCTTGAGCTCGTCCTGGAGGTGCTTTTGGAATTTACCGTACATGATTATAAGGTTGTTTTGTGTTTTCTGCTTTCAAATTTAAAGATTTTCCGTGGAAAATGGAGCTTTTTTTTAAGAAAATTCATAAATTTGTACTGCTAAAACTGATGTGATGAAAAATGTCCTTGTCATAGGTTCCACGGGCCAGATCGGCTCTGAACTCACGATGAAAATCCGCCGGGAAATCCCCGGCAGCACCGTAGTCGCCGGGTACATCCCCGGCGCTGAACCCAAAGGCATCCTGCTGGAGAGCGGACCGGCCGAACTGGCCGACGTCCGCGATGCCGCCGGCCTGGCTGCCATCGTGGAGAAGTATTCGATCGACACCATCTACAACCTGGCCGCCCTCCTGTCGGCCGTGGCGGAGAAAAAGCCCCTTCTGGCCTGGGACATCCAGATGAACGGCCTGCTGAACATCCTCGAGGTTGCCCGCGAGAAAAAATGCGCGGTATTCACCCCGAGTTCCATCGGCTCCTTCGGCCCCGAGACTCCTCATGTCGGAACCCCGCAGGACACGATCCAGCGCCCCCGGTCCATGTACGGTGTCACGAAAGTCGCCACGGAACTGTTGAGTGACTACTATTTCCATAAATATGGCGTGGATACGCGCTCGGTCCGTTTCCCCGGCCTGATCTCCAATGTCACCCTTCCCGGCGGCGGTACTACGGACTATGCCGTGGAAGTGTATTATTCCGCCGTGAAAGGGGAGGAATTCGTCTGCCCGATCGCACCGGGTACCTATATGGATATGATGTACATGCCGGATGCCCTGGGTGCCGCTGTGCATCTGATGGAGGCTGACCCTTCCCGCCTCGTCCACCGGAATTCCTTCAACATCGCCTCGATGAGTTTCGAGCCGGAGCAGCTCTTCGCGAAGATCCGCGAGTACATTCCGGGGCTGAAAGTCCGCTATGAGGTGGATCCGGTCCGCCAGGCCATCGCCAATTCCTGGCCCGATTCGATGGATGACAGCTGCGCCCGGAAAGAGTGGGATTGGAAACCCACCTATGACCTGGATTCGATGACGGTGGACATGATCGCCTGTCTCAGGAAGAAACTGTTGTAAAAAGATGGCTACGAAATCGTAACCTTGGGGTTTCGATTCGGTTGAAAGAGAGGGATCCGAAGGGTCTCTCTCTTAGTTTTTCGCTTTTTTGTGTCCTGAAAGTTATTGGTTGAATTGAAAATAAGTATTTAGATATATCTTGATAATCAATAACTTATGAAATTTGTAAAAAAATTTCAAAAAAAAGTTTTGAAAAAATTTGCAAATCAAGAAAAAAGCCGTACCTTTGTATCCGGAATGAGGAAGCAAGGTTCTCTTGACGGAATCATTCTATTGGTTATTAGTTTTAGTGTTATTAATTATGTGGTTAGTGAGAGCGTCCGCCTGAGACAGGCCGACTCTCTTTTTTTTATGCCCTGAAGTGTCGTTGGAACCTTAAACCCGGAAACCGAAACTGTCGAAGAACGCCGCATAGCGTGCGTTGTGCAGGTCCGTGCCCTGCATGTCGTAGAATCCTTCGGCGGCAAGGCTTTCCGCCCTTGCGCTCACGGCATCCCCGTACAACCCTTCCAGCGAGCCGATGTTCCTCTGGAAGAGCGCACCGGCCTCTTTCAGGCTGCGGTATCGGTCCGGATCCAGGTACAGGTATCGCTCCGGGTGCGCCAGGACGGGCTGATATCCCCGGTCCAGCAAACGCTTGATTTCGTCCTCGGGAATGATGTTCCCGATTCTTGAAGCTTTATGGATCGGCAGTTCGATGAGGATGTGATTGCCTTCCCAAGGCAGCAGCCAGCCTTTTTCCAGGGTTTCCGGCCAAGTCTCCGGAATCAACCTGTACTCCATGGATGGAATGAGTTCCAGGGGAATGCTCCGTTTCCGGAGTTCCTCCTGCAGGTTCCGGCATGCCGTTATCACCGAATCCGGAACATTGGGATACTTTCCGACTCTGTGTGAAGTGCATACGACCTTCCGAAAACCCCACTCCGCCTGCTTCCCGGCCAGGAAAACAGCCTCTTCAAGCGATGCGGCCCCGTCATCCAGACCCGGAAGGATATGGCAATGGCAATCTGTCCTTGGATCCCAATCCATCATGAGCGGTTCCATCAATCCTTTTCCGCGTCCGCGATACGGTTCAGATAGAGAGCGCGGACATCAGCCCATTGGTAATAGGGGAAACTGTCCGTTTTGATAGGGAGGGTAACCTCGAAGCCGTTCAGGAGGCATTTAACGAGAATCCCGTCGGTGGCGCGCTTGCTCCGGTAGAAGACGAGTTGGATGTTCGAGGCTTTGCAGGTCTTCCAGTCCTGGTAGCAGTCTTTGACAGCAAAAGGGTCTTCGGGGTCCAGGTCTGCGCCGTCCAGGCCCATCAGCACGGTCAGGGGACCGATGTAGGAATCGTGCCCGAAACGGAAATCAGCGATGCGGTCGCTGGTACCGTCCAGGACGGCATCGGCCTTCGTTAAGATGTCCCGCAGGATGGGGATGGTCTGATACTGGTCGCGGAAAACCCAGGAGTAGGAATCCAGGTTGGCGGATTCCCAGTTGCGTACGATGTCCTCGTCGGTGATGATGTCGCCGAGCATACCTTCATGGTTGATGCTGGGGAGGGAAGTGTACAGGCTCACCAGGTTGTCGGCGATCTGCCGCAAATTGCCGGGAAGGCCTTCCGTGGACTTGAAGACGCGGGTAAGCACCTTGTGCCGGAGCGTGGTGTCCCTGGGGAAGGCGTCGAGGTTCTTCTCATAGCGGGGATTCGCTTTCGGCCATGTGCGGTAGGCGGGATTCTGCCTGTCACCCGGAACGACGCCGTCCAGCGTGAAGCGGGAAGACTGTTCCCGGATCTCGATTTTCGGGTTGCACTGCACCAGTTCCTGGCAGAAAGCGGACATACTGAGCACGCATCGGCCGGAAAGCGAGGAGATGGCAAGTACGTTGCCGCCCTTCCAGAATACTTCCGGGAAACGCTCGTACAGGGTGCGGGCTATCTGCTGATGCTGCTGCCATCCCAGTTCGGTGAGTTCACTGATACCGGTCATCAGTTCCTGCTTCGCATTGAGGAAACGGCCGTAGAAAGCCTCGCCTTCACTCGTCAGAAGCTGTTTCTCATGGGCGGCTTTCAGAAGGGTATCCAGCTGCTTGTACAGCCGGTCGTTCCAGTAATAGCGGGAACCGTGACGGGCGTAACCGGTGATATAGAACGGTTTATACCCGCGCGGTGCAGGTGTGAGCGGTTCCGTCTTGAATCCGTAGGGATAGTCGGTACCGTAGGCCTTGCGGGGATCGGCCTTCAACTGCTCGAGGGCAGGAACGTTCTGTGCCAGCACCAGCAGGGAACAAAGCGTGGCCAGGAGGGTGGTCAGGACTCTTCTCATGATTATTGGCTGTGTTCTACAGGTTGCAAAGCGCTTCGTACACCTTCTGGACCGGAAATCCAACGACATTGAAGTAGGATCCGTCGATGCGGGTGATGCCGGCATGGCCGATCCATTCCTGGATGGCATAGGCACCGGCCTTGTCGAAGGGCTTGCAAGTATCTACGTAATAGGTGATTTCCTCGTCGGTAAGGTCCTTGAACCAGACTTCGGTGGTGTCGGTGAAGGTCTCTTCCCGGTCGCGGGTACGGATGGTAACGGCGGTGGTGACGTGATGTTCGCGGCCGGAGAGGTCCCGGAGCATCCGGATGGCGTCTTCGCGGTCCCTGGGCTTTCCCAGGATTTCGCCGGGGCGCCCGTCTGCCGGAGGGAGGATGACCATGGTGTCGGCCGTGATGAGGATTTCGTCTTCTTCCAGCGGGCGGTGGAAGCCATGGGACTTGCCTACGGACATTAGCCGGGGGACTTCGTCATAGGGTGTATCCGGGCTGAAGCGTTCATCGAAATCATTTCGGGTATCTACCTCGAAATCAATGTTCAAGCCCGCAAGCAGCTCCCTTCGTCTGGGGGAGTTGCTGCCCAGGATGACCCGCTTTCCTTTCAAGTCCATCGGCCTAGAATGTCTTTTTGTAGACACCTGTGTCAAAGACCCATTTTCCCTGGGCCTTCATTGTATTTTCGATGACTTCCCGGATGCATCCTCTGCCACCGGGTTTGGTGGAGACGATATCCGCAGCGGCTTTCGCTTCCTCGACGCCGTCGGCAGGGCACACGCCGCAGCCGGCGGCCTGCAGGACCTCCACGTCAGGGATGTCGTCGCCGAAATACATGACTTCCCCGGGCTTCAGCGCATATTTCCCGCAAAACTCCCGGAACTGGTCCATCTTGTCCCGGCAGTGCAGGTAAACGTCCTCGGGCAGGATGCCGCTTGCGAGCATCCTTTTCCGGATGGATTCGGAGCTTCCGCCGGTGATGATGCCCACCGGGTAACCGTTCATCACGGCCATCCGGATGGCGAACCCGTCTTTTGCGTCATACACGCGCAAAAGGTCGCCCTCGGTTGTGCACAGGATGCTTCCGTCGGTGAAGACGCCGTCGATGTCCAGGGCGAATGCCTTGATTTTCAGAATGTCCATGGGTCAGGACTTGCTGCCGCCACCGATGGGACCGAAGGAACCGAGATCGAAGGTGCTGCCGGGTTTCGGCGATCCGCCGTTGCCATTGAGGTCGATGACCCCGAACTGGGCCTCATACTTGGAGATATTGTCGAAAAGGGCGTTCATCAGCCGTTTGGCGTGTTCCGGGGTCATGATGATGCGGTCGCCGACCTGGGCCTTGGGCAGGCCGGGCAGGGTGGCCGCGAAATCCAGCACGAACTCGCTCCGGGAATGGGAGATGATGGCGAGGTTCGAGTAGGAAACCTTGGTAGTCTGGGGGTTGAGCTCGATCGAAAGTTGATTCTGCTGCGGTTTTTGGTTGTTATTGTCCATAATCGGATTCGTTTCAAGTTTCAATTTTACAAATTTAATAAAAATTCGTTACTTTTGTAAGATAA
The DNA here is from genome assembly GCA_017439305.1 of Bacteroidales bacterium. GTDB lineage: Bacteria > Bacteroidota > Bacteroidia > Bacteroidales > UBA932 > Cryptobacteroides. The sequence continues at coordinate 65,334 of JAFSJK010000006.1, read as the reverse complement.
AACTATGAACATGGAATTAGCAGCAAAGTACAACGCCGCGGAAGTGGAGGACAAGTGGTACGCCTATTGGCTGGAACACAAGTTCTTCCATTCCGAACCCAACGAAAAGGAACCTTATACGATCGTGATCCCGCCGCCCAACGTGACGGGCATCCTGCATATGGGTCACGTGCTCAACAATACGCTGAATGACGTTCTCATCCGGAACGCCCGCATGCATGGCAAGAACGCCTGCTGGGTGCCGGGAACGGACCACGCTTCCATCGCTACCGAGTCCAAGGTCGTGGCGAAACTCAAGGCGGAGGGCATCTCCAAGGAGGACATCGGCCGCGAAGAGTTCCTGAAGCATGCGTGGGCCTGGAAGGAAGAGCATGGCGGCATCATCCTGCAGCAGCTCCGCAAACTGGGATGCTCCTGTGACTGGGACCGTACCCGCTTTACGATGGAACCGGCTCTCTCCGAGGCTGTTATCAATACTTTTGTCTATTTTTACCGCAAGGGTTGGATCTACAAGGGTGTCCGGATGGTGAACTGGGACCCCGAGGCCCTCACGGCCGTGAGCGACGACGAAGTCGTCCACAAGGACACCCAGAGCCATTTCTACCATCTCCGTTATTACATTTCTGACGGGAACGGCCAGCCTACGGACAAGTTCCTCGTGATTGCGACCACCCGTCCGGAGACCATCATGGCCGATGCCGCCATCTGCGTGAATCCGAAGGATGAGCGCCATCACTGGCTGCGCGGCAAGAAGGTCCTGATCCCGCTGATCAACCGGGAAATCCCGGTGATCGAGGATGATTACGTGGAGATGGATTTCGGTACCGGTTGCCTGAAAGTGACCCCGGCGCACGACGTGCACGACTATGAGATCGGTCTGCGCCACAACCTCCCGGTCCTGGAAATCATCGACGACCACGGCAAGCTGAACGAGAACGCGCAAATCCTTGTCGGCGAGGACCGTTTCGTCGCCCGCAAGAAGATCGTGAAGATGCTGGAGGAAGCAGGCAACCTGGTGAAGGTGGAAGACTACACCTCGCCGGTCGGCTATTCCGAGCGGACGAATGCCGTCATCGAGCCCAAGCTCTCCGCCCAGTGGTTCCTGAAGATGGACACCCTGGCGAAGGTCGCCCTGGAGACGGTCGACAGCGGACGGACGAAGTTCATACCCGAGCGTTATGTCAATACTTACCGCCACTGGATGGAGAATGCCCACGACTGGTGCATCTCCCGTCAGCTCTGGTGGGGCCAGCGGATTCCGGCCTACTACCTCCCGAACGGCCAGTTCGTGGTGGAGGCCACACCGGAAGCGGCACTTGAGGCCGCACGTGCTATCTGCCCGGATATCAAGGCAGAAGACCTTCATCAGGACGAGGATGTGCTGGATACCTGGTTCAGTTCCTGGCTCTGGCCGATCTCCGTGTTCGACCCGGATATGCCCGGCCATCCGGACCACAAACCCAACAAGGACCTGGCCTACTATTATCCGACGAGCGACCTCGTGACCGGCCCGGACATCATCTTCTTCTGGGTGGCCCGCATGATCATGGCCGGAGAGGAATTCATGGGCCGGGAACCGTTCTCCAACGTGTATTTCACCGGCATCGTGCGTGACAAGATCGGCCGGAAGATGTCGAAGACCCTCGGCAATTCACCGAATCCGCTGGACCTGATCGGAACCTACGGTGCCGATGCCGTCCGCATTGGCATGCTCCTGTGCTCGTCCGCCGGCAACGACATCTTCTATGATGAGGCCCAGATCAAGCAGGGTGCCGCCTTCTGCAACAAGATCTGGAACTCCTACCGTCTGGTAAAGGGCTTCTCCGTCGATGATTCCATCGCCCAGACGCCCGCCGCGGCTGCCGCAATCCGCTGGTTCGACGCGAAACTCAGCGAGACGGTCGCCACCGTGGAGGACCACTACCGCAAATTCCGCATTTCCGACGCCCTGATGGCCATCTACAAGTTGTTCTGGGACGATTACTGCGCCTGGTACCTCGAGGCCATCAAGCCGGCCTTCGGCCAGCCTGTGGATCGCGCCACGTACGATGCCACGCTGGGCTACTTCGAGGCCCTGCTCAAACTCATCCATCCGGTGATGCCGTTCATCACGGAGGAACTGTGGCAGAACATGGAGGACCGCAAGGAAGGGGAAACCATCATGTACGCAGCCGCTCCCGTCGTGAAGCCGTTCGATCCGGAGACGCTCGTGAACTTCGAGCTCGCCGAGGAAGCGGTGAACGGTGTCCGTGGCATCCGCAATCAGAAGAACATCGCTCCGAAGGAAACCCTTGACCTGAAGATCAAGGGCGGTTTCCCGGCCGACGTTCTCCCGGTCGTCGAAAAAATGGGCAATGTGAAGGTGGAAACCGTGGCTGATTTCGGCTCCGGACAGGGGGTCGGCTTTATGGTCCGCACCCATGAAATGTTCGTCGCGTTGAGTGGCCTGGTAAATGTCGCGGAGGAAATCGCGAAACTCGAAAAGGACCTCGCATACCAGCAGAAATTCCTGGCCGGTGTCCGCGGAAAGCTTGCCAACGAGCGCTTCGTGGCCAACGCGCCGGCTGCCGTCATCGAAAACGAGCGTAAGAAAGAGGCGGATTCGCTTTCCAAGATTGAGAGTCTGGAGTCTCAGCTGAAAGCGCTGAAAAATAGTTGATAAAACAAAATTGTTTAATGTGTTAACATTTTTGTTATGACGCATTTTGAGGTATCTTTCCCCGTCCGTTATTACGAAACCGACCAGATGGCTGTAGTCCATCACTCGAATTATATCCGCTATTTCGAGATTGCCCGAAACCAGATGATGGCGGATTGGGGATTTCCCATCGAGCGGTGCGAGAGCGAGTACGGCGTGATGATTCCGATCGTCTCGGTCGAGTGCCGGTTCAAGCATCCGGCCCGGATGGGGGATGTCCTCACGGCGGTGGCAGAGATCGACAAGGTCCCCCTGGCGAAACTCGTCGTCCGCCAGTCTGTCCTCAACCAGAACGGTGAAGTTTGTGCCGAAGGGGCAGTTACCCTGGGATTCATCGATTCGCAGACCTTCCTTCCGGTCCGTTGTCCGGAAGTGATTCAGACCATGATTGAAGAAAGACTGTAAAACACAGGAATATGAACACACTGTTAATCTATCCGCTCGGTGTCATCGGCCCTTGGCAGGTCGTCATCATCGCCGTTGTCATCCTGGTACTTTTCGGCGCCAACAAGATTCCTGAGTTCATGAAGGGGCTCGGAAAAGGCGTCAAGAGTTTCAAGCAGGGGATGAAGGAGGTGGAGAAGGAACTCGAGGATGTCGAAGGCGAAGAAGATAAAAAGTAGTCGCTGAGTGGACTCCAAGGACAAGGAAATGTCCTTTTGGGACCATTTGGAAGTGCTCCGGGGAACTATCGTTCGGTCGGCGCTCTCCATATTGCTGCTTTCCGTCGCGGTATTCTGTTTCCGGGAATTCGTATTCGGAAAGATCGTGTTCGGTCCCATCGCCCCGGGGTTTTTCCTTTATGAATGGATGGGTTCTCCTTTGGACGTGGATCTGATCAACGTGAGCGTGACCGCTCAGTTCATGGTCCACATGAAGGAATCCGTGATTTTGGGATTCATCCTGTCTTTTCCTTACATCTGTTTCGAAATCTGGCGGTTCATCGCTCCCGCCTTGTATGAACAGGAGAAAAAACCGGTCAGGGTGGCCTTCATCGGAGGTAGTGTCCTGTTCTATGTGGGTCTTCTGGTGGGTTATCTGATCATCCTGCCGCTGGCACTTCATTTTTTCCTGACTTATCGGGTTAGCGACCTGGTCCAGAATTCCATCACCCTGGATTCCTACATTTCTCTTTTCAATTCCACCATCCTGGCCTTCGGCATCGTTTTCGAATTCCCGATGGTGGTCGTCCTCCTGTCCCATCTGGGGGTCCTGCACCGTGCTTCACTCAATAAATACCGGAAGCATGCCCTGGTTGCGGTGCTCGTCGTCGCCGCCATCATTACGCCGGCGGATCCTCTTTCCATGTTGATAGCCGCAGTGCCCCTTTGGCTGCTGTTCGAATTATCCGTTTTGCTTTGTAAGAAATGATCTCCCTGAATGATGTAACGGTCGCTTACGGGAGTTTTACGCTCCTGGACGACATCAGCGTCCATATCAGCGAAAGCGACAAGATCGGCCTCGTCGGAAAGAACGGAGCCGGCAAGTCCACGCTGATGAAGCTGATTACGGGGGAGCAGAGCCCCACTTCGGGCCATATCGACATGCCTGCGGACCTCCGCATCGGCTACCTGCCCCAGATCATGGAGCACCACCGGGGCAGGAGTGTCATCGATGAGGTGATGACCGTGTTCGACCACCTGCACGAGATGGAGCGTGAACTGGACCGGATCAATGTCCAACTGGGGGAGCGTACAGACTATGAATCAGCTGATTACGCCCGATTGATCGATCGTCTGAACGAGATTAACGACCGCTTGGCGCTGGAAACGGGGGAGTCTCCCCGGGTGCAGGCGGAACGGACGCTCTTCGGCCTGGGCTTCAAGGAAGATGAGCTGGACCGCCACACCGAAACCTTCAGCCAGGGCTGGAACATGCGCATCGAACTGGCAAAGGTGCTGCTGGCCCATCCGGACGTTCTCCTGTTGGACGAGCCTACGAACCATCTGGACATCGAATCCATCGAATGGTTCGAAGATTACCTGAAGTCTTACCGTGGATCCCTGCTCCTGGTCTCCCATGACCGCAAGTTCCTGGACAATGTCACCACCCGGACGGTGGAGATTCTCCTGGGCCACATCCACGATTATAAAGTCCCATACAGTCAATATGTTACCCTCCGTGCTGAGCGACTCGCGCAGCAGACGGCCGCCTATGAGAACCAGCAGCGGATGATCGAGAAGACGGAGGATTTCATCAACCGGTTCCGCTACAAGCCCACCAAGTCCAACCAGGTCCAGTCCCGCATCAAGGCACTGGAGAAACTGGACCGGATCGAAATCGACGAGACGGACGATGCGAAGCTCAACCTCCGCTTTCCGCCCGCCGCCCGTTCGGGCGACGTCGTCTTCAAGGGGACGGACCTGACCGTTGGTTATCCGCAGAAGGTCGTTTTCCGCGACGCGGAAGTGGAGATCAAGCGCGGGGAGAAGGTTGCCCTCATCGGCCGGAACGGTGAAGGAAAGACTACCCTGATGCGCGTAATCATGGGCGAACTGGATCCGGTTTCCGGCGAGGCGAAGGTGGGGCACAATGTCCATATCGGGTATTATGCACAGAATCAGGAGGATATCCTGGATAAGAATGAAACGGTGTTCAGCACCTTGGACCGTATTGCGGTGGGGGAGATCCGAACCAGACTGCGCGACCTTCTCGGAGCTTTCCTGTTCCGGGGGGAGGACATTGACAAACGGGTCTCCGTCCTCAGCGGCGGTGAACGCGCCCGGCTGGGAATGGCCAAGCTGATGCTCCAGCCCTACAACGTCCTGGCGCTGGACGAACCCACCAACCATATGGATATCAGGTCCAAAGACCGGTTGAAGCAGGCCCTGCAGGCCTTTGACGGCACGCTCATTGTAGTGTCTCATGACCGGGATTTCCTGGACGGGCTGGTAGACAAGCTGTACGAGTTCCGGGACGGGAAGGTGAAGGAGCACCTCGGCGGTGTGACCGATTTCCTGGCCAAACGGAAACTCGAAAGCCTGCAGGAACTGGAGCGCCGGTTCACCGTCGTAGAAAAAACGGTGGACGAAAAGAAGGCCGAAGCCCAGGAGTCCTTCCAGGCCCGCAAGACCGTTTCCAGGGAGATCCGGAAAATCCAGAACCGGGTGGACTATCTGGAGAAGGAGATCGGAAAACTGGAGAAGCGGCAGGCGGCCATCGAGAAAGTGCTGGCCGCTCCCGGAAAGGAGGATGACGTGATGGAATTGACCCGGGAATACCTGGAGAACAAAATGAGCCTGGATGCTTTCACCGAGGAGTGGAGCGAACAGATGACCAAATTGGAAAACTAAAACTCTATTGATATGAAAAGATTGATTGACAAGAATTTGAAGGCACTCATCGGAATGATTGCTTTCGCAGCGGTCCTGGCGCTGGCACCCCAGCCTGTGCGTGCCCAGTCGCTCGCTGCCCAGCTGGCCGACAAGGAGATTCCGGTTTCCGAATTCAACGGCATCAACGTTTCCAACGACTTTGAGGTCAGCCTGGCCCGCGGCGCCTATGGTGTCCGCCTGACCGTCGACAAGGACCTTCAGCCCTATGTCGAAGTGTATGTCAAGGCGAAGACCCTCTATCTTTCCTTTGATGAGAAAGCGGTTCCCAAGGAGATCAAGAAACTGTATAAAGGCAAAGGCAGCCTGACGCCTGTTTTCCGCGCAGTCGTCTATACACCGGAGATCAAGTCCATCGCCTTGAATGACAATGCTTCCTTCATCGGCGTGGATGAATTCCTCTCGCCTGAGTTCGAATTGACCGCCGCGGGGAAGAGCCAGGTCAAGAACCTGGCCGTGAACGCGACTACGGCCAAGGTCATCCTGAAAAAGAACGCTCAGGCTGTCCTCTCCGTGAAGAGCGACAGGGGTGTCGAGGTCAGTACGGACGGGAATGCCAATTTGAAGCTCACTTTCAGCGGCAATGAACTCGCTGTCAATACGGACGGCTCTTCCGTCGTGGTAGCCAATGGTCCCTGCCGTTCCATGAACCTCTTCACGTCGGGCTCCTCCCAGGTCAGCGTCACTTCCGAGACGGAAAAAGTGGATGTGACCTGCGAAGGCAGTTCCAAGGTTGTCCTCTCCGGCAAGGGTGACAACCTGACGGTCAAAGGAACGCGCTCCTCATCCGTGGATGCCTATGCGATGCCGTTCAATGAGGTGGATGCCAATCTGGCCAATTCTTCCAGCGTGACGGTCAGCGTTTCCCGCAGGGTCGATGCGACTCTGGTCGGAGGCAGTTCCCTGTATTACAGCGGTTCCCCGGAATTCCGGATCGGCAAGATTGTGAAATCCACCCTGGCCCCTTACGGTACCAAGTAATGCAAGTATTTGACAGCCATGTCGATACCCCTTCCCAGCTCATCCGGCTCCGGAACATAGGTATCGACAATCGTTATGGACACGTCGACTTCCCCAAACTCAGGCGCGGGGGAGTCGGCGGTTCTTTTTTCGCGCTCTACACCCCTGCGTCCTTGACTCCGGACGCAGCAACCCGGTATGCTTTGGAAATGATTTCCGCCGTCTATGACGCCGTGGATGCCAATCCGGATTATGCCTCGCTGGCCTTTTCCCCGGAGGAAGCCGCAGAGAATGGGAAAGACGGATTGATCTCTGTTTTCATCGGGATGGAGAATGGATCTCCCATCCAGCGGTCGCTGCCCCTGTTAAGAACCTTTTACCGGCTGGGCGTCAGCTACTTGACGCTTACGCATAATGGAGACAACGCCATTGCGGACAGTGCGGCGGAAGGGACGCATTGGCATGGCCTGAGTCCTTTCGGAAGAGAGGTGGTCCGGGAGATGAACGAACTGGGGATGATGGTGGACCTGTCCCACGCTTCCGACGACACTTTCTGGGATTGCATCCGGTTGTCCGAAGCACCCGTGATCGCCACCCATTCCTGCTGCCGGACACTTTGCAACCATCGGAGGAACCTGACCGATGAAATGCTGCAGGCGCTGGGGGAGACCGGCGGTTATGTCGGGATCAATTTCTATCCGGCTTTCCTGTCAGACCGTTTCCTTTCCGATCCCTCCGATGCCGCCTTGTTCGAGGAAGGAGAAAAGGTGGAAGCCGCTTTCATCAAGGATCCGTCGGATCCTTCGCGGGTGCGAGCCTGGGAAGAGATGCAGGACAAGTTGGAAATGCTCTGGCGTCCGGGAATCCGGGAAATCGTGGACCACATCGACCATGCGGTTTCCGTCGCGGGTATCGACCATGTTGGAATCGGTTCCGATTTCGACGGCATCCTGGTGACGCCAAGGGGACTGGAAAACGTGTCTCTTATCGGGAGTGTCTTCGATGAAATGCATCGACGCGGATATGATACCGAATCGGTGGAAAAAGTGGCTGGAAAGAACCTTCTGGAGGTGATGAAACGGGTAAAACAAAAAAGTTATACGTCTTAACTAATTTGTTTTACGTCTTTATTATCATTTATTTAAATCTTCAAGAATCATCAGACGCAAAAAATCGAGTGCGGAGGCTGCAAAACGCTCGATATTGCGTTTCCGATCGTTTTTGAAGATCTTATTGACGGTTTTCGTACCCTTGGGACCCGCCGCTCCAATCCATACGGTACCCACGGGATTGCGCTCGTCTCCGTCCGGTCCGGCAAGTCCGGTCGTGGATACGGCGTAGTCACTGCCGGTCACTCTCCGTACACCTTCCGCCATGGCGGCAGCTACTTCCGAACTGACGACGCCGAAACTTTCGATGGTTTCGGAGGGAACCCCCAGGACTTTCTCCTTTACCGAAATGGCATAGGAGGTAACCGAGCCCAGGTAGTAAGCCGAAGAACCGGGGACAGAAGTGATGAGGTGGGAGATTTCTCCACCCGTACAGGATTCGGCGGCACTGAGCGTCTTTCCCATGGTCTTCAGGAGTCTTCCAACCGTCGCTTCGAGGGTGTCGTCGTCCTCGGAATATAGTTTGTCTCCCAAGATCTTTTTCAGCTTTTCCACTTCTTTGTCAACCCGTGCCGCATCTTCCTCTTCCGAACCGCCATAGATGGACAGGCGCAGGCGGATTCCGGTAAGGGGATTGGGGAGATAGGCGAGGTGCATATCTTCCGGCAAGGCGTCTTCCCAGGGGGCAATCAATTCAGATAGAGCGGATTCCGCTATTCCGAACACCATCAGGTTCCGATGGAGGATGTTTTCCGTCAGGAAATGCTTCCGGATATCATCCATGACGGAAGGAATGGCTCCGACAGCTTCAAATGGTACGCCAGGAAGGGCGTATAGGGTGGCGCCAAAAGATTCTTCAGGGAAACGGAATACCATGATCGGGGCTGTGCCTTTCCGGTTCACGATCACATCGCACCGCTCCGGAACCAGCGCCTGGGCACGGTTGCTTTCCAGCATGTCCAGGCCCCGGCTGTGCAGGATTTCACGGATTTTCTCCAACTGTCCTTGATGCTCGACGTACCCCGTACTGCCGGACAGCTCGGCCAGAACCCCCTTCGTAATGTCATCCTTCGTGGGACCTAGGCCACCGGTGGTGATAACGATATCATTCAGTGTAAGCTCATTGCGAAGATTGTCAAGAATCTCGTCCCGGCTGTCCCCAATGGAAAGCATGCGGGTAACGCGGATGCCGGCTTCTTCCAGGGCCGTCGCGATCCGCGAGGAATTGGTGTCCACGATCTGGCCGATGAGGATTTCATCGCCGATCGTGCAGATGGAAGCTTGGATCATGCTTTTTGCTTCGATTTTTCAATCGCTTTCAAGATACGCTTGGACGTTGAATATCCCTTGGAAGGGATTCCCTGGGCCACTTCGATGAGGGTCGCACCCGCGTCGAGCAGGGCGATTGCATCTTCAGGGGCCGTAATGGCGCCGGATCCGATGACCGGAATCCTTCCTTTGGTGTAGGCGGCCACTTGTCGGACTTTAGAAATCCCGGGCGCAACGAGTCCGTCGATGCCTGAAAGGAGACTGAAATCCAGGATTCTGCCCATTTGCTCGTCGGAATGGGATGGAGAAAGCCGCAGGAGGATGGGTTTGTAGCGTTCGTAGCAGAGACGCAGGCTGAGGAGTTCGTCCAGGATTTCGGTCCAGTCCGAAAGGTCATCCAGCGAGGAAAGCCCGCTCTGCCGGTTGATGTCGATGATGAAATAGTCGGCGAAGTCATACAGGAGCGAGTAGGTACGGACAAGGTGGTCCTGCACCTGGTTTTCATCCGATTCTTCGGCTTTCAGTTCGACAGAGGCAATGATTCCGGACTTGCGGGATGCCAGCCGGTCGGCGATGACCGGAATGGGCGTCGTGCCGGGAATGATGCCGGTAAAGGCGAATCCGATGCTGTCCAACTCGTCCAGCAGGTCATACTGGCGTTCCAGAACGGGGGCTACACCCAGTGGATGCGGGAAGCGGATTCCAAAGGCTTCCCGTCCTAAAGACGGGTGCTCACGCCTGTAAAACAAGCGGTTCCAGGCCTTGAAGCCCGGAATGTGACGCCTCCAGATCATCCGGCGTGCGCGCTGTTGCAGATTGCTCATCGATTCGCCTGTTATTGAGATACAAAGATAGCAATCTTATTGAAACTCCTCAAATGTATTGTCATCGTAGAAGACGAGAATCTTGGAAACGCGACGCGGAGGCTGGAGGGTCGCAAAAACGGGATTCTCAGACGGTGAGGCGGCAGCGTCCTTGTACATCCGGCCTTTTCCGGTCAGAAGCCAGTCCATGTTGATCTGCGGGAAATGGAGAGCCATCGCTTCCAGGAAATCGAAGCCGGGTTTGTTCCGTCCGGAAAGGATATGCGAAATGCCGGCACGTGCTACGCCGAGCGTCTCGGCCAGTTGTGCCTGTGAGATGTTTTCAGCGTCCAAAAACTGTTGAAGGCGTTTATCCATCACGAATAGGGATTATGTTACAAAAGTAACGAATCTAAAGTGAAAATACAAGTGTTATATCATGCTGAAATGTGGTATACAAGGAGCGGAAATATAGCCGGAATATATTATATTAACACTATATATAATGCTTGATAAATAACTGATTTATAGTATAAAACAATAGTGTTACATTCAATTTTTCAATGGTAATTATCCAATTACCTGCTATGTTTATTTCTTTTGCTAAATCATACGATTATATAAATTATGCTAACATGCTGATTATATGTATATTACATCTACAAAGATTTGTCTATAAAAAATACTTATGGGAAATTTTGTTATTTGTGTTGAAAAAGAATGCGGGTAATGTACAGGTGTTTACAAATGTTGACAGATTTAGGGCAATCGTTTAGCTCAGGAAAACGGTTTGTCCAGATTTCAATAATCGTGGAGAAATGTGTAACTTCGTGCCGAAATTTGAAAACTGAACGATGATACCTGAAATCCATATTGAGGATTATAACTATCCGTTGCCGGATGAGCGGATCGCCAAGTATCCGCTTCCGGAACGGGATTCCTCCAAATTGCTCCGCTATGAATCAGGACAGGTTGATGAACACGTTTTCCGTGAACTGCCGTCTTTTCTGCCGGAAGGTGCAATGATGATTTTCAATGATACGAAGGTCGTTCCGGCCCGGATGCATTTCCAGCGGGCAACCGGTGCCCATATCGAGATTTTCTGCCTGGAGCCTGTCCAGCCTGTTGAATACGCTACTGCTTTTGCCTCCACGGAACGCTGCGTCTGGAAATGCGTCATCGGTAATGCAAAGAAATGGAAAGAGGATGTCCTGACATTGTTCAAGACAGAAGAGACGCCCGACATGGGACTGGAAGCCAAGTTGTTGAGCAGGGATGGCCAAACGGGTATCGTAGCGTTCACCTGGAAGGACGGATCTCCGTTTTCCAAGGTCCTGGAGGTATGTGGTACGATTCCGATCCCGCCTTATTTGAACCGGGAGTCGGAGAAAATCGATATTGAAAGATATCAGACTCTGTATGCGCATATCCGCGGTTCCGTGGCGGCGCCTACGGCTGGTCTCCATTTCACGGAGGATGTGCTGAACCGGATCAGGGCCAAGGGAATCGATACGGAAACCGTCTGTCTTCACGTGGGGGCAGGTACGTTCCTTCCTGTCAAGAGTTCCTTGGTCTCCGAGCATCCCATGCATCGGGAACCATTTGTAGTTACGCTTGAATTATTGAAGGCTATCTGTCGGATGGACAGAAAGTTGATTGCTGTTGGAACAACATCTGTCCGAACGCTGGAATCCCTTTATTATGTGGGAGTAAGCTGTATCGAGAAGGGGAGTCCGGATGATGTTCCGCAGTGGGCTCCATACGAGCGGGAGTATCCGTACTCCACGAAGGAATCCCTCGAAGCCATCGTCCATTATCTGGAGTCGAACGGGTTGGCCGAGCTCAAGGTGGGTACGCGGATCATTATCGTTCCCGGCTTCCGTTTCCGCCTGGTGGACATGATGGTCACGAATTTCCATCAGCCAGAAAGCACCCTCATCCTACTGGTATCCGCATTTGTGGGAGGGGATTGGAGGACCATCTACGACTATGCGCTCTCGCACGGGTTCCGGTTTCTCAGTTACGGAGACAGTTCCCTGCTGGTCCGGTCTTGCTAAATTGGGCCGGATTGAGTACCTTTGCTTGTACAAAAACCGACGACTATGGATGAATTGAATCCTTTCGAGGACATCGCTCCCTATAACGACGAAGAAGCGGCCGCCGCCTTATCCAAACTGGCCGAACATCCCAATGTGCCTTGGATTTCCAAGTACATCTTCAACAACCAGCCCGAAACCTACCTCCGCGACATCCTCCGGAGCATCCGCACCGTGGATGATTTCCAGCGGCTCGTCATGTCCCAGGCTACGGAATGGGTCATTGAGAAATCGGTCCGTAATTTCTCCTATGACGGCCTGAACAAGCTGCAGGCCATCGAGGGCAAGTATCTGGCGATGTCCAATCACCGCGACATCATCCTGGATCCTGCCTTCACGCAGCTGATCCTGCACCGGAACCAGATGCCGCTGACCGAGATCTGTGTAGGTGACAACCTGCTCAAGAGCAAGACGATCGAGCGCCTGATCCGTTCCAACCGCATGATCAAGGTCATCCGCGGCATTTCAGCGCGTGAACTCTATCTTTCTTCCCAGATCCTGTCCAAGTATATCCGCGAGTCCATCACCACCGGGAAGAGTTCCGTCTGGATTGCCCAGCGGCAGGGGAGGACGAAGGACGGTATTGACATCACCGAGCAGGGCCTCCTGAAGATGTTCGACATGAGCGGAACCCAGGACTTCGTCCAGAACTTCCTGGAACTGAACATCATCCCGTTGTCGATCTCCTACGAATACGAGCCTTGCGACATCCTGAAGGCCCGCGAGATCCTCATTTCCCGTACGCAGAAATACGTCAAGACGGAGAACGAGGACCTGCAGAGCATCATGCTGGGCATCAAACAGTGGAAGGGGAACGTCCATCTGAATTTCGGCGACCCGCTCACGGAAGACGAGATCCGCGAGGCCTCCATCTGTGACAAGAACGACCGCTATCAGAAAATCCGCCACGCCGTGGACGTTCGGGTCATCAACGGCTACAAGCTCTGGAATACGAATCTGATCGCCTACGACCTGGCCAACCATACCTATAAGTATGCCGACCGGTATTCCCCTGAGGAAGTCGAAGCCTTCACGGAGTTTACGGAACACCAGTTGGACCAGGTGGAGCCTACGCTCAACCGCGCGGAACTTCGCGACATCTTCCTCCGCATCTATGGCAACCCCGTGATGATGAAGGAAAAGTTTGCAGAGGAACAATAAGAAAAGCGGCTTTAAGGCCGCTTTTCTTAATTCTTGATATGCACGTCCATCTGCGGGAAGGCGAACTGAATGCCGTGTTGCGGCAGTTCCGTGTAGATGGTCTCGTTCAGCCAGTAAATGACGCCCATGAATTCAGCGCCTGTCGCCCAGACGCGTAGCTTTACTTCCACGCTGCTGTCACCCAGCGAATTGACGACCACCCAGGGATCCCATGCTCCGGGGGTGTTGTGATCGAGGATATTCTCGTTCTGGCTGGCGATGCGAAGCAGCTCGGCGCGGACATCTTCGATCGGCGTCCCGTATTGAACGTGGATTTTCATGTCGATCCGGCGGGGATTCCGGGAACTGTAGTTGTCGATATTACCGTTGGAAAGAGCTCCGTTGGGGATGGTGATTTCACGGTTGTCGGTCGTAATCAGTTTGGTATGCACAATGGTGATTTCGGAAATCCAGCCGAAATAGCCTTGGGCCTCCACATAGTCCCCGACCTTGAACGGTTTGAAAGCGAGGAGCATCAGTCCGCCGGCGAAATTCTGGACTGTACCGCTCATCGCCATACCAACGGCCATGCCGCCGGCAGCCAGCAGCGCGGCGATGGAAGTGATGTTGATGCCCAGGGTGCCGACCATCGCCAGGATGAGCACAACCCACAGCAGGGCGGTCACCATGCTCTGAATGAAAGAGGCCAGGGTGGAATCCGACTGTTTCTTGGCAAATGCCTTCGCAATGATTTTCTTGGTTTTCCGGATCAGCCAGGCGCCGACCACGTAGATGGCAAGCGCGAGAAGCAGTTTGAGGCCGAACTTGGCAACGGCGGAAGCGGTTCCTTGAAGGAGTTCGTTCGCCGGCGTAGTACGGATGGTCTCCACGAGCTGTGACCCCTTTGCGACAAGGGTGTCAGGGGAGAACTCCACGGGAGCGGATTGGAGGAGATGGAGCAGCATAACGTTATAGATTGATGATTAAATATGCCATATAGCCGGCCCAGATGGTGACGAACAAGGCTCCGTCCAGGCGGTCGATCTGGTCTTTTTTCCCGATCACCAGCGCTGATGCCAGAACCAGGGCGCTCAGGAGCAGGACACCCAGGTCCACATAATTCATCCCGGCGAAAGACAGGGGAGTGATGAGGGCGGATCCGCCCAGGATCAGGAGGATGTTGAATACATTGGAACCGATGATGTTGCCCAGGGCCAGCTGGCCCTTCTTCTTGGCGGCGGCGACGACGCAGGTGGCCAGTTCCGGCATCGAGGTGCCGCCGGCCAGGATGGTGATGGCGATGAACTTGTCGCTGACACCCAGGGCGTGGGCGATTTCTGTGGCGTTGTCGACAAACAGGTTTCCGCCGAATACGAGCCCGGCGAGGCCGGCAGCGATCATCAGGAGGCACAGCCAGATATTCCGCTGCTTGGCTGGGGAGTTATCCTCCTCCGCCTTGTTTCCCTTGAAACTCATCCACATATAAAGCAGGAAGAAGGCAATCAGGATGGCACCGTCAACGCGGTTCAAACCATCGGTACCGATTCCGAAAAAGGTGTGCTCGAGCCCGAGGACGATAAGCAGGACCGTGATGAAGATGTTGACCGGAATGTCGCGCTTCTTGTTGGAACCAGTGACGGCCATCGGAAGGATCAGCGCCGTGACGCCGAGGATGAGGAGGGTGTTCATGATGTTGGACCCCACGACATTGCCGATGGCGATATCGGCGTTTCCGTGGAAGGCACCGATGAAACTGACGACCATTTCCGGGGCGGATGTGCCCATCCCGACGATGGTCAGGCCGATGACGAACTCGCTCAGGCCGAACCGGCGGGCTACGCCGGAAGCTCCGTCGACGAGCCAGTCAGCCCCTTTGACGATGAGGAACAGTCCGACCAGCAGGAGAAGTACTTGTATCCAAATGTTCATTTCACCTTCCGTTTAAGTGCACACACGTTCTCCACATGCATCGTATGAGGGAACATATCGACGGGCTGCACGGCTGTAATCTCGTAGTCCTGGCACAGGATTGCGAGGTCGCGGGCCTGCGAAGCAGGATTGCAACTGACATAGACCATCCGGTCCGGAGCGGCGTTCAGGATTACCTTCGCCACATCCGGATGGATGCCGGCGCGGGGAGGGTCCAGGATCACGACATCGGGCCGGCCATGCTTGGAGATGAACTGGTCATTCAGGACATCTTTCATGTCACCGGCGAAGAATTCGCAGTTGGAGATCCCGTTGGCGGCCGCATTGGCCCGGGCATCGTCTATAGCCTCCGGAACATATTCAATACCAATGACTTTCGATGCTTTTCCGGAGACAAACTGAGCGATGGTCCCGGTGCCGGTATACAAGTCGTAAACCACTTCGTTTCCACTCAGGGCCGCGAATTCACGGGCGACGGAATAAAGCCGGTAAGCCTGTTGGGAGTTGGTCTGATAGAATGACTTCGGCCCGATCCTGAACCGCAGGCCCTCCATTTCCTCGTAGATGGCGTCATCGCCTTTGTACAGGATAGGGGACTGGTCTCCGATGGAGTCGTTCAGTTTCTCGTTGATGACATAGTAGAGGGAGGAAATCTGCGGGAATGCTGCCGATACGGCGTCCAGGAGGGCTATCCGTCGATCCTCATCTTCATAGGCGAAGCATACGATGAGCATGACCGCACCCGCTTCCGTCGTCCGGACGAACATGTTGCGGAAATAGCCCCGGTTTTCGCGGATGTTGTAGAACTCGTACCTGTGTTCAATACAGAACTGCTTGATAAACAGCCTGATAGAATTGGACGGTTCGGGCTGGAGCCAGCATTTCCTGATATCCAGGACCTTGTCGAAAAACTTGCCGACATGGAAGCCGAGGCCCATCCGGTCGTTCTCCGGGATGGTTTCCGGATCTTCGTCTCGAAGAATCCATCGTTTCTCGGAAGCGCTGAATTCCAGCTTGTTACGATAAAACTGGGTCCGGGAAGAGGGGAGTGTTGGCTTGATTTCCGGCACTTCCAGATGCCCGATGCGGACCAGTTGGTCATAGACCTGCTGGCGCTTGGCGTCCAGCTGCATCTGATAAGGAAGCGGCTGCCAGCGGCAGCCGCCGCAAGTGCCGAAATGCTCGCAGAAAGGCTCAAGTCGCTGTGGGGACGGCTGCACCATCCGGGCGATGAACCCTTCCATATAATTCTTCTTTTTCTTATAAACCCTGATGTCGACAAGGTCTCCCGGAACGGCGAAATCGACGAAGACCACCATACCGTCCACGTGCGTCAGGGCTTTACCTTCAGCAGCTACGGATTCGATGGTGATATTCTCCAGAAGCAGGTCGACTTTTTTCTTGCTCATCTCAAGCGTACATATATCCAAAGCAAATGTACGTATTTTTAAAGGATTTTGAAATAGGTGGCTGATTCTTTCCTGCAGGGGACCAGTTTCAATCCATTACTTAACATAATATAAATTGTGTAACAAATTGGACAATTCGGATATTATTCATATATTTACACAAATTTAGAAACGCCTATGATTAAACGGATCCACATTCTCACTGGAATCATTGCGCTGGCTGCCGTTTCCGGATGTGCCGTGGACAATTCGTACAATTTGGAAAACCTGGATACTGAGATGACTTTTTTCAAGGGTTCCGATTTTCCGGTTCCTGACCTGAAACCCTTTCTTATCGGAGATTATCTGGATTTGAACGGATATGATTATATCATCACGGATGACCGTGGCGATTATTATATCCGGTTCGAGCTCGAGCCTGTCGTTGCCAGCGTGACGGTACCGGCCTTGGGATCGGACGACCGGATTCCCATTGATTTCGACCCCGTGGAGTTCGAATTCGGACGCGTTCCCGATTTCCTTTCCGGCAAGGACCAGCAGATTGCTCCCGACCTGTCGGAAATGGAGATCGAATTGGGATTGGACAGTGAGATACCGGCTGAGTTTACGGCTTCCTGCACCCTTGAAACCCTGGTTTCCGGAAAGGTGAATCATAGCTATTACATTGATAATCTGCCAATTAGATATGGTGAAAACCGGTATTTCATCAAAGAGAAGGCTGCCGGCCCGGATGATATTGCCGTGGCAGGATTGGGAAGCATCCTCTCCCCTGTTCCGGACGCATTGAAATTCAGCGAGTTAGATATTTTTGCCACGGCTGGGCAGCGGGCTCTCGTTGCTCCCGGCGTAGATTATGATTTGCTATTCAATGCCTTGATTCAGACTCCGATCTGTTTCTCCGCCGACAACCGGTTCACGCTCACCTTCCCGCTCGATGCTTCCCTCAATCTTGACAAGGTTGGTCTGAAGAAAGCTGAACTCTGGCTGGACTACGACAATACGGTTCCGTTGAATTTCTCCCTTGTTGCCTACGCGTTGGACGCTTCCGGAAAACGGATCGATACGGTGAAGGCCAGCACGGATTCAGAAATAGCCGGGCTTTCGAGCGGTACCGCCTGCGTCACGCTCACCACCTCCGGCGACCTGCGTTTCTCCAGCATCGAAATCGAGCTGACGGTTTCTTCCGGATCCACCCTTTCGGGCGTCCACATCAACCAGAATCAGGGCCTGCGTTTCCATGCAATGCACCTCTATCTTCCCGACGGCATCCAGGTCAGGCTGGATACCCCTGTAAACCCGTAAATACATCAGTCTATGAAAAAAACATATTCGTTCTTTCTGACCTTGGTCCTTGTTTTCGGACTCTCTTCCGCACTCCGGGCGCAGGAATTGGAAACCGGTTATTTCCTGGGCGGAAATCCTTACGCTTTCCGTCTCAATCCCGCTTTCCAAAGCGAACGCAATGTCTTTTCCATCGCTCTTGGCCAGACGGGGCTCGGAGCCTGGAGTAACCTGGGTGTCAGCACGTTGCTGTATCCGGACAACGGCAAGGTGTATACCTTCCTGAATGACCGGGTCAGTTCTGCCGATTTCATGCGGAAAATCCGGAAGAGCAACAGTCTCGACCTGGATGCGCGCGTGAATCTCCTGACCCTGGGTTTCTGGGCTGACCAGCGCTTCTTCACCCTGGATTTCAATGTCCGGAGCCTGAATGCCGTGTCCGCCCCTTATGACCTGTTCAGTTTCCTGAAGGAAGGTTCCGGAAGCAGGAATTCTTTCGATTTCTCCGGAATGGGAATCCGTTCCAAGGAATTCATCGAAGCGGCCTTCGGTTGGTCCAAGAACTATGAGAACCGGTTCAATGTCGGCTTCCGTGCCAAGGGCCTCGTGGGTATCGCCGAAGCGGAAGTCCTGGTGCAGAACCTGAAACTGACGATGACCAACGAGCGGTGGGAGGTCCTTTCCAAGAGTGTCCTGAATGCCTCCTCCCCTGCCCTGACCTATACCAAGAGCGGGAATGAATTGGATATCAGTTCCATCGGCTTTGATAACAAACATATCGGTCCTGCCGGATTCGGCGCTGCCGTCGACCTGGGTGTCAGTTGGAACGTCCTTCCCGTCCTGACCCTGTCGGCCTCGGTCCTTGACCTCGGCGTCATGCGTTGGAACCGGGAAATCAGAGGCCTTTCCCCCGAATCCGCCTATGCCTGGGTTCCTGCTGAACAGGAAGGCGGCGGTCAGGAAGGCTGGGATGCGGAGATCGAGAAAGCAAAGACGGCCCTTTCCGGCGTCATCCGGTTCCAGGATGTTTCGGGATCGGGCACCCACTTGGAGATGCTCCCCTTCCGGATCAATGCCGGTGCCGAATTCCGGATGCCTTTCTATGAGCGTCTGACGGTCGGCGCCCTTTATCAGGGCCGTGGCGGCACCTGCTATTCCCGCCATACGGGGCGTTTCTCCTTGAACTGGAATCCCCTGGATTACCTGAGCATGTCCACCAGTACCACGCTCGGCAATCTTGCTAAAAGCATTGGGTTTGCACTCAACCTGCATCCTGCGGCTTTCAATCTCATGATCGGATGTGACTACATTCCTTTCCATTGCGTGAACATTTCTCCGCTCATCAGAGATATACCTGCCCGCTATCAGTCGCTCACCATTCTCCCCCGCGACCGGATGAACTTGAATCTCTATATCGGATTCAACATGGCCGTGGGCCGCTGCCGCCTGGACCACAAGAAGCGTTTCATGTGGTAGGAATCTGATACCTGATACTTTTGTACTATATGCCTGTAACCGTAAAACCCGTTAACAGCCGGAAAGAGCTCCGTGCATTCGTCAAGTTTCCGCTGAAACTCTATCAGGGATGTCCCTATTACGTCCCGAGCCTGTATATGGATGAAATGGCCTCGCTGGATGCGGCCAAGAATCCGATGTGCAAGTATGCCAAGTTGGAGAAGTATTTGGCATACAATGAGAAAGGAGAAGTCGTCGGCCGCGTGGCCGCCATCATCAACGAAATCGCCAACCGGGATTGGAACCATTCTGAGGTCCGTTTCGGATGGATTGATTTCGTGGATGACAAGGAAGTGTCCAAGGCCCTCATCGAGGCCGTCATCGCCTTCGGAAAGAAGCATGGGATGACCCGGATTTCCGGTCCGCTCGGCTTCACGGATTTCGACAACGAAGGCTGCGTCGTGGAAGGTTTCGACGATATCAGTTCGTTCAACCTGAAGTATAATTTCGCCTATTACAAGGATCATTTCGAGGCGCACGGCTTCGGAAAGGCGAATGACTGGCTGGAATATCGCATCTTTGTCCCGGAGCAAGTCCCTGAGAAGGTTTCCCGTGCTGCTGCCCTCGTATCGGAGCGGTACGGCCTTCATATCCGGAAGATTACCAAGCGGGAGGTCCGGAAGGAAGGTTATGGACGGAAGATCTTCGACCTGATCAACCGCACCTATTGCCAGCTGTATGATTTCACCGTTCTTCCGGACGAAGTGATCGACCATTATGTAGACACTTATCTCGGGCTGATCGACCTTCGCTTCATCACCCTGATCGAGGATGCCGCCGGCAAACTGGTGGCCGTGTCCCTGACGATGCCGTCCATCGCCCATGCGGCCCAGAAAGGAGGCGGATATCTTCTCCCGTTCGGGTGGTGGCATCTGCTCAGGTCCACCTACTTCAAGCACGAGGACGGGCTGGAACTGCTGATGATCGCCGTGGATCCGGAATACAGGAACCGGGGCGTCCATTCCATCATCTTCAACGAACTGATTCCGATGCTCATCCAGGGCGGTTTCAAATATGGCGAGTCCAACGCCGAGATGGAGACCAACAACAGTGTCCAGAACCTGTGGAACCTCTATCAGAAGGAATTCAAGCGCCGTCGCCGCGTCTTCAGCAAAGAAATCTAGGCTATGTCAGCGTCAAGCACCATGCTCCCTCCCCTGCCGGAACGGATGCGCCCGAAGTCCCTGGACCAGTATGTGGGCCAGCGGCACCTGGTGGGTGAAGGCTGCGTCTTGCGGAAAATGATCGAGAGCGGAAACCTGTCCTCTTTCATCCTGTGGGGGCCTCCGGGCGTGGGAAAGACGACGCTTGCCCATATCATCGCCGAGACGATGGACCGGGAGTTCTTCACCCTTTCCGCGGTCAGCGCCGGCGTGAAGGAAGTCCGTGAGGTCTTCGAGAAGGCCCGGAGCGGCGGCCTGTTCAACCAACGGGGCGCTCCCATCCTTTTCATCGATGAGATCCACCGGTTCAACAAGGCGCAGCAGGATGCCCTTCTCGGCGCCGTGGAGACCGGGACCATCGTGCTGATCGGTGCGACGACCGAGAATCCCTCTTTCGAGGTCATTACCCCGCTCCTGTCCCGTTGTCAGGTATTCGTTCTCAAATCATTGGAAAAGAATGATTTGCAGACATTGCTGGACCGCGCGCTCAAGGAGGATGTCCTGCTGAAGGACCTGGATGTCCGGTTGGTGGAAACCGACGCGCTGATGCGGTACAGCGGAGGCGACGGGCGCAAACTCCTGAATGTGCTGGAGATTGTCATCGACTCGTTTGCCGGCCGTTCTCCCGTCGTCATCGACAACAAGACGGTGACGGAAAGCATCCAGGAGAACATGGCCATCTACGACAAGGACGGTGAGATGCATTATGACATCATTTCCGCTTTCATCAAGAGCATCCGCGGTTCCGACCCGAACGCGGCCATCTACTACCTGGCACGGATGATTGACGGCGGAGAGGATCCCTTGTTCATCGCCCGCCGGCTGTGCCTGTCGGCTTCGGAGGATGTGGGGCTCGCGAATCCGAACGCCCTCCTGCTGGCCAACGCCTGTTTCGAGGTCGTCTCCAAGATCGGCATGCCGGAAGGCCGGATCCCGCTGGCCGAAACCACGGTCTACCTGGCCTCCTCCCCCAAGAGCAACGGTTCCTACATGGCGATTGAGAAAGCGCTGGCCCTGGTCCGGGAAACCGGTAATCTGCCGGTCCCGCTGCCGATCCGCAACGCACCGACCCAGTTGATGAAGGATCTCAATTACAGTGACGGATACAAGTATGCCCATGATTATCCCGGCCATTTCGCCGACATGGAGTTCCTCCCGGAAGAGATCAAGGGTACTGTCTTCTATGAGCCGCAGGAAAACAGGCATGAGAACACCCTTCGTGCCTACCTCGAGGCCTGCTGGCCCAAATATTACGGAAAACACTGATTCCAGGATATCCTAGAAAGGATAGCCGACGCCGAAGTGAAGGGCGAAATTATCCCGCTTGAGCCAGTCTTTCGGCCCGAGCCAGCGCTCCCCTGCCGCCCGGTAGGGTTCGTAGACCTTGGCACCCATGTCCACGCGGACCAGGATGAAATCCAGGTTCACCCGGATGCCCAGGCCCCAGTCGCCGGCAAGGCTGTCGAAGGAGAAGGCGCTTTTCTCAAGCCATTCGGTGTTTCGCAGGTCCCACACGTTGCCCACGTCCGCGAAAAGCGCTCCTTCCAGCTTCCAGACAATCGGGAAGCGGTATTCGACATTGGCCTCCATCCTGAAATCACCCGTCTGGCTCGGGATCAGGAAGTACTCGTTCCAGGGTTCTACGCCGCCCGGACCCAGGGCCCGGGCCTGCCAGCCACGCATGCTGTTCGCGCCGCCGACGTAGAACTGCTTCTCAAACGGGACGGTTGACGAATTCCCGTAACCATAGGCCGCCCCGATCAGGAACCGGAGGGCCAGCGCCTGGTTGTCGCCGCCCCCGAAACGGAAAGTCTGTCCGAGTGACAGTTCGCCCCGGACATACTGGGCATACGGCGTGTTCCAGATGGTATGCTGCCCGTATTCGTTGGTAGGCATCGCCGAGTTGAACAGGCTGAGGATATTGCCGGATACGTCGAAACTCAGACGTGCGTAGCTGTAGGAACGCTTGGGAATGGTGGATGCGTCCGTCGTGTAGTAGAGCATGCCGCCAACGCCCATGTCGAAGTGGTCGGAATAGGCGTTGAGCAGGAACAGGTCGTTGAGCAGCCGCTCGTAGAAACTGTCCGAGATGCTGAACAGCCGGACGATATTGGCCTGGAACGGATAGAACTGGTAGTAGAAGTTCCGGAGCAGGTTGCCGGTATAGCCGAAGGACGTCGTGATCATCGTCCGCTTGTATTCCGGACGGTCCTGGTAGCTGAAACCGAGGTTGATGTCGGTATGAGGCAGGCTGGATCCCCGGAAGATCCGGTTCGGCAGGCCAATGAGCTTGGGGATGCGGACGCTGCTGGTGATGCTGAATTCCGTGGAACGGATATCCTCTTTCGGCTTGAACTGGAAATTGCCTTTCAATCCCAGGTTAAGCAGTTCGCCGCCGTGGAAGATATTCTTGTGGAAGTAGCTGAGCTGGGGGGAGATACCATACAGGCCGGTCGAGTTGACGGAGGCTTCCAGATTGGCCTTGAAGCCCTGGATACCGCCGCTTTGGAGGAGGATGTTGCAGTCCACGACGTCGTCCGAAACGGGATTCATCGTCACGTTCACGCCGTTGAACACGCTCAGGTTGGACAGGCGGGAATAGTTGGCATTCACCAGCCGCTCACTGTATGGCATCCCGGGATGGAGGATGTTCAGGTCTTCAAGGATGGAGGTCCGGATGGGCACTTCCTCCGGATAGGAAAGGGTGACTTCGCCGATGCGGAACTTCCGGTGGGGCTTGGCCTGGTCAGGGGTTCCGCTGCGCGGGTACTCGCGGATGAACATCTTGAGGTCGGCGATGCCGTCGGAAGACAGGGTGTCCGCCTCGAAATAATAGAAACTCTGGTTGAAACCGTAGTAGCCCCGGTTGCGGAAATACTGGGACGAACGGCTGGTCTCCTCCTCCAGGGCGGCCTCGGACAGATACTGGCCCACCTTGATGGTCGAGCGCCTCAGGTCCGCTTCGAACTCGTCCACGAACTCCAGGTCCTTGGGCAGGTCATACGAGATGGACCCGATCCTGTACCGGCGTCCCGGATGGACATAGTAGGTCACATAGGCCCTCCTTCCCCGGTATTCGGTCTCGCTCCGGATCTGCGAACCGTAGAAACCGATGTAATCCAGGTGGTTGACCATGTTGTCGATGCTCGCGGCGACCTGGGTGGAATCGAAAACGACAGGGGCGGATCCCAAGGTCCGGACCAGGTTGTTCCACCAGGTGTCGGCGGTGTCGGCCCAGTTGTAGATGGCGACCGACGGACTGTAACCCAGCAGGGAGGGATTGGGCTTCTGGGCCACGTACTTGCCGAGTTCGGAACTGGACACCTGCCGGCCTTCCACCTTTATCCTGTTCCCGGCGAGCCGGTATTTCCCCGGGGGCAGGATACGGGTGGTGCTGCAGGATACGACGGCCGCACCCAGCATCAGGACCCCTATGAGTTTCCGAAGGTTCATTCCTACAAAATTAACACTTTTCCTGTGTATTTCGCCAAGAATTATGTATAACTTTGCAAGGTATGAGTATCTCCAAGAATGAACTGCGGCAGGTCCGCTCCCTTTCCCAGAAGAAGTTCCGGGATGAAACCGGTCTGTTCGTCGTCGAAGGCGGGAAAATGGTTGCCGAGGCGCAGGCTTCCGGATTCGAAGTTGTCAAGGTGTACCGCCGGGAGGAAATCGGCGAAGATGCGATGGAACGCCTGTCCAGCCTCTCTTCTCCCTCCCCCGTCCTGGCGGTGGTCCGTAAGCCCTCCCGCACCGGTTTCCAGCCTGCCAGCGGCCTGTACCTGGCCCTGGACGGCATCCGCGATCCCGGCAACCTGGGCACGATTCTCCGGATTGCCGACTGGTTCGGCATCGATGCGGTCATCGCGTCGGAAGATACGGTGGACCTGTACAATCCCAAGGTGGTCCAGGCCACTATGGGAGCCATTTTCCGGGTTCCCTTCCATTCCTTGGACATCCCTTCCTTCTGCCGGTCCGTCCTTGCTGCCGGTGGGCACGTCTACGGCACTTTCCTGGACGGGCAGAACCTCTATCAGCGTACCTTGGACTGCGGAGCAGCGGCCCCTTCGGTCATCGTCATCGGCAATGAATCGAACGGCATTTCCGGCGAAACGGCCGCCTGCGTGAGCGACTGTCTCTACATTCCCCCTTATCCGGCCGACGACCCGGGTTCGGAATCCCTCAATGCGGCTGTCGCCACGGCAATTACCGTTGCCGAATTCAGGAGACGGCAATCGGAATAGCAGGAGTCTCTTCCCCAACCGTCGCTATGCGACCCCTCCCTAAAGGGCCCCTCCCTCTTATGATGCCGAGGGTGGCACAGGTTGGGGAAGAGAACCCTGCTATACCAACCGTAGTGCCATAAAATCTTTAGAGGGGATTTTGACGGTTTGGGTTGAAGGGAGCTGGGCTCCGAGGTAGGAGGATGCTTCCGGAGGAATGGTGACAGAAACCGTGGCGTCGGGACCGAAATTGGCAACGACGAGCCAGGTTTCGGAACCGTCGCCGCGGAGGAAGGCGAAGTGACGGTCGGGATGGAAGCCCTTGCCCTGGCAATAGCCGAGGTCGAAGGTTTTTCCCTCCTTGAAAGCGGGACGTCGGGCGAGAGACAGTGCCTCGCGATAGCGCTTCAGAATGGATTTCTGCTTGGTATTCAATCCTTTACGCCCGTCCGAGATATACTGTCGAAGGGCTTGGAGGCTTTTGACCGTCCACCAGTCGAAGATGGAAGTGCGGCCGTTGACGCCGCTGAAGGGTTCGTCGTCCATACCCCGCTCCCCCACTTCTTCTCCGAAATACAGCATGAAAGGGGCTGTGTTCAACAGGAGCGAGACACCTAGGGCGGCGTAGCCCGCTTCGGCACTGCCGGCGAAGAAGTCGGAGGCGACGCGCTGCTCGTCGTGGTTTTCCAGGAAGTTCAGCATCCGTGGCTGTAGGTCGCCGAGGAACTGCCAGTTCCAAGTGAGTGCCTGGGCCGTCAAGCCGTCACAGGTTACGGAGCGGACCGTGTCATAAAGACCGGACTTGTCGTACAGGAGGTCGAATCCGACCTCTTCCACGTACTTCCGGTATTTTTCCTTCTCATATACCTCGGCGATGAACCGGATGTACAGGAATTCGGACTTGATCCGGGCGATGAGCCATTGCAGGAAGGCGGGAGGAACCAGTTCCACCATATCGCACCGGAAGCCGTCCACGCCCTTGAGCGCCCAGAAACGGACGATGTCGTACATCTTGTCCCAGGTGCCCGTATGGAAGTCGCAGTAATTGATCTTGATGGTTTCGTACCAGTCGTTGACGGACGGGGCCGATGAAAAACAGTTGCCGGATGCCTTGGCGGGATACTCGTAATAGGCGTTGCCGGTACAGGCTTCCGGAAGCCGAAGCGTTTCACCGGGGTAATAGAAGAAATCGTTTTCAGCCGCCCAGTGAACGGAAGTGTCGTCATCGGCACCCAGGGAGCGGACACCCGGAAGATGGCTCTGATAGTCCCGAGCCACATGGTTCGGAACAAAGTCCATGATCACCTTGAGTCCGTGCTGATGGGTGCGTTCCACCAGTTGAAGGAATTCTTCCATCCGGTTCTCCGGATCCGTTGCCAGATAGGGATTTACATCATAGTAATCCGTGATGGCATAAGGTGATCCCGCCTCCCCTTTCACGATCTGCGGGTGCGAGGGCGTACAGCCTTCGTCCGCTTTTCTCGTCGCGTGCCGGATGATACCCGTGTACCAGACGGAATCCACTCCGAGTCCTTTGATGTAATCCAGGCTTTCTCCGTCGATGCCGGAGAATTTCCCGTTCGCCCACAGGCGGGGCAGAAGCTGGTAAATGATCTGTTTCATAGCGAGTAGATTCCGATTTCCACCTCGGAAATCCGTTCCTGCAAGGCGAGTTTAAGCCGGTCGACCGCCTCTTGGAAGGAAAGGTTTTCGTCTCCGTTGATCCATTGCCCGATGGGCCACTGCTGATGGTTGACCGCCTCGGAAAACCGGATGATCTCCACCTGCTCGTCCACAAACGATCCCAGCGTCGTGAAAGCGGGTTTGAGGGCGGCCCATCTCAGTTTGAGCCTGGCCTTGAATTCGTCATGCTGAAGGAGATTCCCGTAAAACAGGCTGTGATCGATCTGCAGGCCCTTCACCCCCGGGATGAAAGTATACCAGTCGAAATCCCAGACGGGACCAGCCACCAGCATACCGTCCCGATAATGGTAATAGCAGCTTTTGGGGTGGTTGGGCTCCATGTTCCCGGTCAGCTCATGGACGATGTACCAGTCGCAGAAACTGTCCAGGTCGATCATCCCTTTCCACGTCCCGGCCTCCAAGGCTTCCCCGATACGGTCCAGCAATATCCGGGAATCGGAAAGGACCTTTTCGAATTCGGCCGCTTCCAGGTCGTCCCTGTCCGGATGCTTGACCTCGACCGGGAGGCCGGGTTGCCAGGAATTGGGCCTGAACCCGTAATCGATCGTGAAATCGGTTTCCTCCCAGTCGCTGACATCCAGGGAAAAAAGGTAATC
Source organism: Bacteroidales bacterium (assembly GCA_017439305.1). Lineage (GTDB taxonomy): Bacteria > Bacteroidota > Bacteroidia > Bacteroidales > UBA932 > Cryptobacteroides. The sequence goes on along the minus strand of JAFSJK010000006.1, from coordinate 38,107 downwards.
CGCCTTGAACTTGGATCCTTCCACGTTGACTTTCTCTCCCAGCCAGTAATTGCCCTGGTGCTTGCCGTTCAGGTACAGTTCCACGAACCGCCCGGAAGGAGTCCAGTCCAGGCTGGTGCGGCGGGCGACCTCGAACGCCACCACGTTCCGCAGCAGGGTCCGGTCCATCCAGTTGGCCAGCAGCACATAATGCTTGCTCTTGCCGGTGCCGAACAGGTCGGCCTGGTGCCGGAGCTTCAGGGTATACGGCTTCTTGGGGAAATTGTACCAGGTGGAATTCCCCCGCCCCTTGACCATCAGACTGTCTTTTTCGAAGAGGATCTCGCCGTCGTCGCCGGTGATCTGGATCCGGCAGAGTTCCACCCAGGTATGCTTGCTGGTGATTTCCTGGCCGTCGGGCGTGAGGATGTATACCCTCGCCAGCTTTTTCAGGTCATCCGGGATGATGGCGGGCGGGACTTCCGGAACTTGAGGAATGATAACCTCCTGTTCCTCAGACTGTTCCATGACAATATCGTCCTTCCGGCAGGAGGCTGCCAGAAGGACGAAAAGACAAAGGACGATATGACGCCCGGCTCTTACCAGTTCAGGATCTTCTTGAAGTCGTAGGTCTCCGGATCGGCGACATACTTCTTCGCGGCCTCATAGTCGGCCGGCGTGATGAAGTGGCAGATGTGGTTGAAGTAGTTCTGGGAGGTACCGCCTTCGATGTTCACGCGGCGCGGCGGAATCTTGCCCTCGGCGTTCTGCAGGTCCTTCAGGTACAGCGGATGGGCCTCGCCGTCGGCATCGACATACACCATGCAGCCGGTCTCCCCCTTGGCGAAGAGTTCGTAGGCGCCCATGGCGAGTTCGGAGCAGTACGTGAGGTCGTAGGCGATCGGGTCCTGGCAGCGGACATCGTAGCCGATCTCCACCGGACGGGTCTTGACCTTCAGGCCGATCTTCTTGAACTCCTTCTCGAGGATATCGTTGAAGAGGACCGCCTTGGAGATCTTGCCGAGTTCCGGATGGCCGTGCTCGTCATAGGTCATGGACACGCCGGCGTCCTTGATTTCCTGCGGATCCAGGTCGTGGAACACGCCTTCGGCGACGACGACGGTGCCGTAGCCGATTCCCAGGAGCTTGCGCTTCAGGATGGCGGAAAGGGCGAGCTTGACGATCTTGTCCAGGCAGATTTCCGTCTTGTTGAACATCTCGGGGATGATGGTCATCGGGCAGTGCGTGGCCTCGCCGATACCCAGGGCCAGGTGGCCGGCGCTGCGGCCCATGGCGCTGATGATGAGCCAGTTGCCGCTGGTGCGGGCATCCTCGTACACGGTGCGGGCCAGGTGCGCGCCCTCGTTCTTGGCGGAGTTGAAGCCGAAGGTGGGGGCGTTGTTCGGCAACGGAAGGTCGTTGTCGATGGTCTTGGGGACGTGGATGTTGTGGATCGGGTACTGCTTCGCCTCCAGGAACTTGGCGATGCGGTTCGCGGTGGAAGCGGTATCGTCACCGCCCACGGTCACCAGGAGTTTGATGTTGTTGTCCTGGAACAGGCCCAGGTTGAAGTTCTCCTCGAAATCCTTGTCGGTGGGCTTGAAACGGCTCATCTGCAGGTAGCTGCCGCCCCGGTTGAAGTAGGCGTCCGCCTTGAAGAAATCGATGTCCTCGGTGCGCGGGGTCTTGCTGAAAAGGCCGCTGTAACCGCCGTGCAGGCCGATGACACGGTAACCGTTGGAAAGGAACGTCTTCGCGACAGACATGACGACAGTGTTCATACCCGGAGCCGGGCCGCCTCCGCAGAGGATGATGATGGAATCTTTCATGATGCTATAAGAGTTTGTTCGTTGTTTTCCCAAATCATGCAAATTTAAGGAATTTTAATTACAATTCCTTCTTTTTCTTGACGACCGCGACATATGTGAGCAGGACGATGTTCATCATGAGGGAATAGAGGATGGCCGGGATGGCCATTTCGTCATTGGCGAAGATCAGCGGGCTGGAGGCGATGGAAATCGCCTGCGCGGCATTCTGCATGCCCACTTCGATGACTACGGTATGGCGCTGCCGGGCATCGTTCCGGACGAGCCGGGACAGTAGCGAGGACAGGCCGATGGCCAGCAGGATGAGGGCAGTCACGCAGAGGCCCAGCACTCCGATGTTGTCCAGGATGGTGTGCCGGTGCTGGATGTAGAAGACGGTGATCAGCACGAGCAGCAGCGGGAAGGCCAGTTTCGTGAGGACCTTGTCTACCTTCTCCGCCGCCTTGGGCCAGGCATAGTGCAGGCCGATGCCCAGCAGGACCGGCAGAAGCATCAGGACCAGGTTCTGCTTGATGAGGTTTCCGACGGGCAGGGTAATGCCCACGCTCTCCCCTACCAGCCGGGTAGCCCAGCTCATGATGAAGGGAATCGTAAATAAAGTGATGATGCTGCTAAGGGCTGTAAGTGTCACTGAAAGAGCAACATCGCCATTTGCCAATTTGGAAAACACATTGGACGAACTGCCACCTGGGCAACAGGCGATGAGCACCAGGCCGATGAAGAAAACCGGCGGCAGTTTCAGCAGGTATGCCAAGCCAAGGGCAATGGCCGGGAGGAAAACCAGCTGGCCCACAAGGGCCACTGCGATGGGCCAGGGATGGCGGAAGACGCGTCCGAAATCCTCGAAGCGGAGCGCGAGCCCCAGATCGAACATCAGGAGCGTCAGGATTGGCAGTACAATCCAGATGGTATTCATAGGTCTTTTCCGTAAAAGTATTTCCAAAGCGGGGCGGCCATGAGGGCCTGGAGGATCTGGTTGTTTTCCAGAAGCTCCCGGACATAGTCCTGGCTGAGCAGGTATACGTCGATGTCTTCCGTGGCATCCAGGTGCTGTCCGTCGACCTTTTCCACGCCGACGGCGAGGAAACTGTGCGCGAGATTCGTGGAAGTGGCTGGATTCGGAGAGAGCGTCATCCACTCCTGCCACTCCCCTCCCGCATAGCCCGTTTCCTCCAAGAGTTCGCGCCGGGCGGCCTCCAGGGGCTTTTCGCCCTTCTCGATCACGCCGCAGGGCAGTTCATAGCAGGTGTTTCCGAGTCCGTGCCGGTACTGGCGCTCCATGACCATCTTTCCGTCCTTGGTGACGGCGATGATGTTGACCCAGTCCGGATATTCCAGCACATAATATTCGTGATTGATGCGGCCGTCCGGCAGTTCGGCGACATCGCGCCGGGCCGTCAGCCACGGCCTCCGGATCAGATACTCGGTCGAGAGTATCTTCCATTTCTTGTCTTCGTTGATGGTATTTTCCATAGGTCAATAGACATAGTTCACCGCATGCCAGACGGCGATGAATTCTTCGAGGGTAAGCGGACCGTCGAAGGTGAAGCGGATGTCCGAGCGGAAACTGGAAGTGCCGTCGTACACGCTGCCATCCTTGATGGTCGCCACGATATCGGACCGGAAGGTCGATGTGCCCCGGTAAACCTGTCCGTCACGGATGGTCAGCAGGATGTCGGAGCGGAAGGTCGAAGTACCTTTGTACACCTGGCCATCCCGGACAGTATAGAGCACGTCTGACGTGTATGAACCTGTTCCCTTGTAAATACGGTCCTTCCGTATCGTGCAGATGATGTCGGAATTGAAGTTGGAGTGCTTCTTGTACACCCTTCCGTCACGGACCGTGCACACGATGTCACTGTCAAAATGGCTCGTTCCCTTGCGGACTTTCACCTCAACTCCGGAGGCGGAGGAGAGGAATGGCAGGAACATGAACAAAATGGCTAGGATTTGTCGCATGACCCCTCCTATGCAAAAATAACACCGCACGGGCCGGTTTTGCCGGGTTCAAATATAAAATATTTGAGAAGAATGCTTATATTTGTTATTTGATACCAAAAAGCACCGGAATGGATTACACGCAGGCGAAGCAGCGGATCGAACAGCTGAAGGCGGTTCTCTGGGAGAACAGCCGGAAGTACTATGTGGAGAACGCGCCCACGATGTCGGACTACGAGTACGACCAGCTGATGCACGAGCTGGAGGAACTGGAGGCGCAGTATCCGGAATACCGGACAGCTGACTCCCCCACCCAGCGTGTGGGCAGTGACCTGGAAACGCCTGACAGTCAGAATGCCGAGCCCGGTGCCGGAAAGGAGTTCGCGAAATATCCGCACCGGTATCCGATGCTGTCGCTGGGCAACACTTACAGCATCGGCGAGGTGGAGGAATTCGCCGAGCGGGCATCCAGGACCCTGGAGATTCCGTTTACCTACAGTTGTGAACTCAAGTTCGACGGCACGGCGATCTGCCTGACTTACCGGAATGGCAAACTGTTCCGGGCCTTGACCCGCGGCGACGGCGTGGTGGGTGACGATGTGACAGCCAACGCCCGCCGCATTGCCAACATTCCCGGGACGCTGACAGGATCCGGCTGGCCGGAAGAATTCGAGATCCGCGGCGAGGTGCTGATGCCGTACGAATCCTTCGACCGGCTGAACCGGGAGCGGGAAGCCAATGAGGACCAGCCTTTTGCGAACCCGCGCAACGCAGCCAGCGGCTCTCTGAAGCTGCAGGATCCGGAGGAGGTCGCGAACCGCGGCCTGATGTGTACGCTGTATCATATCCCGGCCGGGCAGGTGGACTTCCCCACCCACGACGAGGCACTCAAGGCTGCCGCTGCCTGGGGACTTCCTGTATCCGATGAGCGCCGCATCTGTCGAAGCATCGAGGAGATCGAGGCCTTCATCGCCCATTGGGATACGGCCCGCAAGCAGCTTCCGTATGCCACCGACGGCATCGTTATCAAAATCAATGAAATGGACGCCCAACGCATGCTCGGCTATACGGCCAAGTCCCCGCGCTGGGCGGTCGCATACAAGTTCAAGGCGGAGCAGGCCCTGACGCCCATCCTTTCCATCGACTACCAGGTGGGCCGCACCGGCGCGGTGACCCCCGTAGCGAACATGGAACCAGTCTTCCTGTCCGGAACCATGGTGAAGCGCGCCACCCTCGTGAATGAGGACCAGATGGCCATGCTGGACATCCACGAAGGGGACTGGGTGTACGTGGAGAAAGGCGGGGAGATCATCCCCAAAATCACGGGCGTGGAAGAATCCAAGCGGCAGCCCGGCGCAAAGCGCCCGGCCTTCCCGAAGGTATGCCCCGATTGCGGCACGCCGCTCGTAAAGCCCGAGGGAGAAGCCAAGTGGTTCTGCCCCAATACGGACGGCTGCCCCACACAGATCAAGGGCAAACTCGTGCATTTCCTCGGCCGGAAGGCCATGAATGTGCTTGCGGGCGATGCCACCGTGGATCAGCTCTACAACCTGGACCTGGTGAAGACCCCGGCCGATTTCTATGAGCTTCGCGAGAGCCAGCTCGTCATGCTGGAAGGCTGGAAGGAGCGTGCGGCGCAGCGGTTCCTGGACAGCCTGCGGGAGTCCCGGAATGTCCCTTTTGAGCGCGTCCTTTTCGCCATTGGCATCCGTTACGTGGGCGAGACTACGGCGCGGGACATCGCCCGGCATTTCGGGGATATCGATACCTTGGCGCAGGCTTCGAAGGAGGAGTTGGCCGCCGTGCCCGAGGTGGGTGAAGTCATCGCCGAGAGTGTGTACCGGTATTTCCGGGATGAGCGGCATCTGAAGGAGATCGGACGCCTGAAGGCAGCCGGCCTGCAGATGGCTGTTGTCAACAAGGCTGAAAACGCTTCCGACGCCCTGGCCGGCAAGACCATCGTCATCAGTGGCAATTTCTCCATCTCCCGCGACGAGATGAAGGCGCTCATCGAGGCCAACGGCGGCAAGAACAGCGGCTCCGTTTCCGGCAAGACCGCCTTCCTCCTGGCCGGTTCCAAACCCGGTCCCGAAAAGATCAGGAAAGCTGAATCCCTGGGCATTCCCATCCTGGATGAAGATGCATTCTGCAAGCTCCTTCCGGAAGGAAACCTTGCCGGGGGCGCTTCGGCTGATGCTGAATTAACCCTTTTCTGAACCATGAAACTCTTCTCACGGATTGCGCATTGGACGGAAGTCCGGATCCGCTGGGCGACCATCATCGTCAAGCGGATCATCCGGTTCGTGACGCACGACATGTGGTATCTGAACCTGGAGGACCTGTCCCGCTGGAAGGCCCGGCTGGTGCAGGATATCAAGGTCGTCTTCGTGATGCTCAAGGTCTTCTCCGACCAGAAGATCGGTTTCCAGGTGACGGCGCTCGCCTACCAGAGCATGATGTCCGTGGTTCCGTTCATCGCCATCGGCCTGTACCTGACCAGCGGGATCGGCATCGCCGACCAGTTCAGCGCCTTCCTGTATGCCAATATCAGCAACCAGAAACTGATCGAAGACCTGCTCAACGCTTCGGAAAAGATCATTTCGACCGCGGAGTCGGGCCTGTTCGGCTTCATCAGCATGGCGTCGTTCGTATGGATTGTTATCTGGCTGATGCTGTCGGTCCGACGCGTCTTCAACAACGTCTGGAAGGCCCAGGAGAAACGCAGTATCTTCCGCTTGCTGGGCATCGTCCTTGGCGTCGTCATCCTCTCCCCTTTCGTGATCGCCCTGTTCTTCTCCGGCTCCGTCGTCTATTCGACCGTGCTGGACTATATCGTTCCGAGCGGGCTCTTCTTCTCGGATCATCTGAAGACTTTCCTTTCGTGGGCCCTGTTCGCCGGGGCATCCATCCTGATCCTTACGGCGATGTACAAGTACATCCCGGCGGCCCGGGTCAAGACGCGCCCTGCCTTCAAGGCCGCCGTCATCGCCGGCCTGATCTTTACGGGCATCCAGTTCCTCTACCTGGAGACCCAGGTCCTCGTGGCCAAGCAAAATGCCATCTACGGTGTCCTGGCCGCCCTTCCCCTGTTCATGATCTGGCTGAACTTCGGTTGGACCATCATCTTGTACGGGGCTGAGCTGTCCTATTCGTTCCAGAATGTGAACCATTTGAACCTGAAAGAGATACTATGAGCTATTCCGAGTTTGACGAGAAAGATTACGACGCCATTGCGCGCGACTGGGCGGTCCTGTACGCCTCGGCGCAGCGTCGGTGTGCCGATGATCGGGAGCTGGATGTCGTCCGGCGTGCGTTCGACTTTGCCAACGAGGCACACAAGAACGTACGGCGCCGCAGCGGAGAGCCCTATATGCTCCATCCGATTGCGGTCGCCCAGATCGTGGTGGATGACATCGGACTCGGGTACAAGTCCATATCGGCCGCTCTCCTGCACGATGTCGTGGAGGATACGGACTATACGGTGGATGACCTCCGCGAACGTTTCGGAGACAAGGTGGCGAGCCTCGTGGACGGTTTGACGAAGATCAAGACCGTCCTGGACAACGAGGACAAGACCCATCTGTCGGCCCGCAGCCTCCAGGCTGAGAATTTCAAGCGGATCCTCCTGACGCTCAACGACGACCCCCGCGTCGTACTCATCAAGCTGGCGGACCGGCTCCATAACTGCCGGACCATCGAATTCATGCCGGAGCACAAGCGGGACAAGATCCTGAGCGAGACGATGTTCATCTTCATTCCCCTCGCCCACCGGCTGGGTCTTTATGGTGTCAAGTCCGAGCTCGAGAACATCTGGCTCCGTTACAAGGAGCCGGAAGCCTATGCGGAGATCGATGCCAAGATCAACCGGAACATCCAGGAACGGCAGAAGGAGATGGATGCCTTCGTCGCCCCGATCGAGGAGGCCCTGACGAAGGCCGGTTTCCAGTTCGAGATCAAGAAGCGGGTGAAGACGCCTTATTCCGCCTGGAACAAGATGCAGGTCAAGCACATATCCTTCGAACAGGTATACGACCTGTATGCCATCCGGATCATCTTCGACGCGAATCCGGATTCCGGGGAGACCGAACGTGACCAGTGCTACCACGTATTCTCGACGATTACCGGCATCTACCGCTATATGCCCGAGCGGCTGCGAGACTGGGTCAAGCACCCCAAGTCCAACGGCTACGAAGCTCTGCACTGCACCCTGCTCAGTCCTTCCGGCATCTGGGTCGAGGTCCAGATCCGGACCCGGCGGATGGACGACATCGCTGAGAAGGGAATCGCCGCCCACTGGACTTACAAGCAGAATGGCTACATCGGGGAAAACGACAGCGAGATGGACCTGTGGCTCAACCAGATCAAGGAGATCCTGGTAAATCCGGACGTCAATGCGCTGGAACTGCTGGACATCATCCACAACGACCTCACCCTCACGGATATATACGTGTTCACCCCGAAGGGCGAGCAGCGCTCCATCCAGAAGGGGGCGACGGTCCTGGACTTCGCCTACCTGATCCATACCGAGATCGGCCACAAGGCCATTGCCGGCAAGGTGAACCAGCGGCTGGTCTCCCTGAACCATGTGATCAAGACCGGCGACCAGATTGAGATCATCACGGCAGAGGAAGAACACCCGAAGCGCGAGTGGCTCCAGTTCCTGCAGACCCGGAAGGCCCGTTCCCTGGTGATGGACTATTTCAAGAATGAACGGAAGCAGACGGTCGATTTCGGACGGAAAACCCTGGAAGACCAGGCGAAAGCCCTGGGATTCAAACTGAGCGAGGACCGTTTGCAGCGCCTGGACGCGGCCTACGCGGCCACCGACCGGGACGACCTGTATTACAAGATCGGCATTGGCCAGGTGAAGCTTGACAACCTGCCGGACATCCTCAAGTCCCGTCAGCGGGTATCTCTCCTCCGCAAGATCCTGCACGGGCCTGCGAAGCCGTCCCCCAAGCCTTCCCAGGAAGAAATCTATGTCATCGGCGGGAAGGACGATGACGGACACCAGTATGTCATCGCCACCTGTTGCAACCCCATTCCCGGCGATCCGGTCGTCGGATTCAAGTCGCCGGACGGAAAGATCACCGTCCACAAGAAATCCTGTCCGGTCGCCGAGGAGATCGCCGCTACCCACGGAGACTGGGTCGTGGTCCCGAAATGGCTGGAAGAAACCGGGGACAAGTCCTTCCTGGTACGCATTTCGCTCAAGGGACTGGACCGGATGGGCCTCCTGAACGAGATCTCCCGCTACCTTTCCCTCGTGATGGGCGCCAACATGCGGAAACTGAACCTGAGCGCCGACCAGGGCATCTTTGAAGGATATATCGACCTGTACGTCAATTCCCGGGACGTCCTGGACAAGATCATCAAGAAACTGGGGACCATTGAGGGCATCGAGTCGGTGTCCCGCGTGGATTTATAAAGCTTTGTGTATGAAGAAGAAATTGTCGAAATACCTCCCGCTCATCCCGGCCGCCCTGGTCCTCGGGGCGATGATGTTCCCCTCCGGATGCGCGAATACCACGACTCCGCCTACCGGAGGTCCGAAGGATACGATTCCTCCGGTCCTCGTGAAGACGGCGCCGCTCCCCGGTACGGTGAACGTCCCGACCCATAAGACCCAGATCAAGTTCACCTTCGACGAGTATGTCGTGGTGAAGGAACCCAACAACATCTTCCTGTCCCCTCCGCTGGAGAAGAAGCCGAAATACAAGATTTCCGGCAAGAGCATCATCGTTTCCTTCGAATCCGACCTGGACTCGAATACGACTTATACCCTGGACATTACGGGCGCCATTGCCGACAACAACGAAGGGAACAAGTATGAGGGCTTCACGCTGGTTTTCTCCACAGGTTCCCAGATTGATTCGATGTGCATGACCGGCCTGGTCCAGGACTGCAATACCCTGAAACCCGTTGCCGGCGCCACCGTCCTGCTGTACAAGGACCACGCCGACTCCGCCGTCTTCCTTCACCGGCCCGACGCGGCGGCCAAGACTGACGAATGGGGCTTCTTCAGCCTGCGGAATATCAAGGATACCTTGTACCGGGTCTATGCCATCCGGGATGCGAACAACAACAACATCTATGAGCCTGACCAGGAGAGCGTCGCCTTCCTGGACAAGCCTTTCCGGCCGACGACGGTCTACAACGATTCCCTCTACGAACTCAAGAAGTTCAACATGAAGGATACTGCCCTGTGCCTGGCCCGCAAGACCGACGTGGAACTGAACCTTTTCCGGGAGAAACCCTCCAAGCAGTTCATCGTGAAGAAGGAACGCGTGGGGCTCCGGACGGCATACCTGACCTTCATGGCCCCCGGAGCCAACATCCACTCCATGAGAATCAAGGGGTTGCCGGAGGAAAAGCTGATCTCCCAGTTCAATCCCCAGAAAGACAGCCTCGAACTGTGGGTGAATGACCAGCGCAAGATGCCGGATACGCTCCATCTGCTCATCAATTATGACAAGACCGACACCCTGGGGAAACTGGTACCGACGGACGAGACGGTCAAGCTGGCTTTCGACAAGAAGGTGAAGGCCGAGATGCAGAAGAGTTCGCAGAAGAACGTCAAGCACGAGGACACCATCGCCGTATTCAAGGGGGAAGTCGATCCCACGACCGTCGAGCAGTACGGCTTCCGCCTGGAGTTCAAGTACCCCCTGATCCAGGAGGCCTGGGATTCACTCCGGTTCCGTTCCGTGAATCCCCGCCAGCAGGAGAAGCGGGAGCGTTTCAAGGTGACCAGGGATCCCGACAATCTCCGCCTCTATACCGTGATGCCCGTCGAGAAACTGCAGGACGGCTTCGAGTACTTCCTGAAGGTCCCTTACCGGAAGTTCCGGGATGTCAACGGCTATTACAACGACAGCACCGAACTGAAAGTGTCGCTTCCCAAGGATGAAAAACTGAGCACCATCTCCCTGGAAATGTCGAAAGTGAAAAGCCGCTACATCATCGACCTGCTCGGCGAGAAGCGGGACAAGGTCATCCGCAGCTTCATCATCGATTCCGACCAGACGGTCGTTTTCCCCTATGTGAAGGCCGGCAAGTACTGCATCCGGATGACGGAAGACCGGAACAAGAACGGCCTGGTCGATACCGGAAACCTCCTGGAGCACCGGCAGCCGGAAAAGGTCAAGTTCTTCAAGATCAAGGACCAGTTCCTGATCGACATCCCCGAACGGACCGAGTATGAACAGAAAATCGACATGGAGGAACTGTTCAAATGAGTAAGAAGATCCTGCTGACCCTGCTGGCGGTCCTGGCCGTCCTTCCTCTCTGCGCCCAGGGAAAGAAAAAGCACATCGATCCGGACCAGGAGTTCTTCCATCTCCCGGATTCCGTGACGGACGAGTATCTGGACAACATGAGCCTGGTCAACCGGGCCAGGATCAACGATTATTGGATCGTTGGTGTGCACGGCGGCGTTTCCCTGGAGCACGGCTACTTCAATCCCCCGCGTACCGTCAGTTTCTATCCGCAGCTGCCGGTGTACGGTTTCTCGGTCACCCGGTATGCGACGATGATGAACACCTTCCCGATGGTGGGGATGGAAGTCGGTTTCCAGCACAATTTCGAGGGTTACAACTTCAAGGAATATGAGATTGAAGGAATTACCTACCGCCAGACCATCGACGGGGCCTACGAGGCCTATATGGAAGTTCCCGAAGCCTTCCTCCTGAGCCATTTCCATTTTGACATGGGCCAATACGTCAAGATCATGGCCAAGGCCGGCATGTACGGGGGCTACCGGATGAACATCACCCGGATCGGTCCCCGGGTCCGGGAAGCGATTGTCAATGAGTTCCTGGAAACGGACCGGCGGTGGACGTACGGTGTCCAGGGCGGTCTCGGACTGGGTCTCATGCTGGATCCGTTCGAGTTCCACCTGGGGCTTCAGGTCAAATGGGGCTGGTCGTCTTTCTATCAGCCCGATGTCGCGAGTCCCTACTATTACCGCTTCGCCTATCCCCTGGATGGCGCTGTCACTTTCGGAGTCTATTACCAGCTGACGCCCCGCCGCGGACACACCAGAAGCAAACTGCGCCGGATGGCGCGTGAGATGGTAGCCGAAGAAATGGAATCTAACGAGCCTTAAAGGATGGAAACCAGAGTAGTCAGGGTGGGTGATGTCCTCATCGGAGGGTCCCACCCGGTCGTCGTCCAGACGATGTGCAATACCCATACGTATGATGTGGAAGCCACTGTCGCCCAATGCCTTCGGCTGGCTGCGGCCGGATCGGAGCTGATCCGCATCACGGTCCCCGGCCTGCAGGATGTCCCCCATGTCCGGGAAATCAAGGCACGGCTGCGTGCTGCCGGCTGCCATGTCCCGCTGGTCGCGGACATCCATTTCTCCTCCGAGACGGCCATTGCCGTGGCTTCCGTCGTGGAAAAGGTCCGGATCAACCCGGGCAATTTCCACAAGGACCATGATGAGGCCCGCCGGCAGTTCGCCCGTTTCCTGGAGGAATGCAAGCGTTGCGAGACGGCGATCCGGATCGGCCTGAACCACGGCTCCCTGGGCAGCTATATCGTGGACCGTTTCGGGAATACGCCGAAAGCGATGGCCCTGGCGGCGATGGAGTGGATCGAGATGTGCATCGAGGCGGATTTCTATGAGGTCGTGGTTTCGCTGAAGGCCAGCAATACGGTCGTCATGATCGAAGCTTACCGGGAACTTGCCCGGATGATGCAGGAAAGGGGTGTCGTCTTTCCGCTCCATGTGGGTGTGACGGAGGCCGGTAACGGGGACTCCGGCCGCATCAAATCCTGCGTCGCGATTTCCACCCTTCTCTCGGAGGGAATCGGCAATACGGTCCGCGTATCGCTGACTGAGCCTCCGGAGAATGAGATCCCAGTAGCAAGGTATTTGGCTGCGAGGTACTCGGGGGCCCCTGCCCCTGAACTTTCCGAACGGGAAAGCATTGTTTTGAAAGCCGCCTGCGACTATGGCAAACCCTTGCTGGACAGGACGATCGATTCGGTGGCTTTCCCGGAGCTGGAGCCTTCTTTCGCCGCATACCTGGCCGATGAACTGCTGCAAGCCTGCCGCCGGAAGTTCTATCGCCCCGAGTATATCGCCTGCCCCGGTTGCGGACGGACGATGTACAACCTGCAGGAAGCCTTTGAGGCCGTCAAGGCAAGGACCGGTCACCTGAAGGATGTCGTCATCGCCGTGATGGGCTGCATCGTCAACGGCCCCGGCGAGATGGCCGACGCCGACTGGGGCTATGTCGGGGAAGGTGGCGGCAAAGTGACCATCTATCGGGGAAAAGAACCGGTCCTCCGGCATATCCCGGATTCCGAAGCCGTTGACAAATTGGTTGAACTTATTGAATCAGAACGATGAAACGAACGATCTTGCTCCTCCTGGGCCTGCTTGTCACCTCCCTCGCCTTCGCCCAGAAATCGACCTATATGGTCGCCCAGCGTGACACGTGTGACTTGTTCATGGACGTTTACGAACCGGCCGTCATTCCCGGCGATACGTTGCAGCGTCCGACCATCCTGTTCGTCTTCGGGGGCGGCTTCATCATGGGCCAGCGGGACGATCCCTGGGTGCTCCCCTGGTTCAAACTCCTGAATGAGAACGGTTATCGCGTGGTCTCCGTCGACTATCGGCTGGGACTTAAAGGCGTTCCGATGAGGTTCGACCTGTTCCACCTGATCCAAAGCGCGAATTACACCAAGAAGGCCGTCGACATGGGGGTCGAGGATGTGTTTGCCGCTGTCCGTTATCTGGCTGACCATCAGGAAGAACTGGGGGTCGACATGGACAACATCGTCATTTCTGGCAGCTCGGCGGGCGCGATGATTTCACTCTCCTCCGAACTGGAGGCCTGCAACCGGACCGTCCGGGCGGCCATCCTTCCGGAAGGGTTCCATTTCGCCGGCGTGATGTCCTTTGCGGGCGCCATCATGTCCGATTCCGGCAAACCCGAATACAAACGGGCCCCGTGTCCCCAGCTGCTCATCCATGGCACCGAGGACGGCGCCGTCGCTTACGAAAAGATGGGATTCGGCCGCTGGGGCATGTTCGGCAGCAGCTATCTCGTGGAGAAAGTCCTGGAGCCTGCCGGCTATCCCTATCAAATCTACCGGTACGTGGGACACACGCACGACATGGCGGCCAACATGATGGCCAACTGGCCGGAAGAGAAGCGTTTCCTGGAAGTTTCCGTGATGGGCGGGAACAAGCTGGTCATCGACTGCACCATCAATGATCCGACGATGCCCGTCCTGGGCTCTGCGTCGGTCACGCTGGACGATATCTATTGATTATTCCGGGAGGTAGGCGATTACGGATTCCACCGCCTTGACCTTGTCCCCCAACTTGACCTGGATGTCGGCGTCAAGCGGCAGGAACATGTCGATGCGGGAACCGAACTTGATCACGCCGCACTGGTCTCCCCTGTTCTCCATGTTGCCGGGCTCGGAATAGCAGACAATCCGGCGTGCGAAGGTACCAGCGATCTGTTTGAAGAACACTTCCCCGTACTTGTTCTGCAGACAGCTGGATGAGTGCTCGTTCAGTTCGGACGACTTGGGGTGGAAAGCCAGCAGGTACTTCCCCGGGTGATACTTGTAATAGGTGACCTTTCCGTTCACCGGCCAGAAATTGCAGTGGACATCGAAGAAGTCCATATAGACGGAAACCTGGATGCATTCCCGCTGCAAATATTCCTTTTCGAACACTTTCTCGACAATGACCACTTTTCCGTCGGCCACGGAAGTCACCATCCGGTCATTCTCATAGTCCGGCACGGTCCGGTTCGGGACCCGGAAGAACCAGGTGATGAAACACATGAAGACAATGAGGATGGCCGAAATCGGAATGGAGATCCACGGGTTGTGGATGAAGCGTGCATTCAACCAGATGAGGATGGCGCAGATGCACCAGGCGATGAGGATCGTCTCGTAGGAGTCTTTGTCGATGCGGATGCTTCGAATCAGTCGCTTCATAGGATAAGGTTAAAGCAAGCCGATGATTACCAGATAGATGACGCCGGCCGGAATGGCGAACAAGGCACTGTCGAAACGGTCCAGCATGCCGCCGTGCCCGGGAATGATGTTGCCGGAGTCCTTGATCTCGCACACCCGCTTCCACTGGGATTCGAAAAGGTCGCCGAATACGCCGGCCACATGCATGATGATAGAGAGGATGACGGCATGGTACCAGGGATAGGTCCACAAGCCCGTCCAGACCAGGATGAGACCGGCCAGGACGGCGAAAACGAGACCGCCCCAGAATCCCGCCCAGGTCTTTTTCGGGGATACGCTCTCGAAGAGTTTCTTGCTATACTTGCCGAGCAGCATTCCGACACAGTAGGCGCCCACGTCAGAGGCCCAGATAATGATGAAGAAGGCGAGCATCGGGCGACCGTCGAACTGGCCGGTCTGGTCAAAGACCACGAAGTTCGAGAGGGTTAGCGGTGCCGCAATGTACATCAGGCCAGTGTACAGGAATGCGAAAAGCTTGAAATCGGCCTTGTCCTTCACCATCAGCGTAGAGACCATCAGCACGAGCAGGAGGACGGCCGTAATGCCGATGAGCCGGATATCCAGCCGGAAGGCCATGACGCAGAACACGGTCAGGAACGAGCAGCATCCCAGCACGATTGCCAGGGCGCGGGTACGCGGGAACACGCCCCCCATCGTCATGCGGTAAAACTCGTACAGCATCGTCACCATCATGAAGGTGAGCAGGAGGGCGTAAAGGTACTTGTCCAGAAGAAGGCCACCGATGACGATGGCCAGGAAGCAGATTCCCGAGAGGGTCCTTTTGACTGTGTTATTCATTCACCGTGTTATCTTCGGGCTCCTTGGCCGGTTCGGGCTGCTCCTCCTCCACAGGCTTCACCTTGGGACCGAGGATCCGCTCGATATCTTCTGCAAAGATAACTTCTTTTTCGAGAAGAAGCGCCCCCATCTGCATAAAACCGTCCTTGTGTTCCTCGATGAGACGGAAGGTGCGGTCGTGGACCTCCTGGACGATGGCCTTGACTTCTTCGTCCATCAACTCAGCCGTCTTCTCGGAATAGGGCTTGGTCAGGTTGTACCCGCGGGCGCCGGTGGAGTCGTAGAAGGATAGATTCCCGACCTTCTCGCTCATGCCGTAGTACTGGACCATGCTGTAGGCCATGCCCGTCATACGCTCCAGGTCGTTCAAAGCGCCCGTGGAAGGCTCTCCATTCAGGATTTCCTCCGCGACGCGGCCGCCGATGAGGGCGCACATGCGGTCGATCATCACGCTGCGGGACCAGTTCTTCCTCTCTTCCGGAAGGTACCAGGTCAGACCGAGGGCGTTACCGCGCGGGATGATGCTCACCTTGAACACCGGGTCGGCATACGGGAGAAGCCAGCCCACAAGGGCGTGACCCGCTTCGTGGTAAGCCGTCGTCCGTTTCTCCGCCGGCGACATGATCGTGTTGTTCTTGCGCTCGAGGCCGCCGATGATGCGGTCCACGGCATCCAGGAAGTCCTGCTGGCTCACCGTCGCATGGTTGCGGCGGGCCGCCGTCAGGGCCGCCTCGTTGCAGACGTTCGCGATGTCGGCACCGGAGAAGCCCGGCGTATGCTTGGCCATGAACTCCACGTTGAAGTCGGGATCCACCTTGATTCCCCGCAGGTGCACCTGGAAGATTTCCTCGCGTTCCTTAAGTTCCGGAAGCTCGACATGGATCTGGCGGTCAAAACGGCCGGCACGCATCAGGGCCTGGTCCAGGATGTCCGCGCGGTTGGTGGCGGCAAGGACGATGACACCGGAGTTGGTGCCGAAGCCGTCCATCTCCGTAAGCAACTGGTTCAGCGTGTTTTCCCGCTCGTCATTGGAGGTAAAGCCACCGTTCTTCGCACGGGCGCGGCCAACGGCGTCGATCTCATCGATGAAGACGATACACGGGGCTTTCTCCTTCGCCTGCCGGAAGAGGTCGCGGACGCGGGAGGCACCCACGCCGACGAACATTTCCACGAAGTCGGAACCGGAGATGGAGAAGAAGGGTACATTGGCCTCCCCTGCCACGGCTTTGGCCAGAAGGGTCTTTCCTGTTCCGGGAGGACCTACGAGAAGCGCACCCTTCGGAATCTTGCCGCCTAGGGCCGTGTATTTCTTCGGATTCTTGAGGAAGTCGACGATTTCCATCACTTCTTCCTTCGCGCCGTACAGGCCGGCGACGTCCTTGAAAGTGACCTTGACATCGTCCTTGTCGGCCAGCTTGCCGGTGGCCTTGCCCACATTGAAGGGATTGCCCATCCCTCCCCCGGCGCCGCCCGCTCCGCGGTTCATACCCCGGAACATCCACACCCAGAACAAGATGAGGAGCAAGGTCGGGAAAATCCATTGGGCCAGTTCCGCCCAGGTGTGGTCGGCATTCTGGATGACGACCTTGAACTTGTCACCGACCGGCAGCGCTTCGTTCAGTTCGGCGAAACTCGCTTCCGGGTCGAACTTGGCGGAAACCAGGAAGTAGAAATGCGGCGCCCGCCGGGGAACGACGCCCCCCGGGAACTCGTCGGCATACTTGGCAAGGCGCTCGGGACGGACCTTGATCTCACCGCGGATGTCGTTCCGGACGAAGACGATTTCCTCGATGTCCCCGGCCTGGGCCATGGTCTGTACGTCCTGCCATTCGATTTTCTGGGGGTCGGACGATTGCTGGTTGGTGAACAGCAGCCAGCCGATGCCCAGGATGAGGAGCAGGTAGAACCAGGAAAAACTGAAGGAGAAGCTGAACCCCTTGCGTCCCTTCGGATCTTTTTTATTATCAGCCATTTATTCTGCAGACTTTTTGGATGCAGGCTTCCTGCGTTCCTGGTATTCCTTCCGGGGAACGTCGGCCCAGAGGTCCTCCAGGCGGTAGAAGTCGCGGTATTCCTTGAGGAAGATGTGGACGACGATGTTGCCGTAGTCCTGGATGATCCAGAAGTTGTTGCCCTCGCCCTGGGAGCGGTACAGGGTGTGTCCCTCTTCCTGCATCTTTTCGGCGATGTTGTCGGCGATGGCGCCGACCTGGGTCGTGTTGGAACCGTCACAGACCACGAAAAAGTCCGTGATGGCACCGTCCATCTTCCTGAGGTCGAGAGAAACGACATCCTGGCCCTTCTTGTCTATGATCGCATCGGCGATGAGCCGAAGGTCGTGAGTAATCATAAATCGGGATTAATTAGTAAATTTGCACACAAATATAATCAAAATCCTGGCCAATGGAAAGCAAGACAAGGATAAAGTGGTTCGACTCCCTGGATTCGACCAACGACGAACTTCTGCGGCATCTTCCGACCTATGACAATTTGTCAGTCGTGGCGGCCGTGGAGCAGTTCGCCGGACGGGGACAGCGGGGAAACCGCTGGTTGTCGAAGCCGGGCGACAATCTTACCTTCTCCTTGCTGCTCAGACCGGACGGGCTCCCAGCCCGGGACATCATGTCCATCACCTTCCTGGCCTCCGTCGTCATCCGGGACTGGCTCCGCGAAGAGGAAATTCCCGCCCTCATCAAATGGCCGAACGACCTTTACGTGGGGAACCGGAAGGTCTGCGGGATGCTGATCGAGAACGGCTTTGCGGAAGGGATGGTGGCCTGGTCCGTCATCGGCATCGGCATCAACCTGAACCAGACCCGTTTTCCCGGTGAACTGGTGAACCCGGTCTCCCTGAAGCGGATTACCGGGAAGGAATATGACCCCACGTCCGCCCTGGAACGGATCTGTCAGTTGTTCGAGATGCGTTTGCCTGCCCTGTCCGGCGACCGTGATCGCCTGTATGAGGATTACTGCGAAAGCCTGTTCCAAGCGGGTCTTCCCCGCCCTTATCGCGATCTTCTTACCGAAGAAGAATTCACGGGGACGATAAAAGGCGTCACCCGGGAGGGACGCCTTTTGATGGATCGGGACGGTACGCTGGTTTCCTACGCGTTCAAGGAAGTGGGGTACATCCTCTGATGGCCGCGATGACGGCACCGGGATCTTCCGCCTTGAAAACGGCACTTCCCGCAACCGCGATGTCCACGCCAGCTTCCGCCAGTTTCCCGGCGTTGGACGGGGAAACGCCGCCGTCCACTTCGATCAGGGCGTGGCTGCCATGCCGGACAATTTCGGCCTTCACCGCCCGCACGCGGCCGTAGGTATCTTCGATGAATCTCTGCCCGCCGAAACCGGCGAAAACGCTCATCAGGAGGACATAGTCCACCGCTCCGAGATAAGGGAAGATCTTTTCCACGGGACAGTCGGGATTGATGACGATGCCGGGCTTCACGCCCAATTCCCGGATATGCTCGATCACCTGCCCGGATTCTTCCAGGGCTGCCTCATAGTGGAAACTGATCATTGCGGCGCCGGCCTTGGCGAAGCGCTCCACATACTTGTCGGGGTGGACGATCATCAGGTGTACGTCCATCGGCTTCCGGGCTTCCCGGGCGATGGCTTCGACCACCGGGAAACCGAAAGAGATGTTCGGAACGAACGTTCCGTCCATGATGTCCAGGTGGAAGAAATCCGCATAGCGGTTTACCGTCTTCACGTCCCGGGACAGATGGAGGAAGTCCGCGGCCAGGATGGAGGGTGCGACCAGCATATCATTCAAAGTTGACGACAACATCGACCAGATGGTCGACGAATTTGTCCAGGGAGGCCAGTTCTAGTTTCTCGCCCGGGGCGTGTACGTTCCGGAGCGTGGGTCCGAAGGAAATCATGTCCAGGTCCGGGAACTTCTCCAGGAACAGGCCACATTCAAGACCGGCATGGATTGCCTTGACCTCGGGATCCACCTTGAACAGCTTCCGGTAGGAGTCCACGGAGACCTTGAGGATGCGGGAATCCAGGTTCGGTTTCCAGCCCGGGTATTCGCCGTGGTGCTCCACGTCGAAGGAACCCAGGAAGAAGGCGGCTTCCACCCGCTCGGCCATCGCGTGCAGCTCGGAAACCACGGAACTGCGCTGGCTTGTAACGACTTTGAGGACATCGCCTTCGATCCGGACGGCCGCCAGGTTGGTGGACGTCTCCACCAGACCGGGAATGTCCATCGACATCTTTTCCACCCCGTGCGGAACGGAGAGGAGGGTCATGATGATGTTGGCGGCATCCCCTTCCTCGATGGGACGGATGGGGCAGGCCTCCGGCTGGCAGGACATCCATACCCCCGGGTCGCTGGATTTGAATTCGGCCTGCAGGAGGGTTTCGAAGGCCTTGGCATCGGCCTCCCATTCGGGGATGTCGTCGGCGGGGACGGCGATGAAGGCTTCGGCCTCCCGGCAGATGGCATTGGGCTTGTTGCCGCCGCCGAGGGTGAGCAGCTGGAAGTCGTACTGGAGCTCCGTGTACAGGAAACGGACGAGCTGGCGGAGGGCATTGAGCCGTTCCTTGTTGATATCGTCGCCGCTGTGTCCGCCCAGGCCGCCGGAAATCCGGATTTTCAGGGTCTTGTATCCTTTCCGGAGGGCTTCCCGCTTGAATTCGAAGGTGGCCGTGGTGTCCATTCCGCCGGCGCAGCCCACGAACAGCTGTCCCTCATCCTCGGAATCCAGGTTGATAAGGGTCTTTCCCTCAAAGAAACCGGGCTCCAGGGCGAAGGCCCCATCCATCCCCGTTTCCTCGGAGATGGTGAACAGGCATTCGAGTTTTCCGGTAGGGAGGTCGCTTGCCAGGAGGGCCAGGCAGGCGGCGACGCCGATGCCGTCGTCGGCGCCGAGGGTGGTTTCCTTGGCGACCATCCAGCCGTCTTCGACCACGTAGGGAATCGGCTGGGTATGGAAATCAAAATCAAAGCTGGCGTTTTTCTCGCACACCATGTCCTGGTGGGCCTGAAGGACCAGCGTGGGAACGTTCTCCTTGCCGGGAGCCGCTTCTTTGACGATGACGACGTTGCCGGTCTTGTCCGTCCGGCAGACCAGACCGTGGTCTGCGGCGAACTGCTGGAGGAAAGCGGTCATCGGCTCCTCATGGCCGGACTCCCTCGGAATCCGGGTTATTTCCTTGAACAGGTCGAGTACGGTAGCAGAATTCATATCTACGCAATGAATGGTTGCGTAAATATAAGGAAAAAAAGGGAAAGAAGGAAATTTTAACGGCCCACCGGAACGGCGACCATTTCCTCGATGTCGGCAACGTATTGACGGAAAGCCTTGTCCGTGGACATCAGGTCCTGTACGGTCGTGCAGGCATGGAGGACGGTCGCATGGTCCTTGCCGCCGAGTTCCGAGCCGATGGTGGACAGGGAACAGTTCGGGATGAGGTTGCGGCACTCGTACATCGCGATCTGGCGCGCCTGGACGATCTGGCGCTTGCGGGATTTGGACAGCAGGATGTCGCGGGTGATGTTGAAGTACTCGCAGACGGTGTTCACGATGAGCTCGATGCTGACGTCGGCCTGCTCTTCCCCGACAATCTTGCCGGTGAGTTTCTCCGCCAGCGAGACGGTGATTTCCCGATGGCCCAGGGTGGCGTTGGCGATCAGGGAGATGAGCGTGCCTTCGAGTTCCCGGAAATTGGACTTAATCCGGGAGGCCAGGAAGGAGAGGACGTCGTCCCCGATGGAAACACCCTCACGGAAGGCACGGGCCTTCAGCATCGCGAGGCGGGTCTCATATTCGGGCCGGGAGAGTTCCACGGAAAGTCCCCATTTGAAACGGGAAAGCAGGCGCTCCTCGAAGTTCTTCAGGTCCACGGGGGCACGGTCGGAGGTGAAAACCAGTTGCTTACCGCTTTGGTGAAGGTGGTTGAACACGTTGAAGAACGCATTCTGGGAGCCTTGTCCGAGCAGGTCCTGGATGTCATCGACCAGCAGGACGTCGATCCGCATGTAGAAGGCCATGAAATCGACAAGCTTGTTGCCCTTCACGGCATCCATGTACTGGGTCTTGAACTCGTTGCCGGTAACATAGAGCACCACCAGGTCGGAGAATTTCTCCTTGACCGCGATGCCGATGGCCTGGAGCAGATGCGTCTTGCCCAGTCCCGGACCGCCGAAGATGAACAGCGGGTTGAACGGAGTCTTGCCCGGAGCGAGGGAGATGTTCTCGCCGGCGTTGACGCCCATCTTGTTGCATTCGCCCTCGATGAGGTTCGCAAAGCAGTACACAGGATTCAGGCGCGGGTTGATCTGCAGGCGCTGGACACCCGGGAAAACGATCGGATTCGGGCTGGCGGACGGCTGGTAGGTGCTGATGGCCACCGTCTTGTTGGTGGGGGTGAGGCCATGGGAGGCCGGGTAGACCATCGGTTTTTCCTCCTGTACCGGGCGCACCATATAATGAAGCTGGGCACCGGCGCCGATGGCACGCTTCAGGGTCATCTTGAGGAGATCCAGATAGGCGCCCTCGATGTAATCGCGGAAGAAGTCGGAAGGAACCTCGACGGTCAACGTGGATTCGACCAGCGAGACCGGACGGATCGGCTTGAACCACGTATTGAACTTCTGCGGCTCAATGTTGTTGGCAATGATCTGCAGACAGTTGTTCCATACGGCAATATGTCTTTCTGGTCCGGTCATAAGGATTTTCAATCGAATCGGGAATGCAAAATTGGGGGAAAAAATCTTGATAACAAATTTAATTTGCTATTGCATTTGTCGAATTTTTCTTTTTCTTTATTAATGAAAAGACCGGAAATTGACTCGTTTTCTATATATCTAATTTTCAATAAGTTGCGGCGTGAAAATCCCCGTTTAGCCTTATGGCAAAAGGATTGAATATTAGAATTATTCCAATTTACTGAAACCGCGGAAAAACTCCTTTATACCTTATTGCAAAAGGGAAAAATCAATGGATGCGCGTCAGCGTTTCCCCTTCTTTTTTCGCAATGAAGCAGCCGGGATATTTTGGGGAAATTTCTTTGAACCGTTCGCGTACCTTTTCCAGCGAACCGTCCGGGACCAAGAGGTATTTGTAGAGATTACCCACTTTCACCTCCATGGACTCGTAGCCCTTGAAGAACGAGTCGCCGGAAGACATCCGGCGTGAGGTCGCGAGAACCTGGATTCCATACACCGTGCTCCCCTCCTCCGGCTTCACGACAGCCAGCTCATTCTCAGGCTTGGCTTCCGCCACAGGGGCCGGTTTTGCCGTGGATGCAGTACTTCCGGTAGAGTGGTCATACCGGTTCTTGAAGGTGGTGAACGCTTTCAGCAGGTTGCCGGCGATCTGGTCCCGTCCTTCCACCGAACGCATGGCGGCGAGGTCCTTGTCATTGGAGATGAATCCGACTTCCACCAGCACCGAAGGCATCGTCGTCCGCCACAAGACCCAGAAAGGGTCCTGGGAGACACCGCGGTTCCGGGTGATCGGCCCGCCTTTCATCGCATCGGCGACATCGGAGGCGAAGATCAGGCTGTGCTCCAAATGGGCGTTCTGCATCAGGGAGAAGAAGATATAGGACTGCGGGTCGGAAGGGTCGAAGCCCTGGTACTTGGTCTTGTAGTCGTCCTCGAGCAGGATCACGGAGTTTTCCCGTTTGCACAGTTCGAGATTTTTGCTGAAAAGGTCATTCCCCTGTTGGGAGGACTGGCCGAGGCAGTGGATGGAATAGCCGTTGGCCGAAGTGCCCTTGTCCTGCGCATTGATGTGGATGGAGACAAACAGGTCGGCGCCGGCATTGTTGGCGATGTCCGCCCGTCCGCTGAGGGTCACGTACTTGTCCTCGTTGCGGGTCAGGATCACCTTCACGTCGGGATAAGCCTCGCGGATCTTCCGGGCGAAACGCTGCGAGATGTCGAGGGTAAGGCTCTTCTCGTAGGTTTTCTTGTCCCGGCTGATACATCCGGAGTCGTGACCGCCGTGTCCGGGATCGATGACGACCGTCGAAAGTTTCAGCCTGTCCTGGGAGCGGGCGGGAATCGGCACTATGCTTGCAAGGAAGAGGGCGGCTTCCAGAAGCAGAATGGGGCGGAAACAGGTCTTCATCGTCTCTCCGTTTTGAATTGAAGGAAAATTATAGTAATTTTGTCGATTGCAAATATAAGCAATTTGGATAGAATTTGGAAATACTTCGCGGTGCTTGTACTCGCCATCGTCCTGGGACAGGAAATCTCTTCCGCCCAGCGTCCGCGTCGCAACCGCAACCGGGAAGAGCCCGTCCGGGACACGGCGGCGGTCGTCCTTCCAGATTCCGTCATTGCCCGCCACAGGGCCGACTCCATCGCCCGGCGCGATTCCCTGGACCTCCTGGATAAGAGTTCCCTGGACCGCCCCGCCTTCTCCACGGCGAAGGACTCCATCATCACCGAGTTCACCGGCGGCGAGCGCAAGATCTACTACTACGGCGGCGCCACCGTCACCTACCAGGACATGACCCTCACGGCGGACTACATCGAATATGACATGAAGACCAACACGGTCTATGCCCGCGGCCGGAAGGACGAGACGACCGGAGAGTGGGTGGGACAGCCCGAGATGACCCAGGGCAAGGCCACCTACAAGATGGAGGAGTTGCGGTACAACTTCGATTCCCGGAAAGCGCGCATCACCAACATGATCACCCTGGAATCGGAAGGCCTCCTGCAGGGGCAGAAGATCAAGATGATGCCGGACCAGTCCGTGAACATGGAAAAGGGTATGTACACGGTCTGCGACCTCGAACATCCGCACTATTACATGAAACTGTCGATGGCCAAGGTCATCACCCAGCCGTCCCAGAAGACGGTTTTCGGCCCGGCTTTCCCGGTCATCGCGGACGTGCCCATCCCCATCGGCCTTCCTTTCGGTTTCGTTCCGCAGAAACCCACCCGCGCCACCGGCCTCCTGATGCCGACCTTCGGTGAAGAGGTGGCCCGTGGTTTCTTTGTCCGGGACGCAGGTATGTATTTCGTGCTCGGCGACTATTTCGACCTCTCCCTGACCGGCAGTTACTACACGCTTGGATCCTATGCCGTGGACATCAACTCCCGGTACAAGGTCAACTACAAGTTCAACGGAAACTTCTCCCTGACGTACTCCAATGACCAGACCGGTGAAAAGGGCAGCGCGGACTTCCGCCAGTCCAAGAACTTCGGTCTCAAATGGTCCCACACGCAGGACTCCAAGGCCCATCCCGGAACAACCTTCAGCGCTTCCGTGAACTTCTCCAGCCCTTCCAACAGCAAGTATAATTCCCGTTCCGTGGACGAGGCGCTGCAGAACCAGGTGTCGTCCTCCATCTCTTATTCGCATAACTGGAACGGCAAGTTCAGCCTGTCGGTCAACGCCCTGCACAACCAGAATTCCCGGGACTCCAGCTATTCCTTCACCCTGCCGAACATTACGTTCTCCGTGACCCGTTTCTACCCTTTCAAGCAGAAGAACCGGGTGGGCAAGGAAAGGTTTTACGAGAAGATTTCCTTCGGCTATTCCACCTCCTTCCAGAACAAGATCAACTTCAAGATGCGGGATATGCAGGATTACGTGTACAACCCTGACGGCTCGTACATGGTGGATCCGAATACCGGTTTCCGCGTCAAGGAATTCGGGGACTCCCTGGCCACCAAGGCACTGGAACGCCTAACCAACGGCATGGGGCACAATTTCCAGATCGGCCTGCCCAATTTCACCCTGCTCAAGTATCTGAACGTTACGCCCAGCGTCAACTACGGAATGAACTGGATGTTCAACAGCGGAAGGCAGTTCCTGGAACCCGAATATGATGCGGAAGGGAATCCGGTTATGGTGAAGGGATCGGATGGCGGCATGGTCCAGGCGCAGCGGGTCGTGACCGATGCCGGGCGTGCCTTCAACGCCTTCGGCGTTACCCATACCTATTCCGGCAGCATGTCGATGAGCACCCGTATCTATGGTATGTTCAATTTCGGCAAGCACCGGAAGGTCCAGGCTATCCGGCATGTGATTACGCCGTCGATGTCCATGTCGTTCAGCCCGGAGAAAGGAACGGGCTTCAACGGCTGGCGTACCCTGGACGGTTATTATGACAAGCGGGGAACGTATCATCAGGAGACAATGTACAATATCTACAGCGTCTCCGGCCATCACAATTCCGTCTCCCCTCCCGGACGCGGAAAGACCGGCAGCATGTCATTCTCCTTCGGCAACAACCTGGAGGCGAAGGTCCGCGACCTCCGGGACACCACCGGCACCGGTTCCAAGAAGGTCAAGCTCATCGACCAGCTGACGCTCAACGGAAGCTACAATTTCCTGGCGGATTCCCTGAAGATGTCCAATATCGGCGTCAGCATGTCCACCTCCCTGTTCGGCAAGCTCAGCGTCAGCGGCAACCTCAATTTCGACCCGTATGCCATCAATGAGAAAGGACAGAAGATCAACCGGTACAACATCGTCGCAACCGGTCATCTCCTCCGGCTTACCAATGCCAGTGCTTCCCTCTCCTATTCCCTGAACGGCAAGGGTACGATCAACGGTAACGACGGCACCAAGTCCGGCAGCGGCGGGAGTTCTTCAGGCAGCAGCGATGCGAATTCCTACCGGCGGATCTATTACCACCCCATTACGGGTGAATACATCCCCGGCGGTTACGTGTACTATATGAACCCGAACGCGCCCTGGTCCCTGAACTTCAGCTACAGTTTCAATTACGCGAAGAGCTATCAGTACACGAACAACCAGCTGATCGCGAACAAGAAGTTCACCCAGACGGTCAATATGTCCGGCAATCTCAAGCTGACACCCCGGATGAGCATCCAGGCCAGTTCCGGCTTCGATGTCATGGCCATGAAGATCACGACGACGCAGATCAGTGCGACCTATGACCTGCACTGCTTCAACATCGCCGTATCCTGGGTGCCTACCGGACAGTGGAAATCCTACAGTTTCCGCATCGCCGCCAATGCCTCCGCCCTGGCCGACCTGCTCCGTTACAAGAAGAGTTCGAGCTTCATGGACAACATGCTCCGCTAAGGGCATATTTTGCATTCTTGTTTTTTTTCATTATCTTTGCACTGCTTTCCCGGTCGGGAGAGTCCCCATTTTTGAATCTATTTTTTTTATTTCTATGCCCCATAGTTATCTGGAATTGAATAACATGAGCGAAGAGCAGCTCAGAGCCGTGGCAGAAGAGCTTCAAATCAAGAACGCCAAGAAAATGAACCTGCAGGACCTGGGTTTCGCCATCCTGGACGCTCAGGCGGTCATTGAGGCGCAGAAGCCCGTGGAAGACAAGGAAAAGACCCGCAAGCGCGGACGTCCTGCCAAGAAGAAAGAGGAAAAGCCCAGGCAGGAGAAACCGGCCGAGGCACCAAAGGCTGAAGAGGCTCCCGTAACGGAAGCGAAACCCGCTGAGGAAAAGACGGCATCGCCGAAAAAGCGTGGCCGGAAGCCGAAGACCGCGCAGCCTGAGGCCGCCAAGCCTGTCGAAGAAGCACAGGCTCCCGCCACCGCGGAGAAACCGGCAGAGCCCGCCGAAGAGGCTCAGAAGCAGCCGGAGCAGAAGCTGGCGAAGCAAAAGCGGACCCGCGTCAAGAAAACGGTCGAACCGGTGAATGTCGAGGAGACCCCTGTTGTGGAAGCCGCTCCCGAAGCCCCTGCCGTAGACGGGAAACAGTTCATCCACAGCCTCTTTAACGAATTGAACCAGGACGAGGCCCAGCAGCAGGAAAAGGCCCAGGAGCGCCAGCAGCGGAAGGCCCAGAAGGAGCAGCAGCGTCAGCAGCAACAACAGCAGCAGAAGCCCCAGCGCGTGGAATTCGAAGGTTCCGTCGAAGCGACGGGTGTCCTGGAGATCATGCCGGACGGCTATGGCTTCCTCCGCTCCTCCGATTATAACTATCTGAACTCCCCGGATGATATCTATGTCTCCCAGCAGCAAATCAAGCAGAACGCCCTTAAGAACGGCGACACCGTGACGGGTGAAATCCGTCCTCCGCGCGAAGGCGACAAGTATTTCCCGCTGGTGAAGATCAAGTATATCAACGGCCGTTCCCCGGAATTCGTCCGTGACCGTGTTCCTTTCGACTTCCTCACTCCCCTCTTCCCGACCGAGAAGTTCAACCTGCTCGGACATGGGTTTGAAAGGGATCCTTCCTGCCGGATCGTGGACATGTTCACTCCCATCGGCAAGGGCCAGCGCGGTCTTATCGTCGCTCAGCCGAAGACCGGTAAGACGATGCTCCTGAAGTCCATTGCCAATGCGATTGCGGAGAACCATCCCGAGGTGTATGAAATCGTCCTGCTGATTGACGAGCGTCCGGAAGAGGTCACCGACATGCAGCGCAGCGTCAAGGCCGAGGTCGTCGCCTCCACCTTCGACGAACCCGCCGAGCGCCACGTCAAGGTCGCCAACATGGTCCTGGACAAGGCCCGCCGCCTGGTCGAATGCGGCCATGACGTCGTGATCCTCCTGGATTCCATCACCCGCCTCGCCCGTGCCTACAACACCGTCCAGCCGGCTTCCGGCAAGGTCCTGACCGGCGGTGTCGATGCGAACGCCCTCCAGAAGCCCAAGCGCTTCTTCGGCGCCGCCCGAAACATCGAGAACGGCGGTTCCCTCACCATCCTGGCTACTGCCCTTACCGAAACCGGCTCCAAGATGGACGACGTGATCTTCGAGGAATTCAAGGGCACTGGCAACATGGAACTGCAGCTGGACCGCAACTTGTCCAACAAGCGCATCTTCCCGGCCGTGAACCTCGTGCTTTCCTCCACCCGCCGCGACGACCTGCTTTATGATCCGTACACAATCAACCGAATCTGGATCCTCCGCAAGCTCCTGGCTGACATGAATCCCGTCGAGGCCATGACCTGGATGCAGCAGCACATGGACGAGTTCAAGACGAACAAGGACCTAATCGACAACATGTCCAAGTTCAGCCGGTATGAATAATCCCTTGATCGGCGATACGATTGTTGCTCCGGCCACCCTACCAGGGACCGGAGCAATTTCTATCCTCCGGATCAGTGGTCCGGAATGTTTCCGCTTTGCTGATTCTGTTGTTCAATTGAAGCGTGGAAGCATTTCGGAATGTGCTGGTTATACTATCCATTTCGGTGAAGTTCCTGGTTTGGACGATGTGCTGGTATCCGTGTTCAGGGCGCCACACAGTTACACGGGCGAGGATTCCGTGGAGCTCTCATTCCATGCTTCCCGGTATATTGCCGAAGAATTGGTTCGTCGCCTGTTGGCGGCCGGCTGCCGCATGGCCCTTCCAGGCGAGTTTACCCGCCGTGCTTTCTTGAATGGAAAAATGGACCTGGCTCAGGCAGAGGCGGTTGCGGACCTTATCTCATCCAAAACTGCCGCTTCGCACAGAGTGGCCTACAACCAGCTTCGTGGTGGTTTCTCTTCGGAATTGGCCTCATTGCGCAGCGAGTTGGTCGAGATGACTTCCCTGCTGGAACTCGAGTTGGATTTCAGCGAGGAAGAGGTCGAGTTCGCGGAACGGAGCCGACTGCTGGAACTGATCGACCGTACCCGTTCCCATGTTGCCCGTCTGGCCGATTCCTTCAAGTACGGGAATGCTGTCAAGAACGGTGTTCCGGTCGCCATCGTCGGGGCGACCAATGTTGGCAAAAGCACTTTGCTGAATGCGCTCGTCGGTGAAGACCGTGCACTTGTATCAGACATAGCCGGTACTACCCGCGACACGGTCGAGGAAGTCATCAACCTGGACGGTATCCCCTTCCGTTTCATCGACACTGCCGGCATCCGCGAGACCGTCGAGACGGTCGAGAAAATGGGAATCGAGCGTACCTTCCGAAAGATTTCCGAAGCGGAAATCGTGATCGGATTGCTGGATGTTACAGCTCAAGATTCTACCATAAAGTCCAACCTGGAACTGATGGTTTCCAAGGTCGATTTCGGGACGCAAAAGTTGGTTGTGTGCCTGAATAAGGTCGATTTGGGACCGGAAATGATGGTTAACAAAAATGTTAATATGATTAACAGCTTTGTTACATCAATTGATAAAGAAATAGTTGTCATAAAACTCGCTGCGAAGCAAGGTTTGGGGCTTTCTGAATTGCGCTCTACCCTGTCTGCCCTGGAATCTCACCTGATTCCGAATGCGGATTCAACATTTGTTACCAATATCCGTCACTACGAGTCCCTCCGCCGGACGGCCGATTCCCTCTCGGATGCGCGCCTTGCCTTGACCTCCGGCACCCCTTCCGATCTCGTTGCCGAAGACCTCCGCCGCGCCATCACCTCCCTTAACCAAATCCTCGGCACCGACCTCATCGACCCCGAGACGGTATTGCAGAATATCTTCAGGAATCATTGCATCGGCAAGTAAGTGCTTGATAATCAATTAGTTGCAAACTAACTGAAACTCGCAATCACTCGTTCAAACTAGCTGAAACTTAACTCGTTTATGAGAAGTTTCGGCTAGTTTCCTTATAACACAGTTAGTTACGGTTTTGTTCATTGTGACACGGTTTTGTCACAATCCTTGTCACAATGTGACAGACTGTGACAGGGTTTTGTCGCAATTTCGGCAAAATGTTACTAAAACCGCTGTTTTACGACATTTTTACGGAAAATTCACATCGCTAATGCATAGTTTTAGATTTGCTGAAAATGGAACTTATTTAATTATCAATTGATTTCGCTAACCTATTGATAGTAAACAAGTTTATTAAACTATACAACCCACTCAAATAATCATCAATATTTTTTGTTCTTTTACCAGAACATGTTATATTTGCAGTGGATTTGTCACGTGTCGCAATTGGAAAGTACATATTTCCTATTGAGCACATCTGTTTAACACTTTTTAGGATAAGGCCATGAGTAACAGCAATGTAGCATCTAAGACTGACCTCGTAAAGTTACGTTCGAGGAAGACTTCAAACGGTAGGGCCTCGCTCTATCTTGATTATGTTCAATATGACGAGCGCGTGCGCGACACGCTGGGACTCTTCCTTCTTAGCGGAAAGAGTCCGGAAGTCAAGGAAAAGAACCAGAAGACAATGGCCAAGGCAGAGTTGCTCCGTCTTGAGAAGGAGAAGGAATTACTCGCGGCAACGCCCCAGAAGGAAAATGCAGATGGGAAGACACTCTTCCTACAATATTATAGGACGCTGATGGAGGACCGGAAGAACGATCTGGGCAATTACGGCAACTGGCGTAGCTGCTACAAGTATCTTCAGGTGTATTGTTCGGAGACGACGACCTTCGACGACATCACTCCCCGATGGGTCCAGGGCTTCAAGAGCTATCTCGACACCGTTGAGAAGGATTCCTTCAAAGTAGCCCTCAAGCCCAGCAGAGAGGGATTCAACGGACTTTCCCAGAACTCAAAGTGCTCGTACTTCAACAAGCTCCGGGCTTGTCTCAACCAGGCGTACAAGGAAGGGATCATCGCCTCGAATCCTGCCGATCCTATCAAGGGTTTCAAGGCTGACGAGGCCGAACGCCAGTATCTGACCATCGAGGAGGTCAAGAAGATGGCCGCGACCAGGTGCAAGTACCCGCATCTGAAGAGGGCCTTCCTCTTCGCTTGCTTCACGGGGCTGAGAAAGAGCGACATCCAGAAGCTCACCTGGTCCGAGGTGCAGAAATTCGGGGATTACACCCGCCTTGTCTTCAAACAGAAGAAGACCGGTGGCCAGGAATACCTCGATATCCCGAAGGCCGCGGAGCAGTATCTGGGAACGCAGGACGATGCGAAACCGGACGATCTGGTGTTTCCGCTGTTCAAGTACAGCTCAGAAACCTCCCTGGAACTGCGTAGGTGGGCGCTGGCCGCAGGTATTACGAAGGACTTCACCTTCCACTGCAGCCGCCACACCTTCGCAGTGATGCTTCTGAACTCCGGCACGGATATATACACCGTATCGAAGCTTCTCGGCCACAGGGAAATCGCCACAACGCAGATCTACGCCCACCTGGTCGATGCCAGGAAGCAGGAGGCCGTGAACAAGATATCTGACATTTTCAGTAACCTGTAGCGTCCTATGGCCACGAAGTTTAACAGGCAGGATGCGGCGATCAGCATCGCCCTCATGAACAAGACGTCCAAGCTGCTGGCAGCCGCCGTGAAGCTCGGCAAGGATAGCCTTATCAAGGATGCCATCGATGACGGAACCGACTACAAGCAGCTTTCCGCCGCCATCATCCATTATGTTAAAGGGGATCCGGACCGGTTTCTCTTCGAGCAGCTGATGCATCTGGCGGACACCGAACCGATACGGGAGTATCTGGTGACGCACAAGTCGGGGACTATTCCGTCCAAGGTCCGGGAGGTCGCTGACGCGACAGAGAAGCTGATTGAGTTCGGGAATGAGATGTTCCGCAAGGGATCCGACGGCTACGAGAGCCTTGTCCCCTTCTTCTCCAATCCCCAGGCCAAGGAATTGCTTGACAGGGCCGTAACGGCGGAACTCCTGCAGGAGGACTACAAGCCCGCACCGGCCACGACCCGTTTCCAGCTGAAACTCATTGCCATCGCCATCAACAGCATCATGAACTTCCCGCACAGGGACAAATGGTGCCATTTCAACGAACTCTGGGGCGAGGACGTTAACCGGTGTCTGATTCCGTTGACGAAAGGCGTTGCCATCAACCAGGTGGTCCGGCTTTATCCTGAGATTCCCCTTTGGGAGAAGGTCGTCCCGGAGGAGAAGGCCCGGACCATCCAGACGGAGTTCAGCGAGGTGCAGGTCAAGGCCCTGTTCAGCGGCTTGATGAAGAAAGGGTACCTGCCCCATCATACCTCCATCCAGAGTTTCCTTTCCATCTTCGGGATGGGCAATGCCCCGTTCACTACGATCAACTGGATCGACCGTGGGCAGAATTCCCTGATCTACTTCGCGAAGGAGGCTTTCGGGGAGAACAACCCCGACCTTCTTCTCAAGATCTGCGAGTGCTTCACCTGCAAGGGAAAGGAGATCAGTTACAACACCCTCAAGTCGAGGAGCAGCTATGTACACCGGAACAAAGACAAGTTCGATTTCGTTCCGGTGATTGACAAAATCATTGCCAGGGCAAGGCAGAAATAAGAGTATAATGTACTGCGGCAACACTTTAGATAAGGATAAGGTAATGCCTATTATTCATCATATTAATAAAAATAGAAATGGAAAACAAAGACTTTTTCATCTCTCTTTTTATGTGGTACAAATACTCATACTAAAAGAGACGCCTACGTTGGCGACGAGGGCTTGTTCCAGCTCTGGACGGAAGCCCTGACCATGTTCAAGACGGCAGTTGTGGAGCACGGCTTCATATACGACCGTTTCAGTGAAGACTTCGTCAATTCCCACACATTCCACGACTCAGCCGATGCCGACAGCCGGAACGACCACAAGGTCAATCTGGGACGCATCGGCTCTCTTCTTGTGACCCGGGAAGATCTCGTATGGAAGTACAGCGACCTGGACTTGACGGACGAGCAGTTCTTCTTATGCATGAGGGAATTCATGCTCACGAGGGAAAAGACTGATTCCAGGGCACTCAATTTCGACTGTGAGCTCACGACAGCGACTTTGAAAACTATCACGAAGGCAGCGAATGACATTCCCCTATTCAAGCGTGACGTCACTTCCTATGAAATGAGACGCCTGTTCAACAAGAGCGTCCAGATCTATGAAAACCCCTTGGTTGCCAACAGAAACGATGTTGTCGCGTATTTCTTCAGCAGGCTCAACTTTCACGGTATCATCTGCAACAAGTACCAGTCGGTTCTTGCGTGCAACAACCTAGTGATGAGCTCAACCGAGCGCCATTATCTTACCAGGACGGACATTTCTTCCGCTCTGTACAACATCTCTTCTACGGACAATCCGATCATGAAAAAAATCGAGAAATGGGTTGTTCTTATCAAGTCCACGACCTTCAATCAATTGTAGCTATTATACTTGATAGGCAACTTGATATATAGCTCAGTATCAAGCGTAAAAGTTTGATAATCAATAATTTAGCGTATAACTTTGCCCTCCGAAAGCCCCACCGCTGCGGAGGGTTTTTTCTATCAAGATTATCAAACGACAACGCTTATGGAATTCAGCAAGACGGACATTTTGAGACTCATCGAGAGGGCCAGTGCCATCCCGGAACTGCTGAGCCGCAGGGAGGAGATTGAAACCCTTGTGGCGAGGTTCAAGGAAGTCGAGGCCTATCTGGAGAGGTTCCAGTCCCTGGAGGAACTGATCACTCACCTGAAGTGGCTGGAGGACCAGCTGTACATGTGTAAGACATATATGTCCACGGATGACGCGTCAAAGTACCTCTCCCTGAGTGTGTACACCTTGAGGGAGGTCATCAAGAGGCGGGAGATTCCCTATTACACACCCCCGGGTAAGGGTTACTGCTTACTGAGGGATGACCTGGACGCCTGGATGGAGTCCTTCCGAGTAGAAAAACACTCGGAGATTGATGAGGCAGAGGAAATGGAACGCCGGGCAGAAGAAGCCGCCCGGAACAAAGGGAAGAAGTATGAGAAACAAGGTTGACAGAAGGGATTTGTCTCAGCTGCGGAACCAGGTGGATATTCTTTCCCTCCGTCTGGATGACCTGACGACGTGCGATCCGGGGACTATCCGCCAGATGCAGTCCCGCATCAGCAGAATCGAGGAAGCGATCGGCGGTATGAAGCCAATCCTGACCACAGGAGAGACGGCAGCTTTCCTTGGCATCTCGAAGAGAAAGGTCTACCAGCTTGCGAAGAGTGCAGGACTCCCCCATTTCCGGACAGGCCGGAGATTGTCCTTCGACCGCAACAAGCTGATTGAATGGATTATGAACAACATCAAGCGATAGCATTATGGACACAAGTATCACAACCGAGAATTTCCATCAGGTCTGGGAAACCATCCTGATCAGGGCGACCGACAAGTATACGATGCCCCCGGAGGTAATCCGTGTGAACAACTCGACGGTAAGCACGCTTGGCAACTTCAGCGCATCCACAGGCAAGGGAAAGTCGAAGAAGACCTTCAACGTCTGCGCCATCGTGGCTTCTGCCTTGACCGGTAAGAAGGTCCTCAATTATGAGGCTCACTTCCCTGAAGGAAAGAACAAGGTCCTGTACTTCGACACTGAGCAGAGTTCCTACCATTGTCACAAGGTTCTTGAGCGAATCAACCGTCTGGCCGGTTATCCCGCCGAGATGGATCTCAGTCTGATCGAGTTCGTCATGCTCAGGGAATACAACCCCATTGACAGGCGCCAGATCATTGAACTGGCCCTCGCCGAAAGACCTGAAGTCGGTCTGGTAATCATCGATGGTTTGCGCGATCTCCTCTTTGATATCAATTCTTCAACTGAGGCTGCGGAAGTGATTGGCTTACTGATGAGATGGACGAGCCAGCACAATCTTCACATCCATACCGTTCTTCACCTTAACAAGGCCGATGACAATGTCCGTGGCCACATCGGTACGGAGCTCAACCACAAGGCGGAAACCATCCTCCAGATCAGCCGGAACGAGAACGACGGAAAGGTGAGTGAGGTCCATGCAGCGCTCATTCGCGACCGGGATTTTCCCCCCTTTGCTTTCCAGATCAATGATGAAGGTCTGCCCGAGGTCATCGAGGGGTTTGACTTCAAGCCCAAGAACAAAAGGGCGGTCTTCGATTACGAGATAATGGCTGAGGAACTGCACAGAAGGGCTCTGGAGGTCGCGTTCGAGGCGATTACGGTTCCGATACTCTATACTCCCCTTCTCGGCCGCCTCGGTATCGGATATGCCAGCATCGGGTTCGAGCGATCACGAAACATCATCGTCAACCTTCTGAAGTTCCTTATCAAGAACGAGATGATCCGGAAGGAGGGTAAAGGGTATGTCTTCAACAGGGACTTTCACTACGTCCCGCTCACCGACAGATGATCTTGTCCAGTTTAGTTGGGTGGGCATATAGGAATCGGACCAGCTATACCGCTCTGCGAATTCTACACTCTCTGCCAGTCCAGTGCAGTCAAGAGCATATAAGCATTATACAACTAAACAACCCATTTAAGTGCCAATCTATAACAATCTGTATATTATGAAAGTCGAGAAAATGAGATTAATATCGATCGTCGAGCTGCTCGCCCATCTTGGTATGGAGCCGGTGTACCGCTCGGCGGGAGGATCGCAATGGATGTACCACTCCCCACTTCGCCCTGACAACAACGCCTCTTTCTCCGTATCCGTCCGGAAGAACCTCTGGCATGACTATGGTACGGACCAGGGCGGCAACGTCATCGACCTCGCCATCGCGCTGAACGGCGGCTGCTCCTTCCATGAGGCCGCTCTCTGGCTTGTGGATCAGTACAGGGCGTTCAAAGGAAAGTGTCTCGTCGATATCGGAGAGTACGATGAAGGGTACAATCGTGAGACGGACATCAAGGTGCTGCCTCTGACGAGCTACTATCTCAGGGAGTATATGTCTTCAAGGGACATCCCGGACGTGATTGCCCAGCGCTACTGCAAGGAGATCCACTATTGGGTCCAGGGTCGCCAATACTATTCCGTCTGCTTCCCTAATATTCTTGGTGGTCTTGAGGTCAGGAACCGTTCCTTCAAGGGATGCCAGGGCACCAAGGGCCCCAGCATCGTCCCGCTTTCGAAGGAAAGGAGGACCGATTACTGCTGCGTCTTCGAAGGATTCTTCGATTTCCTCTCCTACAAGACGCTGGAGATGAAGGGCGACAAGGAGGTCACTCAGCCCTTCCCCTGCGACTGCATCGTCCTGAACTCGACAAGCATGGTCCAGAAGACCTATCCTTTCATAGATGTCTATTCGAAGGCCTTCTGCTACCTGGACAATGACGACGCCGGATGGGAGGCTTTTAAGAAGTTGGAGGAGCTGATGCCCGGTAAAGTGGAATCCTGTTCTTCGAGGTATAGCTCTTATAATGATGTGAATGACTACCTGCGGAAAAGGGTCAGGTTTCTGTGATTGTGATTAAACACGCAAATGCTATGCTCGAGTATCAAGTATTCAATACGCTTACCGATAATGTCCGTCCCGACTGTCTCCACGGGAAGTATCATAATCACCTGTTCTGCAAGGTAGGGACCATGGTTTTTCTCTGTAACGGTAATCCTGTTACGGTACGGCCGGGAGACTTTCTCATTTGGCAGGGATCAAAATCCCTTTCGAACATCTCTTACAGCAAAGATTTCGATGCGGATATTTTGTTGGTTTCGACGCCCCTCTTAAGCAAACTCAACCCCGAGAAAAGCTGGGCTTCCATCGGGTATCATTACTTGAAGACAAATCCGGTTCTCCATCTCGATCTTGAAGAGATGAAGGTTATAATGACAGACTTCAAGCAACTACGTAATCGCCGCATCAGGGTCCAGAATCAGTTTTTCGGCGAAGAGGTTGCAGATGAGATGCTGAAGGTTCTCATCTATGATATATGGAATATCTATTCCCGTGAGATTGTGAAAACCGACATCGCTGATGCCAAATCGAGGCATCTGTTATTCTTCTTGATGATAGTCCAAGAGTATTGTCCGGAGCAACGTGATGTGGCTTGGTATGCTAAAAAGATGGGAATTACGCCCAAGTATCTCACGGAGATCAGTAAGGACATCACTGGTCGTCCAGCAGGTGATTGGATTGACACCTTCGCTGCTTATGGTCTGCGAAAACTCCTGTCTGACAATCGTCTCACTCTTGCAGATATCATTAAGCGATTGCATTTCTCAACACATCCGGTTTTTACTCGCTATGTGAAGAGGATACTACATACAACGCCCAGTGCGTTTCAACTGGCAAATCAAATGAGATGTCAATAGTTACTTAATAATCTCCAGGACATGGGAGCAAGAATTATCCCCGGCTGTTCTTATGGACTGTCGGGGATTTCATTACACCAATAAATGTGAATTAACTTCAGTGGATTCCAGGCTCCGTCACTTTAAGAAATAGCGGGGAACAGAGCATTTGTAAGCTCGGTACTCATCACCGAAATCTGCTTCCAAACGCTTTTCTTCAGACCTTACCTGAAGTGTCAGAAGTGTGATCTCGACGGCAAAGATGATCAGCGGCCACCAGCTTTGGATCCACATCAGTACGCCGATATCGTAGATGTATATTCCCAACAGCATAGGATTACGGGTAAAACGGTATGGCCCGTCCGTCATCAGGTGCTTGGTCCGGGGCGCGACTTCGTGGTTATAGGCATCAAAAGGATTGCCTTCGCCGACCTTTTTCATATGCACGATTGACCATATACTCAACGCCAGGCCAAAAACTATCAAAATGGTGGCAATAACCGCCCAAGGCAGCGTCGGTGCCCACGGGAACGGCTTCCCTGATACCCACCACATCAATGCCGGAATCCCGGCGACGAAAACCAGAAAACCGAGTATGTACCCAAATGCATTTCTCATCATATGCTACGTTAAATCCGAATTTAAGGCCAAATATTGCTTAGCTGCTCAAACACTTCCGGAATGGTAGCCCAGCCAATGTTGTCCGCGCCG
Organism: Bacteroidales bacterium; assembly: GCA_017439305.1. Taxonomy (GTDB): domain Bacteria; phylum Bacteroidota; class Bacteroidia; order Bacteroidales; family UBA932; genus Cryptobacteroides. The sequence continues at coordinate 67 of JAFSJK010000006.1, read as the reverse complement.
ATCCTGACCATTATCAGTTTTTTGTGCGGGTTGATGTAAAGAACCTGATTATATATGCCTATTGCGT
>JAFSJK010000090.1 GCA_017439305.1 Bacteroidales bacterium | reverse complement strand
TCCCGCTGGACCGCCCCGTTGGTGAGGTTCACCATCGTCAGGATGTCCTTGTAGGCCAGGGCGCCGCCGATGACGGGGTTCATCGTGTTGACATACACGCCCATCTTCGGGCACCGGTTCGCCTGGATATCCTCGTTGAAACGTTCCGGGATGACGACGAAGGCCGAGATGCGCCCCGTTTCCATCTCCCGCCTCGCCTGGGCGACGCTTTCGAACGGCAGGGCCTGTCCGAGCTGTGTCGCATCCAACTGCTGGCGGAAATTCCGGGAAGTGGAAGTCTGGTCCAGGTCCACGATGCCGATCCGCAGGTCCTGGGGCATGCCTTCGCCCAGGAATGTCAGGAAGAAGACCGTCGAGACGAGCATCGGGACGCCCGAGCCGAGGATGTACAGCGGCCGTTTCCGGATGATTCCGATCTCCCGGCGGAGGATGCTTCCGATCTGACTGAACCAATTCATAGTCAATCGTTATTTGGTGCTCATGATGACGCTCATTCCCGGGCGGAGGCCGTCGACCCGGCCGTCCGGACGGGCGCGGACCTCGAAGGTCTTGGTGTCGAACTCGCCGATTTCCTTGGTGGCACGCCAGGTGGCGTAGGACTCGCGGACAGCGATGTAGTACACGGTGGCCGTGACCTTCCGGTTATCCAGTGCCGGGACGGTCAGCTGGACTTTGTCTCCGCTCTTCAGGCTGTGAAGACGGTCTTCCCGGATGTTGAAGGTGAACCACATGTCGTCCAGGTCCTGGATGGTCATGATGGGGGAGCCCTGGCCGACCAGTTCGCCCACCTTCGGATAGCGGTCGGAGATGATGCCGTTGGCCGGGCTGGTGAGGTTGATCTCATCCAGGTAGGCGTTCACGAGTTCGACGGCCGCATTGGCCCGTTCCACGAGGGCGACGGCGGCGTCCTTGTCCTCCTGGCGGGCCCCCTTGACGGCCAGGTCGTACTGGGACTTGGCAGCGGCGGATGTGGCAACGGCCGCCTTGTACTGGGCTTCGACCTCGTCATACTTCTGGTCGGAGACGACCTTCTGGTCATGCAGGGTCCTGATGCGTTCGTAGGACTTCCGCATCACGTCCTCGCCCACGAGGGCTTTCTGCCACATTTCATAGGCGCCGGTAATCTGTTCTTTCTGGGCGCCGTTGTACGCCTTGTTCCGCTGCGCGACCGCCGCCGCCCTGGCGGCATTGGCCTCTGCGATCTTCGAGCGGATTTCCGGGGAATCCAGGATGACGAGGGTGTCGCCTTTCCGGACATACTCGCCTTCATCGGCCCGGAATTCTTCGATACGGCCGGGAACCTTGCCCGACACCCGGTATTCCGTCGCCTCGGCCTCGCCCTGGATGACCACATCCTTCGGACGGGACACGATATAACCCACGATCGCTACGATCAGCACCACGGCCACCAGGGCCGCCACTCCGATGAGGAGGTTGTAATTCTTCTTTGCCATATTCTTTGTTTTTTTGATTTCCGGTTATTTGGTTCCTTCCGCCTTGCGGAGGTTGGCGGCCGCCATCTGGAGCTCCGTGGAGGCGTCCAGGTAGTCGCTGTGGGCGGAGAGCCAGGCGGTCTGCGCGCCCAGGACGGTATTGGTGGAGATGACACCGGCTTCGAAGCCGAGGGTGGCGGTACGGAGGTTCTCCTCGGCACTCTCCAGGTTGGATTCGGCCATCGTCAGTTTCTCTACGGCTTCGTCCCAAGCCTTGCGCTCCCGGGTGACTTGCAGTTCGATCATCTCCTTGGCATCCTCCAGCTGGTCGCGGTAGAGGGATGCTTCAGCCTTGGCCTTGCGGTAGCGGTTCATGTTCTCCATCCCGTGGAAGAGGGGGACGTTCACCATCACGCCGGCATTGAGCATGCCGCCGTTCCAGTTGTTCTGGAAACCGTTGAAAACGTTCGGGTTGGAGACGATGTAGTTCGCCGTCAAGGCCACCTTCGGCATCAGGTCCGCGCGGACGACCTTGGCCTTCGCGTCATAGATCTGCGTGGCGAGGTCCAGGCTGCGGGTTTCCGGGCGGTCGGCATAGATGTCCTCCAGGGACTTGTCCATGCCGCGCTGCGGCATCGGCAGGATGTCGAGGTTTTCGTCCGCCAGGACGATTTCGCTGTCCAGGGGCAGGCCGATGCGCTGACACAGCAGCATCTTGGAAAGGGTCAGGCCGTTGGCGGCCTTGGTCAGGAGCATCTCGGCCTCATTGGCCTTCACCTTGATCTGGAGGGCGTCGGACTCGGTCATGACGCCGGCCTGGACCGAGGCGGCCACATCGGCCTGGAGGGCGTGAAGCAGGTCCGCATAGGACTCGGCCAGGCGCTTCTTCCCGGCGATGGAGACAATCTGCCAGTAGGCCTGGTCCACATCCAGGACGATCTGCGCATATTCCAGGTCATACTTGGATTTGGCGAGATCCTCCGCCAGGGCCGCCATCTTGTTGGAATAGATGATCTTGCCGCCCACGAAAACGGGCTGCTGCACCGTCACGGCTCCCACCCAGACGTTGTGAAGGTCCGGATGGAGGGCTTTGTCGATGTCGGCGCCGATGGCGTTCACCGGATCGGCGATGTTCGGGAGGTTGCCCATGAGGGCGGAGGGATCCACCTTCTGGAGCATTCCGAGGACCGTCTGCCACATCGGGCTGGTCATGTATTCCTGCGCAAGGGCGGGGTTGGTCTGGATGGCGGTCATGAGCTGGGTCATAGCCTGGTTCATCGCGCCGGAGAGTTGTTGTCCGGCAGCACCCACGGCCCCTTCGAGCTGGGCCTGCATAAGGGTGCCGGCGCCGGTCAGAAGCGCCGACTGCTCCTCGCTGATGAGGGCGATGTCCCTGTCATTATACATATACGCGCCCGTTGCGCTGATGTTCGGGAAATAGTTCGCAAGCGCGATCTTCCGGTCATAGCCGGCCATTTCGATCCGGGTCCGGGCCTGGTCGAGGTCCTTGTCCGCACGGACGGCCATCTCGCGGCAGTCGTCCAGGGTCAGGCGCTGCGGCTGGGCCGCGATGGGCAGCACAGGCAGGAGCAGCGCAAGAAGAAGAGACGTTCTTTTCATATTTATACCTTTTGACATTTTTCGTCTGTTTCGTTTTGTCGAATGACGGTGCAAAGATACTGCCATAAAGTGCACTTAAAAAAGCTCCAAATGGGCGCATTTAGTATCTAAAGGTAGAATTTTGCAGAATTTTGATATATTTACGAAAAATAAGTTACCTTTGCGGAAAGCGAAATAAAGATAAAAATGAACAATACCTTACAAACCATCAGCCTCCAGCAGATCAAAGCGCTGGCCCCCATCATCGACGAATATGAACTCGGCGACGACTTCCTTCTGGGCGAAGTCAGCGGCAAGCAGGTGGAAAAGAACGAGTCCATCCTTCGGATGCTCCAGTACCCCCTCCGCTTCGACGGATTCATCATCTTCTTCCTGAAGAAAGGGAGGTTTTCCGTGGACGTGAATCTCAATTCCTACGAGGTCCACGAGAACTCCCTGATGATTCTGGTCCCCGGCAACATCGTCAAGCTCTCCAACTACGACGAGAACCGGCTTTCTGATAAGGAGCTGATCTTCGCGCTGACATCGCGTGAGTTCATGTCCAGTATCCGGTTCGATTTTGCGAAGGTCTTCCAGGACAACCTGCATCTGCTGGACAATCCCTGCATCACCCTGAACGAGTTCCTGCTCTCCATGGCAAACGATTATTTCAACCTGGCCCGGAAAGTCGTCTCCACGCCGTTCGGAAACAAGCGAGAGATCATCGGCTCATTGCTGACCTCGCTTACCTACCTGAGTGCGGATGTGTGGGCTGCCCAGGTGGACCATGCGCGGAAACAGGAAGCCGAGCAGAAATCGGCCCGGCTGAATCAAATCTTTGAAAACTTCCTCTCCCTCGTTAACGAGTACCACACAAAGGAACGCGGGATGACTTTCTATGCCAACAAGCTCTGCCTGACTCCCAAGTATCTTTCGAAGCTGGTCAAACAGGCCTCGGGCCGTTCCGCCCCCGACTGGATCGACGAATTCGTCATCCTGGAAGCGAAGAACATGCTCAAATACTCGAACATGCCCATCAAGGAGATCGTGTTCAGGCTCAACTTTCCCAACCAGTCCTTCTTCTACCGGTTCTTCAAGACGCATACCGGCATGACCCCGTCGGAATACCGGAACAAGTAAACGGAACGCAACCGGACACAATCCTTCCCATGTTGCAAATGATGCAACGGAAGACACATGGCAACATTTGATGCAGAAAAGGAAACATCCCTTTTACCGGCGGTGTTTCCTTTTCCATAATTTTGCCGTCGGGACCACCCCCCGGGCTGAAACTACAATAACCATTATACCTATGCATCATTTGAAATTCGTTCTGGCTGTAGATAATACTGTTGATTTCCTCCGTATTGTATTTGAAAAAGGGACCACTTTGAGGTGGCATACGCAAAGGTATTCTTCAGAATTATTTGTAACTTTGAAAACAGAATGCTTGATTGTATGAAACCGATTCGTCTTTTTATCTTGGTCGGGCTGCTGCTGGTCAGCGGGAGCCTGGCGGCACAGGAAAACAATTCCAATTTCGCCACGCAGCAGGTGGACCGCAAGGTCGAGAGTCTGCTGCTGATCGAGCGGCTGGGTGATATCGCCTATGTCGATGTCGTGCGTCTGGCCG
>JAFSJK010000089.1 GCA_017439305.1 Bacteroidales bacterium | reverse complement strand
CGCTTCCACGTCAACACCCATAGAGTGACATTTTTCCACCACTTCTTTCGTTATCTTGACATTCTCGTCATAAGGGAGTGTCGATGCGTCGATCATGATGGATGTAAAGCCCAAATCCAAAGCACGGTCTACCATTTCAAGCGTCTCGCCGTGATCCAGATGGACGCATACCGGCACCTTGGCATTCTTTGCGGCCGCAATCATCGCCGGCCCCACCAGACCAATGTCATTCAGCACGTTATGCACCTGGGCGTGGGCGATGATAACCGGCTCACCCAACTCTTCTGCGGCTCCGATGACGGCCTGGATGCTGTCCAAGCCCGTCGTATTGAACATTCCGATGGCTTTCTTATCATGCTCGGCCATCTCGAGCAGTTCTTTCATTCGGACCAGCATACGCTACCATTCTTTAAAAACCACTTCCACCTGATACGCTTTGGATTCGCCGGGTTTCAGAAACTTCAATTCACCCCGGGAGCGCATCACGTCGCGCCCGTCTGCGCTGCAGTTACCCGGTTCCAGGCCAAGTACATAATCGTGCACGCCCATCATCTTCCACTCGCAGAAATGGTCCAGCGTCGAAGCGTCGAAACGGATTTCCAGCCCCTTGCCTATCCGGGGATTCCGTATAGCCGCGCGTCCCGTTCCCTCAAAGGAATGATAATAGCACTGCTCCTCGAAACCGGGAGTCGGAGGCAGCATCTTGGACCAGGTGTCCAGATCTTCCGCCGCGTGCTCGTTGCGGGGAACAACTTTCACGGAATCAATTTCAACGACAGATTCCTCCGACAGGAGCGGATATCCCATGTTCATGTGGTAGAGGAGCATCAGAGGAGACTCCGTGTCGCCTTCATTGGTGATGACATCTTTGACCCGGAGCGTATTGGCGTTCTTTCCGATGGCAATCTCCCTGTCCATGACCAGTTTGTGGGAAAAGATCCGGCAGTCCCTCACTTTCGCCTTGACGATGATTTCATCCTCCGTTTCTTCCCAACGGACCTGTTCCGCCGGCGTGTTGGCGATAGTGCCGTGCAAGGGAAGGACCTCTCCAGAGTCTTCACAAGGGCTACCAACCGCGGTAAGTCCGCAAGTGGTTAGGAAACCGGCGGTGAAACTCTTCAGGAAGCCGATTCCGTCCTTGTCGTAATAGGTGGGTGCCACATAGCCGCAAGGTGAGAAATAGCCCATGTTGTCGCCCTTGAAAATGACGCGGGAAATATCCGCAGCACGGTCGGCAGAAATGGAAACCTCCAGTCCTGCAGCATTTCTGACCTGCAGAAGACGCATTCCGTCTCCCCTGCCCCCTTGAAGGCGGACCTCCTCGACGGAGCAGAGCTGGCTCTCATGGCCGATGTATGGATTGAGCATAGGTTTTATCGTTTGATCCGGATGCCCTTGTGAAGGTTCCGGAGTTGTTTATACAAATCGTAACGTTCATCGTAGATCCGGGCCCGTAGAGGATCCGGTGTGAATACATCTCCGTAACGGACGCATTTCTGCGCCAGGGAAAAAGGGCTCTCGCCCGTCATGGCGGATATCCCCAGGATAGCGCTTCCAAGCGCCCCGGTTTCCTTGGTGTCCACACGGACCATCCGGCATCCCAGGATATCGGCCTTGATTTGCATCCAGGCATCGGACCGGGCGCCTCCGCCACAGGCGAACAGGCTGTCGAACCGAATCCCATGTCCGCCGATCTTCTCCTGATTATAGCGCATTTCGAACGTAATCCCCTCCAGCAGCGCCCGGTACAAGTCCGGTCGGCGGGTGGATGTGTTGAGACCCAGGATGGTGCCCGTTGCGCTTTGGTCCATGTCTGGCGTTCCTCCCATTCCCTGAAGGAAAGGAAGGACCATCAGATCCGTCGGCTCGTCCGGGCAAAGACGGTTCAGATCGTCATATCCCATCCCGAAAGCATCCCGGAACCAGCGGACGGAAGTTCCTGCCGAGATATTGTAGGCAAAGGTGACATACCCTTTGTCAAGATAAGGAGAGCAGCAATAGTTTTCCTCGTGGAAAAGCATGTTTTCCGGCAGGGCGGCGAACAGCGGGGTGATACATTCCACCGTGCCGGAATTGTCCACGGCCTGTCCCAGACGGGCAATGCCGGAACCGAGCGCATTGACAATCTGGTCATGCGCTCCGATCAGCACTTGCACGTCCGCGCCAAGGTTCAGCCTTGACGCCACTTCCGGAAGAAGCGACCCCGCAACAGTACCGGTGGGGACGATTTCCGGCAACTGTGACGGCATAATACCTGCCGCCTCCAGGATTTCTTCAGACCAGCAGCCCTTCTCCACATCGTAAAGAAGGCCCCGACAGGCAAGCGAAGGATCCGTGACACAGGCGCCGCAAAGGCGGAAACACACGTAGCTTGCGACGAAGAGATACTTCCCGACGGGAGCCGGCGCCGTTTTCTGCGTATGGAGAATCTTGGACAGCGAATAGTAGGCATCCGGCATCAGGCGGCAAATCCGCATCATCCTTTCCTTCCCGAAAGCATCGACCAAAGAGAAAAACTCACGGTTCGACGTGTCTGCCAGATAGGTGGGCATACTCTCGCAGACCGGCCGGCCGTCTTCACCGACCGCAATGAAAGACTCCCCGAAGGAAGACACCGTGATGCACCGGACGTCTGAAGGTCTTTCCAGCCCCTCAACACAGCGACGAATGACATCCATCACGGATTCCATCATCACTTCCGGGGGCAGGTCCACCGTCCCCGGAGCCAGCGGATACTCGCGGTACGCGAGTGCAAGTTGCGCACCTTCTTCATTGAAAGCCACGCACTTGCACCCCGTGCCGCCGATATCGATACCTAAACTGACCATATGGGATTAGTCGATTTCCACCCAGTCGTAGTGCAGGTAGGTCGTGAAGGCCTCCTTGAGCACATCCTTGTAATGGCCTTCGCAAATGGCCGTATGGTGCTTGAAGCCCTGCTTGGCCAGTCTGATGAGCTTGTTCTGGAGGTCCGGAATCTCACCCACGCCGGCGCAGCCGAAGAACCCGTTCTCGATGGGATCTTCCGTAATACGGCCTTCCGTCACGTAGAGGACGAGCTTGCCGTCCTTCGTCTGCAGGTTGGAGACCGTAATGGGCATGGGACGGAT
>JAFSJK010000088.1 GCA_017439305.1 Bacteroidales bacterium | reverse complement strand
TGGCGCGTGAACACGTTCGTGATCTGCGCCAGGAGGCCGATCTGGTTCTCGGTGTAGATGGTCACCGTGTATTCTTTCACTTCGCTATCCATTGTACCATTCGTTTTCCGTGATCATAATCTGGTGGATGCCCTTGCCGGGCGGCACCATCGGCATCACCATCCCCTCTTCCAGGACGTGGACGTCCAGCAGGAAAGGCTTGTCGTCGGCGAACATCGCCTTTAGGGCCGCATCCAGTTCCTCCCGCTTTTCCACGGTGACGCACGGGATGCCATAGGCGCGGGCGATCATCGCATAGTCGGGATTCAGCATCCGGGTTTCAGAATAACGGCAGCCGAAGAAGAGTTCCTGCCACTGACGGACATTGCCCAGCCAGTTGTTGTTCAGGAGGACGATCTTGACGCCCACCTGCTCCTGCATTATGGTACCGAATTCCTGCATCGTCATCTGAATGCCGCCGTCGCCAACGAAGCAGCACACGGGGCGTCCCGGCTCGGCCACCTTGGCGCCGATGGCGGCTGGCAGGCCGAAGCCCATCGTACCAAGACCGCCGGAGGAGATGAAGCTGCGGGAGCGCGTGAAACGGGAATAGCGGGCGCCCATCATCTGGTTCTGGCCCACGTCCGTCACCACGACGGCCTTCTCGGCGGAAGCCCGGACCACGCGGTCCACCACCTCACCCATCCTGAGCATGCCGGAAGCGGGGTGCACTTCCGGGTCGATGACCTTTTCCTTCTCCACGGCGTCGCAGCGCTCGACACTCTTGTTCCACGCAGGGTGCTTGCGTTCCTTCATCCGCTCCGTCAGGACCTTGAGAACCTTCTTGGCATCACCGCGGAGGCCCACCTCGACGGGAATGATCTTCCCGATCTCGGAGGTGTCGATATCGATGTGGATGACCTTCGCCTGGCGGGCGTAGGTGGATACCGTCCCGGTGACGCGGTCGTCGAACCGCATGCCGACGGCCACCAGCACGTCGCAGGTGTTCGTCAGGATGTTCGGGGCCACGTTGCCGTGCATTCCGATCATCCCGCGATAAAGCGGGAAGTCGGAAGGCAGGGCGCTCAGGCCCAGAAGGGTGGATCCCGCAGGAATGTCGCCCTTGAGAAGGAATTCCTTGAGCTCCTCCTCCGCGTGGCCCAGAACAACGCCCTGGCCGAACACGACGAAGGGACGCTCGGCCTCGTTCAATAAGGCGACTGCCTTGTTCAGAGACACTTCAGAGACCTTCGGGTCGGGGACGTAGCTCCGGATAAAATTGCATTTTTCGTACTTGAAGTCTGTCAGGCCCACCTGCGCATCCTTGGTGAAGTCCAGAACCACGGGGCCTGGACGGCCGCTCCGGGCGATGTAGAAAGCCCGGGCGACGGCCCACGCCACCTCGTCCGCCGAGCGGATCTGATAGTTCCATTTGCTGATAGGGCCTGTGAGGCCGATGACGTCGGCTTCCTGGAAGGCGTCCGTGCCCAGGGCGGCGGACGAAACCTGGCCGGTGATGACCACCACCGGGGTGGAGTCCGTCATGGCATCGTGGACGCCGGTGATGACGTTTGTCGCGCCGGGACCGGAGGTGACGATCACCACGCCGGGATCGCCCTTCACACGGGCATAGCCCTGCGCCGCGTGGATGGCTCCCTGCTCGTGCCGCACCAGGATATGGCGGACGCGGTCCTTATAACTGTACAGACTGTCGTAGACGGGCATGATCTGCCCGCCCGGATACCCGAAAACGGTATCCACTCCCTCCTCGATGAGGGAACACCACAGTGCTTCCGATCCTGTCATCATATCTATCCGTTAAGTTCGTTTTGATTTCCTTACTGTTCCGGAAGGATCCGGACCGCTCCCTTGTCGGCGGAACTGACCATCCGGGCGTAAGAGCGCAGGCTCTTGGAGACCGTCCGGAGCCGGTGCGGCGGCGTAAAGGCCTTGGGGCCACGGGCTTCCTCTTCTTTCCTGCGCCGGTCCAGTTCCGCCTCGGAGAGAAGGACCCGGATGGAACGGGCCGGAATGTCAATCTCGATAGGGTCGCCGTCCCGGACCAGGGCGATGGTTCCGCCGGCGGCCGCTTCCGGGGAGATGTGGCCGATACTGAGCCCGGAGGTGCCGCCGCTGAAACGGCCGTCGGTAAGGAGGGCGCATTCCTTGCCCAGATGGACCGACTTGAGATACGAGGTGGGATACAGCATTTCCTGCATTCCCGGGCCGCCGGCAGGGCCTTCATAAGCGATGACCACGACGTCTCCGCTGCGGACCTTTCCGCCCAGGATGCCGTCGCAGGCCGCTTCCTGGGAGTCGAAGACCCGGGCCGGACCCTTGAATTTCCAGATGGAAGGATCCACGCCGGCGGTCTTGACGACGCAGCCGTCCAGGGCGATGTTGCCCTTCAGCACGGCCAGGCCGCCATCCTGGGTATAGGCGCTGGAAACACTGCGGATACAGCCTTTCTCCCGGTCGGTATCCAATGCGTCATAATAGGTTTCCTGCGAACCCATCTGCGTGCTGAAACGCCCCGCCGGAGCGCTGCGGAAGAGGTTCAGGGCTTCGTCCGTCACCCCTTCCGACAGGATGGCATAGCGTTCGATCTCCTCCCCGAGGGTCATCCCGTCCACCCGGTAAAGGGTAGTGTCGACGAGGCCTGTAACGGCCAGTTCCCTCAGGATCGAGACCACGCCGCCGGCGCGGTTCACGTCCTCGACGTGAAATTGGGCGGTATTGGGCGCCACCTTGCAGATGCAGGGGACTTTGCGGGAAAGGACATCAATGTCCTCCATCGTAAAGTCAACGCCGGCTTCCTGCGCTACGGCCAGCAAATGCAGGACCGTATTGGTGGAGCCGCCCATCGCGATGTCCAGCGACATCGCATTCAAAAAAGCGGGCCGGGAAGCGATGGAACGGGGCAAGACCCGCTCATCACCGTCCCGGTAGTATTTCCAGGCATTCTCAACGATGAGGGCCGCGGCTTTCCGGAAGAGTTCCGTCCGGTTCCGGTGCGTCGCCACGACCGTCCCATTGCCGGGCAGGGCGAGGCCGATGGCTTCGGTGAGACAGTTCATCGAATTGGCCGTGAACATGCCGGAGCAGCAGCCGCAACCCGGGCACGAGGAGGCTTCCACCTGCGCGATTTCCTCATCAGAAAGGGAGGTGTCGGCCGACTGGACCATCGCGTCGATCAGGTCCAGTTTCCGGTTTCCCAGGACACCGGCTTCCATCGGACCGCCGGATACGAAAACCGTGGGGATGTTCAGCCGCATGGCCGCCATCAGCATGCCGGGCGTGATCTTGTCACAGTTGCTGATGCACACCATCGCATCGGCCTTGTGCGCATTGACCATGTACTCGACGCTGTCGGCAATGACTTCCCGGGAAGGAAGGGAGTACAGCATCCCGTCGTGTCCCATGGCGATTCCGTCGTCCACGGCGATGGTGTTGAATTCGGCCGCGTAGCAGCCCAGACGGGCGATTTCAGCCTTGACGAGCTGGCCGGCCTCATGGAGATGGGTATGGCCCGGAACGAACTGCGTAAAGGAATTCACGACGGCGATGACGGGTTTTCCCACCTGGTCGGGCGTCATTCCCGCCGCCGTCCAAAGTGCCCGGGCTCCGGCCATCCGGCGACCCTTGAAGGTAACGCTGCTTCTAAAAGGATGCTTCATACACTACTATAAAAAAACCCCTTCCCGGTGCGGACCAAGAAGGGGTTGAGGTTTATATTCGACCGTCATGCCTTTCCTGTCCGCGCCTTTAACAGGCAAGGATAATAAGGGCGAGGACGATGACGAGTACGTTGTTCATTTCACTACTAAATCGTAACCGAAAGCAAATATGGCGATTTAGTTTTTAAAAAACAAGAAAAACTTGGAAAAATTATTGATTATCAGCATCCCGAAGGGCCGGGAAGGATTCACGGAATTGATCCAAAAGGGCGTGTTTGAGTTCGAATTCGATAATGTCAATACGTCCTTCCTTACAAATTGAAAGCAATTCTCCGCGGGGACCGTACAAACTGGTATGTCCGGAATAGAGGTTGCCGGGGTCCTTTCCGACCCGGTTCACCCCCGCCACGAAGCATACGTTCTCGATGGCACGGGCCTTCAGGAGGGCGTCCCAGGCATCGATGCGCTGCTGCGGCCAGCTGGCCACATACAGGATCAGGTCGTAATCCGGCTTGCCCTCGACCAGCCGGTTCCGGGCGAAGACGGGAAAACGCAGGTCGTAACAGACCTGCAGGAGAATCCGGAAACCGGCATATTCCACGATCACCCGTTCATCACCAGCCTTGTAATGGTTGTCTTCACCCGCATAGGTAAAAAGGTGATGCTTGTCATAATACTGGTAATGCCCGTCCGGGAAAACGAAATAGAAGCGGTTGCGATACCCTTTCCCCGTCAGGACGGACACGCTGCCCGCAACGGCGCAGCCCTTGTTCCTTGCATATTCCTGCATCCAGCGGAGGCTGTCGCCTTCCTCACTTTCGGCGACGCCTTCGGGCTCCGTCACGAAACCCGTGGAAAACATTTCGGGGAGGACGACAAGGTCCGCCCGGGAGCCCATCAGCATCCGGCGGGCATCTTCCCGGCTCTGGGCAGGATTCCCCCACTCCGGAGCCGTCTGCAACAGAATAATTCTCATAGTGCGAAGATAAGAAAAATCCTTAACTTTGTCCCATGGCAGACAACTATTTGGAAAAGAAATACGAAGAGCTGCAGGAAAAGCGGCCGGTGATCAGGCGGAACAACCTGTCCCTGGATACGCTCCTGCGCCGCAACCGGAGTTACCGGGGCTACGATCCCTCGCGCGTCGTCACGCGGGAAGAATTGAGAAAACTGGTGGAAGTAACGACCCTCGTCCCATCGGGAATGAACCGGCAGGCACTGCGTTATCGCCTTGTAACAGAGGAAGAAAGTGACAAGGTCCTTCCGCTTGTCCGGCTAGGCGGCGCACTTCCGGAATTGCACCTTCCTTTCCCCGGTACGGAACCCCGCGCCTTCCTGGTCATTGCAAGCACGGTCCCGGAGAATCCGGTCATCGACATCGACCTGGGCATCGCTGCGCAAAGCCTGCTGCTGAAAGCCGTGGAGATGGGCCTGAACGGCATCATCATCCGCGCCTTCGACGCCGGGAAGCTGCAGGAAGCATTGGGATTGGAACTTACCCCGCTCCTGGTCATCGCCATCGGCAAAGGGGCAGAGAATATTTTCCTGAAGCCAGTGGATTCCGGAGAACCGCTGAACTATTACCGGAAAGACGGGGTTCATTTCGTCCCGAAACGGAAGGTAGATGACATATTGATATAAAAAAACGGCATCCCGCGGGACGCCGTTCGACATACTGTGCCGGAAGACTAATGGGTCACCTTCGGCTCGAGTTCCTTAGCGAGATCGATGAACTTCTGGACTTCCTTCTCCACCGGGGTACGGCGGCAGAGGTGCTTCTCTTCATTCACCTCCAGGAGCTTGGCGGCGAGGTTCGCGGCATTGCGGTTGCGGAGTTCCTTCACGGTGTCCACACCGGCGGCCTCGAGGAGTTCGGAGAACTGGGGACCGACGCCCTTCACACGGAACAGGTCGGCATGGTTCACCCACGTAAGGACCAGGTCGTGACGGATGCCGGTGGCCTCCTCGATGGCCTGGCGGCCCTTAGCGTCAGCGCCCTTTTCCAGGAGCTGGTCAACGGTCTCGATGCCGATGCCGATGAGCTTCTCGGCGTACACAGGGCCGATGCCCTGGATGTCGATAATCTTGTAAATCATATCAAAATTTGTGTTTAAAGGTTGTTGTCAGTGCTATTTTAATCGTTCAAATATACATTTTTTCGTAAATAAAGACAAATTTTTTCTTATATTTGCAAGGTATAGGAAAATTTTTCAATGGAAACCTATCCGCTTGACCAGGAAAAAACGTACTATTCCACTGACCTGTTGACACTTGAATGTGAAAATGGGCCCGAAACCCGGAAGATAGGCGAATGGCTGAATGTGGACCCTGTCCGCATCCACCGGATGATCGTGCGCGAAAAAATCCTGAAAGTGGACCCGATGGAGGTGTTCACGCCCCTGGTTTCCAAACTCCGCCGGGCGGATTACGAATATTACAAGCGCATCACCGGGCTCAAGATGTTCATCGACTTCCCCGGCTACTCCTCCGAGGTCGAGGCCCGGATTCCCTACGACACGGATCCCATCGCTTTCTACAAGTGGTGGCGCAAGGGGAAGCACGAGCACGTGGTCTACCTCTCCCCCGCCTACCAGTTCAAGCTGTTCCAGAAGGTTTCGGTGATGGAGCCCAAGGTCATGCTCAAGAAGGACATCGAATTCGTCAAGAACTTCTGATTTCCCATGACCCTCGAAGAGATCATCAACGTCCCCACGGCCCCATTCCCCGAAGACCTGGCGGACGACATCTGGGACGACGATAACCGTTGCTGCTACTCGGCCGACGGCACCAAGTTGCTGGACGCCGAGAATTTTCCGGCGGACGTCACCGTCCGGGAGGGTTGCCACATCCTTTGCGACGAGGTGTTCGCCTTCCAGGACTACATGGCGCAGGACCGGAAGATCGGCGAGGATATCCCCCTGGACGAGCGGGATTCCTTCCTGGAGAAAATCCACCTGCCTTCCACCCTCACCCACATCGGCAAGGCGGTCTTCAACGAGTGCGGCTTCCTGGAATCCATCCGGCTCCCCAAGAGCCTCCTGTACATCGGAGAGGAAGCCTTCTGCGACTGCTGGAACCTGGAAAGGATCAGTTGCCCCGCCTCACTGCGGGCCATCGGCCCCCGGGCCTTCCAGGGCTGCATCAACCTGTACCAGGTCCGCCTGAACAAGGGCCTGGAAGCCATCGGGGAAGAAGCCTTCGACGACTGCGAATCATTGGAATCCATCCTCATCCCGTCCGGAACTTTGGACAAGTTCCTGACCCTTATTCCCAAACAGTATCACGAATTCCTGGAAGAGTTATGAACGGAACCGCCGGACAGAAATTCACCGTCGCCCACGACGCCCCCCTCCTGAAATACCTGTATGAGATCTTTCCGACCCAGTCCAAGACCGGGGTCAAGAACATGCTTTCCAAAGGCCAGGTCCTGGTGAACGGGCAGCAGCGGACCGCCTTCGACCATCCGCTCCAGGCCGGGGACGCGCTCCTGGTCCTTCCCAAGGTCATCTCGATGGCACGCGAAAATGCCGTCAATGCCCGGGAGGAGGTGGAAAAAACCGGTGTCAAGATCGTATACGAAGATGACGACTACATCGTGGTGGACAAACCGTCGGGAATGCTGAGCGTTTCCACCGCCCGGGGGTCCCAAAGCAAATCTGGCCATAAGGAAACCACCCTGTACGCCATCCTGAACGCCTATGTGAAGGTCCAGGCCCGTTCCCGGCGGAAGGAGGACCTGGCCAGCGGCCGCACACCGGACCGCAGCACGGCCAAGATCTGGATCGTCCACCGCATTGACAAGGGAACCTCCGGCCTGCTGGTCTTCGCCAAGAACGAAAGGGCCAAGGAAATCCTCCAAAGCCGCTGGAAGGAACTCGTCATCGAACGCCGCTACGTCGCCTATCTGGAGAAGAAGGTGGAGAAGGAGTCCGGCGCCATCCAGAGCTGGCTCGTGGAAAACCCCAAGTCGATGAAGGTCCATTCCTATCCCGAAGAAGTCCGGGACGGCCATCTGGCCATCACCCATTACAAGGTCCTGGACTATGTCCATAAGGGAAAAGGCGTCTACACCAAGGCCGAATTCTCCCTGGAGAGCGGACGGAAGAACCAGATCCGCGTCCACGCCGCCGACATCGGCCATCCCATCGCCGGCGACGGGAAATACGGCGCCGAGACGGACCCGATCCGCCGGCTCGCCCTCCATGCAGCTTCCCTCGTTTTCCGGAATCCGATTTCCGGCGAAATCATCCGTTGCAAGTCCCCGCTTCCCGAAGCCTTTGAAAGATTCGAACAATGATGGAAACGTTCACGGTCCCCGGTGCATCTGACGGCGTTCAGCTCAGCACCCTCCTCATCGCTCCCGAGGCGCCCAAGGCGGTCCTCCAGCTGGTCCACGGAATGGCGGAACACAAGGAGCGCTATATTCCCTTCATGAACTACCTGTCGGAGATGGGGTATGCATGCGTCATCTGCGATCTCCGGGGGCATGGAGAAACCGTTGCCTCGCAGGAGGACCTCGGCTATCTGGGAAAGGGTGGAATGCGAGGCCTCGTGGACGACGTCCACTGCGTAACGGACTGGATCAAAGAACGTTTTCCCGGTCTTCCGGTCTTCCTTTTCGGTCACAGCATGGGATCGATGATCGTCCGCAGCTATCTCAAACGGTACGACAGGGACATCGCCGGTCTCATCGTCTGCGGCAGCCCCAGCAAGAACCCGGCCGCCGGCCTGGGCAGTTTTCTCGCAGGCTGCATCGGCCTCTTCAAGGGACAGCGGTACCGCTCGGAATTCCTTGCGAACCTGTGCACCGGCAACAACGACAGGAAGTTCAAAGCCGACGGAATCAAAAATGCCTGGCTTTCCACCAACAAGGCCAATGTCCATGCCTATAACAACGATCCTCTGTGCGGCTTCATGTTCACGGTCAACGGCTACCGGAACGGCCTGTTCCGCCTGATGATGGACATCTACTCCCCGGAAGGTTGGGTCATGTCGAATCCGGAACTGCCCGTCCACTTCATCGCCGGAGCCGAGGACCCCTGCATCATCAACCTGAAGAAGTTCTCGCAAGCGGTAAGTTTCCTCCGCGGACGGGGCTACCGTGAAGTGACCAGCCAGGTCTACCCCAGGATGCGCCATGAGATCCTGAATGAAGTCGGCCGGGAAGACGTGTGGCGTGATGTCCGCGACCGCCTGGACGGATGGCTTGCGCGATGAATCCCACTTCCAAGGAAATATTCAACCGGGCGGAACTCCTGCTCGGTGCCGGTGTGATGGAGCGTCTCAGCACCGTCCGGGTCATTCTCTTCGGTGTAGGCGGCGTGGGCAGCTGGTGCGCAGAAGGCCTTGTCCGGTCGGGCGTTACGCATCTGACCCTGGTCGATGCCGACTGCGTCGCCCCTTCCAACATCAACCGCCAGCGGATGGCCACGGTCTCCACCGTCGGCCGCCCGAAAGTTGATGTACTGAAGGAAATGCTGCTGGAAATCAATCCCTCCGCCTCTGTCGAAACGATCCAGGCCCGGTTCACGGAGGCTTCTGCGGCCGGTTTCGGACTGGATTCCTACGACTATGTCATTGACGCCATCGACGCCCTGAAGGACAAGGCGTCGCTCATCCTGCACGCCACTGCCTCCCGCGCCACCTTCTTCTCCTCAATGGGAGCGGCCTGCAAAGTGGATCCGACCCGCATCCGGGTCGCTTCCTTCTGGGAAGTCCGAGGGTGCCCCCTCGGCGCCATGCTCCGCAAGAAACTCCGCAAGGCCAACACCCTTCCAGCCAAGGACTTCCTATGTGTCTATGACGAAGAACTCCTCCCCAACCGCGGCACCGATACCGCCCTCCCGGAAGAGCTCAAATTCGACAAAGTCTCCCACAACGGCTCCTTGGTGACCGTCACGGCCCCATTCGGTTTCACACTGGCTTCACTGGTTATCCAGGATATTTGTCCATAGGATCAGCGGCAATCCTTACAGAGGCCTTTGATCAAGTAACTGACTGTTCTTGGCTCGAAGGAGTCGGGAATGCTGACCGGAGGGACGGGGATGTCTTCCAGGCAGAAGGTGCGGTGGCACTTTTCGCAGTAGAAGTGGACGTGGAGGTCATCGTCTTCGTCGTCATGGTGACTGTGGCACAGTTCATAGCGTACGCCATCCCCCGTATCTTCCAGGACGTGGACCAGATGCGCGTCGCGGAAGGCCTGAAGGGTGCGGAAGATGTTGGACTTGTCAATCGTTTCCAGCCGGACTTCCAGTTCGGACATGGACATCGGCCGTCCCGCCGCAGCCAGGGCGCGGGCAATCAGGATGCGGTTCGCCGTGGGCTTCACACCGTGGCGTTCCATCAGTTCGAGCAGATGACTGTCTTCCATACAAGTGCAAAAATAAGGGATTGCGTCGAAAATCGCAATCCCCATCATTGGTGATATGCAACCGGTCAGCTCATCAGGATCGCCGTCAGGCGCGCCGTTTCCAGCAGGAAGCCGTCGTGCCCGAAATGGGAGGAGATCTCGATATGGTCCGCACCGGGAATCAGGCGGGCCCAGGCCGAAGCTTCCATTGTCGGGAAAATCGAGTCCGTATCGATGGAGACGACGGTAGTCCGGGCTTTGATCCGGGCAAGCGCTTTCTCCACGCCACCGCGGCCACGGCCCACATTATGGCTGTCCAACGCGTTGCATAGCGTATAGTAGGAATAGGCGTCGAACTGGCGACGGACCAGTTTCTCACCCTGATAGCGCTCATACGAGGCCGCCCGTCCGGCGAAAAGCGTATCCGGATCCGATTCGGACTGGGTCAATCCATATCCCTCGAAGCATCGGTAGGTGATCAAGGCCTGGGCCCGGGCGCATTTCAGCCCGGCCGCACCACCGCTCAGGTCCCGGGCTGCCCGGAAGGTGGGATCGGCTTCCAGGGCCATCCGCTGCGCCTCCACCGTGGCAGACAGGTAAGGAGATACGCGCGGTGCCGTGGCGATGAATATGCACCGCTTGAAAACCAAGGGCTCCGTCACAGCCCATTCGACGGACTGGAAACCTCCGATGGAACTTCCGATCAGCAAGTCCACCCGATTGATTCCCAAAGATTTCCGAACGAATGACAAGGTGGTTACAAAGTCCCTGACCGTCACCTTCGGAAAGTCCAGCAACCAGGGTTTTCCCGTCGCCGGATTCACCCGGGCCGGTCCTTCCGAACCGTAGGCGGACCCCAGCATGTTCACGCAAGCCACGAAATTCTTCTCCGTGTCGATGGCCTTGCCGGGACCGACCATTTCCGGCCACCAGTCCTCCGGGTCGCTGTTCGCCGTGAGGGCATGGCATATCCAGATGACAGGGCGTCGTCCATCCCACTTCTCCTGCGAAGTATGGAAGACGATCCTGGCAGCGGGGAGGATTCCCCCCGCCTCGAGCTCAACCCGGGTTGTCAATTCATGTCGGATCATTCGGCGGCGGCGTCAAGGGCTTGGGACAGGTCGGCGATGATGTCGTCCACATCTTCCAGTCCGATAGAAAGGCGCATCAGGCCCGGATCGATGCCCGCGGCGCGCAGCTGTTCGTCCGACAGCTGCCGGTGCGTATGGGAAGCCGGGTGCAGGATGCAGGAGAAACAGTCGGCCACGTGCGTCTCGATGGTAATCAACCGCAAGGCATCCATGAAACGGTTGTCGAAGTCACGGCCGCCTTTGAGGCCGATGCACATCACGCCGCAGCTGCCTTCCGGCAGGTATTTGAGCTGCTTTTCGTGCTCAGGGTCGTCAGGAAGGTCCGGGAAACGGACCCACGCAACGGCAGGATGAGACTTCAAGAATTGCGCTACCTTCAGCGCACTTTCGGTGACACGGCGGATCCGGAGATGGAGCGTCTGCAGGCCGAGGTTCAGATAGAAGGCATTCTGCGGGCTCTGGGTGGAGCCGAGGTCGCGCATCAGGTGCGTCACAGCCTTGGTGATGTAAGCCGCACGTCCGAAGGCTTTCGTATAAGTCAGACCGTGATAGGATTCATCCGGAGTCGTGAGTCCCGGGAACTTGCCGGCATGGGCATCCCAGTCGAAATTGCCGCTGTCCACGAGGCAGCCGCCGACCGTAGCGCCATGTCCGTCGATATACTTGGTCGTGGAGTGGGTGACGATGTCGGCCCCCCACTCGAAAGGCCGGCAGTGAATCGGCGTAGCGAAGGTGTTGTCGATGACAAGCGGTACCCCGTGCGCATGGGCAATCTTTGCAAAACGTTCGATGTCAAGGACTTCTACGCCGGGATTGGAGAGGGTTTCCCCGAAGACGAGTTTGGTCTCCGGACGGAAGGCGGACTCCACTTCTGCATCGTCGGCCTTATGGTCCACGAAGGTAACGTCAATGCCCATCTTCGCGAGCGTCACCCCCAGCAGATTAAAAGTGCCGCCGTAAATGTTGTTCAGGCTCACGATATGGTCGCCCGCCTGGCAGATATTCAGGCAGGCGAACAGGTTCGCCGCCTGCCCGGAAGACGTAAGAATGGCCCCCACACCGCCCTCCAGGGCTGCGATACGGGATGCCACGGCGTCGCAGGTAGGATTTGCCAGCCGGGTATAGAAGTAGCCGCTGTCCTCCAGGTCGAAAAGGCGGCCCATCTGGTCGGAAGTCTCGTATTTGAAAGTCGTGCTCTGTACGATGGGAAGCTGACGCGGTTCGCCGCGCTTGGGAGTATAGCCTGCATGGAGGCAGAGGGTATCCAGTTTGCTCATTTCAGTTCGTTTTTCCAAACAAAGATAGTCTCTTTGGAAAATCCATACAACAATCTACAATAATTTAGAAAATATTTCTATATTTACCCCAAATTTGGAAAAACAAAGAAATTAAAGCCGGTATCCGGCCGTCAAACAGAATATTATTCTTTGCCATGAATGATCTCCTCCTCGACTCCGTTGACCTCGACATCCTGCGCTGCATGCAGGAGAACGCCCGGCTCACCACCAAGGAACTGGCCGCCCGGGTCCATCTGTCCACCACCCCCGTTTTCGAGCGGCTCAAGCGCCTGGAACGCAGCGGCGTGATCCGCAAGTACGTCGCCGTCCTGGACGCGGAAAAACTCCATCTGGGCTTCGTCGTCTTCTGCTCGGTGAAGCTGAAGCAGATGAACCGGGAAGTAGCCCGGGAATTCGTGTCCGTCGTCAAGGATATTCCGCAGGTAGCTGAATGCTACAACGTTTCCGGCGAATACGACTATCTGCTCAAGATCCACGCGCCGGATATGAAGTACTACAACGAATTCATCATCAACGTGCTCGGAACCATCGACTCCATCGGCAGCATTCTGTCGACCTTCGTGATGGACGAAATAAAAAACACGCACGCCCTCTATCTGTGACACTTTTTTGTTATATTTGTAAAATATAAAACCCTTTGTAAAAGACATCCTCGGTAGATATGAAAAACAATGAAGCCAGGCGCTGTCTCCTGTGCAAGAAGCCCAAGTGCTCCCTGCAGGGATGCCCTGTCCATACGCCCATTCCGGAATGCATGGCCCTGTACCGGGAAGACAAACTGGATGAGGCCGGAAAACTCCTTTTCGACAACAATCCCCTCTCTGCCATAACCTCCCGTGTCTGCAACTGGAAACAGCTGTGTCACGGCAACTGCGTCCTGAATGTCAAGCACATTCCGGTCCGATGGTACGAAATCGAGCAGGAAATCTCCGACGCCTATCTGTTCAGTGCGAAACTGAAACGGGAATCCGACGTCCTTGCCGGCAAGAAGATCGCCCTGGTCGGTGCCGGGCCCGTCGGAATCGCCGCCGCCGTCTGGCTCTACCGCGCCGGTGCGGACATCTCGATGGCCGATGCCAATCCCCGCATGGGCGGCGTCTTGCGATACGGGATCCCCGCCTTCCGGCTGGACAAGAAGTATGTCAATGCCTTTGAACGGATGTTCGACGACGCCGGCATCAAGTTCCAGGGAGAGATGAGGGTCGGCCGGGACATCGCCCTCGACCGGGTGGCCGCCCGCTACGACGCCGTCCTGCTGGGAGCCGGAGCCGAGAAGCCGGCTTCCCTCAACATTCCCGGCGAAGGAAAAGGCCTGCAAGCCCTCCCCTTCCTCCGGAACCCCGCCGCATTCGACCTGGGCAGGAAAGTCATCGTCATCGGTGGCGGAAACGTGGCGATGGACGCCAGCCGAGCCGCCGTCCGGCAAGGTACCGAAACCTGGATCTACTACCGGAAGGATTACGGGAACATGCCGGCCAATCCGAACGAAATCGCGGAGGCCATGCGGGACGGCGTGCATTTCCGCGTTTTCCAGGCACCCGTGGAAGTCCGCACGAACAGCGTCGTCTTCTGCGACTGCCAGAACGTGACGGACCCGGAAACCGGCAAGGTCGTCACCAAGATCCTGGAAGGAACCGAACATGAAGTGGATTGCGAAACCCTCCTGACGGCCATCAGCGAGACGCCGGATCCGACCATTTTCACGGGTTGCGAACCGCTCCTGGACCGCTGGAACATCCCCCAGGTGACGGAAGACGGCCAGGTGATCATCAAGGGCATCGACAACGTCTTCGCCGCCGGCGATTTCCTGACGGGGCCGAAGACCGTCGTGGAAGCCGTCGCCTCCGCCCGAAAAGCCGTGGACGCCATCATCGCCCGCTACGGACGCAAAGCGGAATAAGCTTATGAAGGCGGTCCTCATCTATTCCGGCGGGCTGGACAGCACCACGCTCCTGTACGAATACAGGGAGAGCATCACGCTGGCCGTCAGTTTCGACTACGGTTCGAAGCATAATGCGAAGGAAATCGCCTGCGCAGTGGAAAATTGCCGGCGGCTGGGAATCCCCCACCGGATCATTTCGCTGGATTTCATCGGTAAATATTTCCGGAGCGACCTCCTTCTTTCCGGAGGGCAAATCCCGGAAGGCTCCTATGCCGATGAAAACATGAAATCCACCGTCGTCCCCTTCCGGAACGGCATCATGCTGGCCATCGCCGCCGGTCTGGCGGAGAGCAACGACCTGGATACCGTCCTCATTGCGAACCACGGCGGCGACCATGCCATCTATCCGGACTGCCGGCCCGAATTCATCGAAGCCTTCGACCGGGCGGCTGAAGCGGGAACTTACAACGGCGTCCGCATCGTCTCCCCTTACTGCAACATCACCAAGCGAGACATCGCCCTGCGCGGAAAGGCGCTCGGAATCGACTATTCCCTCACCTATTCCTGCTACAAGGGCGGTGAAAAGCACTGCGGACGCTGCGGCACCTGCACCGAACGGAAAGAAGCCCTGGCCGGATTCGACCCTACCGAATACGAAGAATAACAGCCTATGTATTACGTTTGCAAACGACTGGAAATATCGGCTGCGCACAGCCTGATGCTCTCCTATGAGAGCAAATGCGAGGACCTGCACGGCCACAACTGGATCGTCAAGATCTACTGCAAGTCCGAAACCCTAAACCAGGACGGCATGGTCACCGACTTCACCCTCATCAAGCGGAACATCGAGAAGGCCCTGGACCACAAGAACCTCAACGATGTCCTCCCGATGAACCCCACGGCCGAGAACATCGCGCGCTGGATCTGTGACAACACGCCCAATGCGTACAAGGTCGAGGTCTGGGAATCCGAGATGAACATGGCAGCCTACGAGAGAGACTGATGGGTCGTGGCAGGGTGACATGTACAGGGTAAACGAAATATTCTACAGCCTTCAGGGTGAAGGGTTTTGGACGGGGACGCCGATGGTGTTCGTGCGGTTCAGCGGGTGCAACCTGAAGTGCCCGTTCTGCGATACGGACCACAGCGGATTCCTGGAGATGGGTGCGGAGGAGATCGTAAAGGAAGCGTCCCGGGCCGGAGGGGCATGCGGCAGGGTATGCGTTACTGGCGGAGAACCTTTGTTACAACTGGACAAGACACTCGTCGAGGCTCTGCACGAGGCCGGATTCAAGATCCATGTCGAGACCAACGGAACCCGGCTTCTCCCGGAGGGCGTGGATTGGGTGACGATGAGCCCGAAGCAGGACGTGGAAGGCTTGCAGGGAAACGGAGCTGTAGCGCTTGAGCGGGCGGACGAGGTGAAGGTCGTGTACCTGGGAAAGGATGTCGAGAAGTGGGCGGAATTTCCTGCTCCATGGCATTTCCTCCAGCCCTGTTCGTGCGCCAATACGGACGAAGCCATCAGCTACATCCAGCGGCATCCGCATTGGAGGCTGTCGCTGCAGACACATAAACTAATGGACATCAGATGAAAAGGAACGAGTACGACGTCATCATCGTCGGTGGCGGTATCACGGGTGCAGGCACCGCAAGGGATTGCGCGATGCGCGGTCTGCGGGTCCTCCTCATCGAACGCCACGACATCGCCACCGGAGCGACGGGCCGCAATCACGGACTGCTCCATTCCGGCGCGCGCTATGCCGTGACCGACCAGGAATCCGCGAGCGAGTGCATCCGCGAGAACATGATCCTCCGGCAAATCGCCTCCCATTGCGTGGACGAGACGGACGGCTTCTTCATCACCCTGCCGGAAGACGACCTGAACTACCAGGCGAAATTCGTGGAATCCTGCCTCGCGGCCGGCATCAACGCCGAGATCGTGGACCCTAAGGAAGCCCTGCGGATGGAGCCATCCATGAATCCGGACCTGATCGGTGCCGTCAAGGTGCCCGACGGAAGCGTGGACCCGTTCCGTCTGTGTGCGGCCAACATGCTGGACGCCAAACTCCACGGTGCGCAGGTCCTGCTCTATACCGAGGTCACGGGCTTCATCAAGGAAGGTGACCGGATACAGGGAATCCGCACCTACAATCACCAGACCCATAAAAGCGGAGAATACTACGCCCCCATCACAGTCAATGCCGCCGGCATCTGGGGCCAGCACATCGCCGAGCTTGCGGGAGTCAAGATCGGGATGTTCCCGGCCAAGGGAGCGCTCCTGATCTTCGCCCACAGGGTCAATGGCATCGTTATCAACCGGTGCCGGAAACCCGCCAATGCCGACATCCTCGTTCCGGGTGACACCGTCTGCGTGATTGGTACGACCTCCACGAAGATCCCCTTCGAGGAATGCGACAATGTCAAGGTTACCCCGGACGAGGTGAACCTCCTCATCGAGGAAGGGGCCAAACTGGCCCCGGCCCTGGCCAGCACTCGCATCCTGCGCGCCTATGCCGGTGTCCGTCCGCTGGTGAGCGCCGACAACGATCCCAGCGGCCGCAACATCAGCCGCGGCATCGTATGCCTGGATCACGAAACCCGCGACGGACTGAAAGGCTTCATTACGATAACCGGAGGTAAGTTGATGACCTACAGGCTGATGGCCGAAATGGCGACAGACCTCGTATGCCGGAAACTGGCGGTTGACAAAGCCTGCGCAACGGCGGAGACGCCGCTTCCCGGTTCCGGCGGAAAAAGCTTCCGCGAAGTAGCCGAAAAGATCTGGGAGAACCCGACCACGGTCCAGAAAGCGGCCGTCGGACGGCTTGGAATGGCGGCCGAACGGATGCAGTCCTCCGACTCCGTAAGCCAGTCGCTCGTATGTGAATGCGAGGAAGTGTCCGTGGGCGAAATCAACTCCGCCATCGAGCGGCTGGACGTCAACGGCCTCACCGACCTGCGGCGCCGTACCCGTGTCGGAATGGGCACCTGTCAGGGTGAACTCTGCGGCTGCCGGGCCGCCGGCCTGCTGGCCAAGGCGCACGGATGCGCCGACCGCGCCCGGGAGGATCTGAAGGACTTCATGACCGAACGCTGGAAAGGGATGTATCCCATCGGCTGGGGCGATGCGCTCCGCGAAGCGGAATATACGCAGTGGGTCTATAAACACGTACTGGGCGTATGAGATTCGATACCGTCATCATCGGTGGGGGCCTGGCGGGCCTCACCGCCGGCATCAGCCTCCAGGAGGCGGGCCAGAAAGTCGCCATCGTCAGCGCCGGCCAGAATGCGATGCATTTCTTCTCCGGCAACTTCGAGGAGATCGGAACGGCCCGGGAACGGGTCTCGGCCCTCTTTGCGTCCGCGGGCGTCCGCACCCATTCCTCCGACGGATGGATGCTCATGCCGATGGGGTCCATGCGGGAAGTCTCCCTGACCCTGGACGATGTCGCTGTATTTCCGGACAAGCATGTGGCCGAAAAGGCGCTCATCGTCAACTATACCGGTTTCCATGATTTCTATGGCACTTTCCTCGCCGAAGCGCTGGAAAAGAACGGGACCACCTGCCGGATCCGGTTCGTCCGGATTCCGGAGATGGAACACTTGAGGCTGAGTCCCAGCGAGATGCGCTCCGTGAACATTGCCCGGGTCATGGACGAGCACTGGGAGAAAGTGGTCTCCGACATCCGCGTACTGCTCAAGGACGAGGATCTCATCCTCCTTCCCCAAGTGTTCGGACTGAAGGACCTGTCGGTCCTGGACAAGATCCGGACCGCCTTTCCGGCCAGGGTCGCCTTCATCGGCACCATGCCTCCGTCTGTTCCGGGCATCCGCACCCAGATGCTCCTGAAACGCCGGTTCGAGGTCCTCGGCGGCACTTTCCTCATGGGCGACGAGGTCACTTCCGCCGCCATGCACGAGGGAATCGTGAGCAGCGTCACCACCCGGAACCTGGATACGGCGCGGCTTTTTGCCGACCATTTCATCCTGGCGACCGGCGGCTATTTCTCCAAGGGACTGGTGTCCACCCCGACCCTGGTCAACGAACCGCTGTTCGGCCTGGACATCGATTATCCCGAAGACCGGAACGCCTGGTACGACCCCGACTTCTTCGCGGACCAGCCCTATCTCAACTTCGGCGTCAAGACGGACGAATCGCTCCGGGCCGTGAAGGACGGAGTGCCCCTCCAGAACCTGTACGCAATCGGTTCCATCCTGGGGAATACACGGAAAGCGGATTATGGATCAGCGGCAGGACTTGCCATCCGGACGGCCTTTGCGGTCGCGGACACGATCAAAGGAGGTAACGTATGAAACTGCAGGAATTTACCGCCAGCGCCCACAATTTCGAGGAATGCATGAAGTGCACCATCTGCACGGCCTACTGCCCGGTCGTGCCGGTGAATCCGCGCTACCCCGGCCCCAAGCAGGCCGGTCCGGACGGAGAGCGGCTCCGCCTCAAGGACCCGTACTTCTTCAACCAGGCACTCAAATACTGCCTGAACTGCAAGCGTTGCGAAGTGGTCTGCCCTTCCGGGGTCAAGGTGGCCGACATCATCCAGTCGGCCCGGATCCGGTATGACCATACGCCGCCCCGGCTCCGGGACCGGGTACTGGCCAACACGGACTTCATGGGCCGCCTGGCACGTCCTTTCGCCCCCATTGTCAACGGCGTAACCAGCCTCGGCGTTACAAAGACCGTCCTTGACGTCACCTTCGCCATCGACCGGCACCGGACCTTCCCGAAATACAGCGGGAGGAGTTTCGAGGGCTGGCTCAAACGCAGGGCCAAGGAGCAGGCCAAGTTCCCCAAACAGGTCGCCTATTTCCACGGCTGCTATGCGAATTACAATTATCCCCAGCTGGGAAAGGACTTCGTCAAGGTGATGAACGCCCTGGGAATCGGCGTCCAGCTCCTGGAGAAAGAGAAATGCTGCGGCGTGGCCCTCATTGCCAACGGCATGTCCCAGAAAGCCGCCAGGAACGCAGGGCAAAACGTCCAGGCCCTTCAGAAGGCCGTCGATGCAGGTCTGACGGTCCTTACCACTTCCTCCACCTGCACGATGACCCTGCGGGACGAATATCCCGAGTTGCTCAAGGTTGACAATGCATCCGTCCGGGACTCCGTAATCCTGGCGACGCGCTACATCTATCAGCTCATCGAATCCGGTGCCGCGCAGCTCCGGTTCAAGGAAAATTACCGTGCCCGGATCGCCTATCACATGCCGTGCCATCTGGAGAAACTCGGCTGGGGCATCTTCTCCTACGAACTGCTCAAGATGATCCCGGGCGTGGAGTTCACCCTGCTTGATTCCAATTGCTGCGGCATCTCCGGCACCTACGGTTTCAAGAAAGAGAATTACGAGGCCTCCCAGGCCATCGGGAAACCGCTCTTCGACCAGATCCGCTCCGTCAATCCCGACTTCGTCGCATGCGACTGTGAGACCTGCAAATGGCAGCTGGAAATGTCCACGGGCTACACGGTCAAGAATCCGATTTCAATCCTCGCCGAAGCGCTGGAAGATTAGTTCTCAGAATAAAAAGAAAGACAGTGGGGTCGGGCGACTTTTTTTCGGAGCCCGACCCCACTGTCTTTCTTTTATTTGAGTTGGTAACTAACGTTACTTGCGCGCGTCAATCCGTTTCCGGAGCCCGGGTGACAGGCTGAGGGTGGCGTTTTCATCGGCCCGGTCCAGCCATTTGGTCGCCAGATTCAGGTCTCCCATCATGTAGAAGGCCAGCGCGAGGTCATAACAGGCACAGGCGCGCTTTTCGACGTTGTTGGCATTGACATACTTCATCCAGATGTCAGCGGCTTCCTTCCAGCGGTAGTCGTAGGCGTAGATGGCAGCCCGCTGCCAGTCTTCGTTGAAACCGTCAAAGAAGTACAAGGTGTAACCCTCTGTCTTCCAAGTGGGAAGGAAACGGTTGCTCATCTGGGATCCGACCATTTCGGCCCCGGAATCTATATTCTGGACAGCCTTTTCGGCAAGGACCTCCTTCGTAAGACCACCGTTGCTGTAAACCGGAACCCGGAGGATGCTGGAGCCCCGGAATCCGTTGACTTCGTCCGTCTTGCCCATGCTGTCATAGACATACAGACGGGCGTTGTAAGGGATCTGTGCCGTGGAAACAAACGCGGAATCCACATTCCGGGCATTCGAGACGGCGACAGGGTCAGCCAGGGCGACTTCTCCGAAAGAAGGGACACCCAGCAGGAAAACGACGTCGTCCCCGGTGTCCATCACCAGGCGGTGCATCAGGTCCACGTTGATGGAATCAGCGGGAATCTTGTATACGCCGATGGCTTCCTCCCCCCGGAAATAATCGGCCTCCAGGCTGCGGGCCAGGCTGGACGCCACGAGGTTGCTGAAGGTGGTGTCCGCCGTACCGGCGTCCATATAGACGATGGACATCGTCTTCCGGGACAGGTCGATGCCGGATTTGGACGGATGACGCATCTCTACGTTCATCGTCAGGGTCTGGGGCGAACATGCCGCCAGCGCAAGGGCGAAAAGGCCCGCGATCAGGATGGATCTTTTCATAACTCGACTAGTTCAGCGGTCAAATCATACTCGTCCGCGGAAACGGGCCGGACCCGGATGAAACTGCCGACCAGGGAATAAGGCTCGATGCCGTCGAACTTCTCCGGATCGTACTTCACCAAGATCTCCCCATCCACTTCCGGACTTTCGAATTCGCTGCGGCACACGAGGATTCCGTCGACGAAGTCGTCCACCAGGACGCGGACTTCCGTCCCCACGCGCGAGAGGTTATATGCAAGAGAAATGCCACGCTGGAGTTCCATCAGGCGGTCCAACCGGTTTTTCTTGGTCCGGGGGCTTACGGTGTCGGCAAAATGGCCGGCTCCATACGTCCCTTCCTCTTCGGAGTAAGTGAAGGCTCCCAGCCGCTCAAAACGTGCTTCTTCCAGGAACTGGAGCAGATTCCTGAAGGCGTACGGGGTTTCGCCGGGATGGCCGACAATCATCGTGGTACGCAGCACCACACCCGGGACGCGCGCCCGCATCCGGCGGATCAATTCCCGCGTCCAGGCGCCGTCCACATTCCGGTGCATCTTGTCCAGCACCTTGTCGTCGATATGCTGGAGCGGGATGTCCATATACCGGCACACCTTGGGATTGTCCGCCATTTCGTCCAGCACATCCTCCGGAAAATCAGCAGGATAGGAATAATGGATGCGGATCCACTCGATACCCTCCACGGCGGAAAGCTTCCGGAGCAGTTCCGCCAGGCACCTTTTCCCGTACAAGTCCAGGCCGTAATAAGTAGTATCCTGGGCGATGACGACGAGTTCCCGGATTCCTTCCGCAGCCAGAGCCTCGGCTTCCTTTACCAAGATTTCCATCGGAACGGACCGGTGCGGCCCGCGGATCAGGGGGATGGCGCAATAGGAGCAGCGCCGGTCACAGCCCTCCGAAATCTTGAGGTAGGCATAAGGATGGCGTCCGTCCGTCAGCACCCGGCGGTGACTGGAGGACAGGTCCGGTTCGCACCCCAACGCACGGACGACAGGGTCCAGGTCCCGGGCTCCGAACCAGCCGTCCACTTCCGGGATCAGGTCCGGAAGGTCCTTCCTGTATCGTTGTGACAGACAGCCGAATACCAGCAGGCGGCCGATCTCGCCGGCCTTCTTCCGCTGGACGGAGGCGAGGATTGTCTGGATGGACTGTTCCTTCGCATCTCCGATGAATCCGCAGGTATTGATGAGTTGGACGTCCACGGGGCACACCTCCCCTTCCGGTACGATGTCATAGGATTTCCGTACCTGATAAAGGAGATGCTCCGTATCAACCGTGTTCTTGGAACATCCCAGGGTAATGACCTGCAGGGTAGGCATCGCTAAGCTTCGGGGGCCGGCTCCTCCCCTGCCTCCTCCTCGACGAAATCAAGGGAGGCAAACTGCTTCAACTCGTTATACCAGTCGACCACCTTGCGCATGTGGGAGACATAGAAGCGGTCGGAGTCATAGTCGGGCAGGGCCTTTTCGAACAGGGCCTTCAGTTCTTCGGGGGTCGCCTTGGATGAAGGGGCGTCGGCATCGCCCAGCACGGACTGGATCTTCAGGAACACTTCCTTGAGTTTCACCTCGCCTTCCATCGTGTAGATGGAGATGTCAGCCAGGGTCGTGATGCCGCTGTTCGCGGTGAAATTCGTCCGCTTTCCATCCCGGAGGGAGGCGGCGATGGCACCGTTGCGGGACTGGGCGATATAGTTGAAAAGACCGCGCTGTCCGCGGACGGAAAGGATTTTAGTCAGATCGGTTTTCATCTTGGTATCAATTGACATTTAACTTACAAATATAGGAATAAATTCAGAAATACCCGGTCGGTCTCCGCGGAAAGCTCCTCCAGGGAGCCGGTGTTCCGGATGACGGCGTCCACGCGGGAAAGGTCGAAAGCCTGCTGCCGGATCCTCCGGAGGACGGCGGCGGGATCGGAATGGTCCCGTTCGACGGATCTCCGGACCCGGACATCCTCCGGGGCATCGACGAGCACAACCTTGTCGCCCAAACCGTCAAAAATCGGACTGGAAAGGATGACGGCCGACTCCAGGACGACGAAAGGGACGGACCCATAAGACCATCCCTTGGGACGGTGCCAGCGCTTCCAGCGCTTGAAATCGTCCAGGACGGCCGGATAGACGACCGATTCCACCCGGGACTTGGCGACCGGATCCGAGAAGATGACCCCGGCCAGGCGGCATCGGTCCAGCCGGCCTTCCGAATCCCGGAGGGAAACCCGCAGGACCTCTTCCATTCTCAGGACCAGGGACGGATCCCGGTCATAAAGGGACTTGGTCCGCGCGTCCGAATCATAGACGGGGACACCGCGGGAGGATAGATAGCGGCAGACGGCGGATTTCCCGCTCCCCATTCCGCCGGTGAGGATGACGGTCTTCATGGCGTCAATCCGTTTCGATGCAGTCGAAGATCTTGGGGACGACCCGGTAATCCAGGACGCCGGGCGGCAGTTTGTCCGCACGCGGGATGCATCGGCCGGACAGGGAGGATACGAAATCCTCGTAATCGATGGAGAGCCGGAAGGATTCGAAGGGATCCCGTCCGACGGGGAACGTACAATGGAGGATGACGGTGGCCTGGGAAGGGAATACCTGCAGCTGCCGGCCGGCAGGAACCCCGTCAACGTTGACAGGAAGCGTGGACCGGACCTCGACATACCGGGCGACCGGAAGCTCGTAGCTGACTTCCGCGTCGGATAAACGGATCCCCTTGACCGGGCGCAGCCGGAGCAGTCCGTGCTGGCTGTCGTGGACGTCATCCAGCAGCAAGGTTGCCGTGGATACATGGTCGATGATGTCCAGCCGCCCCGGCTCGCCATAGACGGTTACCGAGTCCGGAGACAGGCGCATCGGTCCCGACGCCATGTACTGGCTGCGGTAGGAAACGTCACCGGCCAATTGGACAGGGACCTTCTTATGGTTCACCGCCGGAAAGGTAAAGGAAAGCGTGTCGGAAATGAAGGCTTCCACCGCGACGGCATCCCCGAAGATCTGCTCCAGATAGGAATTCTTCGCGTTGCCGGAAAGGTAATAGCGGTCTCCCCCGCCCGACCGGATGTCGGAACGGGAGATCCTCACCTGGACCGGATGTTTCCCCTTCCGGACCCTTTCACCCAGCAGACGGAAACCCGAAGCGCGGCAACGGGCGGAAACGGTCGTCTGGTTCGAAGATATATTGCTGTGTCCCGGAATGTTGCATTCGGCGACGACGGGTACGCTGATCACGCCCGAGTAATCCCTCGAGAGATTGCTCAGCAACCAGATCACAATCGCAAGCAGGAAGGAGGTAACCAGCAGAAGGCTCTCCCCCCCGTGCAGATTCAGCCGGGACTTCTTCCGTTTCACGGAATTACTGCTGGCTCTCGGAATAATCCTTCACGAGGGCCTGCTTGGAAACGCGGAGCTTGGTGTCCCCGTCCACCCGGACCAGGGCGGTCTTCTCGTTGACCTCGACCACCTCGCCGAAGATTCCGCTGTTGCCGATCACGACCTTGTCGCCCTTCTTGAGGGAGTTCTGGAAGGCTTCCAGTTCCTTCTGCTGCTTGCGCTGCGGACGGATCATGAAAAGCCACATCACGACAAAGACGAGGATCAGCATGATCCACATCGACCAGGGGTTGCCCTGAGCCGGCTGCGGCTGGGCGTCGAGGAGAATGAATAGCGTGTGCATGGTATGAATCGGTTTAATTGATTACAACAATCCTTTTCCGGCCTTGGCGATCCGGCCTTCGGCGGCACTCTCCTTGACCAGGCGATCCAGGAGGCCGTTGACGAAGGAACGGCTCTTGGGCGTAGAATAGTATTTGGAGATCTCCACATACTCGTTGATGGTCACCTTGACCGGGATTTCCGGGAAGTTCTCCGCTTCGGCAAGGCCCATGGCGATCAGGACGATGTCCGTGGTGAAGAGACGCTCGCGGTCCCAGCCGACGACGGAACCGGCCACCTTCTCGTAGTACTCGGAGAAACGTCCGAAAGCGACCTGGAGAAGCCGCTGGACGAACTGACGGTCACTGTCGGCTTTTCGGCCTTCGGCGGCGAGGATATCGCTCTGATAGAGCGGAGGAAGGGTCCACCTTCCGGTCTTGGCGATGACGTCCAGACTGCGGATGACATAGTTCAGGGCGTAGGCCAGGTCGTCGGTCCAATAGATAGACCGGTCTTCCAGCATCTGGGCGAGCGTCTCGTCATCTTCGAATTCCTCTTCGAAGATATGTTTGAACAAGGCGGTATCCTGGGCAAGGGAGACTTCAGGACCGGCCATGTATTCCGCATAGTAAGGACGGGATTTCACCCTTTCATACAGCTGGTGGACAAAAGCGTCCTCCTGCTCCCAGGAGAGTTTCTTCCGCTCGAGAAGTTTCTGGAAATCAAGGTCGGACGCCAGCAGCGGAGCCAGGGAATTCCGGACGAACTTGAGATTGGGATGGAGGTCCTCCTCGGTGGGATTGAACTTGAGGCGGGCGGCTTCCGTCCGACGGGCGGCCTCGGCGGTGAGGGGGCCAACGATGGAAAGCATCAGGAGGTAAAGGTCGCGGGTCGCCTCGCAGGAGATATCCAGGGCGGACAAGGCTTCCTTCAGGGTCATATCCCGGTTTTCAGCATAGGAATAGAGGATTTTGAAGGCCTTGATCCGCAGCATTCTTCGATTGAGCATACGTATCAAATTATTTCTACAAAGTTAGCGTTTTTTAAATAATTTCCCTACATTTGTAAAAGAAATGCAAAAGCACCAAGCCATGTACAGTGAAGATTTTGAAAGGGCGAACGCCCAGGAGAGAAACACCGAAGACGTCTACTCGAAACCGGTCCGTGCCGGCAAGCGTACCTACTTCTTCGATGTGAAGGCTACAAAAGGCAACAACGACTTTTATCTGACCATTACCGAAAGCAAGCGCCGCCAGGAGCGGGACGGGACCTTCACCTACGACAAGCACAAGATCTTCCTCTACAAGGAGGATTTCGAGAAGTTTGCCGAAGGTCTCGAGGACGCTGTCACCTTCATCCGGTCCCGGCTTCTGAAGGAAGAACCCCGCAACGACGTCTCCTTTGACGAGTTCTGACAGACGACCGGCTGCATGCGCTGCCGGTTTTTTTGCCGCTTCCCCGACCGCCTGCGGGCGGCCCCTTTGAATAACACTAAAACAAACCATTATGGATCCTCGTATTGAAAAGATTCACGGTGCTGCGGACTATGTGAAGGAAACGATGGCCGGCCGCAAGCCGGAAATCGGCATCGTCCTCGGCAGCGGACTCGGAAAACTGGCCGAACAGATCGAGAACCCGCTCGTCATACCGTACAAGGAAATTCCCGGCTTCCCCGTCTCCACGGCCATCGGCCACAAAGGGAACTTCATCGTCGGCACCCTGGGCGGCAAGACTGTCATCGCCATGCAGGGACGCATCCATTTCTACGAAGGCTACGGGATGGAAATGGTCGTCCTCCCCATCCGTGTGATGATGTCCGTCGGCATCCGGACCCTGTTCGTCTCCAACGCCGCCGGCGGCGTGAGCTTCCACCTGCACATCGGCGACCTGATGATCATCAAGGACCACATCAACCTCCTTCCCAACCCGCTGATCGGGCCGAACATGGAGGATCTGGGACCCCGTTTCCCGGACATGACCCGTCCGTACGACCCCTCCCTCATCAAGCTCGCGAAAAAAATCGCCGACGAGCAGGGCGTAACCCTCAAGGAAGGCGTGTATGTGGGCGACACCGGCCCGTCCTATGAGACCCCGGCCGAATACAAATACTACCGGCTCATCGGCGGCGATGCCGTGGGCATGAGCACGGTGCCTGAAGTCATCGCTGCCCGGCACGCGGGAGTCCCTGTTTTCGGCATCTCGGTCATCACGAACGAAGCCCACGATGACTATGCGGAAGATTATGTGAACGACGGACAGGACGTCGTGGCTGCCGCCAACGCTGCAGCCGGCCGGATGACGTCACTGATTCGAAAAATGATTGAAAACCTGTAAGTTATGGATATTTTAGGAATCATTCACGCCGCGGCCGACTATTTGACGCAGCGGCTGGAAGGACGGAAACCGGAAATCGGCATCGTCCTCGGCAGCGGACTCGGAAAACTGGCGGACGAAATCCAGGACCCGCTGGTCATTCCCTATGGGGAAATCCCGGGGTTCCCCGTCTCCACGGCCATCGGCCACAAGGGCAATTTCATCATCGGCACCCTGGGCGGCAAGACCGTCATCGCCATGCAGGGTCGGATCCACTACTATGAAGGCTACGGGATGGCCCAGGTCGTCCTTCCGATCCGCGTGATGATCAAGGTGGGCATCAGCCGCCTGTTCGTCTCCAATGCCGCCGGCGGAACCAACCTTTCCTTCCACGTGGGGGACCTGATGATCATCCGCGACCATATCAATCTCCTTCCCAACCCGCTCATCGGCCCGAACCTGGACGAGTTCGGTCCCCGTTTCCCGGACATGACCCGTCCCTACGACCCCGGCCTTATCCGGATGGCGGAAAAGCTGGCGGACCAGGAAGGCATCGACCTGAGGAAAGGTGTCTACGTGGCTGTCACCGGTCCGTGCTATGAGACGCCGGCCGAATACCGGTATTTCCGCCAGATCGGAGCGGACGCGGTTGGCATGAGTACGGTCCCTGAAGTGATCGTAGCCCGTCATTCGGACATCCCCGTCTTCGGCATGTCCGTCATCACCGACGTCGCCCACGCGACCGACGACGAGGAATACGTCACCGACGGCGAGGCCATCGTGGCGGCGGCCAATGCGGCGGCCGACAAGATGACCTTCATTTTCAAGAAGATGATTGCCAGCCTGTAGCGGAAAACGCTTTTCAGAATGCGGTAAAAAACGTGCAAATTATTCCGATAATAAAAGTTTTTTTTTAAATTTGCACGAAATAGACACCGATCCGGCGATGCTTGAGGATATCAGGAAACATATCGAAAAGCTGATTGCACTCTATGAGGCTGAGAAAGTGGAGAACGAACGTCTCCGCGAAGAGCTACGAGCGTGCAAGGAAACCGGAGAGGCCTACAGGAGACAGATGATGGACCTTGAGTCCTCGATAGAGACCCTGAAACTGACTGAAGCCTTTACCGCCGGCGGCGACCACCGCGCCGCCAAAGAGAAGATGGACCAACTGATACGGGAGATTGACAAGTGCATCTCCTATCTGGAAAGCTAGCGTATGGACCAGAAGATCAGCATCAAGATCGCCGACCGGACGTTCAACCTGACCGCCTCCACCCCGCAGCAGGAAGAGGTCATCCGCCTGGCAGCCGACGCCATCAACCGGCGCCTGGACGGATACACGCGGAAGAATCCGGGGAAAACCCTCGTCGAACTGATGTCGATGGTTGCGCTGAACGAATGCGCCTGCCGGATCTCCTTCCAACGCGACATCGACGCCCGCAAAGCCGAGGCGGAACAGCTCAGCAGCGATCTGGCGAACTATCTGACGGGCACAGGGAAGCAATAGAGCCGCCGCACATATCCCCTGCTGAAAACAACGTAGTACAACGTACCGAGTTTACTCAGACCAGGGATGACGGGCCCAGGTGACCCGATGCGGGGATTCCGCCGCAAGGCGGGACGTGGGATATCAGCAACTGGTCGGAACTCAAATCTTATCCAATAAGATTTTCTGACACGGATTGCGGCGGTTTTTTTCCATCCGGGACAGGTCTCCGAACGGAGGCCTGTCTTTTTTATGGAACATATTATTACACAATATATCATGAATATCGTATCGTTACTTATCGGATTGATTGTCGGGGCTGTCCTGGCCCTGGCGGCCTACATACTCATCCGGAGGTCCATCCTTCGGGGAAAACGGGAGGAGATCCTGGAGAAAGCCGAGATCGAGGCGGAGAAGATCAAGAATGACAAGATCCTGCAGGCGAAGGAGAAGTTCCTCTCCCTCAAGGCCGAGCACGAGGAGTTCGTCAACAACAAGAACGCCCAGGTCCGTGAAGCCGAATCCCGCGTCAAGCAGAAGGAGAACACCGTCAACCAGAAACTGGGGGAACTGGACCGCAAGAACAAGGAAGTGGACAACATCAAGGCCTCCCTCAAGGGACAGCAGGAAGCCCTCAAGCGCAAGGAGGAGGAATTCGACCGCCGCATCGAACAGGCGAACCGCCAGATCGAGTCCATCGCCGGCATGACCGCGCAGGAAGCCAAGAACCAGCTGATGGAAAACATGAAGGCGGAAGCCCGGACCGAGGCCCAGGCCTACATCAACGACACCATCGACGAAGCCCGCCTGAACGCCGCGAAGGAAGCCAAGCGCATCGTCATCAACACCATCCAGCGCACGGCGACGGAAACGGCCATCGAGAACGCCGTCACTACCTTCCCGATCGACAACGACGAGATCAAGGGACGCATCATCGGACGTGAAGGCCGCAACATCCGGGCTCTCGAAGCTGCGACGGGCGTGGAAATCGTCGTGGACGATACCCCTGATGCCATCATGCTGTCCGCCTTCGACCCGGTCCGCCGCGAAGTCGCCCGGCTGGCCCTGCATCAGCTCGTGGTGGACGGACGCATCCATCCCGCCCGCATCGAGGAGGTCGTCACCAAGGTCCAGAAGCAGCTCGAGGATGAGATCCTGGAAACCGGCAAGCGCACCTGCATCGACCTGGGCATCCACGGGATGTCGATGGAACTCGTCCGCCTGATCGGCCGGATGAAATACCGTTCCTCCTATGGCCAGAACCTCCTGCAGCACTCGCGTGAAGTCGCGAACATCTGCGCCATCATGGCCTCCGAGCTGGGCCTGAACCCCAAGATTGCCAAGCGTGCCGGCCTGCTCCACGATATCGGAAAGGTGTCCGAAGAGGAGCCGGACCTGCCGCACGCCATCCTGGGCATGAAGCTCGCCGAGCAATACAAGGAGAAGCCTGAGATCTGCAACGCCGTGGGCGCGCACCACGAGGAAACCGAAATGACGTCCCTCTACGCCCCGATCGTCCTGGTGGGCGACGCCATCTCCGGTGCCCGTCCGGGAGCCCGCCGCGAAGTGATCGAGTCCTATATCAAGCGTCTCAAGGGCATGGAAGACCTCGCTGCCGCCTATCCGGGCGTCACGAAGTCCTACGCCATCCAGGCCGGTCGCGAACTCCGCGTGATCGTGGGTGCCGACCAGATCTCCGACCAGCAGGCCGAAGTGCTGTCCGGCGAAATCGCCAAGAAGATCCAGGATGAAATGACCTATCCCGGCCAGGTGAAGATCACCGTCATCCGGGAGACCAGATCGGTAGCTTATGCAAAGTAACCTGAGACGCCGGGGCAGGCCCGGCATGACATTCATCACCCTTCTGGTAGCGCTCCTTCTCGGGAGCACTGCCCTTTTTGCCCAGGGGCCTGCCGACAAGCCGTCGGTAACCTGGAAAGTCACCTCCGAACCGGTTTCCGAACAGACCTACCGGCTGACCTTCACCGGCCGGATCGAAGCCGGGAAGCATATCTACGGCATCGAAACGGAAGAGGGCAATCCGACCGGGGTCGACTACGTGACGGACCTCACCGCCGGTGAACTGGTGGAAGCGTCCGAGAAACGGGATTACCGGGGTGAACCCGTCTTCTTCGACAAGGTCGTCCTGACCCAGGAAGTGACCGTAGACGGGGCGGAAACGGTGGAAGGATCCGTCTACTGGCAGGCTTGCACGGACGAGATGTGCAGCTTCCCGGAGGAGCAGGAATTCACTGTCGCACTCGTGGAAGGGGCCGGTTCCCATCAAACGGCGATAGGCGATCCGGAAGAGGAATCGCAAGGCAACGGCGGATTGTGGGCACTCATCATCGAAGCCATCCTGTGGGGATTCGCGATGCTCCTGACGCCCTGCGTGTTCCCGATGATCCCGATGACGATCTCCTTCTTCCTGAAAGGGTCGGAAAACGTGCACGAGGGACGGTTCAAGGCCTTCATGTACGGCTTGTTCATCGTCCTGCTGTATACGGTACCCATCTGCATCATCATCGGCCTTACGCGCCTGCTGGGCGGTGAGACGGTGACCGCCGACATCTTCAACTGGCTGGCGACGCACTGGTTGCCGAACCTCCTCTTCTTCATTGTGTTCATGGTCTTCGCCGCTTCCTTCTTCGGAGCGTTCGAGATCGTCCTCCCCTCCTCCTGGCAGAACAAGAGCGATGCGGCATCTGGCAAGAAAGGCCTTGCCGGCGTCTTCTTCATGGCGCTTACCCTGGTGCTGGTGTCCTTCTCCTGCACGGGTCCCATCGTCGGCTCCGTCCTGATCAAGTCCACCCGGGGTGAATTCTGGACGCCGATGGTCACGATGCTGGCCTTTTCCATAGCCTTCGCCCTCCCCTTCACCATCTTCGCCCTGTTCCCGGAACTGCTGAAAAAACTCAAAAGCGGTTCCTGGCTCAACTCCGTGAAGGTCGTGATGGGCTTTGTCGAAGTTGCCTTCGGCTTCAAGTTCCTGTCTGTCGCGGACCAGACCTATCATTGGGGCCTGCTGGACCGGGAGGTCTACCTCGCCATCTGGATCGTGGTCTTCGCCCTGCTCGGCTTTTACCTGCTTGGCAAGATCCGGTTCACGCACGACGAACCGGTGGAGAAGATCGGCGTCACGCGGCTTTCGCTCGCCATCGCCGTATTCTCATTTGTGGTGTATATGATTCCGGGCATGTTCGGCGCTCCGCTGAAGGCCCTTTCCGGCTATCTGCCGCCCATTGAGACACAGGACTTCATCATTGCCAATTACGCCGAAGGACAGGTGGCCGGCACAACGGCCGCCGCCCCTTCGGGCGGGAACCGGTACGGACTGAAGATCGCCCACAACCTTCCCGGCTATTTCACGCTGGATGAAGGGCTTGCCGCAGCAAAAGAAAGTGGGAAACCCGTCTTTGTCGATGTCACCGGCCACGGCTGCACCAACTGCCGCGAGATGGAGGCCCGGGTATGGAGCGACCCGGAGGTGCTCCGTCGCCTGCGCGACAACTTCGAAATCGTCGCCCTGTATACCGACGACAAGCAGAAACTCCCGGAAAGCGAGTGGTTTACCACACCGGCCGGCAAAACACTCAAGACCTTGGGCAGCGTGAATGCCTACATCGCCCGGACCCGTTTCGACGTGAACGCCCAGCCCAACTACCTCATCCTCTCCCCCGACGGCGAGGTTTTGGCCGGTCCGCGCGGCTACAACCTCTCCATCCCGGGATTCATCGCATTCCTGGATTCTCCGGCAATTGCAGAATGACATGGCCGAGATCGAACCCCTGATAGCCGACCTGGCGCTGATCCTGATCTGCGCAGGCGTGATGACCCTCATCTTCAAGAAGCTCAAGCAGCCGCTTGTGCTGGGGTACATCGTGGCGGGTTTCATCGCGAGCCCGCACTTTGCCCTCACCCCGTCGGTCATCGACACGGCCAGTATCCACACCTGGTCGGACATCGGCGTGATCTTCCTCCTGTTCGCCCTGGGTCTGGAATTCAGTTTCAAGAAGATCGTCAAGGTGGGCGGGCCGGCCGTCATCGCGGCCCTCACCATCATCTTCGGCATGATCTTCCTGGGGTTCACGGTCGGTTCCAGTTTCGGCTGGAGCAAGATGGACGCCCTTTTCCTGGGCGGAATGATCTCGATGTCTTCCACCACCATCATCTACAAGGCCTTCGAAGACCTGGGACTTGCCAAGAAACAATTCGCCGGTCTGGTGATGTCCATCCTCATTTTGGAAGACATCCTGGCCGTCGTGCTGATGGTCGTCCTGTCGACGGTAGCCGTATCCAACAATTTCGAGGGACGGGAACTGTTGTTCTCCGTGGGAAAACTGGTCTTCTTCCTTGTCCTCTGGATCCTGGTGGGCATTTACCTGATTCCCCAGCTGCTGCGCTGGGCCAAGAAATTGATGAACGACGAGACGCTGCTCGTCGTAGCCCTGGGCCTGTGCTTCGGGATGGTCGTCCTGGCTGCGAAGACTGGGTTCTCCGCCGCCTTCGGTGCCTTCATCATGGGCTCCATTCTGGCAGAAACCATTGAAGCCGAGCATATTGAGCATCTGGTCAAACCGGTCAAGGACCTGTTCGGTGCCATCTTCTTCGTTTCCGTGGGAATGATGGTGGACCCGGCGATGATCGGCCAGTACTGGCTTCCCATCGTGGTCATTACCCTGACGGTAATCGTCGGCCAGTTGTTCTTCGCTACCACCGGCGTCCTCCTGTCCGGGCAATCCCTGAAGACGGCGATGCAGTGCGGATTCTCCCTGACACAGATCGGCGAGTTCGCCTTCATCATCGCCACGCTCGGCCTCTCGCTGGGCGTGACCGGCAGTTTCCTCTACCCGATCGTCGTTGCGGTTTCGGTCATCACCATCTTCCTGACCCCGTACATGATCCGGCTGGCTGAACCGGCCTACGGCTTTGTATACAAGCACCTTCCCGGACGCGTCCGGTCATTCCTGGACAACTATTCCACCTCCAGCACTCCGGCAACCGGCAAGACCAGCGAGTGGAAACAGTACATCGGTTCCATCCTGAAGGTCATCCTGATCTACGGCATCATCTGCATCGCCATCTGCGGGCTTTCCTTCGGTCTGCTGGTCCCTTTCGTCGCCAAATGGGTTCCCGCCCCCTGGGCCAATATCATCTCGGCCGCTGTCACCCTGATGGCCCTTTCGCCCTTCCTGAGGACCATCGTGGTCAAGCACAGCCATTCCGATTCCTTCCAGGCCCTCTGGGCGGAAAACCGGTCCAACCGTCCGCTCCTTGTCGCGACAATCGTCCTCCGGTATGTCCTGGCCCTGGGATTCGTGTTCTATGTCCTGGCCCGGCTGTTCCACATTTCCGTCGTCCTGATCGCCTTGATTGCCTTCGCGGCCGTCTTCCTGATGGTCTCCAGCCGTTTTATCAAGCGGAACGCACAGCGCATCGAACGGACTTTCCTGACGAATTTCCGCTCCCGTGAACTTCGCGCCGAGTACCTGGGAGAAAAGAAACCTGAATATGCCTCCCGACTCCTGTCGAAGGATATGCACCTGGCCGATTTCGACGTCCCCGCTGAAATCGAATGGGGCGGCCAGACGCTGGCCCAGCTCAATCTCGGAAAGCGGTTCGACATCCAGGTCGTCTCCATCCTTCGCGGAGCTCTCCGGATCAACATTCCCAAGGCGACCGACCGCATCTTCCCCAAGGACCGTATCCAGGTCATCGGTACCGACAACGACTTGGAGGAATTCGGGAAACAACTGAATGCCAGCGCCATCGACCTTGAAGACGAACGCTACCACAGTGGCGAGATGCTGCTGCGGTGCGTCCCTGTCACCAGCAGTTCCCCCTTCGTAGGCAAGACACTCCGTGAGGCGGGCATCCGCGACAGTTTCCATTGCCTTCTCGCCGGCGTGGAAAAAAGCGACGGTGAACTCCATGTACCAGACGTCACCGTCCCTTTCGAGGACGGTGACGTACTGTGGATCGTGGGAGAAAAAGAGGATGTAGACCGGATAATGGGCTAGTATTGGTCCGAATACCGGCGGAGATCAAGCCCTTCTCCCTGTCTGGACCCACCGGCCCAGTTACCGTACCAGGCATCCCCCGAATCGGAGATGAAAATCCCCTTTCCGTGCATTCTGCCGTCCAAGGTTTCACCGACATAGTAGCCTCCGTCGACTTTCAGGATCTGGAATCTTTTATTTGACTGCCCGGCGGACGGGAAAGAGCCTGTCGGATAGTCCGCAGAGAAGTTCCCCTCATACACCAGATTGCCGTCCATATCGTAGCAGGCACCCCAGCCGGACCTGGAATTGTTGACATAAGACCCCACATAGAAGGTACAGCCGGGACAATGGCTGAGCGTATAGGTGGCTGCCGCGATATAAAGGCCATCCCCTTCACAGACACCGTCAGCCCATTCTCCCCAATAGAAAGAGCCGTCCGGCCAGGAATAGACGCCGAGTCCGTTCCGGTTCCAGATGTCACCCGAATCGGAAAAACCGCCCCGATACTTGCTGTTATCTTCCGGATAGACTTCCGCGCTCCGGTCGAGCATCACCCGGTTCATCGACACCCGCCAATCCGATTCGACGACATAGAAAGTCTGCGTATACAGTTTGCGGCCTTCGAACCAGATCTCATATTGATACGTACCGGGAGAGAAAATACTCATCCTCTTGGCTCCCCAGCCCGTCAACGGCAGTTCCAGTCCGGTCCCGGCATTGATAAAATACGAATCCGTATCCGAGATGTCCGTTCCGTCCGGTTTCATGATCTTGACAGACAAGTCCACCTTCCGGCTCCGGTCGGAACTGTACCGGAGCCTGGCTTTTAGATACCGGAGGTCATCCGAGAACAGGGTCGCGCCATAACCACTGAGCATTTCGTTGTCAAACGTAGTGTTCGCAAGGGTAAGGCCGGTGACATAGAATACGCCACCATAGTTCGCAAAAGCATCTTCATAAATGGTGAATGTGCCGGATGTCAGTTTATTCCCGTTACACCATATCTCACATGTATGGACGCCGGGCTGGAAAATACACTGATCATTGTTGCCCCAGCCGATAATGTTCAAACGCCCCCCTTGGGGGTCAACTGTCGCCGTGTACTTATAGGAATAACCCTCGGGTGTAGCGGTTCCGCCGACAAGTGTCCCGTCGGGAGCGATGAATCTGATCCCCAGTTCAACAGTCTTGGATCCATGGGCAAGTCCCCGGTACGACAGGACCGGATGGATGTTCCGGGTCGAACTCTCAAACAAAGGATCTCCCGGCTCCCCCTGGAACTTGCCGTTGACGGAATTGGCAAATTCCAATCCCCTTATTTCCATATAGCCGATGGAAGCGAGTTCAGCTTCCCGCCTGCGCTCATTCTCCTCGAGCCTCTGAGCCTGCTCCGCTTTTCGTTTCTGATGGGCTTCCGTCCGCTCCCGGATCTTTCTCTGGCATTCCGAGATTCTCGCCTGCAAGTCATTGTCTGCAGGCTTGTCCGGACATAACATCGCCCCCTTGAATACATCGATGGCGGTTTCATATTGTCCACTCTTCATCAGCGCGAGACCTTGACTCCGAGAACCGGAATAGCAGTTTACCTGGGCAAACATGGGAGACGACGCTGCCAGGAGCAACATCATCAAAAAGAGAAAACCTTTCTTTTTCATCAGACTGGAAATCTACTTTGATTCTTGCAATCGTTCAATCTTGGATTGGATCTGCCTGGAGCGCCCTCTCTTCTGGACAGCAGCGGCATCCAGACCGAATATCTCCCGCTCAACGGATTCGACAGATTGAGCCAACTGAAGTGCCAGACCGTAACAATCCCGCGCCATCAAGGGATTGACCGGTCTTTGCGCATCACCGGCCGTCTCCCACTTGTCCGTTGCCGCCTGCATCTTTTCAACCAACTTCTCGGCCAAACCGGCTGAAGCATCATACCCTTCGGCATTCTGGCCATACAACAATTCATCCTTCTTGATACGTGACAGCAAATCCAAGGCTTCAGAGGGGACCGTACCCCGAAAATCGCCCCAAGCGCGGATGGAATCCCTGCAGGCTGTGACCATAG
This sequence comes from Bacteroidales bacterium, assembly GCA_017439305.1. GTDB lineage: Bacteria > Bacteroidota > Bacteroidia > Bacteroidales > UBA932 > Cryptobacteroides. Next base: position 79,885 of record JAFSJK010000088.1, on the reverse strand, counting down.
CCTCATAATATCCCCTCTCCTTTTCCGCCTTCTTACTACTCCCGGATTTCGCATTTCCACCGAACAGGACAACCATTATCCCCACAACGATAACCGCAGTTCCCAAGGCTATCCACCAACCAGCCTTGCCCGCTTTCTTTTTCTTGGACTTCGGCGGCTCTCTTTTCGGCTTCGATTCGGATAGAGGTTCGGGGTGGGGTTCAGGCACGGGTTCAGGCACGGGTTCGTCCAGCGATTCTTGTTCAGGCTCAGTCTCCTGATAAGACGGGACGGTCTCCTCTATTTCAAAAACATTCTCGAACCGAGTATGTTCCGTATCTGATTCTGATTCCAACTGCCAGTTTTGTTTCATACTACGCCATTTCAAGGATGAATGCAGGTCATCATTCCGTCATTCATACTATACACTTTGTCACAAATATAAAAAAAATTATCTTTGCAAAACCAGGCAATCAAGCAAGGGATATAGAATAACAGCCATGAACAAGAAAACAGTCCTGTCGATTTCCCTGTTGCTCGTGGGAATACTCCTGTCCGTTTCCGGTTTTGCACAAGGAAACGGCCCGAAGGGAGAGCCCTACCTGCTGATTGACAAGCAGGCCTTTACCCTCACTTATTTCGACGCCGCAGGGAAGGCCGTTAAGACATACGGCATCGCCTGCGGAAAGAACTTCGGGAACAAACAGAAAAGAGGAGACCACAAGACCCCGGAAGGGACATTCAAGATCAACCAGCTCCTGAATGCCAAGGGAATCCCGCACGACTTCAAGGACGGGAAAGGACCCATCAAGGATGCCTACGGTCCCTGGTTCTTCCGGCTGGATGTGCCGGGCTACCGCGACATCGGGATTCACGGCACCCATCTTCCCGCTTCCATCGGAAGCAGGGTGACGGAAGGGTGTATCCGGATGAAGAATGAGGACATCCTCGAACTGAAACCCTCCGTTTTCCTGGGGATGACCGTAATCATCCTTCCGGACAAGGAATGAATCCTTACAGTTCCACCGTCTCGAAGAACGTCAGACCGGAAGAATAGACACCGCTGACGGAAACGGAGTGCTCCGATGCATCCGGGAACAGAAGGACCCGGATCGTATCGGAGCTCTTTCCGAGTATGACGCCGCCCTCCACTTTCCACAGGCAGGTCTGGACTTCCAGGTCGTTGATGACAAATACCTGAAGATCCTCCGGATCCTGTCGGAGCGAGACGGGATTGGTTTCCATCCTGGTGGAAAAGAAGCGGGCAGTCATCTCCTTGACAGCATCGAAGAACGGATAGTCGATGGTTCCGTCCTCAGCGTAAAGGAGATCATGACGCTCCGTATCATAGGCATGCAGTTCCGAACCCACCTGCCTTGATTTCAAGATGCGGTCGATCATCCCGGCGCCGAACATCTTCCGGAAGGGATGCGCATCCGGCAGGAAAAGGGAGAGAATGGCTTCCAGAGCAGCCTTGAAGAAATTCGTTTCCTCTTCGACCGGTCCGTCATAAGGATAACCTTCCCCGAAAGGAACGACAGGATCATTCTGGCTTTGGAAGGAGATGACCGGTATCACGGCGTTGTGAAGGATGGACGTATCCGTGATGGCTCCCCACAGATTGGCCACGGCACGGACATCGAAACCGCGCATCAGGGGCTGGTGGACTACGACGGTCGTATCTTCCTTTTCCTGAATGACTTCCGGGAGGTTTTCCTCCCGCATGTAGGCCAGGCTGAGTGCCGTGATGGCACCGGCATCCATCCCGGATGCGAAGATCCTGTCCCGGTCAATCAGGAGCGAGTCCCGCTTCAAAAGGAACCGCACGGAAGCATTCGCATCCTTGAGGGCGCGATAGAGGGCGTCATCCGTGGACTCGACGGTCCGCCGGTATCCTTGTCGGTAATTGACGGAAGAGACGACGTATCCGAGGGAAGCGAAATGCCGGCACCATTCGACGACCGTGGTATCCCGCTTGTCTCCATCCTTGAACCCGCCGCCGTGAAGCATCACCAGCAAGGGACGCAGGTCGGCCCGGTCATTCCTGGGATAATAGATATCCAGCGTAAGGTCCTCCGTTTCCCTTTCGGACGACGCATTGCGGACCACCCGGCCATAGACGACATCCTTGGTCTCCCCTACCGCAAACAAGGGATTCAAATACAGGTCCCGGTCGGAGAACTCCCGGAATTCAGGAGCCACATAAGGCTTCAGCGACAACTTTTTCCCGTCGAGGACAAGATGGGTCGTATCCGCCCATAGATTCCCGGTGTTCCGGTAGAAAACGGCTTCCTCCCGACCCAGGGAATCAAGGCCGACCCGCAGGAAACCGTCCTGCATCTGGTACAGCCCCGGTTCCACGGAACGGGAACAGGAGACCAGCAGGCCTGCCAAAGACAGGATAAAGAGGGAGAGTCTGTTCCTCATCGCTTGAACAGCAGCTGCATATCCCGGTCCATCGCCTGCTCCGCCAGTTTCTCCGGAACGAACTTCCAGCCACCGATGACCGCCGGGTTTCCGATGACTTCCGGATCGATGGAGCCATTGGCCATCAGGTAGTCGTACAGGATGTTCCGGATCTCCGGATAGCGGGCGACGGTGCGCTCTTCGATGCGGTCGGTGTCGATGCCGGTTTCCTTCATCAGGTTGCCGCCGCCGGAAGCACGGTAGGAAGTCATCGCCACATTGTATTCACGCTGGAGATCGAAGGGCTTTCCGTCCACCGTCGTCGTGATGGCAATGCGCTCCCCGAAGGGCTTCGTCACGTCCACCGTATAGTTGATGCCCGCAGCCGAGTCGAAATTGTAGGAACGGTTGACGAAGGACCACCCCCGCTGCTGGGTACGGGAATCATCCCGGCCCTCGATCTTGAGAAGATGGTCGTCGGCCTTGGCGATGGTATTGATCCATTTGTCATAGGAAACCTCCAGGTAGCGCTGGATTTCCTCGCCGGTCATCTTGACGACAAAGAGTTGGTTCTCAAACGGATAGATCGTGAAAAGGTCATTATACCGGAGGATGCCGGATTTGACGTGTCCGTTGAAGGTGAGCGGAGCGCCGAAAGAGATTTCGGCCGGTTTGCAGCCCAGGCTCAGGGTATGGATGAGGTTCATGTAGTCGCTCATCCCCCGATAGGCGTCACGGGTCCACAGGTCCGTGTTCAGGATGCCCACTTCCTTGAGCGTAAAGGCCTTGACCGCTTCGTAATCCGGCTGGAAATACGCCCGCATCTCGGGATCGGCCTGGTTGGCACGGACAGGGATGAGCTTGGTCTCATAGGACTTGGCGACAACCTTGCGTCCCTGGACGGTCAAGTGCATCTTTCCTTCGGCCAGATTGCGGCTGTGGCTGCCGGAATTCAGGAAGCCGCAGGAATCGTTCGCTTCCAGATGGGGACGATGGTCGTGGCTCGCGAGGACCCAGTCCACGCCCCGCACGCTGCGGAACACATCCAAGGCCTCGGATTCCAGCACCGTGCCGTCTCCCTGCCCCGTACCAGAATGCATCATCGCCACAACGACATCCGGATGCTCCTTGGCGATAATCCGGTCCACATCGGCCTGGATCACGTCCATGATGGGCTCGAAATGCATCCCGCTCCAGAGTTCCTCCGTAAGCCATGCTTTCATGTTGGCATTCGTATAACCCAGGAGAGCAACCCTCAATCCGGCTCTCTTCACGATCTTGTACGGCGTGAAATAGGGCTTCCCGTTGTCGTTCCGGATGGCATTGGCCGCCAGGAAATCCACTCCGTTCCTCTTCAGGTCCGCCGCGACGCGGTCATAGACCGGATGTCCGGTTTCGATATCGTGGTTGCCCACGGCGACGGCATCATACCCCATATATTTCATCAACCGGGGGAACAGGTGCGGGGTGACTGTGTCCACATAATTGAAGTAGTAAGGCGCATTGTCCCCCTGCAGACAGTCACCCACATCCAGGAGAAGGACGTTGTCCACCCCGTCAGCCGTCCGGACACTGTCCACATAATGCTTGACAGCGAACAGGGAATTCCGGGTCCGGCCGTCCACATAGGTGGAATCGAACCAGGTCCCGTGGACGTCATTGGTGGAAAGGATGGTCAGGGTATATTCTCCGTCACGGAGCCGGTGTCCGCAGGAAAGGGCCAGGAAGGCCAAGGCGGCAAGAAGGAAATGTCTGGATTTCATATCAGTGGTCTTATCATGCAAAGATAGGGAAATTTACGTACATTTGCACCATGATGAAACTTCAGACCCCCGTTACCCTGGAACCGGCACCGGTCTCCATCTCCTACGACGACTCGATCCTCGTCCTCGGAAGCTGCTTCGCCGGGGAAATCGGCCAGCGTCTCTCCGATGCCGGTTTCAAGGTCCTTGCCAATCCTTTCGGCACCCTGTACAATCCGGTCTCCGTCGGCAATGCCATCACGAGGCTTTCCAGCGGTATCCCTTTCCAGATGGAGGACGTCGTGGAAATGGGCGCAAATGCCGGAAAATACTGTTCTTTCTGGCATCACACGTCCTTCGCGAGGGACTCGGCCGAGGAGTTTCTGGAGAACGCAAACAGGTCGCTGGAAACAGCCTCCGCCTTTTGGAAGGACTGTACGCGTGTCATCATCACGCTCGGAGCTGCCTGGGCATTCCGGTTCAATGAGACCGGCGAGACCGTCGCCAACTGCCTCAAGCGGCCGGCCGCCGAATTCACCCGCTACCGGCTGACGGTTCCGCTGACCGCCGCCATCCTGCAGGGAATCGTCACCCGCCATCCCGGCAAACAATTCATCTTCACCGTCAGCCCGATCCGGCATCTTGCCGACGGAGCACACGGCAACCAATTGTCCAAGAGCACTTTGCTGCTTGCCACAGAAGGTCTCCCCTACTTCCCTTCCTATGAAATCATGATGGATGAACTGCGCGACTACCGCTGGTGGGCGGAGGACATGGTCCATCCGACGAAACAAGCGGCCGACTATCTGTGCGACCGCTTCATCGAATGGGCCCTTCCCACCCGGGAATGGGACCTGTATGAGAAAAGGATGCAGGAGTGGCGCCGTTCCCGGCACCAGCCGTTCTATTCGAGCGGGAATTCCACCTCGCCGGAATAGGAGATACGGTCCCGGTTCACCGAATGGACATCCAGCGAGACCCGGCCGTTGTCGAAGACCGTCAGGAGATACCAGTGCTCGTCCTCGTCGGTCTTGACGAAGATCCGGATGTCATAGCCGTCCCTGCGGGTCTGCTCCACGGAATAATGCCCGATGTCGGCCTTGAAGTTCAGGCCGTGGCCACCGCCGTACGGAGCACGCCAGACCTCTCCGAAATAAGGCAGGTAGGAATTCAGCACCCCGTCCTTGACTTCCACGGAATAATCAGTCACCGACCGGGACATGCCCCGCGCAGGATACATCCGGTCGATGCGTATCTTGAAATTGCCGGACTGGACGTATTCCCGGACCAGCTGCGCCTCCCGGATTTCCCGGGCGGCCCTTTCCTCCCGCGTCTCGGTGGAGAGGACACCGCATCCCGCAACCGTCAGAGCCGCGGCCAGAAGCGTGAATAACCACTTTTTCATATCGTCGAAGAATTAGTGTCTGCGCATACCCGGCATGCCGCCCATCCGCTGCATCAGGTTTCCGGTCATCGCGCCCTTCATCATCTTCCGGGTACCCTCGAACTGCTTGAGAAGCCGGTTCACTTCCTGCAGGGACGTGCCCGAACCGTCGGCGATGCGCTTGCGGCGGGAGCCGTTGATGATCTCCGGATGCTCGCGCTCCTTCTGCGTCATCGAGAGGATGATGGCCTCGGTGGTCTTGAAGGCCTTGTCATTGTCGATGTCGACGTCCTTGATGGCCTTTCCCACCCCCGGGATCATGCCGGCGAGGTCCTTGATGTTGCCCATCTTCTTGACCTGCTGGATCTGCTGGTAGAAGTCCCAGAGGGTGAACTGGTCCTTCGCCATCTTCTTCCGCAACTCACGGGCCTGCTTTTCGTCAAACTGCTCCTGGGCTTTCTCCACGAGGGAAACCACATCGCCCATGCCCAGGATCCTGTCCGCGATCCGGTTCGGATGGAAGACGTCCAGCGCCTCCATCTTCTCGCCAGAGGAGACAAACTTGATGGGCTTGCCGACGACGGCCTTGATGGAAAGGGCGGCACCGCCGCGGGTATCGCCGTCCATCTTGGTCAGGACAACGCCGTCGAAATCCAGCCGGTCGTTGAAAGCCTTCGCGGTTTCCACGGCATCCTGTCCGGTCATCGCATCCACGACAAAGAGGGTTTCCGTAGGCCGGACGGCCTGGTGCAGGGCGGAAATCTCGTCCATCAGCTGCTGGTCGACGGCCAGCCGGCCGGCGGTATCGACGATGACGACGCTGTAACCTTCGGACTTGGCCTTCGCGATGGCAGCCTGGGCGATCTTGATCGGATCCTTCTCCCCTTCCTCGGTATAGACGGGGACGCCGATGCCCTCACCGAGCACCTTCAACTGCTCGATGGCCGCCGGACGGAACGTATCGCAGGCGGCGAGCAGGACTTTCATGCCCCGCTTGGACTTGATGTGGATGGCCAGCTTTCCGGAGAAAGTGGTCTTACCGGAACCATTCAGGCCGGCGACCAGCACGACGCCCGGATTCCCTTTGACGTTGATATCCTGCGCCTCGGAGCCCATGAACTCGGCGAGTTCGTCGTGCATGATCTTGATCATCATCTGCTGCGGCTTCACCGCCGTCAGGACATTCGCGCCGATGGCCTTGTCCTTCACGCGGTTGCAGAAGTCCTTGGCCACCTTGTAGCTTACGTCGGCGTCCAGCAGGGCCTTGCGGATGTCCTTGACGGTCTCCGCCACATTGATCTCGGTGATCTTCCCTTCACCCTTCAGTATCTTGAAAGACCGCTCCAGTCTCTCGCTCAGATTCTCAAACATACGCAATCTTGATTAATCGCACAAAGATAATAAAAAAAGACCAGACCCGCGTGGGCCTGGCCTTAAACCAGTGAAGAATGGGCTTACTTCTCCTTCGGGACCATTCCCTTCCACACAAGGGCGCTGAGGGCACCGCCCACGAGCGGGGCGCAGATGAACACCCAGAGGTCCTTGAGGGCATCGCCACCGGCGAAGAGGGCCGGACCGATGGAACGGGCCGGGTTCACGGAGGTGCCGGTGAGGTTGATGCACACGAGGTGGATCAGGATGAGGGAAAGACCGATGGCGAGACCGGCGGGCTTGCCGGCGCCGTATTTGGAATCGGTCGTTCCAAGGACGACGAGGACGAAGAGGAAGGTGGCGATTACCTCCACGATGAACGCACCGCCCGCACCGCCGGCGTTCGCAACGCCGTTGGCGCCAAGGCCGGCAGGATTGCCCATTGCTCCGGGAGCTCCGGTGGCCTTCACGACCAGCAGAAGCAGCGCACCGGCGAGGATACCGCCGATGACCTGGCCCACCCAATAACCGCAGGCATCCTTCCAGCTCATACGGCCGGAGAGGGCAACGGCGAAGGTGATGGCCGGGTTGATGTGGCAGCCGCTGATTTCGCCGATGGTGTAAGCCATCGCGACCACGGCGAGACCGAAGGCAATGGCGGTGCCCACCACGCCAGCAGGCTCACCGCAGCCGAGGAACATCGCCGTTCCGCAGCCCAGGAATGTGAGGACGAATGTGCCCACGCATTCAGCAATGTACTTCTTCATAAATAAAAAAGTTATGGTTTAGTGACTCAAATATAAACAATTTTAACGACAATCAAAAGATTTTGCTAATTTTGCACAGGCGGCCTAAGCGGCCGGAAATGTGCATGGAGACTCTTGTGCGGCGCCTCGGGCGCATCTTTACCCTGAACGATCATAACGAAAACCGGAAAATGGACCGGTTGCAGAAGGCGTTGGACTGGTGGATGGAAACGGCCTCCTGGCGGATCCCCTTCCGGACCCTCAAGGAAGAGGCCGACTACCTGGGAACGGACACCGTCACTCTCTTCCATTACTTCGAACAGCGGATGAAAACCGACTTCCGGACCTGGCGGAACCGGCTCCGGCTGGAAGACGCGAAGCGGATGATGCTGGAGAATCCAGGGGCCAGTACCGCTGAAATCGCCCGAAGGACAGGCTTTTCCAACCGGTCCAACTTCTCCCGTCAGTTCCTCGCGTACACGGGGCAAACCCCGGCACAATGGCGCAAAGAGGCCAGGATGTCTCCCGACATCCCGGCCCCGGAAAACGATTATGTTTAACCAAAAGGAATCTTAGATCCGGATCTTGGCGATCCCGGAAGCTTTCTTATTGACTTCGCCGGCCACGGTGAGGCCCGTGGCATTGATGTCGCCGGCTCCGTTTACGTTCAGGTCGGCCTGGCCGGCCTTGCCGCTGAGCTCGACATCGCCAGCCCCGTTGACCTGGATGTCCACGCGCTGGACGTCGATGCCCATGGCATTGATATCCGCAGCACCGTTAGCCCTGACAATCAAATCTTTGCAACTGATCCTGGTGAAATCCAGGTCGCCGGCACCGTTCACCTCGACCTTGAAATCATCATCGGACATCATTCCGCCGGGAATCCGGACATCACCGGCACCGTTCACCTCCAGCTTCTTCAGAACAGGGGCTTTTACCGTCACGTCGTATTCTTCCGCACGGGCCGTCTGTTTGTCCTTGAGCTCGAGGATGAGGGTGGTTCCTTCCACCCGGTAGTCCACGTAGTCGAAGATGTTCTCCTGGGTCCGGAGGGTGACCTCGAAGGCTTCGCCCTGGATGAAGACCAGATCGGCCTGGCCATTAACCCGGATGGCATCGAAATCCTTGAAGTCGAATGACTTGGTAATGACGGGGCCTTCGCCCTTAATGGAGTTCTTGCCGTTGATGGTGCCCTTGAAGTTGGTATTGACATGGAAGCAGGAGGCGCAAAGGAGCGCCATCGCCGCTATGGAAAGGATCTGTTTCATGGGATTAGTCGTTGAAGATGGATGAATCGAGGCCGAGAAGTTGCATGCGCTGCCGGATGGCGGGGACTTCCTTCTCGATGAAGTCCTTGCGCTGGGTGGCCAGCACGGTGTCACGGGCGTCGTCCGAGACGAAATACCCGATGCCGCGCTTGTTGTAGATGATGCCGTCAGCGGTGAGCTTCTCGTAGGAACGCATCATCGTGTTCGGGTTCACCCCGATGTCGGCACCGTACTCCCTCACGGAAGGGATGCGGTCCCCTCCCTTGAGGTCTCCCGAGAGGATGCGGTCGGAGATCACATCCACGATCTGGAGATAGATGGGTTTTTCAGTATTGAAAATCATAGCTTCAGTGTTGCAGGGTTTTGATGCGGCGCCAGACACCCCAGCCCAGGCCGACAGTCAGGAGGCAGGTAAGGATAGTCATCCCGTTCGCAAGGCGGACCACCCACTCAGCCAACTGGGATTCGTCGATGTTCCCCTGGAAATTCCGGAACAGATGCGGCATGGAGAGACCGGTCAGGAGCGAGAGCACCATGGAGAGGCCGAAAAGGATGGCAATAGCGCCCACGAGCTTGTTCTTCTTGAAACAGATTCCACAAAGAAGGAAGTACAGGAAATTGCAGAAAACGCTGATGATTGTCGGGAAAATGAGGCTGGAAGGGGTGAAGAGGATGGGAGAGACCTCACTGAGGGAGGAAATCCCCTGGATCATCTCGGTGTACGTGCCCACGAAACCCGTAAACAATGCCTTCCCGTAAGTCGGGTCCACCAGGCTCAGGAAGCCGTCCAGGATGAAGTAGACCGCAAAGAAAAGGAGAGGGATGACGATGGTGGTTATCAGCAGCATCGACACGAATTTCTCCGCCTTCGAAGCCGGGATCATGAGCCAGGACGATCCGGCCTTTTTCTCGGTCAGATGCCCATAGGTACGGACCTGGTACAGCTCAAGGATGGCAAAAGCGAGAATGAGGATGACCACGCGGGCCTCAATGACAGGAGAGGACCAGTGTTGGGAGAATACCAGACCGCAGAGCACCCAGATAACATAGAAGATGGCGCTGGCACCGCCGATCATGATGGCGGCCTTCGAGTGGTTCCGCCACATCTGCTTGAGGTCGTATTGGAAATAGGTCCAGAAGCGCTTGAAGTTGAATGTTTCGTTCATGGCCTTACTCGTTTACAGGGTTGTTGAACAGGGGGTTGACGAGGTCCTTGTGGGCATGGACCGTGTTGAAGAAAGCTTCCACGTTGACCTTGCTCTCCTCGCCCGTCGTATTGGGATACACCTGGATGCACCCACCAGGGGTCTGCTCCAGATACAGGGCGCCGGGATGAAGTTCGGTACCATAGTCGAAGAAGAGCTTTTCCGAGATTTCCTGCATCGATGCATTCACCAGCACGGCCTGGTTGTCCAGGATGATGATCGGGTCGATGATGTTCTCCAGGTCGCGGACCTGGTGCGTGGAGATGATGAGGGTCGAATCCTCGGCCGTGTACTTGGTGACAGCCTTGCGGAACTGGGCCTTGGAAGGGATATCCAGGCCATTCGTGGGTTCGTCCAGATAATAGTATTTCGCGTTGCACGCGAGCGCGAAGGAGATCCAGGCCTTCTTGAGCTGGCCGGCGGACATCGCATCCATCCGCTGCTGGGCTTCCACCTCGAATTCAGTCAGGATCTTTTCGAACTTCTCCAGGTCGAAGTTCGGCCAGAAGACACCGTGCTCCTTGGCAAAGTCAATGGCCTTGGCATGCACGGGAGTTACCTCGTCCGGGAGATAGAACTGATCGGAGAGGAGAGACGGCTGGCGGTCGAAAGGATTGCGACCGTCCACGAGAATGGTACCTTCCTGGGGCTTCTTCAAGCCGCAGAGGAGGGTCAGCAGGGTGGTCTTCCCCACCCCGTTCTCGCCGAGGAGTCCGTAGATGTTGCCTTCGGACACCTTCATCGAGATGTTCTTCAGTACGGTTTTGGGGCCATAGCTGAATGCGAGGTTGTTGATTTCGATCATATCTTTTGCGTGTATTAGTTTATTAGTACACCGCAAAGGTACAAACAAAAATGAAACCTGCAAACTTTTTTTGAAAAATTTGCAGGAAAAATGAAAAAAAGACTGTACAGGCTACCGGATGGCGTGGTCAGCGCCCACATCCACCCCGTTCCAGGCCTTCCTGGAAGTCCAGTCGGCATCCGGCCGGCTCCAGAACGGATCGGTTTCCGGCAGGCCGAGCGGAAGGAAAACCGCCATGCACAGGTACACGCTTCCCGTATTGATATACTCCTCCCCCATCCGGAGCTGGCTGCCGGCGAATCCGACCTTGAGCCAGCCGTTCTCATCGAAGGTTCCGGGGGCGGCAGCTTGCCGTCGGATGACCGCAGTCAAAGCGCATCGGACCTGGGCAGGATCTACATCCTCCGGAAGAAGATGCAGCAGCGCCGCGTCGGACAAAGCGTGGAAAGAGCCGAACCGATAAGCGATGGAACGGCCGATGACCGGATAGGTCCCTTCCGGCGAAATCATCCGCTCCAACTGGGCAGCGAAACGGCCAATACGCCGTTGCTGCTCCGGCAGGAAATCCGCGGCTGGAAGATGATGATTGTCCAGGAACTGAAGCACTTCCGTAAGCATTGGATGGATGACCAGGCTGTTGTAATAGTCCAGATGGAAATCCCGGCCGTCGCCGTACCAGGCATCCCCCTTGTACCAAGCATCGCGGAAACGGATGACTCCGTCATACAGCCGCTCGAAGTCGCATTCGCCCGTAAACTCCAGCAAGGCCGCCTCAATGATGGAGGCGAACAGCAGCCAGTTGCTCTCGAAAGGCTTAATGCTCCGGGAAACCTTCCATTCATGGATAAGACGGTCCTTCGTCACCGGGTCCAGCCGGCCCCAGATCTGCACCGGAGCCCGCAGGATGCCCTCGGCCAGGAAAGCTGCATCGACCAGCGGCTGGGTATGGCGGTTGTCAAACACCAGATGGTCCGGCGACTCCGGATCCACGGCTTGTTGCAGCGCCCTGACAGTCAATTCAATATATTTCGCGCGAAGTTGCCCTTCCGGCGTTTCGTCCGGCCCCAGTTCCAACCAGGGAGCGATGCCGCAAACCGTGCGCCCGAACGCCTCCAGATAGGATACTTCCTTCCGGAGCGGATCGGTCGACAGGGACTCGAAAGGCATATTGGCCTTCAAGGTGCCGGCCGCCAGGTTCTCCAAGACCGGCGATGCGATACGGGTCATCGTTTCCACCCAGCAGTCCCGATCACCGGCACGGGCAGCCAGGGAAAGGAACGCAATCACGCTGACAAGCAGGAATCTCTTCATGGCATTCTCAATTTGTCCCCAAGATAATAAAATCCAACGAAAAAAGCAGGCTGAATCAGCCTGCTTTTTTGTGGAGCATAGGGGATTCGAACCCCTGACCTATAGATTGCGAACCTATCGCTCTACCAACTGAGCTAATACCCCGTGGTTCCCGTTTGGGAATGCAAAGGTAACAATAATTTTCAAATAATCACCCTAAAGGATAAAAAATCGACCGGGGGGCGTATTTGCCTTCCCAGCCGAGATCATAGACCCGACGGATCTGCCGGGAACTGTGATTCAGATAGAAATTGTACACGGCACGCTTGTGCAGCCGGGTAAAGTCTTCCGCCTTGAAACCACTGTGCAGAATGACGAAGCAAGTGTACAGTCCCAAGACGAAGGCGACGGCATTCTCATACTCCCCCGCCGGCTTGGCCTTTTTGACGACAGCCTTCCGCTGGATCTGGGCGAAGGCGAGATCGGCGATGGCGTCGCAAAGGGCCGCTTCATCATCGGTCTGGTACAGGGAGACCATGTATTTCCCTGCATTGAACGCTTCAGCTTCCACTTCCTTCGCAATCCGGTCCACATACCCGTCGATGGGGACATCGAACAAGGCGGCCGCCTCGCCGGGAGCCGAGAGCAACTGCTTGGCGACCAGGGTGTCGTCGGCCTCCTTGGCCAGCGGCATCTCGGCGTCCAGCTGCTTTTTCAGTTCCTGAACCAGGGTAAGATATGCCTGTTTCGTGTCCATCCGTATGCGGTTGATTTTTCAAATATACAAATATTATTCTAAATTTGTATCACTAACACTGACCGACATGAAAATCGTTTTTCTCGATGCCGCCACGATGGGCGACGCCTCCATGGCGGAAATCGCCGCCCTCGGCGAATTCACCTGTTACCCTTCCTCCACGGCCGAAGAAGCCCGCGTCCGCGCAGCGGATGCCGATGTCGTCCTCCTGAACAAAGTGATTGTCAACCAAGCCTTTCTGGACGCCTGTCCGAAGGTACGGCTCATCTGCGAGGCGGGAACCGGCATCAACAACATTGACACGAAGCTATGTGACGAACGGGGCGTCATCGTCCGGAACGTAGCCGGCTATTCCACGGACTCCGTCGCCCAGATTGCCTGGATGCACATCCTCAACCTCGCCGGCCTGGCATTCCATTATAACGCGTATGCACGGGACGGCCGCTACAGCGCGGGCAGCATCCACGTCGATGCGGACCATCCCTTCACGGAGATCGCCGGGAAAACCCTCGGCATCGTGGGCATGGGCGCCATCGGCCAGAAGGTCGCAGCCATCGGCACCGCGTTCGGGATGAAAGTCATCTACTACTCCACCTCCGGCACAGGGCACTGCAAGGACTATCCGTGTGTTTCGCTGGATGAACTCCTGAAAGAATCCGACGTCATCAGCATCCATGCGCCCTACAATGAGCGCACGGCGGAACTCATTGATTATGAAGGACTTTGCAAGATGAAACCGACCGCTTTCATCGTTAACACAGGCCGCGGTGGCATCGCTGTGGAAGCCGACCTCGTCCGAGCGGTCGACGAAGGCAGGATTGCGGGAATCGGCATCGATGTGTACCAGAAGGAACCGGTCGCCCTGGACCATCCCTATCTGAACGCGAAGCATCCTGAACGGATCCTCCTCTCCCCCCACATCGCCTGGTACAGTGTCGAAGCGCGGGCCCGTCTCGCACACGAGATGGCAGAAAACATAAAAAAAGGCTGGTAGAAACCAGCCTTTTTTTCGTTATTGAAGGATTCTCTTACGCACCCAGGCGCTTGGCGAGACGCTCGCGGATGGCGCGGAGGAACTCGAGGGAAGTCAGGGACTTCGGCGTGATACCTTCCATGAGGTTCACGAGGTCCTTGGAGGTCAAACCCTCGTTCAGCGTGTCGAAGCAGGCGGCCTCGAGCTGGTTGGCGTAATTGATAAGCTCCGGGAGGTTGTCCATCTCACCGCGCTTGCGGAAGGCGCCGCTCCAGGCGAAGATCGTGGCCATCGGGTTGGTGGAGGTTTCCTCACCCTTCAGATACTTGTAGTAGTGACGGGTCACGGTGCCGTGGGCGGCCTCGTACTCGTACTTGCCGTCCGGGCTCACCAGGACAGAGGTCATCATGGCCAGGGAACCGAAGGCGGTGGAGACCATGTCGGACATCACGTCACCGTCGTAGTTCTTGCAGGCCCAGATGAAACCGCCCTCGGAACGCATTACGCGGGCGACGGCGTCGTCGATCAGGGTGTAGAAATACTCGATGCCGGCGGCCTCGAACTGGTCCTTGTACTCCTGGTACACTTCCTCGAAGATGGCCTTGAAGCGGCCGTCGTACTTCTTGGAGATGGTATCCTTGGTGGCGAACCACAGGGTCTGCTTCACATCCAGCGCATACTTGAAGCAGGCGTGGGCGAAACTGCGGATGGAATCATCGGTGTTGTGCATACCCTCGATGACGCCGGGGCCCTTGAACTCATGGATGACCATTTCCTCACGCTTGCCGGAAACGCCTTCGAAGACGAGCTTCGCGACACCGGGCTCAGTGGTCTGGATCTCGACATCACGGTAGACGTCGCCATAGGCATGACGGGCGATGGTGATGGGCTTCTTCCAGAACTTCACGGCCGGATGGATGGAAGGGATGGTGATCGGAGCACGGAACACGGTGCCGTCCAGCATGGCACGGATGGTGCCGTTCGGGCTCTTCCACATCTCGTGGAGGTTGTACTCGCTCATGCGCTGCACGTTCGGCGTGATGGTCGCGCACTTGACGGCGACACCCAGACGCTTGGTGGCGAGGGCGGAGTCGATCGTCACCAGGTCGGCGGTCTTGTCGCGGTTCGGCAGGCCGAGGTCATAGTATTCGGTCTTGAGGTCGACGAACGGGAGGATGAGTTCATCCTTGATCATCTTCCAAAGGATTCGGGTCATTTCATCGCCGTCCATTTCGACGAGCGGGGTGGTCATTTTGATTTTTTCCATGGCTTTATTTGCGGTTTTTGTAGTAGTTCATAAGGCAGCCGTCCGCGAGGATTTCCCGCTCGGCGGCAGTGAGATTCTGGAAATAGAGATGGATGGGCTTCACGCCGGCCTTGGAGATTACCTGGGCGTCGATTTCCTCGGCGCCGGCGAGGATGGCCTTGCGGATTCCCGGAACGAACACGAAGTCGCCCGGCTCATAATCGAAGGCGGTCTCCGGAGCGATCGTGAACGGGACAATACCCCAGTTGATGCAGTTGGAACGATAGCGCTTGGTGGCGTACTCGTAGCAGATGTTGGCGTCGCCGCCGAGCACCTTCTGGCAGGAAGCGGCCTGCTCGCGGGCGGAACCGTCACCGGGCTTGTTGGCGAAAACGCAGGAACCGAAGGAAGTGTCGGAGGCGGAAGCACCGACCTTCTTCAGCGCCTCGGCGACATTCGCAGGCACGTTGCCAGCACGGCGCTCGAGATCCTGGGCCTGGATCCGCTTGGAAAGGCCGACATATTCAGGAACGCGGCGGCTGAGGGCGAACTCGCTGAGCTTAAGCGGGTTGGAACGGTAGCTGGAGGTCTCGCCGGAAGGGATGAGCTCGTCAGTGGTGGTCACCGGGTCGTGGATGACGGCGGCGAGTTCCACGAGCATGTTCTCCTCCATCGGATACATCGTGGGCCAGTCCTTGATGTTCGGACCGTACCGGAGCTCGACGGAAAGGTCGGCCTTGCCGTAGCCGTTGTAGATGCGGCTCTTGTAGATGCGATCGTCGAAGGTGTAAGGCTTGTGGGTGTCCTCATATTCGATGTCCGTCGCAGCAGTGATGACGCCACCGTTGGCAGCGGTCGCGGCGATGGAACGGGCGTCCATCAGGGACACGAGGGAAATCTGGCCCTGGCCCGGCTTGGAACCTTCGCGGTTCGGGAAGTTACGGGTGGTGTGGCGGATGGAGAAACCGTTGTTGGCGGGCACGTCGCCGGCACCGAAGCAAGGGCCGCAGAAAGCGGGCTTGATCACCACGCCGGCCTCGAGGAGTTCCTCGGCGATGTGGTTGCGGGTAGTGGCGAGGTACACCGGGGTGGACTGCGGATAGCAGCTCATCGTGAAGTAGTCATTGCCGATGGACTTGCCCTTCAGGATGGTCGCAGCCTCGGAGAGATTGTCGTAGGTACCGCCGGAGCAGCCGGCGATAAGGGCCTGGTCAGCAACGAGTTTGCCATCCTTGACCTTGGAAACGAGGTCAATCTGGATCTTGTCGCCGAAACGCTTGCGGGCGTCGTCCTCGATGCTTTTGAGGATTTCGACCGGACGGGCCTGGAGTTCGTGGATCGTGTAGGCGTTGGACGGGTGGAACGGCAGGGCGATCATGCACTCCTGCTTGGACAGGTCGATGCGGATCATGCTGTCGTAATACGCGACCTTGCCGGGCTCGAGCTTCTTGTAAGCCTCCGGACGCTCGTGGAGTTCGAAGTACTCCTTGACCGTCTCGTCGGTAATCCAAATGGAGCTGAGGCAGGTGGTCTCGGTGGTCATCACGTCGATGCCGTTACGGAAGTCGATGGGCAGTTCCTTGACGCCGGGGCCGGCGAATTCGAGCACCTTGTTCTTCACGAAACCGCTCTCGAACACAGCCTTCACCAGGGAGATGGCCACATCGTGCGGGCCAACACCGTGGCGCGGCTTGCCTTCCAGCCAGACGAGGACGACCTCGGGAGCATTGATGTCCCAAGTGTTGCGGAGGAGCTGCTTCACCAGCTCGCCGCCGCCTTCGCCCACGCCCATGTTACCCAGCGAGCCGTAGCGCGTGTGGGAGTCGGAGCCGAGGATCATGTTGCCGCAAGCGGTGAGGGCCTCGCGGGCATACTGGTGGATAACAGCCTGGTTGGCAGGAACATAGATACCGCCGTACTTCTTCGCGGCGGAGAGGCCGAACACGTGGTCGTCCTCGTTGATGGTACCGCCCACAGCGCAGAGGGAGTTGTGGCAATTGGTCATCGCGTACGGCAGTGGGAACTTCTCCAGGCCGCTCGCACGGGCAGTCTGGATAATGCCCACGTACGTGATGTCGTGAGATACCATCGCATCAAAGCGGATGCGCATCTTCTTGCCCTTGCCGCCGTCGACGTCATGGGCGCGGAGGATTCCGTAGGTGATGGTGTTTTCGCGGGACTCGTCCGGAGACGGCAATCCTGTCGGGTCGGAGACGATCGTCTTCCCGTCCAGGAGATACACACCGTGAGGAATCAGTTCTACCATAATGATTGTTTGGTTTAAATAGTTAAAGTATTAAGAGAGTAAGGAATCCATGAAAACGGTCAGGGCCAGCATATCCGCAGCCCCGCCGGGAGAAGCGCCTTCCCGGGCATAACGCATACACAGGTCTTTCAGGAGTGATTCCGTCTTACCGTAATCGGCACCATGGGCAATCTCACCGAGAACGTCCGCAGCTTCGTTACGAAACTCCTCGGACCGTTCATATCCCACCCGGTGAATCAAGCAGGTATCGTCCAGGGAGGCTATCAGGAAAACAAGGGTCCGCTGAAGCGCAAAAGGTTGCCTCTTTATCTTGGAATAAAAAGGCTGCCAGAAACGGAACAGGTCCGCGTAGCCCTCCAGGGCTGTCGTTTTGGCTCCTTTGACACCATATTTTTGCACGACAGCCGCCCCGTGCGACAAAGCCGTCGAATGCATTTGATTATCTGTCAACGAGTTATCCAAAATTACCCGGGAAGTTTGGACTAGGCATTTCCACATAAGTAACTTATTTCCAATTACTTCCATTCGACGCCGGAAGACGGAAAGGGAAATACCCAGCGCGAAGATGGCCCCGCGGTGGCAATTCACCCCACCGGTCGCCGCCAGCATCGCAGCCTCCGCGTCGATGCCGAGCTGCCGGAGTTCAGCCGGGGAGGAAGCCAGGGCCATGCGCGGGAAGAAAGGACGGATGGAAGCGATACTCTTCCGCATCAGTGCGTAGTCCATGTCGGCATGGGCACCGGTGGAATCCGGCCCCACCAGTCCGGGCTTCAGCGGCGCATCCAGCTCCATCCGGAGCGCCCGCTCCGCCAGGTCGGCCATCAGGTAGGGCCAGGTCGATGAAGGAGTCAGGTCCCTGGCAGCGGCAAAGCGGCCCAGGTCAAGCAATTCCCGCACCCGGGAGGCGGTGACAAAACGGCCGTTTGATCCTTTCAGGCGCTTCACTTCCACCACCCTTATGCCATAAGAAGGAAGAAGTTCCTTCATTAACGCGTTATACCGCGCCGTCAAGGCATCGGACGGTTCGCTGCCCACGAAACGGACAGTCGCTCCCAGGGCGGGAGCAATGTGTCGGCCGAAGAGGTCGATGTCCAGACGCATCTGGGTTTCCGCTGCGTCGGACAGGTTTTTCAGGAAGTATGTAGGAAAAGTAGCGGCAGAAATCTGATAGTCAGATCCTTCCACGATATCGGACAAGTCTTCGCAGCCCTGGCGGACCATGGAGACGCGCTCCGCATAAGGGAAGCGCGAAGCATCCTCCCGTACGGGAATGACGGCGAGCCTGCCCTGAGAGGCAGCCTGCTCGACGAGATACCTGTGTCCGAGCGTGAAAGGATTGGCGTTCATGACGATGACACCATCCGCGCGGTGTCCGCGCAAATACTGGCAATAGTCTTCCAGTCCCCTGCCGTTCTCCATCAGGATGGCCTTGGGCGCTTCGGCCAGGACCCGGAATCCCAGGCTTTCAAAGACAGCCCGGTTCTCCGGCTTGGTGAAGACCTTGACATTCGTGAAACCTCTTTCGGCGGCCACGGAAACCAGCCGGGAGACCAGGGGAACGGAGAGTCCCAGGGAGCGGGCGGCTCCGGATACGGCAATGCACTTGATGATGTCGCGGAAAAGTCCGCCGCCGGCCAGGATCTTGCCGTCATCGGAGAGGACCGCCATATACAAATCGACCTCCTCGAGCCGGAGACCGTTTCTCCCGAGGAAGTCCTCCACCTGGCGGCGGAATGCCGGAACGCTCAAAGGCAGTTCCTGTATGTCGATCCTTTCAAATGGTTCCATCATCCTGCAGGCTTTCCAATACTCCCGGTTCCACCTCAGATTGATTTAACGACACGAAGGTAGGGATTTAAAACCGATTTCCCAAGGTTTTGTTACGGATTTATATCAAATCCGATGATTTTGTCAATGGTTTGGACGATTTCACCAAAAGGGTGCGTATGGGCCCGCATGCACTCTCGCGCCGGCCGGTCGCAAAGAAGGCACTTGCGGGGTGCTTCCCCCACCCTTTCACGGCTCACGGGTACAACCGTATCCCCTATCGGCTCCAGGACATCCAGGTCCATCAGGCGCCCGAAGGGATGTTCGTTCTCGATTTCGCAGCAAGCCTTCTTGACATCCAGCAGCTGACCGTCCACGATGAAAAAGCCCTCGAAACCGGTCTCCCGGTCGAACAGTTCCCGATAGACGGGAGACAGGACATCCTGGACCGCCTTGACGCCGGCTTCCGCCACCTTCAGCGAACGGGCGTCACGCTTGACAGGGCCCGGCAAGACCACGGTCATGGAGACCAGGGTCTTGTCGGGCCACTCTTTCACAAGCGCGAGTTGCTTCGCGTACCGCCTGTCGCGGGCCTCGAGCAACTGCTCCAGGGTGATTTCCATGCTTAGTCCAAGATGTTGTGGATCTTGTCCAGCACCTTGCCGTGACGGTCCATCACGATGCCGACGACCCGGTCACCGAACGGAAGGGCGTCGGGCTCGCCGATGATGCTCCGGGCCTTGGCGGCTAGGTCGTGGATGTCCACGACCTTGAGACCGGCGGCCTTGAGGCGGTCGGCGATCTCCGGACGGGCCGGATTGACGGCGATGCCGTATTCGGTCACCACCACGTCGACTCCCTTTCCGGGCGTGATCAGCGTGGTCACTTTCGGAACGACGCACGGAATGCGGCCTCGCAGGAGCGGGCACACGATGATCGAGAGGGCGCTGTCCTCGGCCGTATCCGGATGGCCGCCGATGGCGCCGCGGATGATGCCGTCGGAGCCCACGAGGACATTGACATTGAAGTCAACGTCCACTTCCAGGGCGGAGAGGATGACGATATCCAGGGCATGGACGGCGGAGCCGATATGGTCGGCACTCGCGTACTCCACGGCGGAGACTTCCTGATGCATCTGGTCGTTGGCGATGGATTCCGCCGCGACCTTGTCGAAGGACTGCACGTCCACCAGGCGGCCGATGAGACCTTCCTCGTGGAGTTTCACCATATGGGCCGTGATGCCGCCCAGGGCGAAGGAAGCCTTGATTCCCTTCTCCAGCATGCTCTCCCGGATGTACTTGACAGCGGCAAGGGATGCGCCGCCGGTACCGGTCTGGATGCTGAATCCGTCCTTGAAATAACCGCTGTTGATGATGACTTTGGCAGCCTGCTTCGCCAGCAGGATGTCGCGCGGATTCTTGCTGTCACGGATGGCGCCGGAGGAAATCTTGGAACTGTCACCTACGGAATCCACGACCACCACGGACTCCACGTCGCAGGCGGAGATGGACTTGGGAACGTTCGGATAGGCAACGAGGTCGTCCGTCAGGACGACGACATGGTCAGCATAGCGGGCATCCGGAAGGGCATAGCCCAGGGAGCCGCAGATGGACTTGGCATTCTCGGAACGGGGGCAGCCGGAGGCATTGCCCAGCTCGTCGCAAGAGGAGGCACCCAGGAAAGCGACGTCGATATGCAGCTCGCCGGAAGCGATGGCGCTGCCGCGGCCACCATGGGAACGGAACACGACCGGCTCCTTCATCAGGCCATGGGAGATCTCGTTCGCAAGGTCTCCGCGCAGGCCGGAAGTGGAAATCTTCGTGATGACACCGTTCTTGATATGGTCGATGAGCGGGGCATGCACGTCGGACAGGCTGGATGCCGCCAGGTGCAGGTTCTTGAATCCCATTTCGGCGAGCTTGGCGACCACCAGGTTCACGACCTTGTCCCCGCCGCGGAAATGATGATGGAACGAGATGGTCATCCCGTCCTTCAGGCCGGACCGGCGGATGGCTTCTTCGAGAGTGACGACTTTCGTGTTTCTCATAACGCTTCCTCCTTATCCAAAATACCCGATGCGATGGCGAGCGCAACCGTGCGCTCAGCGCGGATGACGACCGGACGGTCGACCATCTTGCCGTTCACGGCGATGACGCCGGAACCCTTGGCCTGGGCCTCCTTGATGGCGGCGATGATCCTGAGGGCCTTGTCGATGTCCTTCTGCGACGGGGCGAAGACCTCGTTCACGACTTCGATCTGGCGCGGGTTGATGATGGATTTCCCGTCGAAGCCGAGCGTCTTGATGAGTTCGACCTCCTTCCGGAAGGTTTCCATGTCGTCCAGGTTGGAATAGACCGTGTCAAAGCAGGCGATGCCGGCGGCACGGGCGGCCACGACGATGCTCTCGCGGGCGAGCAGGAGCTCAGCACCGCCAGGAGTACGCTGGGTCTTCAGGTTGGCGGAATAGTCCTCGGCGCCGAGGGCGATGCCCATCATCCGCTTGGATGCGGTAGCGATCTCGTAGGCATTCACCACACCCAGGGCGCTTTCGATGGCAGCCATGATGAGCGTGCGGCCCACGCAGCCAAGTTCGGTCTCAACCTTCACGATCTCGGCCTCCAGTTCGCGGACCTCGTCCGCGGTCTCGGTCTTGGGCATGCGGATCACATCCACACCGGCCTTGACCACGGCTTCCACGTCCTTCTTTCCGTAAGGGGTGTTCAGCGGGTTGATGCGGACCACCATCTCAGTTCCACCGAAATCGATGGATTTCAATGCATTGTGAACCAGGAGACGGGCGGCGTCCTTCTCGGCCATCGTCACGGAATCCTCCAGGTCCAGCATAATGGAATCAGGCCCATAGATGTGGGCGTCGGCCATCATTCCCGGGTTGTTGCCGGGAACGAACATCATCGTCCTTCTCAGTCTTTCCATACGTCCTTTCCCGTTGCGCGGACGGCCGCCGCGGTTACACGTGCCCGGATGGTGCAGTCAAGTGCACCCTTGTCCGTTGCCTTGACATAGGCATTGTCGATGCCGAGTCCCGTCAGGGTCTCGGTGATGACCGCCTTGATCTGCCGTCCGAACTGGGCGGCGACAGAACTTTGCAGGTCTACCTGCAGGCCTTCACCCGGAGCAATCTGGACCATGATGTCCCCAGACTCCAAGGTTCCGGCCACTGCGTTTTTGATTTCCATAGAAAATTAGGGGTTCGGTTTCAATTGTGATGCGAAATTAGCCTTTTTCGTATCAATTTCAAAGCTTTTTCCGCTTTTTACGCCTGATGGGCGGGACGGAGCAGGTCCAGGACCACCTTGACCGGATTGAAGGTCTCCAGCGGCACCTCCACGAAGAGGGTGTTCCAGTCGCTCATTGCACCGTTCCAAAGACCGGGAAGTTCCAGCGCCTTGAGCTCGCGGCCCTGATAACTCTTGGAGCTGATGAAGCCGGCTTCCGGGTCCACGTGGGCCAGCAGGTCGAACTTGTCACCCTTGTAGTCCTTCAGGCAGCACACCAAGTCGACAGGATTGAAATGGGTGGCGCGGGACATCGCGGCCATGGCGCCGGCGTCCTCTTTGTTGATCTGGACGCTTTCCAGGATCTGGAGGGAAGTGGCGCCATCCTTTCCGGCAATGATGTAGGGACCGCCTCCGGGTTCGCCCTCGTTGCGGACCATTCCGCAGACGCGGACAGGACGGTTGAGTTTCTCGCGGAGCAACTCCACACGCTCGGCCTCTCCGCGGGCCAACGGGAGCTGGACACACAGTTCCTTGTCCAGGAAGTTTTCGATCTCATTGCAAAGCTGCACCGAGGGATTCTCATCCAGTTTCCTGAGATAGCCGAAGATCCGGTCGCGCACCTTCAGGGCCTCGCCCATCAGCACTTTCTTGTAACGGGCGGTCGTGCCCAGGAGTTTCTCGTGGGCGACATTGTCGATATTCTTGATGGAGACGAGTTCTTCCTCCACCTTGTTCAGGTTATAGATCAGGGCACCGTGACCGGCGGGGCGGAACAGGAGCGCGTCATCGTCGGTCCGGAAAGGCTTGTTCTTCGCATCTACGGCAATCGTGTCGGTAGCTTTGTCCTGATAGGTGAAGGTCACGTTGTATTTCACGCCGTAGCGGGCCTCGAAAGCGGGCTGGACCTCGGCCAGGGCATCCTCGAACAGCTGCTTGTGCTCCGGGGAGATGGTGACGACCAGGTTGCAGGTGCCGTCGTCATTGCGCATGTAGGTCGCGGCCTCCACCAGATGCTCGGCGATGGCGGTGCGCACTTCCCCGTCGGCATAACGGTGGAAGCGGATGACGCCTTTGGGTTTGGCCCCGTATCCGAGACCTTCATCGGTCAGAACCTTCTTCAGGACCGACTTCCGGTAAGCGGCGGTATCCTCTTTCTTTCCGAAGAGTTCCTCCGTGTAGAAGGCGAATTTCTCGATCTGAGCGGCCAGCTTGGAACCGGCAGCATCGGCAGGCAGGTCGTCTCCCTTTTCCAGGGTGGCCAGGCCGGCGAAGATGTCCTTGAACATCCGGGATGCCGCTCCCGAAGCGGGAACGAACTTGCATTTCCCCGCAATCGCCGCCCCGTCGTAATAATGGATGGCCTCATCGGCCTCGGCCTCGCTCAGGACCCGGATACCCCGCTCGGGCGTAGCCGGCCCCACGATTTTCATCCAGGGGAATCCTTTCTTGAAATGCTCGATCTGCTCCTCTACGTCGCGGACGGAAGAACCTCTCTGTTGGATCTGGGTGGTGTCTTTCTGGTTGAACATAGTCTTAGTGTCAATATGGTTATTCTACATAAAATTCCCTGCGGTACTGATAGAAGCTCCGGATCCGCTCGAACCCCTGCGGGTCGGTCCGGAACAGGAAATCGTCCGTGAAAATGGGGTAGTTGTACTGGAGCATGGATGCCACCTGGCCCTGGCTTTTCCCCGCCACGTCGATCAGGACGGGATGCAGGTCGATATCTTCGGGTTCCGGGTAATAGTGTTCCAATTCGTGGAACCCGAACCGCCGGGCCACGGCCCGGACCGCCATGGAAGTGCCGTTCTGCTTGCCTTGGTAGGAATACCCCGCGATATGGGGCGTCGCAATATCGCATTCACCCAGCAGGCGCTGGTTTACATCCGGCTCGTTGCACCAGGTGTCGATGACCAGGGCGCCGAGCTTGGGTCGCGCCCGGAGAAGGGCCGCTTCGTCCACCACTTCTCCCCGGGCAGCATTGATGAAAATGGTTCCCGGGCGCATTTTTCCGAAGAAATCGTCGTTGGCCATCCCCCGGGTCGTTTCATCCAGAGGGACATGCATGGTCACAATCTGCGCCTCCGCGAGAAGTTCGTCCAGCGTGCAGAAATCCTCGGGGCCCTCTTTTTCCGCCCTGGGCGGATCGCAGCGGAGAATCTGGAAGCCGAGTTTCCGGCCCATCCGCTCCACCCTCCGGCCGACATGGCCCACGCCGACGATGCCCAGTTTCGCACCCTGGAGCGGAATCTTCTTCCGGGAAGCCACGCCATACATGGCGGAGAACACGTAATTCATCACGCCCCCTGCATTGCATCCGGCGGCATTGAAAACTTCAATCCCGTGGGCCTCGCACCAGGGAAGGTCGATATGGTCGGTTCCGATGGTGGCCGTCGAAATCATCCGCACCTTCGTCCCTTCCAAAAGTTCCGCATTGCAGCGGGTACGGGTACGGGTGACCAGCACGTCGGCATCCAGGCAGTCCTCACGGCAAATCTCCGGGCCGTCCTTATAGACGACGTCCGCGTAGGGTTCGAACACTCCCTTCAGGAACGGGATGTGTGCATCTGCGACAATTTTCATTGCTTCATCTGCCCTCTCTGGGCTTCATCATACAAATATAATCATTTTCCCCGAACAAAGCCATACCCCCTCCCCTTTTCAGGCAACGCGTAAAAAAAACTTCCAAAAAGTTTGCATTTCCAAAAAAACTGCCTACCTTTGTAGTCCCAAACGGAAACCTCCGCACGGGACACGGGGTATTAGCTCAGTTGGTAGAGCGTTTGAATGGCATTCAAAAGGTCAGGAGTTCGATTCTCCTATGCTCCACAAAAGAGTCCAGCCGAATTGGCTGGACTTTTTTTGTTTGAGCATCTGACTTGTCCTGAAATAGTTTTACACTGATTCTATTCTGTTCCTCTCGGCAAATTTACCACCTGTCTTTTTTTACTGAAAAGACCAAGTTGAACGCCCTCCGTGCGGTCTTTTCATTAAAAAATCCAGGCTCTTTTAGTTGCCGAACGAAACAGAAAAGCATCTCATAATAATCTGATCTATCATCCCATTTGTCTAATAGACCCAAAAATCAGGACGGGTCAGCTCTGAACTACCGGGCAAAAAAGAGAGTGATAGCCCCCCCCCAACGATAAGCATTGCAAAAGCATGTACACTGCCCGTGTGTACACCAGAAACTGCATGAAAGAACGATTTCGTGTACACAGAAGCAGTGTACACACATAGGCAGGACACGTGAGCAATATACATGGGAAGGAGCTCGTTTCAGGAGCCGGGTTCAAGTGACCCGGCTGTCAATCGTGATAATCACTGTCCTTCCACTCGTACCTCACTTTCTCGGGCACGAGGTATTTCCCAATCTTGTAGTCAATGTTGGCTTTATGTGCCTGGCTGAGCTGGTAACAGCGGGGTACCCGGTACATCTTGCCGTCCTTGATGAAGCGGGCACCGGTCTGATGGAAGCGGAAGGGAATATCTTTCGCGATGCATTGTTCCCTGACCGAAAGGATCCAGTCGTAGTTGCAAGGCCTTGCCTCGGCTCCGGACTCTCCCCCGACCGACACTTCCTCGATCGTTTCATCCAGATAGGGCGTGAGGTTCACGGCTGTAATCATCGGTGATACGATGATGGTTTTGTGCTTGATGGGAAGCGACAGGAAGATGGGAAGCCGATAGTCGGCCATCTCCTGATTCTCCACGGTGCACCCCACGATCACATTGTCATAGCCGTCGCCCCAGTCGGGAGGCACGCACTCCATAATGCGGTCGATACGTTTGGTGAAAAAGAAGAACCAGAGGTCGCGCCGGTACTTGATCATCTTCCAGCAGTCGGGGCGCCATTCATCGGCATCCTTCAGCAGGAAGTCAGAGGTGAAGCAGGTAAAGACGATCTTCCCGCTCTCGATCTTCCAAGACCTGTCCCGCTTCCGCTTCAACGGAAGGTTGAAATTCCCCGTCTTCCGGCATACACTGCTTGCAATTTCGCTGCCGTACATTTCGTCCTGCCGGTACACGTAACAATACTTGCACCCAGGGCTTATCTTGGTGCAGCCGTGCCACGGATTCCAGTCGGCGTATATTTCCCAGTGTTCGGACATTGCAGAACAAATGTACGGAATCTTCTTAACTTTTCACGCTTTTTGCGTCTAAGGGTGTGAAGTATGGAAAAAGCGCTCGAAACAGAACTCGCTCAAATAAGGCCCAAGGTCCTTGCGATGGCTCGGAGATTCTTCCGGGCAGCCAGGCTGGAAGGCGATCCGGAGGATGTGGTGCAGGATGTCCTGCTCAGGCTTTGGGTAGCCAGACGGGACGGAGCGACGATCCGCAGCGCAGAGGCTTGGGCCGTAGCAACGGCCAAGAACTGCTGCATCTCCCTTTGGCGCAAAAAAGGTCCTGTCCGAAGCGGAGTGTTCCCAGAATGGCTCCCAGACGGCGATGAGGCATCGGCAAAAATAGAGCTGACCGAAGCCGAAAGCCTGGCTCAAAAAGCCCTGGAACAGATTCCGGAAGGTACACGGCGTTTGCTGCAGTTGAAAGCCACCGGGCTGTCCCTCGACGAAATCGCCGCCCTGACCGGAAGGTCGAAAGGAAGCGTAAAGAGTTCCATCTCCACGGCACGGAAAGAAATGATGAAATCACTTAATCTGAAATAGGACAATGGACCGGAAAGACTTGATCAAACTGTATCTGGACGCGGAAACGACAGCCGCACAGGAGCGGGAGCTTGCCGATTCGTTCGCCAACACGCCCCCTGCCGATGAGGAAGAAATGGCCGTCTATCAAATGATACAGGCCATCCAGCCTGTCCGGATCCAGGAACTCCCTGATGCAGAGGATGAATATGACCGGATCGTCAAACCGGTCAAACTGCGCTGGGGCCTGTCCCTGACCGGTGTGGCCGCCGCCATCGCAGCGGTCATCCTCCTGACCGGCAAACCGGAGCGCCCCGCCGTACCGACTCCGCAGCCAGACCATTACATGGACCTGATCCAGCAACTGGCCTTCATTTCCAACTTCAATCCGGCCGACGCCGACAACATCGAATTCAAACCCGTTGGGGACGGGTTTGTGATGACCGCCCATTTCCCCGATGGGCAGACCGCCTCCTACATCGTCACCCCGCTGGACGGAGGCAGTTCCTTCAATCTCGTATCATTGAATCAGTAAGAAAGTATGAAAAAGACCCTCCTTCTCTCCATCTGCCTGTTGGCAGGAGTAATGACCGCAATGGCCCAGCAAACCCTATATGTAATTGACAATGCAACGGTTGAGCATTTCGACGGTTCCCAGCTCAAGGGCAAGACCATCCGGGACTACAAGATCACCACGAAAGGCTCCGGCCGGAATACCATTACAGTCCACGCCATCACCACAGCACCATCAGCCTTTTCCTTATCCCTTCCCCACCTGGATTCCCTGAAACTACCCGATTTCAACGCCTTCGGCCAATTTACCGCCGACACGGTCCTGTTGGGCCATGGCGTCAGCGTCATCAGCAAACTCCCCAAAAAGATGGTCTATGTCATCGACGGCAAGAGATTTGACGACCCCGCGGCGTTCCAATCCCTTTCTTCCGGCGACATCGCCAGTATCACCGTTCTCAAGGAAGGTTCCCCGGAGCAGCTGAAGTACGGTGAAAAAACATCCGTCATCATGATAACCACGAAAAAAGAGAAAGATGCACTGACAGAGTTCTTTAAGACGCTTCCTGGCGCGAAAGTTGAAGCGGATGGGACCATTACCGTCAATGGCGAACCGATCAAAAGGGTCACCATCAACGGACGTGCATATTCCGTCGATTCCGGAAGTATTACCGTTTCCGGCAGACCATAAACGAACAGGATGAAAAAGTTTCTTATCGCGATAACGCTCTCCCTGTGCCTGGGTTTCACGGCCCGGGCACAGGTCGTGATTATCACCGACAATATGCTGAACGGGCGGATGAGCGAGATCAAGACCACGGTCCTGGATTCGCTCACCAATGAGCCGGTTCCGTTTGCTTCGGTCTATCTCATCCCTTCCAAGGACACCACCATCACCAATTTCACCCTGTCGGATGCCAAGGGCGAAGCCAAACTGGACGAGGTGCCTTATGGCAGTTATGTCTTCCATGTAGAAATGATGGGCTACAAGCCATACCTCAAGGAGCGGTATTTCCGGGAGCGTCAGGTCGATATGGGGACCATCCGGCTGCAGGTGGACGAGCAGTTCCTGCAGGCGGCCACCGTCACCGACGTCGGCAATCCCATCGTGGTAAAACAGGACACGGTGGAATTCAACGCATCCTCTTTCCGCGTGGGAGCCAATGCCATGCTGAAAGACCTGCTGGAGCGCATGCCCGGCATGGAAATCACCGAGGACGGGAAAGTCAAGTTCAACGGCGAACTTATCGACAAACTCACCGTGGGCGGCCGGACGTTCTTCTTCAACGACCAGAGCACCGCGCTGAACAACCTTCCCGCCGCCGTGGTCGACAAGATCCGCGTCATCGACCGGGAATCGGAAGCTACACGCGCCTCCGGTATCCAGGACGGAAGTCGGGAAAAGGTACTGGATGTCGGGCTCAAGAAAGAGTACCAGCAAGGCTGGTTCGGAAACGTCGGCATCAAAGCCGGTACCACCCTCGGCGACAAGGAGGACGACAGTTCACTGCGGAAGGACCGGGGACTGCTTTGGAACGGGAACACGCTGGTATCGGCCTATGGCGAGAAGGACCAGGTGACGGTGATTGCCAATGCGCAGAACATCGACGACTCCGGCGTCATCGTGGTCATGATGAACGACGACGGAGAAACGACACGGATGAATCAAGGACTGTCCTCCGTCGCCCAGATTGGCGTCAATGCCAATACATCCCGCATCAAGGACGTGGAAACCACTGTGGGCGTCAATTACAAGTATTCCGATACCGACTCCGGCACCAAGGCGGACCGGACGACGTTCCAGGACGACGGAGACCTGAATTCCATAACCACGAATACGGGAAGGCAGTTTGCCAATTCCGTGGGTGCCAATCTGGAATTCAAGAAAGAGACAGGGAAGGTATGGTTCCATTTCCGTCCCGGCATCCAATTCGGCAGGACGGATACCCATGAGGACGGCTCCTCGCAAACTTTCCGGGAAGGGACCTTCGTCAACAGTTCCCAGAATGCAACCAACAGCCTTTCTACACGCAAGGATGCGGACGTCAGTACCGATGTCACTTTTCGGGAGCTATGGGGAAAAAAGGGCCGTACGTTCCGCCTCGACTTTGACGGGGAATACGGTGACAGTTTCGGAGAGAGCGACGAATCGTCCCTTCTGAAAACGGCCGGAGGTGATAACGCCCGCTCCATGCGTTACCTGTCGGATGGAATTTCCTATGCCGCCGTCGGTTCCATCCAATACACGGAGCCTCTTGGAGAAAAATGGACACTGTCCACAGTGGCCGAACTGGGCTGGTCTCAAAGAAACAGCCTTCGGGATGCCTTTGATGCAGCAGGCAGGAACGATTATTTCAGTTCCGAGAGCCGGAGTCATCGTCTTGAACAGCAGTACGACCTGACAGCCCAGTACAAGTTCGGGGAGCAGAGCTGGATAACCCTGGGCGGACGGGTAATCGGTTCGCTGAATGAAACCTTCTCCAAGAGCTATGGCATCGAGGAAGTGACCGGAAAGGACGAATGGAACTGGCACGTGATTCCCACCATGCGTTTCCAGCACCGGAAAGGGAATGACCGCTGGACCGCCGATGTGATGGGTTACACGATGCAGCCCTCGCCATCCCGCATGCTTCCGGTCCTGAACATTGCCGATCCCTCCCGCCTGAGCATGGGAAACATCTACCTAAAACCTTACACGCAGACGTATTTCAGCATAGACTGGATGCGCAACAACAGGGAAAAGTTCTCCACGCTGATGGTCGATTTATACGGTTTCATGAACGTCAGTCCTGTTATCAGTGCGACCTGGTACGACGCCGACGGCATCCTGTATTCCGTTCCTGTCAATGCGCGGAAGCCCAGCCTCAACGGTTCCCTCATGGTCAATTATACCACCCCGCTGGACAGCAAGAAACTATGGTCGCTGACCCTCAGCGGAACGGGTAGTTTCTCCTCGGCCGTCAGCTATCAGGCTAGGTCAACCATGGCCGGACTGGACAAGGATGCCTTTGATTACTCGTCCTTCATGGCCGATTTCTGGGGTAATGACGACGGCGACCGCTTCTTCGGCGGCCAGAGCGGCTTTGTTGAGAGCAAGACCCGATACTATACGCCTAACGCCAGCATCAATATCAAGTACAACCCCGATCGCTACTCCCTGGGCCTGGGCATTTACACCACCGCCCGCATCGCCCGCTATTCCATCGACCCCAGCATCAACATGAACACCCTGGAGACCAGTTTCAACGCCCGCGGCTCCTACACCACCAAGCACGAGTTCGAACTCAATTCAACGCTCGCGTATCGTTTCTACAAGGGCTATGCGGAAGGATACGGCCAGCCCGAATGGATCTGGAATGCGGACATCAACAAGAACATCGGCCCCTTCAACCTGAGTATCAAAGTCCACGATATCCTGAACCAGACACACAGCCTGACGCACACTGTTACGGCCAACTACGTGGAAGACAGTTATCGCCTGGTCCTGGGTCGGTACGTGCTCTTCGGGGTGAAATGGAACTTCGGTAAAATGAACGCCGCCCACAGCCAGCGGGCGCAGCAGGCGGCATGGGATATGGCATGGTAAGCATATGAAGTACACAACATTAGGGAATACCGGGATCGAAGTATCCCGTATCTGCGTAGGCTGCATGTCCTACGGAAAGGCATCGGAGGATTTCCACCGGTGGACGCTGGACCCGGAGGAGTCCAGGAAAATGATCGGCCACGCCCTGGACCTGGGCGTCAACTTCTTTGACACGGCCAATGTCTACTCCTTCGGCACCAGCGAGGAGTATCTGGGACAGTCGCTGAGGGACCTCGGCATCCCCCGCGATAAAGTGGTTATCGCCTCCAAGGTATTCTTCAACGAAGGGATGCTGTCGCGGAAGGCCATCCTCCGTGAAATCGACGGGACGTTGAAGCGCCTGGGAACGGACTATCTGGACTTGTACCAGATCCATCGGTTCGACTATACGACACCCATCGAGGAGACCATGGAAACCCTGGATTCCCTCGTGAAGGCCGGAAAGGTCCGTGCCCTTGGCGCCTCGGCCATGTTCGGCTTCCAGTTCCACAATATGCAGATCTGCGCGGAGCGGAACGGCTGGACGCTGTTCTCCACGATGCAGAACCACTACAATCTGATGTACCGGGAAGATGAACGGGAACTCATTCCCATCTGCCGGCAGTATGGCGTATCCCTCATCCCCTATTCCCCGCTGGCCGGCGGCCACTTATCGCATAGGGGCTGGGAAAGCGGTACCCCCCGATCCAACACGGACCGGACGATCCGTAAAAAGTACGATCACGCGATGGAGAATGACCTGGAAATCATCGATGCCGTCGCGGTTCTGGCCGAACGCCTGGGGGTGTCGATGACGGAGGTCGCCCTGGCCTGGACCCTCGCCAAGGGTGTCGCAGCTCCCATCGTCGGCGCCACCAAGATACCGCATTTCGATGCGGCGGTCCGGGCGGTAGACCTGACCCTCTCTCCCGAAGACATCGCTTTCCTGGAAGCGCCCTACAAGCCCCATCGGATCGTTGGGGCATTGACCCCCACCGATTCAACCGAAATACAGGTCAAATAAGTTCCCTTTCCGGTACGGGACGATTTGTATCGGAAGAAAATCTTCCGTATCTTTGAGTCCATGCTGGAAAAAATCGTTAGTAAAGTCAATGAAATCGTCTGGAACCCCGCGCTGGTGGGGCTGCTGATCGTAGCCGGGCTCTATTTCTCTTTCCGGACCCGATTCGTGCAGGTCAGACGGTTCAAGCTGATGCTCCGCTCGCTGTTCAGCCGGCAGAGCCCGGAAAAAGGGATTTCCTCATTCGAAGCCTTCTGCATCGCCCTGTCCGGGCGGGTGGGAACCGGCAACATCGTCGGCGTGGCCACCGCCATCGCCTTCGGCGGGCCGGGCGCCGTTTTCTGGATGTGGGTAGTGGCTTTCTTCGGTGCATCTACGGCTTTCGTGGAATCCACCCTGGCCCAGATCTACAAGTTCCCGCACCATTCCGGTTATCGCGGAGGGCCCTTCAGTTTCATCGAGCACGGACTGAAGCAGCGCTGGCTGGGCATCGCCTTCGCCATCGTCACGGTGATTGCCTGCGGTTTCTTCCTGACCACGGTCCAGGCGAACGGCGTTTCCAGCGCCATCGCCAATGCTTTTCCGGTACCGGCCCTGGCCTCCGGCATCACCCTGGCTGTCCTGCTGGGACTCGTCGTCTTCGGAGGCGTGCGGCGGATCGCCCGTGTCGCTTCCATCGTCACTCCCTTCATGGCCGTCGGCTACATCATCCTCGCCATCGTCGTCATCGCCTTCCATATCCAGGAGATTCCGGCCGTTTTCGCCTCCATTTTCACCAATGCCTTCGGTATCCATCCCGTCTGCGGTGGCATCATCGGATCCACCATCGCCATGGGTGTCAAACGGGGCATTTTCTCCAACGAGGCCGGCCAGGGAACCGGAGCCATCGTATCCGCGGCGGCCGATGTCCCCCACCCTGCCCAGCAGGGTCTCGCCCAAGCCTTCTCCGTCTATGTGGACACCCTCCTCGTCTGCACGGCCACGGCCCTGATGATCCTCAGTTCCGGCACCTACAACATCCTGGACAGCAAGACCGGGGAAATCCTCTTCGCCGGAGCGCCTGAACTGGCCAACAACTATGTGAACTATACCCAGAGTGCCGTGAATACGGTCTTCGCCGGATTCGGCAGCCAGTTCGTCTCCATCGCGATGATCTTTTTCGCGTTCAGCACCATCATGGCCTATTACTTCTATGCGGAAACGGGCATCATCTACCTTTTCCGCCACAAGCATCCCAAGTGGGAGAAACTTGCCGTCCGGCTGTTCCAGGCCATGATGCTCGTTGCCGTCATCTTCGGCGCTGTCCGGGAGGCCGACCTGATCTGGCAGCTCGGCGACATCGGGGTCGGGATGATGGCCTGGGTGACCGTCGTCTCCCTCCTCATCCTCTGCCCCAAGGCCATCCGGTCCCTCAAGGAATTCGAACAAGCCAACTGAAGCCGATTACAGTCCCTCCGGCCCGGGAACCGGGGCGGACAGACTGACCCGGCGGCGGTTCGGCCTCGGAGCCATGATGAATTCCAAAACACCGCCCTCCAGCAGTTCCACGTGCGTCAGGTAAAACCGTTCGACAGATTTTCCGTTCAGTTTCACGGACTTGACATAGCGGTTCCGGGCACTGAGGCCGACAGCCTTCATTTCCAGCGTCCGGCCATTCCCGAGCGTAACCAGGGCGTACGGAATGCACGGAGCCCCCAGGATATATTGGTCGGTACCCGGGCAGACCGGATAGAATCCAAGGACGGAGAAGATATACCACGCGCTCATCTGGCCGCAATCGTCATTTCCGCCCAGGCCGCGGATCTCCGGCCTGTAGAAACGGTCCACGATCTCCCGGATCCAATACTGCGTCTTCCAGGGTTCCGAGGTCCAGGCATACAGGTACGGAATATGGTGGCTGGGCTCGTTCCCATGGACATAGCCGCCCAACAGGCACTCGGCAGTAATATCTTCATTATCAGCGTAGCAGTACGCAGGAAGGTCGCTGCCGAAGAGTTCGTCCAGATTGGCGATGAAGCGCTTGTCCCCGCCCATGAGCCGGATCAGGCCGGGAACGTCCTGGGGGACATGGAAGGAATAGTTCAGGGAATTACCTTCGATGAACCCCTGCCCTACCGTCTGTCTGATGTCGAAAGGTTCCAGGAAGCGGCCGTCAGCGTAGCGGGGTCGGGCCAGGCCCAGTTCCGGATCGAAGATGTTTTTGTAATTCTCCGACCTTCTGCCATACGTTGCAGCGATCTCCTTCTCCCCCAGCCTTTCGGCCGTAGCGGCGATCGTCCAGTCATCGTAGGCATATTCCAGCGTGTTGCTGGCGGCGGTGGAGGTCTTTTCCAGCGGGACAAATCCGAGTTCCATATACTCGCCCAAACCACCGTACCAACGGACCGTTGAGGTGGACACCATCGCCTCCAATGCCTCTTTCCCATTGACCTTCAAACCCTTGGCGATGGCATCGGCCAGGACGGACACGCTGTGGTAGCCGGTCATGCACCAGTTCTCGTTGGCCATGTGGCTCCAGATGGGGAGCATATGGTGGGGACTCTGTCCGTAATGCTTCAGCATGGACTCGGCCATATCCTCCGCCCGCTTCGGCTTGAGCAGCGCCAAAAGCGGATGCTCCGCCCGGTAGGTATCCCACAGGGAAAAGACCGTGTAATTCGTAAACCCTTCTGCCTGATGCAGTTCATGGTCAAGGCCACGGTAGAGGCCGTCCACGTCCATATAGACCGACGGATTGATCATCGTGTGGTAGAGGGAGGTATAGAACATTTTCTTTTCCGCCTCAGA
The DNA here is from genome assembly GCA_017439305.1 of Bacteroidales bacterium. GTDB lineage: Bacteria > Bacteroidota > Bacteroidia > Bacteroidales > UBA932 > Cryptobacteroides. The sequence continues at coordinate 44,912 of JAFSJK010000088.1, read as the reverse complement.
CCCGTCCATATCGATGCAGGAGAGTTCCTTCTCCCAGGCTGCCTCGGCCTCCCGCCGCAACTGATCGAAGGATTTGCCTTCCGCCTCGGCCCGGAGGTTCTTCATAGCGCCGGTCGTTCCGGTGGCGGAAAGCCCTACTTTCACCGTCAATTCGGGATCGTCGGCCGTATCGAAACGGAACCAGGCGACGACCTTCCGTCCCGACATTTCCGGAAAATCGGCGTACTGGGGGAACTTGCCGTAACCGCCGTTGTACGGGGAAGGGGCCCTGTCCTTCCAACCATATTCCAGGATCGGTTGGGAGAACTCCATCGCAAAGTAGGTGTAATTGGTCCGGGCCCATCCGTTCGTGATACGGTATCCCGTGACGAGGGTCGGGCTCACGACGCGCACTTCCGCCCAAAGCGTCTTTCCGTCATAATGGTAAATCCCATAATCCAAGTCCAGCACCACATGCCCTTCCTCTCCCCTTGGAAAGGTGTAACGATGGATACCAACGCGTTGGGTGGCAGTCAGTTCCGCCTTGATTCCCGTATCGGACAAAACAACTTCGTAATGGCCGGCACCGGCCGATTCGGTGTCGTGGCTGAAACGCTGCCGGTATCCGGAATCCGGGTCTTCCGCCGTTCCGGGAACGAATTGGACCTCTCCCGTCCCGGGCATCAGCAGGATGTCTCCCAGGTCGGAATGACCGGTACCGCTGAAATGCGTGTGGCTAAAACCCACGATCGTACTGTCTCCATACTGATAGCCGGCGCAATACTCGTAGGTACGCGGCTGGTACTCCCCTCCGATATTGTGGGGAATCATGTCCGTGTCGGGTGAAAGCTGTACGCCGCCGAACGGAACGCAGGCACCGGGAAACGTATGTCCCATGCCAGCCGTCCCTATAAAGGGATCCACATAGCGGGTGTGCTGCGCCGAAAGGGGGAAGATCAGACCGGTCAGGCCCCAGAGAAGTGTCAGAATCCGTCTCATATCGTTTCAAAGATAAGCAAAATAATCGTAACTTAGCGGAGAATAAGCTTTTGCACAACCCATCGATATGAAACGTTTCCTCCTGCTCCTCTCCGCCGCCCTGTTTTTCGCGCAGGGACAGGCCGCTGCCCAGTTCCCCGGGATGCCCCGGATCAACATGGATTCCCTCCGTGCCGTCACGGCCGTGGATTACGCCCAGATGCTCGGCCAACTGGGCATCCAGGAAGTCCGTCCCGGACGGGATGGCAATTCGACCGATCCGGACCGGGCGCCGAACTATAACGAGTACAAGGCCAATCCGTATCTTTACTACCCGGATCCGCTGACGACCTTCTCCGGCAAGAAGGTTAAAAACGCAAAACAGTGGCGCAGGGAGCGCCGCCCGGAACTGGTAAAGGTTTTCGAGGACGAAATCTACGGCCGCATCCCTGACAACGTCCCGGCCATCCGCTGGGAAGTCGTGAAGGAAGAGAAAATCGACATGGAAGGCATTCCCTGCATCCGGCGCGACCTCGCCGGCGTGGCGGACAATTCCGCCTGCCCGTCCATCGAAGTCCGGCTTCAGGCACAGGTGACCTGGCCGGAAGCGGCGAAAGGACCGGTTCCCGTCATCATGGAATTCGGCTTCATCTTTCCCGCCGGCATGAGCTTCAACTTCCCCGGCCGCCCTCCGGGCAAGTCCTGGCAGCAGCAGGTTGTTGAAAGGGGCTGGGCAGCGGCCGTCATCTCCACCGGCAGCATCCAGGCCGACGGCGGATACGGACTCCGCAGCGGCATTATCGGCCTCACCAACCAGGGTGACTTCCGCAAGCCCACGGATTGGGGCGTCCTGCGCGCCTGGGGCTGGGGCGCTTCCAAATTGCTCGATTACTTTGAGACAGAGCCCCGGTTCGATGCTACCAAAGTGGCCATCGAAGGCGTTTCCCGCAATGGCAAGGCCGCCCTGGTGACCATGGCTTTCGACGAACGCTTCGCAGCAGCCCTCGTAGCCTCGGCGGGCGAAGGAGGCTCCTCCCCCTGGCGCCGCGACTGCGGCGAAAGCCTCGGTAACCTGGCAGGCTCCGGTGAATACCATTGGATGGCTGGCAACTTCATCAAGTACGGCGCCGATCCGCTCTGCGAGAATGACTTACCCATCGACCAGCACGAGTTGATCGCCCTGTGCGCCCCGCGCCCCTGCTTCATCTCCAGCGGCACCTGGGATGCGGACAAGTGGCAGGACCTCATCGGCATGTTCATGGCCACCGTCAAGGCGACGCCCGTGTATGAGCTCCTGGGTGAAAAGGGAATGGACACGGACCTGTATCCGGGCACGAACGTGGGCATCATCAAGGGCAAACTGGCCTTCCGCCAGCACGACGGCGGCCACGAGTCCGGCCCGAACTGGCCGTATTTCCTCGATTTCTTCGACAAATACGTCGTCAAGAAATAGGACGGCGCCTCCTTATTCCTGATCCAGCTCGGCAGCAATCTCCATCCGGGATTCCTGCCGGGCTGCTTTATGGACATTCCGCCGCCCACCGCGGAGCCGGGAACTCTTCTCTTCCGCCCATCCAAACCGGTCCCTCGGGAATGCGACGGCGGCATTCTTCATCCTGGTACGGAGCACCTTCCGCAGTCCCTTCGCCTTCGTCCCGTTCGGATGCCTGGACAACTCAAAGTCCTCAAGCCCCTTCCGGGCATCATGCTTTGTATGATAGGCTTTCCCCATTTGCGGCTCAATACTGGATCGCACCCGCGACGATATTGGAGACGAGGGCGCGGAGGCGGGAGACGGAGCCTTCGTCGGACGGATGAACGCGGTTAGTGAGGAGAACGATGGCCGTTTGGGTGTCCAGGTCGATGACCAGGGAGGTCCCGGTGTAGCCGGTGTGCATCAAGGTGGTCTCGGGGTTGAACAGGTCGCCCCGAAGGCCGCTGTGCTCACTCTTCATATCCCAACCGATGGCACGACCCACGCTGGGAGCGTTTTCGGGTGGGATGGTGGTCATCAGGCGGACGGCGGCGCGGCTCAAGATGCGCGTATCCTCCCCGGGAAAACCGAGTTTCTTGTCCTGGAGGGCTCTTCCCTTATTCATAATCATCATACAGATCCGGGAAAGGTCCACGGCATCGGAAAAGACACCGGCATTGCCGGAGTTGCCTCCGTTTGCGAGCCGGGCGAGCGGGTCATGGACGGCGCCCTTCAGCACTGAGCCGTCGCTCTGCACCTCGGTCGGCGAAACGAGGGGAAGCAGGTCCAGATGCCGGGACGGCGTGCGAAGGTCCTCCTGAAGCGGGAAATAGCAAGTGTGCTTGAGGCCGAGCGGAGCGAAGACGTGCGACTCGGCATAGTCACAGAGACGCTCCCCCGTCACGGTCTCGAGGATATGCTGCAACGTAATGAAATTCAGGCAACTGTACAGAAAACCACTTCCGGGCCGGAAATGCCGTTCCACCTCGGTGGCGATGACGTGCATCAGCGAATCGGGCTGGTTGGTCCCGAAACGTTCCACGAACAGGTCGGCATCGTAATAGGCGGTCAATCCGGAGGAATGCGTCAGCAGGTCCCGCAGGATGATATCGACCTCCTCCCCTGTTTCGGGGTCCTTCCACGGTTTGAAACCGGGTATGTAGCGCTTCACCGGATCGGTCAGGCGCACAGAGCCGCCCTCGACCAATTGCATGAACGAGAGCGTGGTTCCTACGCACTTGCTCAGCGAGGCCAGGTCGAACATCGTATCGGTCGTCATGGGCACGACTTCCGGGATGACGGATTTGTTCCCGTACGCCTTCAGGTATACGATGTCGTTCCGTCTCACGACGGCCAACACCGCGCCCGGAATGTCCCCGGCGCCAATGGCGTCGCCAATGACCGCGTCCACCCGGGCAAGCCGCTCCGGATCCATCCCGTGGTCCTCCGGCTTCGCCACCTTGACCTGCGCCCAAAGCCCCGTCGAAACCAAGAGAACCAGCAAGAGCAAACAATTCTTTCTCATAAGTTAACTACTTCTGGACGAAGATAATCATTTTCTCACAACAAGTATCCACAACGATTCGCATTTCTCCTTTTCCTCTCCCTTTGTACAAGTCTCGCTTGTACAGCATATAATACGGCAGAGGGCTATTCTCTGTTCAAGTCTATCTGAATATGGCTAATTATCGGCCAAAAGCGAGAGACTTGTACATGGAGACGAGTACTGGAGTAGGTTCCCGTGTACAAGCCAGACTTGTGCAGCGGGCAGACAGACAGGACGAGACACAGGGGTGGAACCTTCGGTGTCGCAGATAGCTGAAAATCAACGTATTGGGAAACGGCAGGTGCCGACCCCTCAATGAGAAGAAGGGGGTCGGCACCTTGAGTTTTGAAAGTGTCTTATTATCAGGGAGTTCCCTGGGCAATGGTGCCCAACCCCGCCAGAATTACGCTTTCTGGCGGGAAAGGAAGCAGGCGATGGTGTTCTTCATCAGCATCGCGATGGTCATCGGACCGACGCCGCCGGGGACAGGGGTGATCCAGGAGGCGACAGGCTCGGCGGAGGCGAAGTCCACGTCGCCGCAGAGCTTGCCTTCGGCGTTGCGGTTCATGCCCACGTCGATGACCACGGCACCCGGCTTGACCATGTCGCCGGTCACGAGGCCGGCGCGCCCTACGGCAACGACGAGGACGTCCGCCATGCGGCAGACGGCACCGAGATCGGCCGTGCGGGAATGGGCAATGGTCACCGTCGCGTGTCGGTCCAGAAGGAGCTTCGCCATCGGCTTGCCGACGATGTTGCTGCGGCCCACGACAACGGCATTCTTGCCCTTCAGCTCTACGCCGATCGTATCCAGCATCCGCATGACGCCGGCGGGGGTGCAAGGGACGATGCAGTCCTTGCCCAGCCACAGGTTGGCCACGTTGCCGGGATGGAAACCGTCAACGTCCTTCTCACGGGCGATGGTGTCGATGACCTTTTCCTCGTCAATATGCTTAGGGAGAGGCAATTGCACCAGAATTCCGTCCACGTTCGGGTCGGAGTTCAGGTCCTGGATTCTGGCCAGGAGCGCTTCCTCGCTGATGTCTGCCGGCAGCTCGACCAACTGAGAGCCCATCCCGGTGTAGGCGGCAGCCTTCACCTTGTTGCGGACATAGACCTGGCTGGCAGGGTTCTCCCCAACGATGATGACAACAAGACACGGCCTGCGGCCATACTGGGCCTCCAATTCAGGCACTTGCGCCTTGACTTCTTCCTTAACTGCGGCGCTCAGCGCCTTTCCGTCGATGATGTTTCCCATATGCTATTCAAATGCGCAGTGCGCGATGTCGTTTCTATAGAACAAGTTATCACATCCTACCTTCCGGACTTCCCCATACACTTTCTTCCGGGCGGCGGCCAGGTCCTCTCCCCTGGCGACGACCATCAAGACACGGCCGCCATTCGTGACAAGCTTCCCGTCCTTGAAGGCAGTCCCCATGTGGAAAATGGTTCCGTCGACCTGGTCCAGGCCCTTGATTTCGAAGCCCTTCTGATAGGAACCCGGATATCCCTTGGATGCCAGGACCACCCCGAGGGTGACTTCCCGGCTCCAGACGGCATCCGGAGCGGGCACTTCCATCGCGACGGACTCGAAGAGGGTATAGATGTCGCTTTTGAGCAGAGGCAGGACGATTTCCGTCTCGGGATCGCCGAAACGGGCATTGAACTCGATGACCTTGATGCCTTGCGGGGTCTTCATCAGGCCGCCGTACAGCACGCCGGAAAGCGGCTTCCCTTCGGAAACCATCGCCGCAGCGGTCTTGCACATGATTTCCTGGTAGGCAAACCGACGGTCCTCTTCCGTGATGAAAGGAAGGCCCGTATAAGCGCCCATGCCGCCCGTATTCGGTCCCTTGTCACCGTCGAAGGCACGCTTATGGTCCTGCGAAAGCGGCATCGGATACACGCGGGTGCCGTCGACGAAACAAAGGAAGGAGAATTCAGGGCCGGTCAGGAAGTCCTCTACCACCACGCGGCCCGCACCGAAGGTATGGTCCAGCAGCATGTCGGCAAGGGCTTTCTTCGCCTCTTCCAGATCCTGTGCGATGACAACGCCTTTCCCGGCCGCCAGGCCGTCGTATTTCAAGACGGCCGGGAACGGACGGGACGAAACAAAGGAAAGTGCTTCGTTATAATCAGAAAATGCCTTGTAGGAGGCTGTGGGAACGCCGTATTTCTCCATGAGCCGCTTGGCGAACTCCTTGGAACTCTCGATGGCCGTAGCGGCTTTCGTATGGCCGAAAATCCTGAGGCCCGCTGCCCGGAAAGCATCCACGATGCCCACGGCAAGGGCCGCTTCCGGTCCGACGACGGTCAGGTCCACCCCATGCTCCAGTGCAAAAGACTTCAAGCCTTCCACATCCGTGTCCTTGAGGGGTACGTTTTCGGCCACGAGGCCGATGCCCGCATTGCCGGGAGCGCAGTAAATCTTGCCTACCTGGGGAGAACGGGCCAGCGCATCCACGATAGCGTGTTCACGCCCGCCGCCGCCGACGACAAGGACCGTCTTGGGGAAACAGTCTTCCATCCGGATATCCCTGGGATCCGTCTTGTTAGACATGCTCGGTTTATAAAATACAGCGTCCATATGGATCAGTGCTTGAAATGTCTGACACCGGTAAAGAGCATCGTGATGCCCAGTTCGTCGGCCTTGGCAATCGCGTCCGCATCGCGGATGCTGCCGCCGGGCTGGACGATGACCGTCACACCGTACTTCGCGGCCAGGGCCACGGTGTCGTCAAACGGCAGGAAGCCGTCGGACGCAAGGACAAGGCCTTCCGTGAAACCGGCCGCCTTCGCCTCCTCCAGGGCGATCTCGGCCGAACCCACCCGGTTCGTCTGACCGGCGCCCACGCCGATGGTGTGATTGTCCCGGACGACGCAGATGGCATTGGATTTCACGTGCTTGACGATCTTCCAGCCGAAGTTCGCATCGGCCATCTGGGCCTTGGTGGGCTTCACCTTCGTCACGCACATCTCCGGAGTCACCTCTTCCACCTGGGTGTCCAGCTGCTGGGCCAGGAGACCTCCGTTCACGCTCACATACTGGGGAACCGGTTTTCCGTCGCGGGTCATGTCAACCTGCATCACGCGGAGATTCTTTTTGGCAGACAGGATTTCCAGGGCTTCCGGCGTATAGGACGGGGCGATGACAATCTCCAGGAAAATCGGCTTCATGCCGCGGGCCACGTCGGCCGTCAGTTCGCGATTTACGCCCACGATACCGCCGTAGATGCTCACCTTGTCGGCCTCATAGGCGGCCTGCCAGGCTTCCTCGATGGTGGAACCCACCGCGGCACCGCAAGGATTCATATGCTTGAGGGCCACACAGAAAGGCTCCTCGAAGTCCCGCAGGACGTTCAGGGCCGCATTGGCATCCTGGATATTGTTGTAAGACAGTTCCTTGCCCTGGATCTGCTTCGCGAAGGCCAGGGAGAAAGGTACCGGCTCAAGGGCCGCATAGAAGTTCGCGCTCTGGTGCGGGTTCTCACCGTAGCGGAGTCCCTGCTTGATGTCATATTCGAGGAAAAGCTTCTCGGGAAGGCCGGCCTGCTTGCGCATGTACGTGGCGATGCAGGCGTCGTACTCCGCCGTATGGGTATAAGCCTTGGCGGAGAGTTTCAGGCGCGTTTCCGGGGTGGTGGCTCCCTTCTCGCGGAGTTCCGCAAGGACATTGTCATAGTCAGAAGGATCGCATACGATGGTAACGTCGCGCCAGTTCTTGGCGGCGCTGCGCACCATGGAAGGGCCGCCGATGTCGATGTTCTCGATGGCATCCTCGAGGGTGACGCCTTCCTTGGCGATGGTCTGGCGGAACGGATAAAGGTTCACACACACGAGTTCAATGGTCTCGATACCGTTCTCTTTCAGCGTCTCCATATGGGCGGGGACGTCGCGGCGGGCAAGGATGCCGCCGTGCACCTTCGGATGCAGGGTCTTCACCCGGCCGTCGCAAATCTCCGGGAACCCGGTGACTTTGCTGATGCCGATGGTCTTGACACCCTGGCTTTCAAGCAGTTTCTGCGTTCCCCCGGTGGCGATGATTTCCCACCCGAGGTCCACGAGGCCTTTGACGAAATCCACAAGGCCGGTCTTGTCGCTGACACTAACTAACGCTCTCATTTTATCAATTTTGCTATGGTTTCCACATACAATGCATGTTCGATCTTCTGGCCCAGGCGATGGACTTCCGCCGGGTCGTTCCCGTCGTACTCGAAGGCACGCTGGGCGATGATCTTTCCACCGTCCAAATCGGCATTGACCCAATGGATGGTGATGCCGTACACTTTCACGCCGTAGGCGACAGCGTCCTCCACGGCATGGGCTCCCTTGAAGGAAGGAAGCAGGGACGGATGGATATTGATGATCCGGCCCTCGTAGGCCCCCAGAAGGGTTTCCCCGACAATGCGCATATAGCCCGCCAGGCACACCAGGTCGATCTTTTTGGCATCCAGGACCCGGACGATCTCCGTCTCGAAGGCAGCCTTGGAAGGATAATCCTTCGGCGAGAAAACGAAGGTGTCGATCCCATACCGGGCCGCCTTCCCGATGACGGCCGCACCGGGCTTGTCACACACCATCACGGCCACTTCGGCATTCAGGACGCCGTCGACGCAGGCGCGGGCGATGGCGTCGAAGTTCGTGCCGGTCCCGCTGGCGAATACCGCTAACTGTTTCTTCATTGCAGGACGATATTGACGCCGGGTACATCTGTCACCTGGCCGATGACTGACGCTTTCTCCCCGCAGGATTCCAGGATGGCGATGACCTTGTCCGCCTCGGATGCGTCCACGACGGCGATCATGCCGATACCCATGTTGAAGATGTTGAACATCTCGCGGTGCGGTACCCCGCCCCATTTCTCCAGCATCCGGAAAACCGGGAGGATCTCCCAGGTTCCTTCGTGGATTTCGAGGCCCTGCCCTTCCTGAAGAACGCGCGGAATATTCTCGTCGAAGCCGCCACCGGTGATGTGGCAGATGCCGTGGACGTCGCATTGGCGGATGACCTGCAGCATCTGCTTCACGTAGATTTTCGTCGGGGTGAGGAGGACATCGCCGAGCTTGCGTCCGCCGAATTCGGCGATCGGTTCGTCATAGGAGAGCCCGGCATCGGCAACGATCTTCCGAACGAGGCTGAAGCCGTTGGAATGGACGCCGCTGGAGGCCACGCCTACCAGGACATCTCCAACCTTAACCTTCGAACCATCAATTAGTTTAGACTTCTCAACGACACCGGTAGTATAACCGGCAATGTCGTATTCGCCATCGGAATACATACCGGGCATCTCGGCGGTTTCACCGCCCACGAGCGCACAGCCCGCCTGGCGGCAGCCTTCCGCCACGCCGGCGACGATGGCTTCCACCTTGGCCGGCACATTATGTCCCAGCGCCACGTAATCCAGGAAAATCAGAGGCTCGGCACCTTGGGCGAGGACATCGTTCACGCACATCGCCACGGCGTCGATGCCGATGGTGTCGTGCTTGTCCATCGCGAAGGCGATCTTGAGTTTGGTGCCCACGCCGTCGGTGCCGCTCACGAGAACCGGCTCCTTGACATGCAGGGCAGAGAGGTCGAACATGCCTCCGAACGATCCGATGTTGCCCATCGAGCCCACCCGGCTGGTGGAGGCGACGTGCTGCTTGATCCGGCGGACCACTTCGTAACCCGCCTCGAGGTTCACGCCTGCGTTTTCATAAGTCTTGGCCATAGGTCAGTCATTGATTTCTTCGTCATACAAAAGGGTCGGATACTCGCCCGTGAAGCAAGCCTGGCACGGGTCGGCGCAGCCGAAGGCGGAATCGCGTGTGGATTCCGGACTCAGATAGCCCAGGGAATCGGCACCGATGGCCTGGCGGGCTTCCTCCAGGGTGCGGTGCGAGCACAGGAGTTCCTCCGGCGTGGAAGTGTCCACTCCGTAGTGGCAGGTAAAGCGCATCATCGGGCTGGCAATACGAACGTGTACCTCGGTCGCACCCGCCTCGCGCAGCAGACGGACGATCTTGAGGGAGGTCGTACCGCGGACGATCGAGTCGTCCACCAGGACGATGCGTTTGCCTTTCACGATGCTGTATACCGGGGAAAGTTTCATCTTCACGCCCAGTTCGCGCATCGACTGGACCGGCTCGATGAAGGTACGGCCCACATATTTGTGCTTGACAAGTCCCATCTCATAAGGAATGCCGCTTTCTTCGGCATAACCCATCGCAGCGCTCAGGCTGGACTCCGGCACGCCCACGACCATATCGGCCTCTACCGGGCACTCCCGGTACAGACGCCGGCCGGCCTCCTTGCGGTAGGCGTGGACGTTGCAACCGTCGATGTCGCTGTCCGGGCGGGCGAAATAGATGTATTCCATCCCGCACATCCGGTGCCGGCAATATTTGGAGAACAGGGTGCTGCGGATGCCGTGATGGTCCAGCGAGACGATTTCGCCCGGACGGACGTCGCGGATGAAGTCAGCCCCCATGATACCGAACGCGCAGGACTCGCTGCTCACGACATATCCATCGCCGAGCCGGCCGATGCAAAGCGGCTTGATGCCGTACTTGTCGCGGGCGGCATAGATGCGGTTCTTCGTCATGATGACGAAAGTGAACCCGCCTTCCATCATGTTGAGGGCTTTCACGATGTTGACAATACGGTCCTCGTTCGCGCTCTTCTTGATGAGGTGCGCCAGGAGTTCCGCGTCCGTATCGGTCTGGAAGATGGTGCCACGCTTTTCCAGATACTGGGCAATCTGCTTGGAATTCACGAGGTTACCGTCACTCGCCACGCAGAAATCGCCGGAATGATGGCGGAAGAAGAAAGGGCCCACGTTGTCCAGTCCGCCCCGGGAAGCATTGGCATACTTGACGCAGCCGATCCCGAGGTTTCCCTTGAGTTTGCCCACCTGTCCGTTGTTGAAGACTTCGTTCAGGAGCCCCAATCCACGGTAACGATGCGAGTCGCCTTGCTCGTCAAAGGTCGCGATGCCGCCGCCTTCCTGACCGCGGTGCTGCAGGTTATGCAGGCCGTAATAAAGATATGTCGAGGCGTCCTGGACGCCATACACTGCAAGTACACCCATTTTATTCCAGATCCAAGGCGGTTTTCAATTTTTCAAGGACAATCCCGTAGGAAGGGACCAGGTCGCCGAGATCCAGCCGGAAACGGTCCTTGTCCAGCCGCTCCCCCGTCTCCTTGTCCCACATCCGGCAGGTATCGGGGCTGATTTCATCGGAGATGATGATGGCCCCGGTATCGGCCGCCCGTCCGAACTCGAATTTGGCATCCACCAGTTCGATCCCGGCCCGGTCGAGAAGGTCCGTCAGAAGCTGGCCTGACCGGCGGACGATATCGTACATCCCGTCCAATTCCTGATAGGTCGCGAGACGCAGGGCCACGGCCTGGTCCCGGTTGATCAGCGGATCGCCGAGTTCATCGTTGTTGTAGCACAGGTCCAGGATGGTGTTCGACGGCTTGAAACCGTCCTCAACGCCCAGTTTCGACGCCAGGGAACCGGAGATCCGGTTGTGGAACACCACTTCAAGGGGAATGATCTCGATCATCCGGCACAGTTGCTCACGCTCGTCCCCAAGGGTCCGGATGAAATGCGTTTCCACCCCGTTGTCGTTAAGATAGCCCAGCAGGATGGCCGAAATCTGGCTCGTCAGCGCGCCTTTGCCGGCGAAGCGGGCCCGCTTGACGCCGTGGAAGGCCGTCGTCACGTCCTTGTAGCGGAAGATGACCTGGCACGGGTCGTCGGTGGAGAAGACCTGCTTCTCGTTTCCGTTGAATATGAGTTTGTCCTTGACCATTTATCGGGATTTTCTGAAGTAATTGACTGCGTTTTCGAAGATGGGCTGGCGGCAGTTGCCGGCGATGTTCTTGAAGAGGTGCTCCTCGTAACGTTCGCTGTGTCCCATCTTTCCCAGGATATGTCCGTCGGGGCTCACGATGCCCTCGATGTCGTAATGGGAGCCGTTGGGATTGTCCACATAGCGGAAGGCCACCTGACCGCGGGCGAAGAGTTCGCGGGCCAGCGAAGGCTCGACGACGAACTTGCCCTCGCCATGGCTGAAGGCAATACTGTGACGTTCTCCCTTCGTAAATCCGGAAAGCCAGGGGGAATTCACCGTGGCAACCTCGGTCGTGGCCATAAGGGAGACGTGGCGGTTGATGTCGTTGCGGAAGAGCGTCGGAGAATCCGGCGTCACGCAGCCCAGTTTCCCGTACGGGAGCAGGCCGCTCTTCACCAGGGCCTGGAAGCCGTTGCAGATGCCCAGGATGAGTCCTCCGCGTTTCAGCAGGGCGGTGATGGCAGCGCCCACCTTGGCGTTGTTGATAACGTCGGCGATGAACTTGCCGCTGCCGTCCGGTTCGTCGCCGGAGGAGAAACCGCCGCAGAAAGCGAGGATGTGGCTTTCTCCGATCCGGGAGGACAGGTCGTCGATGGAACGGAGCACATCCTCCGGCGTGAGGTTCCGGAACACGAAGGGACGGACCTCGGCGCCGGCTTTGCGGAAAGCCTTGGCGGTATCATAATCACAGTTGGAGCCCGGGAACACCGGCAGGCACACCACAGGGCGCTCCACCGGAGCACCAGGATAGACAAGGTTCGCCGGATCGAACGGGACCGGAGTCACCGCAGGAACCGGTTCGTCGAAAGCGGGTTTCACCCGGGACGGATAAATCTTCCGATAGCGCCCTTCATAAGCCTTTTCCAGGTCTTCCAGGAGCATCCCGCATCCATTGACCTTGATGCCGGAGGAAGTCACGACACCGAGTTCGACGGCGCAGGGATGGTTCAGGGCCACCTTGGATTCCACCACGGCGGAACCGTATCCCAGAGAGAACAGGTCCGCTTCGGGAACGGTGACATCCACGCCGAGGCCATTTCCCATCGCCATCTTCACGAGGGCTTCGGCAACACCGCCATAAGCCAGAGACCAGGCAGAGACGATATTCTTCCTGCCGATTTCATCGTACAGGAAGGCCCAGTTGCCCTTCAACTGGTCCGTGTCGGGCATATGGTTCGGAAGCGGGGTATGCTTCAGGAGATAGATCCTGTTGCCGGCTTCCTTGAACTCCGGAGATATCACGCGACGCGCATCGACGGTGGTAATACCGAAAGCGACGAGGGTCGGAGGGACATGGATGTGCTCGAAGGTGCCGCTCATCGAGTCTTTGCCGCCGATGGACGGAAGACCGAACTCCTTCTGCATCTTGAGCGTACCCAGCAAAGCCGAAAGCGGCTTGCCCCAGGTGTGGGGATCCTTGGTCATCCGCTCGAAGTACTCCTGGTAGGAGAAACGCATGCCGCTGTAATCCGCACCGGAGCAGGCTACCTTGGTACATGCCTCGACGACGGCATAGGCAGCGCTGTGATACGGGCTCCAGACGGCCAGGTCCGGGTTGTAGCCGAAGGCCATGACGCTGGCGGTTTCGGTGTACTGGTCCATGGGCAGTTTCTGGACGGAGACCTGCGTCTCGGTCGTCTGGAAACGGCCGCCATAAGGCATCAGGACGGTGGAACGGCCCACCGTGGAGTCGAACATCTCCACGAGGCCCTTCTGGGAAGCCACGTTCGGAGACCCCATTACGGAACACATCTTTTCTTCCGTCGTCTCCCCTTCCGGTTCCCGCAGGAACGGATCCCTGTCCTCTACAGGCAGGATCTCCGCCTTCGCATAGTGCTTCGCGCCGGCACTGTCGATAAAGGCACGGGTCAGGTCGCAGACCTTCCGGTCCCCGTAGAACATCCGCATCCGGCCGGTATCGGTGACATTGGCCACGTGAGTGACTTCGATGTTGTCCACGGCGCAGAGTTCCATCATGCGTTCCTTGTCGGCGGCTTCCACGACCACGGCCATCCGCTCCTGGGACTCGCTGATGGCGAGTTCCGTCGCGTTCAGGCCGGCATATTTCGCAGGCACGCGGTCCAGCCAGATGTCCAGGCCGTCGGCCAGTTCGCCGATGGCGACACTCACGCCGCCGGCGCCGAAGTCATTCGACTTCTTGATGAGTTTCGTCACTTCCGGACGGCGGAAAAGGCGCTGTAACTGCCGTTCCTCCGGTGCGTTACCCTTCTGGACTTCACTGCCGCAAGTTTCGAGGGAAGCCTCGGTGTGCTCTTTGGAAGAACCGGTGGCACCGCCGATGCCGTCACGGCCGGTACGGCCGCCGAGCAGGAGGATCACATCACCGGGAGCGGGGCTCTCGCGCCGAACGGCGGAAGCACGGACAGCCCCCACGACGGCACCGATTTCCATACGCTTGGCGGTATAGCCCTCCGAATAGATTTCACGCACATGCGTAGTGGCCAGACCGATCTGGTTTCCATAACTCGAATAACCGGCGGCCGCCTTCTTGCTGATCATCCGCTGGGGCAGCTTGCCGGGAATGGTATCGGCCACCCGGGCCGTGATATCTCCGGCGCCGGTGACGCGCATCGCCTGATAGACATAAGCCCGACCTGAAAGCGGGTCGCGGATGGCACCGCCCAGACAGGTGGCGGCTCCGCCGAAAGGCTCGATCTCGGTCGGATGGTTATGTGTCTCGTTCTTGAACTGGAGGAGCCATTTTTCGGTCTTTCCGTCCACGTCCACGTTGACAAAGATGCTGCAGGCATTGTTCTCCTCGCTCACCTCCAGGTCGTCCAACTTGCCCTGCTTGCGGAGCCAGCGGGCGCCGATGGTCGCCAGTTCCATCAGGCAGCGGGGCTTGTTCCCGCGGCCGAGGTCCGCGCGCATCTGTTCGAACAGTTGGAGGGAAGACTCCAGTTCAGACTTCATAAATGATTCATCCACCGTAATTTCCTCCAGCACCGAAGTAAAAGTGGTGTGGCGGCAGTGGTCGCTCCAGTAGGTGTCCAGGATGCGGAGTTCCGTCTCGGAAGGATTCCGGCCTTCGGCCTTGAAATACTTCACCACTTCCCCGAGGTCATCGGCATTCATCGCCAGCCCGTGGCCCTTGCAGAACGCGGCGTACGCTTCCGGCGCAAGGCCGATGAAGCCCGTCAGGTCCTCCAGCGGCTTCACGGAAGCCTTCTCGCCGAGCGCCAGGACGGAAAGGTCCTTCTCACGGCACTCGACCGGATTGATGAAATAATGCCGGATCCGGGCGAGCGTTTCTTCCGAAACCGAGTCCTCGAACACCACAAGGCGGGAACTCTTGATTTCGATGTCCGCTTCCGGGTCGATCAGGTGGACGCAGTCCACGGCCGAGGAGGCCCGCTGGTCGAACTGGCCGGGAATGTATTCCACGGCGATGTATTTCTTCCCCTCCAGGGGAATGCCGTCGGTGACGGTGTCCGTCACGACTTCCCCGAATACGCTGTAGCGGCTCTTCTCCACGAGATCGTCGGAAAAACCGAACAGGTCATACACGTTGATGAGCCTGAGGGAGCCCAGGTTCAGGGAAAGGTTCTCGTTGAACTCCGCGAGGAGGCTCGCCGCCTCCACCCGGAACTGTTCCTTCTTTTCTACAAAGATTCTCCTGCTCTTCATAGTCGTTAAATTAGATGCCCACCGGCGCAGGGTGGCGGGGGTGGGCATTGTATTCAGATAACCGTATGGAGGACCTTGTCGCTCTGCTGCTGGCGGAAATCCTCCAGTTTCTTCCGGAGAGCGTCGTCCTGGAGGGCGAGGATGGCGACGGCGTAGAGCGCCGCGTTTTTCGCCCCGTCGATAGCCATCGTCGCAACGGGGATGCCGGACGGCATCTGGACGATGGACAGGAGGGAATCCAGGCCGTTCAGGGCCTTGGACTTGACCGGGATGCCGATGACCGGGAGGGTGGTCAGGGCCGCAATCACGCCCGGCAGGTGGGCCGCGCCGCCGGCGCCGGCGATGATGATGTCGAACCCGTTGTCACGGGCGGACCGGACATAGTCGGCCAGCGGACCGGGATTCCGGTGGGCGCTGAGGACGCGTTTTTCGTAGGGGATACCGAACTCTTCGAGGGTGGAGCAGGCCGGGGACATGACGTCCCAGTCGCTGGCGCTGCCCATGATGATGGCTACCTTGCTCATTCAGTAAAGCGTTTTTCTACTAACAAGTCGCAAAGTTAAACCGAATATCCGGATGGCGCAAATCCTTTTCACATTTATTTTTAATCTTTTTTCAACAGGCGGATTGTTGATATTTCGGGCTGGAAAAATTTGCAGAATTGCCGGAAAAAGCAGTAACTTTGCAGTCCGGAATGTTGAGTATGTCCATCATATCCCAGACACTCGGCATCGGTCGGACCGATGAGGTCCATATATTTGTTTGCAGACAGCCTTGACGGGTTGTCTTTTTTTTATGTATCAGGAATGGTAACGCTCCCTGCCTTCACCGACCTTCACGTCCATTTCCGTGAGCCGGGACAAACCTGGAAGGAAACCATCCGCAGCGGCAGCCGGGCCGCCGCCCGGGGCGGATACACGCTGGTGTGTACCATGCCCAACCTCGATCCCGTTCCCGACAGCCCGGAACATCTGGCCGTGGAACTGGAAGCCATCCGCCGGGACGCCTTGATCCAGGTACTCCCCTACGGATCCATCACGAAAGGACGGCAAGGACTGGAATTGGTTGATTTCCACGCCCTCAAAGGCGCGTGTGCCGCCTTCTCCGACGACGGCAGCGGTGTCCAGCACCGGGAAATCATGCGGGAAGCCATGCGTGCAGCGGCAGCCGAAGACGTGATTATCGCCGCCCACTGCGAAGACAATACGCTCCTCCATGGAGGATACATCCACGACGGACGCTACTGCCGTGAACACGGCCATCGGGGAATCTGCTCCGAGAGTGAGTGGGGCCAGATTGCCCGCGACGTCGAACTCGCCGCCGAGACCGGATGCCGGTACCATGTCTGCCATATTTCCACGGCCGAAAGCGTCGATATCATCCGCCAGGCCAAGGCAAGCGGCGTCAGGGTCACCTGCGAAACCGCCCCCCACTATCTCACGCTGTGCGAAGACGACCTCCAGGAAGACGGCCGTTTCAAGATGAATCCCCCGCTGCGGAGCGCCGATGACCGGGAAGCCCTCATCCAAGGGCTCTCTGACGGCACCATCGATGTTGTAGCGACGGACCACGCACCCCATTCGGCCGAAGAGAAATCCCGGGGGCTCGCCGGCAGTGCCATGGGCATCGTGGGGCTGGAAACCGCATTCCCGGTCCTTTACACCCGGCTGGTAAGAACCGGCCGCATCAGCCTGGAACGCCTGGTGGAAGCGATGGCCGTCGCTCCCCGCCGCATCTTCCGTCTCCCGGAAGCGCCGCAGGACTATGTCGAAGTGGACCTGGACACCCCCTTCATCATCCGCAGCGGCGACTTCGCCTCCATGGGCCGGGCCACGCCTTTCGAGGGGGCCGAGGTCTACGGCAGGATCTGCAGGACCGTATTCAATGGAAAGACAGTATATAACGATAACTTGACAACCCTATGATCAGACCCGCAAAGAAACTGGTGCTGGAAACCGGAGAGGAATTCTTCGGGACAGGCTTCGGAGCCGACCGTCGCAGCGTCTGCGAGATTGTCTTCAACACCTCGGTGGTCGGGTACCAGGAGATCGTCTCCGACCCTTCCTATGCCCACCAGATCGTCGTGATGACCTATCCCCTCGTAGGAAACTACGGCATTACCGACGAAGACTATGAATCCCGCAGCACGGACATCGGCGGCCTCGTGGTGCGCGAATGCTGCGACACCCCCAGCAACTTCCGCTCCACCAAGACGCTGGAAGAAGAGCTGGAAGAACACGGAATCCCCTGCCTCAGCGGCGTGGACACCCGGATGCTTACCAAGATCATCCGGGATTCCGGAAGGCCCATGGCCGCCATCGTGGGGGCTGACCTTCCCAAGGAGGAAGCGCTCGCCCTGATCGCCGCCACGGAGCGTCCTACAGACCTCGTGCGCCGCGTGAGCTGCCGCAAGCGCTGGGTCACCCGCACCTCCAACCACCGGTTCCATGTCGTGGCGGTGGATTGCGGCATCAAGCAGAGCATCCTCACCCGCCTGAAAGAGCGGGGTTGCAACGTGACCATCGTCCCTTTCAACACGCCGGCGGCCGACATCCTCGCCTTCAATCCGGACGGCGTCCTGCTGTCCAACGGTCCGGTCTCGGCCCTGGAAGCCCCTGAGATCCGGAGCCTTTTTGCCGAGATCAAAGGCAAGGTTCCCGTGTTCGGCATCGGCCTCGGCATGGAAGCCATCGGCCTGGAATACGGCGCGGAACTCACCCCGATGGGCTGCGGCATGCACGGCGACCACCCGGTCCGGGACCTTGCCAGCGGCCGGATCAACATCGCCGTCCTGAACCAGACCTACCGCTTCGGTTCCATGGAAGGCACCCGCCTCACTCCCACCCACGTCCTGGTTCCTGAAGGATATGTGCTGGGATTCGAAAACAAGGAGGACAAGGTGTATGGAGTCCAGTTCCACCTGGAGTCCGCCCCTGGTCCCCAGGACAATGTCTGTCTGTTCGACAAGTTCATTCAAATGATGGAGGAATGCAGCCATGCCTAGAAGAAACGATATCCGGAAAGTGATGGTCATCGGCTCCGGCCCGATCGTGATCGGACAGGCCGCTGAATTCGACTACGCCGGCACCCAGGCGTGCCTTGCCCTCAAGGAAGAGGGCTACGAGGTGATCCTCGTCAACTCCAACCCCGCCACCATCATGACGGACACCCAGATGGCCGACAAGGTGTACATGGAGCCCCTCACCCTCGAATATGTCGCCAAGATCATCCGCTACGAGCGTCCCGACGCCCTCGTTCCGGGTCTGGGCGGCCAGACCGGCCTCAACCTCGCCGTCCAGCTCGCCAAGAAGGGTGTCCTGGAAGAATGCGGCGTGGAGATTCTGGGGACTTCGTTCCACGGCATCGAAAAAGCCGAGGACCGCGAACTGTTCAAGGAACTGTGCCTGTCGATCGGCGAACCGGTCATCCCCTCCGAAATCACCTACAGCGTCGAGGAAGGCATCGCGGCCGCGAGCCGCATCGGCTATCCGGTCATCCTGCGTCCCGCCTTCACCCTGGGTGGCACAGGCGGCGGCTTCGCCGACAACGAGGAGGAACTCCGCGACCTGATGAGGAACGCCCTCGCCCTCTCCCCCGTCGGCGAGGTGCTGGTGGAGAAGAGCATCAAGGGATACAAGGAAATCGAGTTCGAGGTGATGCGCGACCATAACGACACCGCCATCGCCATCTGCTCGATGGAGAACATCGACCCGGTGGGCATCCACACGGGCGATTCCATGGTCGTGGCCCCCGCCCTCACCCTCACCGACAAGGAATACCAGATGCTCCGGGACAGCGCCCTCCGCCTGATCCGCGCCCTGGAAATCGAAGGCGGCTGCAACGTCCAGTTCGCCCTGGACCCGCTGTCCTTCAAGTACTATATCATCGAGGTCAATCCCCGCGTGTCGCGTTCCTCGGCCCTGGCCTCCAAGGCCAGCGGCTTCCCGATCGCCCGCGTGACGGCCAAGATCGCCGTGGGACTCACCCTTGATGAAATCACCATCGCGGGTGCTCCCGCCTGCTGCGAGCCCGCCATCGACTACGTCGTCGCCAAGGTGGCCCGCTTCCCCTTCGACAAGTTCAGCGAGGCGTCCAACGAACTGGGCACCCAGATGAAGGCCACGGGCGAAGTCATGTCCATCGGCCGTACCCTGGAAGAGAGCATCCTGAAGGCGATGCGCTCGCTGGAATCCGGCTGCTGTCACATCCACAAGAAGAAGTTCGACGACTGGACGGAGGAGGCGCTGCTGCAGTACATCGAAAAGCCGACCGACGACCGCATCCACGCCATCGCACAGCTCCTGCGCCTCAGGATCGACCTTTCCCGCATCTACGACCGCACCAAGATCGACATGCTGTTCCTGGAGAAGGTGTACAACATCATCCGGATGGAACGCCGGCTGAAGGCCGCCCCGGGCGACCTCGACATCCTGCGGGAAGCCAAACGGATGGGCTTCGGTGACAAGTTCATCGGCCAGCTCTGGGGCCGGAGCGAGGCCGATATCATCCGCCTCCGCTTTGCCAACGGCATTGTTCCGGTGTACAAGATGATCGACTCCTGCGCTGCCGAGCACGACACCTATGTCCCCTACTTCTACTCCACCTACGAGCAGGAGAACGAATCCGTCCGCAGCGACCGGAAGAAGATCCTCGTGCTGGGTTCCGGCCCCATCCGCATCGGCCAGGGCGTGGAATTCGACTACTCCACCGTCCATGCCATCTGGGCCATCCGCGAAGCCGGATACGAGGCCATCATCATCAACAACAACCCCGAGACCGTCTCCACCGACTATACCGTCTCCGACAAGCTGTATTTCGAACCGCTGACGGTGGAGGACGTGATGAACGTCATCCATCTGGAGAAGCCGGACGGGATCATCGTCACCCTGGGCGGCCAAACGGCCATCAACCTGGCCGGTCCGCTGGAGGAATTCGACGTTCCGCTCATCGGAACCGGCCTGCAGGCCATCGACAATGCCGAGGACCGCAAGCTCTTCGAAGCCATCATGCGGAAAACCGGCATCCGGCAGCCCAAGGCCCATGCCGTCACGAATGTGGAAGACGGTGTGAAGGCGGCCGAGGACATCGGCTATCCCGTGCTGGTCCGCCCGAGCTTCGTGCTGGGCGGCCGGGCGATGATGATCGTGGGCAACGAGGCCACCCTCCGGCACTATCTCCACAACGCTGTGGAAATCAATGAGAACTCCCCGGTCCTGGTGGACAAGTACATCATGGGCAAGGAGACGGAGGTCGACGCCATCTGCGACGGTACGGACGTGTTCATCCCGGCCATCATGGAGCACGTGGAGCGCACCGGTATCCACTCCGGCGACAGCATCAGCGTCTATCCGTCCTTCAGCCTGAGTCCGAAAGTCAAGCAGGAAATCATCGACGACACCGTGAAGCTGGGCAAGGCCATCGGCATCGTGGGCCTGTTCAACATCCAGTTCATCGTGGACGGGAACGAGGATGTCTATGTGATCGAGGTCAATCCCCGCAGTTCCCGCACGGTTCCCTTCATCTCCAAGAGCACCGGCGTCCCGATGGCGAAGATCGCCACCCGCGTGATGCTGGGTCACTCCCTGAAGGAACAGGGCATCACGGAAGTATACTTCCCGGAGCGGAAGCGTCACTTCGTGAAGACCCCGGCCTTCTCCTTTGGCAAGATCAAGGGCATCGACACCTATCTCTCCCCGGAGATGAAGTCCACGGGCGAGGCCATCGGTTACGACAAATCCCTGAACCGCGCGCTCTACAAGTCCCTGCAGGTCAGTGGAATGGACATCAAGTCCTACGGGACCATCTTCGCCACCATCGCCGACAAGGACAAGGAAGAGGCCCTGCCGCTGATCCGCCGCTTCTACAACCTGGGCTTCAACATCGAGGCCACCAAGGGCACGGCCGCCTTCCTCAAGGAGCACGGCATCCGCACCAAGACCCTCAAGAAGCTCCGCGAGGGCAGCGACGAGATCTACCAGGCCATCCGCAAGGGACACGTCAAGTACGTGATCAACACCATCGACCTCAACCAGAAATCCAGCCACCTGGGCGGCTATGGCATCCGCCGCTGCGCCGTCGAGAACAATGTCACCATCTTCACGGCCCTCGAGACCGTACGGGTCCTGCTGGACGTGCTGGAGGAGATCACGCTGGGAATTTCCACCATAGACGAAGAGTACAAATGATGAGAACCTCAGTCATTATCTCCAAAACCTTCGCTTCGCTCATCCCTCCCACCGCAAGCGGCGGGCCCCTCCCGTTCATAAGGCCACGGGCGGCCATAGGTTTTGGAGACAACGACTGAGGTTCTAGGATTCATATGGATAAAAGGATATTTCATATCACAGAAAACCGTTTGATCGCGGTAAAGACCTTCAAGATGGTACTGGAAGGGGAAGGTGCCGTGGACGGGGAGTTCATCGACATTGCGATTCCCGGGTTCTATCTGAGAAGGCCGCTGTCCATCTGCGACCAGGAGGATGGAAGGCTGACGGTCATCTACAAGGTTGTGGGAGAAGGGACGAAGGTCCTGTCGGAGATGGCTGTGGGAACGGAGCTGGAGGTGCTGACCGGACTGGGAAGAGGGTTTGATGCCGATGCGTGCCGGGAGGAAGCGCTGCTGGTCGGAGGCGGACTCGGGGTGCCGCCGCTGTACTTGTTGGCCAAAGAACTGAAGGCGCGGGGGAAGAAGGTGACGGCCGTGCTGGGATTCAACAAGGCCGATGAAATCATTCTGACCCAGGAATTTGAAACGGTGTGCGACCAGGTGGCCGTGTCCACCGTCGACGGGTCCGTGGGCGTGAAAGGGTTTGTCACTGACGCGATTGCTGCCCTGAAGCCAGACTATGATTTCTTCTACACCTGCGGGCCGATGGTCATGATGAAAGTGGTCTGCACGACCCTGGAAGGGCCCGGCGAAGCCAGCCTGGAGGAGCGGATGGGCTGCGGCGCGGGCTTCTGCTACGGTTGCAGCATCCAGACGAAAAGCGGTCCCCGACGTGTCTGCAAGGACGGTCCGGTATTCAAGAAGGAGGAACTGACATGGTAAAGGATCTGTCCGTCCATCTGTGCGGTCTGCGCCTGAAGAATCCGGTGATTCCGGCCAGTGGAACCTTTGGATTCGGGTTGGAGTTGGCCGACAGCATGGATTTGAACGTTCTCGGAGGCATCTCCCTCAAGGGAACAACCCGGGAGGCCCGGTATGGCAACCCTACCCCGCGCATCGCCGAATGCGAAGGCGGGATGATCAATTCCGTAGGCCTGCAGAATCCGGGAATCGATGTACTTGTGAATGAGAAAGTTCCGGCTCTCCGGAAGGTCTATGGCGGCTGCGTGATTGCCAATATCAGCGGTTTTTCGCTGGACGAATACCGGGAATGCTGCGCGAAGGCAGACGCGTGCGAAGGGATCGACCTCATCGAGGTAAACATCTCCTGCCCGAATGTCCACAATGGCGGCATGGCCTTCGGGACTTCGGCCACCTCCGCCGCAGAAGTCACGGCGGCCGTGAAAGCGGTCTGCCGCAAACCGGTCTTCATCAAACTGAGCCCGAATGTGACAGACATCGTCTCCATCGCCCGCGCCTGCGAGGATGCCGGGGCCGACGGGCTCACGCTCGTGAACACCTTCCTCGGGATGCGCATCGACATCATCCGTCGGAAGCCCGTAATCGCCAACAAGATGGGCGGATTCTCCGGACAGGCGATCTTTCCCGTCGCACTGAGGATGGTCTATCAGGTGGCTCACGCCTGCCGGATTCCCGTCATGGGTTGCGGCGGGGTCGCTTCCGCCCGGGATGTCATCGAGATGATGATGGCCGGCGCCTCGGCCGTGCAGGTGGGCGCGGAGAACCTGCGCAATCCCTTTGCCTGCCCGGAAATCGCCTCCGCGCTTCCGGCATTAATGGACGAACTGAAAATCAATTCATTACAAGAGATTATCGGAACCGTATGAACAGAGACGTCATCATCGCCTGCGACTTTTCCAGCCGCGAAGCCACGCTGGAATTCCTGGACCGTTTCCCGGCCGGCCGCAAACCTTTCGTGAAGATCGGCATGGAGCTCTTCTACGCCGAAGGGCCTTCCATCGTCCGGGAGATCAATGCCCGCGGACACAAGATATTCCTGGACCTCAAACTGCACGACATCCCCAATACGGTGAAGAAGGCGATGCGGGTGCTGTCGGCCCTGGACGTGGATATGGTGAATGTCCACGCGGCCGGCACCATCGGCATGATGGAAGCCGCCCTGGAAGGACTTACGCGGGAAGACGGGTCCAGGCCGCTGCTGATTGCCGTCACGCAGCTTACTTCGACGTCCGAGGAGACCATGCAGAAAGAACTCCTCATCGGCGCCGGCATCAATGAAACCATCGTGAAATACGCCTCCAACGCCTGCAAAGCGGGTCTGGACGGCGTCGTGTGCTCGCCCCTGGAGGCCGGCATGGTCAAGAAAGCCTGCGGTGACGGATTCCTGACCATCACGCCCGGCATCCGCTTCGCCGATGCGGCGACGGACGACCAGGTGCGCATCACCACCCCGGCCCGCGCCCGGGAGATCGGCTCCGACTTCATCGTCGTGGGCCGTCCCATCACAGCGGTTTCCGACCCTGTGGCCGCCTACGAACGTTGCCTGAAAGAATTTGTATAATGGAAAGACAGATCGCATCCTCCCTCCTCTCCATCGGCGCCGTATTTCTCCGGCCCGAACAGCCGTTCACGTGGGCCAGCGGCATCAAAAGCCCCATCTATTGCGACAACCGTCTCACGCTTTCCGCCCCTCGCGTGCGGGAGCAGGTGGAGAACGGCCTCTCACTCCTCGTCAAACGGTATTATCCTGACTGCGAGATGCTGATGGGCACCTCCACGGCGGGCATCGCCCACGCCGCCATCACTGCCACCATCCTGGACCTGCCGATGGGGTATGTCCGCGGCGAGGCCAAGACCCATGGACGGACGAACCGGATTGAGGGCAAGATGGACCCCGGAACGAAAGTGGTTGTCATAGAGGATCTTATCTCCACGGGAGGCAGCGCCATCGACGTCGTGGACGCACTGCGGGAAGCCGGTGCCGAAGTGCTTGGAATCGTGAGCATCTTCACCTACGGGATGAAGCGCGGCCTGGAACGCCTCGCCGCCGCGAACGTGGAAAACCATTCCCTCTGCAACCTGGACACCCTGGTGGAAGTGGCCGAGGAAGAAGGCCGCATCGGACCGGGCTGGAAGGAGCGCATCCTCGCTTTCCGCGACAACCCCTCGGACGAAAGTTGGATTCAATAAATAACACTGAACTATGAAGCATCTCATCGACCCGACCGATCTGACCAAACAGGAGATCGACGAAATCATTTCCCTTGCCCAGGACATCATCGCCCACCGGGAACGCTACCAGGGCAGCATGTCCCACAAGAAACTCGCCACCCTCTTCTACGAGCCCAGCACCCGTACGCGGCTGAGTTTCACTTCCGCCATGATGGAACTGGGCGGCAAAGTACTGGGATTCTCCGACGCACGGAGCAGTTCCGTTTCCAAGGGCGAAAGC
Source organism: Bacteroidales bacterium (assembly GCA_017439305.1). Classification (GTDB taxonomy): domain Bacteria; phylum Bacteroidota; class Bacteroidia; order Bacteroidales; family UBA932; genus Cryptobacteroides. Next base: position 19,907 of record JAFSJK010000088.1, on the reverse strand, counting down.
GTGCAGGACACCGTCCGCGTACTGGGTTGTTTCGCCGATGTCATCGCGATGCGCCACCATATCGAAGGGGCCCAGTTGTACGCCACCGAAGTGTCTACCGTGCCCATCATCAACGCCGGTGACGGCTCCCACAGCCATCCCACGCAGACCTTGACGGACCTCCTGACCATCCAGCGTGAGCTGGGACACATCGACGGAATCACGATCGGCTTCTGCGGCGACCTCCGCTTCGGCCGGACCGTCCACTCCCTGATCAAGGCCCTCTCCCGGTACAAGGACATCAAGGTCATCCTCATCGCCCCGGACGAGCTCAAGCTTCCGGACTACATCAAGCAGGACGTCTGCGAACGGACCGGCATCCCCTACCGCGAAGTGACGACGATGGAAGAAGTGATGGGCGAACTGGACGTGCTCTACATGACCCGCGTGCAGAAGGAACGCTTCCTGGACGAGGACGAATTCGACCGCGTGAAAGACAGCTTCGTACTGGATGCGGCCCGCATGTCCCTCGCCAAAAAGAACATGGCCGTCCTGCACCCGCTCCCCCGCGTCAACGAGATCCTCACCGAGGTGGATGCCGATCCCCGCGCCGCCTACTTCCGCCAGGTGGAAAACGGCAAGTTCGTCCGCGAGGCCCTCATCGTCAAGCTGTTGGAATGGAAAGACGACCCCGAGCACGGCATGCCCGCCGACGAAACGCCGGTGGAAGACCCGGAACTCCGCTGCCCCAACAAGAAATGCATCTGCAACAACGAACACGCCCCGCACCGCTTCCGCCGCACCGAAAACGGCGTCCTGAGGTGCTGGTACTGTGATTCGAAGGTGAAGTAAGGAACTACGCTGGCAATTAATGAACAAGGTGTGACTTTGCGTCACACCTTGTTTGCTTTAGTTGGACTTGGATTGAACGGGGCGGATTTGATTCTTACCAGTGCGCGTTCCTTCTCCCATTTCACTATTATTATAATAGCCATTCGCAGTATAATAATAGTAGGCCTTTCTTGTTTCGGATCCTAAAGAAGATGTCCAATACCAGTTGACCCAATAATTCGTACCTGCATAACCGCCAAAATCCCTTCTTTCATCGTGGAAGAGAAAAATATGGGTATCCCATAGCGAGTAGCTGTTGTTGGATTTCTTTTTATACAAGATACGGCCATGAGCGCCAGAACCATTATAACTGTCTGTACCAGACTGTTTTGTATAGTTTATCAATTCTTCGAATTCTTTCTTTGTGGGCATCCTCCAGGCCCCTCCCCAATTCTTTCTAGCCGCATCATCCCCCCATTCGAGCGTCGTCTTGTTATCTCCAACGAAGGTTTCTCCATTATACCAGATGCCATCAGTCTTATTGTCTGCAATTTGATACTTCGTGATTCCCCATTCATTGTTTAAGGACTCATCCATAAACTCATAGTTACTCCAATCGGATGTGTTTTTTTCCACGTAATTCGTTTGTCCCCATGCGAATGCGATTCCATCTTCAAGAGGCTTTTCCGCCCCCAGATTCATGCATGCCCATAGCGTTCCGCTCGGAAGACCCAAGTCAATTGCATGCGGGTGATTGCCATCAGGACATCCACCATAGGGAGGATTGCCCGAGTGGACCACCTCATAAAAATGATATACTTTCCCGGGGCTAAACGCATAACCGGCGAAACTCATTTCCTTGACAACGCCTTTATCATTTTGGATAGAGAAAGACAAGGTACTCTGGCTCATGTCGCACGGCAAGATGACTGCACTAATAACTACATTTTCACCATTATACACATGCATTCCCTCCTCTCCGAATGAGACCCTGAAGGATGCATTCGTGCTGGAAGCCGAATAGGTGCCTTCCGACAAGTTGTAGTTCGCACTGATGACGAACGGTGTTCCGCTGGAGGTGATAAGGAGATTCCGATAGGTGTCCTCCGCCTCGGATGTAAAATGAAGCTGGAGGACTGTTCCGATATTCGAGAAAGTAAAAGACGCCTTCCCTTCGCTATTTGTCGTAAACTTCGCTGACATATAATTGAATTCCCCGATGTGGCTCAGGTCGTTGTTCGCCTTCTGCTCCTGAGTGACCATTTTGACAGGAAATGATGTCGCCGTTGTCCCGGCAGCGAATGGATAAAATGCATAATAATCCGTTTCAGGGTGCAGAGAGAAAGAATCATTAATGAAATTGCCGACAGCCTCTCCGCCCTTTAATAACGTAAATGCCGCCGTACCGTTAATGGAAGCCGAACTCCGGCAGACGCCGATGCAGTCACCGTTGCTCCATCTGAAATTGCCCAAACCATTGACGAAGGAAACCCGTGTGCCATCCGCATCCTCATAACCGGGGATGGTTGCCATGACACCCTCGTCCCACATCAACTGTTCGGAAAGCTTGTCCGTACAAGACAACATCACCGAAGCCGAAGCCAGAGACAAAAGAAAGATTCTTGTTTTCATATCGTATGTTTTATTTAATTATTATCCAACTAATTAGCATTCGAATACCCGGATCCTCCACCCGAAATAGGCCCTGATCCATCCGCTCCGTATCCAGACCCTCCGCCGACAATGTTTCCCTCCGAATCCGTCCCATAGCCGAGGCCCGAGCCAGATACATTTCCAGAGCCATCAGAGCCATAGCCGGAGCCTCCGCCGATGATCTCGGAGCCTCCTTCTTCCCCGGAGGCAGTAGTGAAGCGTAACTCCGTTCCATTCCATGCCACATACATATGATAGGCATGGCCGACCTGAGGAACGACCATGGAAGAAAGCAGGTTCGCCGTGTGGACATTCTCACCGTCAATTTCCGAATACAGCACCGCATTCGAGATGGAGTAACCGGTAGGAATATACCAAGATACGATAATATCGGTGCCGTGAGCGGGAATCGTTATGGCCGGACTCTGATCAACCGGATTCCTCGCCGCATCGGACGAGACAATGAATTCCATGGAAGGTATCCGGAGGGCGCCTTTGGAACAATACCAGACTTTATCAGATTGGAAGCCAAGCAAGGAAAAGGAGATATCCTGATCCGAATGATTGGCGACATGGAGTAACTCATAGACACCGTAATGCCGGAAGAAACCGAATGAATCAGATCCTGAAGACACATTTTCGAAAAGGACAGGAGCCCTGAATTGCGAAAGAGGAGACCGGACTATGGACCCATTGCAATGCAACTCCCAATCAGTAACAACGGGATAACAATGAAGGGTAAAACAGTATAACTGGTATGTACCGATCCGCTGGTTGAAATCAGCGGGAATCGAGTAATGGAACATCGCCATTTTACCATCCTCAGATATACTTTCCAAGTGCTCATACCCGGCATCAGAGTAATTTGCGCCATCACTCAAAAACACTTTGATGGCATCATCCTCCTGCCATCTGGCCAACAAGTCCAAAGAGTTGTCCATCGGGGTCAAAGAGACACGGGTATCAGGCATATCCCCTTCGAAATACGCGTCTACCCTGAGCCGGGGAAGCCCACTCTCCTGACCTTCCAGACCACGACAGGCAGGAAGAAGGAGGCAGAAAAGATAAACCAGATAAATACCGTATTTGTTCATGTCAGTACTCGGCTAGAAGATTAGAAGTTTTCTCCGGGGACATCATCGACACCATACGACGAAAGGCTTGTGGTAAACGTGACGACATCGCCATAATACACATCCTCACCCATCATAATAAAGCCACGGGCACAGTATAACGTATTCTCCTTCAACTCCGTTAATGAGATTTTCACGTTCGGCGCATAGGGTGCCACGGAACTGGTGAAACACCCCTCTTTTCCTATCTCCGGACTGGCGTTCGTACAGGAATAAACCACTCCGACAGATACCGGCTCCCCAGGAGCCTTGAATTCAACCGGGATGGTTGCGCTGTCAGACGAAACATCCTGTGCCATTCCGGTAGTTACGTACAATGTCGTTTCCCCAATTCCCGCCTGGAACTGAAGGCGTCCAACCTCCTTTCCATCAATGTCATATACGCTCGCAATCAACTCTTCTCCCCGTTCCTCCGGCTCCCATGTATAGGAAGCCAGTCCCGTAAACGGTGTAGCAATCCGATAGGTTTTGTAGTTCCGGGACGGAATGGCTATCTTGACAATCGGGGCAAACCAAGAATAGTCAAGGGCCCCATAATAATCGGCCAGAACCCTGAACTTCAAATCATAGGAATTCCCAGGCTCAAAGACGCTCGCAGAACTCTCTTCCAGTTCCAGACCGGCAGGACTCCTGACCACCTGGGTATCGAAAAGATTGCCGCTGTCCAGTTCCGTCCAGTCCAGTTCATAAGAGATTTCCGGGGCAAGGACATCCAGCGGAGTACTGATGCCTACAGACCAGTCCGCACCAACGAATACATCCGTAGCATTGGAGAGATAATCCGAACTGGAATAGTCAATCAGGTCTTCACTGAACCCCAAACCGAAATCAGCCCTTCCATAAGGACGGATATCCGCATAGGATCCGACCACATAGGTAAACCAGATATATTCATGAGGCCAGACATACACCTTCGGACTGACGACTCCTTTTCCCTTGAGGGTAGGATCGTGCCGCTCCAAATGGGGAATCAGACCGGGATTGACTTTCTTCTTTTCGCCCGTCGTCCCATCATACTTGTACCCCATTGTTCCGGTCAGACTGGCTTCAGCCCCCATGGTGAAAGACAATTCTCCATGCGCTGTCAAATCGACTTCGGCATACAAGTCGCAGCCAATATGGACGATAACCGGCACTTTTCCAACAAAAAACAGGTATATCTTCGGATCAAGGAAGTCGTGTTTGAGGAGAATCGTCGGATCCTTGTAATGGCTGAGAAGGAAATGCTCATCCCGATCGATCTGATAGTTGAGCGTCAAATCCGCAGAACTGTGGACCTCCCCAGTCAGGGTGATGGTCACATTGAATTCCTTGGCGCAAAGAAAAGAAACTCCGTCAAAAATGTCGTTGACCTCTTCTGAGAATTCAAAATCGATGGCAGCAGTCAAGGAAGCACCAACCACAGCGTGAAGATGATAATCCAAAGATTGTTTCGTGTCCTCCGTTTCCTTCTTATACCAATTATCGTCGTAATCCCATTCCTTTTCTTCCGACCAGATCGTTTCTTCAAATGCAGCCCTGGTTGAAACCGGATAATAGTCACCCGTCGCTTCGTTGGTATGGTCATTCTCCGTTCCACAAAGATGGAGCGTGAAACTTGTATCGTGGAATACATACCTCAGATCTCCGAGCGGACCTTCAACCGTCACGGAAGTAGCCGTCTGATTGCGAACCGAGGTCACAAGAACGATCTTGTCATCCAGGACCAGAACTGTTCCCGGAGCGACATCCTTCAATTTATCTTCCGTTGCCTCAATCACATAAGCGACACGATCCTCCTTTTGGAACGGTTCCGTTTCTGTCACCTTGACCGAAGTGTCCTGGGCCAGCGTTACAACGGTTCCAGTGTCCGGACCGGGTCCAGGCCCCGGTCCAGGCCCCGGTCCGGGTTCCGTCTTTTCCGGATTATCTTCCCCGCAGGCCATCACAAAAGCTCCTGCCAAAAAGACAAGGATCGTCTTTAGGGCTCGAAACAAGTGGTCCGTTTTCATATGATGCAGTTTTCGTGTTATTCGGCTAAAAGGGCGGATGCCCCATATTGGCCATAAAGATACGAAAAAAAGATTATCGTGCAAGGCCCAAAAGTCCTGCCAAAGCCTTCTCCAACCTGGGAACGACGGGCGCGAAATGCGACCCGTCGTTCCATTCGAATACGGTGGAGATGCCTTTTTCACTCAGGAGGCGGACTACAGCTTCCGTATCGTCGGCAATGCTCTTCAAATGAGGATTCCGGGTGTCCGCCTCGGTGTCGCCCAGCGACAGGTAGGCGCTTTTCAAAGTCCCGGTGCCGGGCCGGGTTGCCAGCCACTCCGGGAATCCTTCGTACCAGAAAGAGCCCGAGATGGAAGCGATGCGGGTAAACGTATGGGTCTCAAAGGCCGCCCACACCGCAAACAGGCCGGAGAGGGATATGCCGATGAGCCACCGTTCCGGATCCACGAGGCCCAGCCGGCCTTCAATTTCCGGAAGAATCTGATTTTCAAGCAGCTGCAGATATGCCCTTGCCCCTCCCCCGAAAGATTTCCCTTTCCTGAAGATGGGGCCGGCCGGCCACGGGGTGAGGTCGTTGTTCCAATCGGCCTGCGGAAGCATGACAACGGGAATGCCTAGGCGGACCGACGCTTCCGCAGCCCACCTTTCGACCTCCCCGCTCTGCCCTTCCAGCATGGGGATGTAACAAACCGTACACACGGATACAAAAATACGGAAAAAATCCGGTTTATTCCTTCTTCAGTTCCGTGGCCGGATTGGTCCGGGCGGCCTTGAGGGTCTGCCAGAGGACGGTGCCGAAGGCAATGGCCAGCGAAATGACGAAGGCCACAACGAACACCCAGCCGTAGCCTTCAACCCGGTAGGCAAAGCGCTCCAGATACAGCCGGGCGGCCCAGACGGCCAGCGGGATGCCGATGAGGCAAGCCACGCCCACCAGAACCATGTAGCTGCGGACCGTTCGCCGGGTCTCCTGAATGACATCGCTGCCGAAGACCTTCCGCACGGCGATCTGCTTGGTATTCTCATCGGCAAAGTAGGTGCTCATGGCCAACAGGCCCAGCAGGGAGATGAGGACGGCCAGGACGGCGAAGAGTTCCACCAGCCGCAATGTGCGCTGTACCGGTGCCAGTTGCTTCCGGTTGATATCCCGGACAAAGCCGTACCGCCAGGCGGGCTCTTCCACGCCGGAAGTTTCCAGGCGGAATTCCCGGTAGGCCTGAAGGATCTGATCCTCATAGGATTTGTCCTCTCCGGTGGTGCCGATGAGGAGGCAATGGGAGTACCGCAGCTCTTCCACCCGGGTGACGATGACTCCGCCGTTGGGATTCTGCACGCTTTCCGAAGCCGGCCGGGTGGGATAATCGGCCACCACGCCGCCGATGAACTCGGGCTGGGCGCCGTTCATGTTGATCCTCCGGGGAAAGACGGTGGACGTATCCGACACCGCAGCCGCGTTAAAGGCGCTCCGGCTCATCCAGAGCGAATGCACCAGCGGATGGCCGAAGTCCTCCTCCACTTCCAGCCCCAGCAATTGGAAATAAGTGGAATCGCAAAGGATGACGGGCAAATCGACATGATGTTCTTCGTCCACCTTGATGCCCATCGTCATATTGATCATTCCAGGGATTCCGCGGCCGACGCCCACTTTCGTCACAAAGGGCAGGCGCTCCACCTTGTCCTTGAAAAGCCTCATCGCATCATAGTTCTGGGCGGAATACTCGATGTAGAAGCGGTTGTCCGTCGCGGAATGCATCGGCCTTGTCAACATATGCCGCATCTGCACTTCCATCACCAGGGCCATCGCAATCAGGAAGACGGAAAGGACATTCTGGACCACTATAAAGACCTTGCTCATAACCATCTTGCTCCGGCGCCGGAGCGTGCCCTTGATCACGTCGATGGGCTGGTACCGCGAAGCCGCGAAGGCTGGAAGCAGCCCGTTGACGACGCCCAGGATAAGGATCCCCACCACGTAGGCCAAGATATACCCGGGCGTCATCAGGAACGAAATCCGCACGCTGGTATCGCCGATGCCCAGCATCATTTCATCCGGGTCGCTGGTGGAGACCAGGCTGTTCACCATCGGCGCCAGCAGGTCGGCCAGGACCAGGGCGGCGGCGAAGCAGACGGCAGTGAAAGCCACGGATTCGCCGATGTATTTCCACAGGATGCCGGTCTTGTCGGCCCCGAGAAGGCGCCGGGTGGCCATCTCCTTCGCGCGTTTGCCGGTAAGGGCCAGACTTAGGTTCACATAGTTGAAGACGGCCGACAACAGGAGCAGTAGCACGACGACGGTCAGAAGCCGGAGCATCTGGGCATTTCCCGTGCGGGTGAGCCCGTTGCTGCTGCCGGTGAAGAAGAAGGCCTCGTCCATCCGGCATGCCTTCCAGGCATCCACCTTTTCCGCTCCCCAGGAAGAATCGTAGTTTTTGTGCAGGAGCGCTTTCACCTTGGCCTGCACGTCGGTCAGGTCCGCATCCTCCCGCACCCGGAACCAGGTGGTGTAATTGCCGATGCTGTTGAAAGCTTTCCCCTGCCCGGCCGCCCAGGAGGCGGTGATGTTCGTGATGATGTCCGCGGGCATGAAATAGGCCTCGTCAAAATCGGCGAAGATGCCCTTGACAGTGCGGTCCTCTTTGTCCACCTTGATTGTTTTGCCGATGAGATCCTTGCCGGCCTGACCGGCTATCTTGCGGGAGAGGGATTCGCTGATTAGGATGTCGTCCTTGCCCACAAAGTCATCGAGGCTTCCCTCCAGAAGGTGGTACTCCGGGAACACCCGGAAGAAATCGGCATCGGCCTCGATGCCGGAGACCTGGAGCAGATCCTCCCCGTTTTGGATGACCGGCTGCCAGAGAAGCGTCATGTGGGTGGCGGCCTCCACCTCCGGAATGTTCATCTCCAGCTCTTCCTTGTCCCAATAGGTCAGCCCAAGGAACTCATTGGTTCCTAGGACGAACGTGCGCTTCCACTGCGGCGACTCATGCGCCACCTCATACTGCTGGACCACATAACTGCCGATGAGGATCACAAACGCCAGGCTCACGGCCAGCCCCAATGCCTCGATGGCGGTGTACAACTTGTTGCGGGACAGGAATTTCAGGTAACTTCTCATCTTTATTCTTTTTTCAGTTCCGTCGCCGGGTTGGTCCGGGCGGCTTTGAGAACCTGCCAGATGACCGACCCCATGGCAATAGCAAATATTACGGCCGCAGCGGTGGCAAATATCCACCAATATCCGCTTATCCTTTCGGGATAGCTTTCCAGGAAACGTCTGACCATCCAGACTGCAAGAGGGATTCCGATGGCAATGGCGGTTAAAGTGAGAACAAGGAAGCTCCTGGCGAGCCGTTTCACCTCATGGGTTACGGTACTGCCGAAAACCTTGCGGATGGCCACGTCCTTTGAATGGGTTGCGGCAAACCATGTACTCATGGCAACCATGCCAAGAATGGAGAGCAGGACGGAAACCAGTGTAAAAAGCTCGATAAGCCGCACGTACTGTTTCAAGTCATCATATTCCCCGGCAATGATTTCATCCAGATATCCGCATATGACGCCGGGAAAGCCAAGGACATCTGAAAGCCCTTTTGTTTCACGGTAATAGGAACGAATATAATCCTTGAACCATTGTTCAAATTCCCTTCTGTCTCCCCTAACCTCTATCCAGATACCGGAAAGCTGTTCGGCCGACATGATACTGACTGCACACAGTTCCTGAAACTCACCTCCTAACCCAAATCTGGGGGCGTCATTTACGGGATAACTGCGGAAGTTTTCAACAACACCTCCAATGGAGGTAATCTCGGGATTGGGATAGTCTCCCCAAAGGCGGGAAGGAGCGGAATCTTCTTCTGTCACACCGATATAATTCCGGGCCTCCTCGGTGAGCCAGAAGGTTCCGGGAACAGATTCTCCCCACTGTTCCTTTATTCTGAAACCCAACATCCGGAATGCCGTGCTGTCGCACTCGAGAGTGCTGTATAACGCGCCTGGAGGGCCGGCCTGAATCCCCCAGCTTTTCGTCGGATAACCGGTCCCATATCCGATGGCATTTACCTGCGGATTTGCTGTAAGCGCATTGCCGATATCCGTTATTGGCTCATATATGCCCGGGAAAAAGTGATAGAGGTTCTTTACCGGAGTCGTTCCGATATCCTGCTTCAGCATAAATCGCAGCTGGGCTTCAACGGAAATGGAAGCGACGATGAAAAGCATCGAAAGGACAGTCTGAAATACAATGAATACCTGATTGATCCCCATTTTGCGCTTCCGGCGAACCTGGCCTGTCACCACATCCAGGGGACGGTAAGAGGCCATGACCATGGCCGGGATAATCCCGGAGAGGAAGCCGATGACAACGACAAGAGCCAGAGATATCAAAAAGAATGTGCCACTGAAAGGAATATGGAAGGGTATCGTGAGTCCTTCCGGCCTCAGTCCATTCAGAAGCGGAACCATCCATTCCGCCAAGAGCACGGCAAAGGCAAAGCATACCAACGTGAACACCGTAGACTCGGCTATGCCTTTGAAGACAACCGATTTCCTGCTTGCACCCACCAGCTGGCGGGTAGCCATTTCCTTAGCCCGTTCACCGGATACCGCCAGATTCAAATTGACATAATTCAATAGGGCCGACAGAAGCAGGATGAGTCCCAGAATCACCAGAACGGAAATGTACAGGCGGTTTCCCTGGCGGAGCCCTTCATAACTGTCAGAGGAAAAGAATATGTCGGTAAAGGCCGTAGCCATCGGCTTTTCCTTATCCCCTTTGTTCACATACGGTTCAAACAAATCCAGGTACTTCGCGGAAAACCCTTCCATATCGAATTCCGGCTGCATGTCGGCAAGCACGTTTACGAACTGTCCGTTTCCGGTATTGAAAAGGTCTGATTCCACAATCTCGACTACGGCGGGAATCTTGGATCGGAAACTGAGCATCAGGTCAAAATCGTCCAGGATTGAATAGGAAGGATCGCCGATGACGGCCACGATCTGCTCCGAGACAGGAGTCTCTTCCTCTCCTTCGGCTCCAATGTTGGCGATGGTAACATATTCACCTATCGGGTCCTTATCAGGAAAGAACTTTCTCGCGGCCGATTCCGTGATGAGAACGCCGCTCCCGTTCCGGAAAGTCTCAATGTTGCCATCGATGACGTGCTGCGGAACGTAGTCGACGATTCCCGGATCGGCGATCATAGCCATTACAAGGTCTTTGTCCCCATCGAGGAGTGCGAGAAACTCTATTCGCCTGAAAGCTGCAAGGGATTTGATTTCCGGAATGGATGAAAGGCTTTCCAAATTTCGGTATTCCGTCCCATAACTGTCGGGGCCGATGGAATACAGATTGGTTCCCGGTGGCGTGTCCCGGCGGATTCTGAGTTGATCGGCAATGGATATGCCGATGAGTATCACAAACGCCAGGCTCACGGCCAGCCCCACCGCCTCGATGACGGTGTACAACTTGTTGCGGGATAGAAATTTAAAGTAACTTTTCATGCCATTCTTGCTTTGTAACTAAATTTTAGTTACATTTGCACATGAGTACAAAAGATAAGTTGATAGAGCGATTCAGGAAGACTCCTTCGGACTTCACGTTAGATGAATTAGTCACATTGCTATGCAGACTAGGATACAAAATAGAAGAGAAAGGCAAGACATCTGGCTCACGGGCAATCTTCACACATCTGAATGCTGCCCCTATCCTGGTACACAAACCCCATCCCGGAAACACGGTACAAAAATATGTGATGAGACGCATTTTACGAGAATTAATTGATAACGAACTGATTAAGAAAGACGATGAAAACGCTTAAATACAAAGGGTACGTAGGCTCAATCGATTACAGTGAAGATGACGGGGTTCTCTTTGGCGAGATCCTCGGCATAGACGGCCTTGTCAGCTACGAAGGCAAGACGGTGGAAGAACTCACGCAGTCCTTCCATGAAGCGGTGGAAGACTATCTTGTCTTCTGCGAAGAACACAACCGGAAGCCACAAAAGAGTTACTCGGGCTCCTTCAACATCCGCATCGCCCCCGATACCCATCGGGACATCGCCAACATGGCCGCAGAGGCCGGCATCACGATCAATGCTTTTGTAAAGCGTGCGCTCTGCGAAGCCGTGAAGCATCCGTGTATAACACCGGACTCTCTTGTGCAGGGATACGGGGCGGATCAGACAAAGCCGCAGATGCTCAGGGAGCCTGAAGCTCCGTGCTATGGAGCGCGGGAGGAGCTCAAACTGAACATCCCGGCCAAGGACCTGGCTTTTGCCAAGGATCTCGCCAAACGGTTGGGTTGGGATATCAAATAGCATCTTATTCTTTTTTCAGTTCAATGGCCGGATTCGTCCGGGCAGCCTTGAGGGTTTGCCAGAGGACGGAGGCGAAAGCCATGGCTACTGTAAGCAGCACGGCCACGACAAAGACGCACCAATAGCCCTCGAGCCGGTAAATGAAGTCCTTGAGATACTCCTGGGCCGCATAGACCGCGATTGGAATGCCGATGATGCAGGCTATACTAACGAGCAGCATATAATCACGGATTGTTCTCCATGCTTCCGTATCCACCGTGCTGCCGAAGACCTTCCGGACGGCGATGTCGCGGGACTTCTCATCGGCATAATAGGTGCTCATGGCCACAAGCCCCAGAAGAGCGATGAGGATGGAAAGGAGCATAAAAATCTCTACCAGCCTCATATTGTTGCGGGCCGGCTTCCAGGCCTCCGCGATATTCTCGTCAACCCAGAAGGCTAAGTTTCCGTAGATCTGCTTGCCCTTCGTGAAGTTATCGTAAGCTTCCATGATCTGCGCTTTCGCCGCTTTCCGGTTCGGGGTTGTTTCTATGACCAATCCGGCGAAAGGAATGTCCTCAGAACGCATCAGCGAAACGATGGCTAAGTCTTCTTCTCCCATATTGGCGTTGTTGGTCGGGAAAGATTTGAAAACGCCAGCTACCTGCTCGCATCCCTGCGTCCGTTTGTCCAGCGTGCCGCTGATGTCATGATAGTCCGAGTCGAAACCGGTGGCGGTAAAACTTTTGTCCGAGAACCAGACGCTATTGAATTGTGGTGCATGGAAATCCTCCAGAATCTCAAATCCGAACATCGAAAATGCAGTACTGTCCATCCTGATCAGTTTGTAAAGGATGTCCTGTCCATCCCGGGTAGTGCTGTATTGGCCCATATTGATACTGCCTGGCACCCCAGAACTTCTTCCAATCCGTTTTACGCACGGGAGAGCCTCAAGGGCATCTTTCAAAGGGGCATCTTTTTCACCGGAAAAATCCTTGAGGAAGAAGATGTTCTCGATGTTGCAGTTCATCGGCCGCTCCTGTGTCTTTCGCATCTGCGCCTCCATCGTGATGGCCAGCGCTATCAGGATGACCGCCAGCGCATTTTGCAGCACGATGAATACCTTGCTGAATACCATCTTGCTCTTGCGCCGGTATCCGCCTTTCATCACGTCCACAGGTTTGTAGCGACCAGCCATCGTTGCCGGGAAGATGCCGCAGAGCACCCCCACAAGCAGAATGATGACGATATATGCAATTACATAACCTGGAGACCAGATGACTTTTATCGGGATATCCGGATTATTCAAGAGCGCATTCATGGCCGGGCAGAAGGCTTCCGCCAGCAACAGGCCAGCAGCAAAGCACACTGCGGTAAACGCGATGGATTCGACCACGTACTTCCAGATGATGCCGCCCCTTGACGCCCCGGAGAGCTGCCTTACGGCCATTTCCTTCGCCCTTTTTCCAGTGAGTGCGACGGACAGGTTGACATAGTTGAGAATGGCCGACAGAAGGAGCAAAAGTCCAACCAGCGTCAGAATCTTGAGTGTCGCTTTGTCTCCATGTCTGAAAAATCCCTCCGTCTCCTTGAAAAACAATTCATCATAACGCGAGAGTTCCAGGTGTTCAAAGAAAGATTGTCCATAGATACTTGAATAAACGTCCTTGCAAACGGCCTCCAGTTTTTCATAGAGAACGTTCCTGTCAGTTCCAGGACGGAGCTTGACCAGCGTAACCGTACTGCCATAGTTGTCGAAGGGCTGCCAATTGTCCTTGTAGATGGCTGCGTTCACGAAAATGTCGTACGGCTTGATGACCGTTCCCTTCAGGTCCTCCAGGATGGCACCGACAATATAACTGTCCCCACTGATTTCAAGGGTCTCACCTACCGAAAGATTATGCTTACCCGCAAAGGAGGCGGTAAGAATCACATTGGAAGGTGCGGAAAGGACATCTGCCGCGCCTTCCACAAAGCGAAACTCCGGGCATATCTCAAAAAACGCAGGTTCTACGCCGGCACTTTCCGCTTCGATCTGCTCTCCCCCTACGACAGGATGAACTACGACATTGCACATCCTGGAAACGGACTCGATCTCCGGAATGTCCCCGATGGCATCCGGGAAACCATAGGTAAGTGCCGGAAAACCCGGCAATCCGGGCACATAAACCCGCTCCCAATCCGGGTTCTCCCTCGTCACTTCATATTGCTGCCACACATAGGAGCCGATGATGATCACAAACGCCAGGCTTATAGCCAGCCCCACCGCCTCGATGGCGGTGTACAGCTTGTTGCGGGAGAGGAATTTAAGGTAGCTTTTCATACTATTCGTTTTTCAGCGATTCTACCGGATTCGCCCGGGCGATGCGCAGGCAGTTCAGGACCACCACGCCCAGCACGATCAGCAGCACCAGGATGGCTCCGGCAATGAAATACAACGGATTCAGCGATACCTTTTCGGCAAACTGCTCCAGCCATTTGCGGGCCACGAAGAAGGCGCCGATGCAGGCGATGACGGCCATCACGGCGGACAGGATCATGATATCCTTGGCAAAGACACTCAGGATGTCCCGGGTGGTGGCGCCGTTGATCTTGCGGACGGCCATTTCCTTGCTGCGGCGCAGGGACTCGTCACGAATGAAGCCAATGAGGCCCAACAGCGCAATCAGCAACGAGAACACCGCTCCCAGCGCCATCGTATTCCGCATCTTCTTGCTGTCGGCATAGGCGGCACGCATCTCCTCGGTATAAGAGACGATGTTGATGTCTTTGTCGGGCAGTGCTTCCTTCAAAGCACCACGGACTTTGTCCAGCGCATCCGGCCGAACCTTGAAGAAGGTATGCGGCATATAGACCTTCTCAGAACCAATTTCACCGTAGAACAGAACACTCGGACGCTCATCTACACCCTGCAGATTGCCGATAAGATAGCTCTTGTACACACCGGAAATGGTGTAATAACCCTTGGCCAACAAGCCTCCTCCTCCATGGCCCGTGATGAAGAACTGCTTGCCCACGGCACCGTCACTCCAGTCGGTAAAATCGGCCATCCTTTTCACGAACTTCTCATCAACAACCGCTTCGCTGGAATCCCGTGGCGCACGGCCTTCCAGGAACTGGATGTCCAGCAGCTCATAGAATTCAGGAGAGCACTCATACTGATCGGCAACATTGAAAAGCTCGCGCTCATCATTCGGCAAGGAAACGTTATCTCCGTTTGAACCCCAGTACGGCAGGTTATAAGCAGCCGCGACGCCGCTCACTTCAGGGATGCCCCGAAGGGTTTCCACGGCCCGGACTTGCGCCTGACGGTCTCCGTCAAACATATCGAAATAGTACAGGTTCTTGTAGTCGTAGCCGGTATCAGCGTGAGATACCATCTGGTACTGGCGACCGATGATAATCATCATCACAACCAGGAACACATTGATAAGCACCTGGACGCCCAGCAGGCCGAGTTTCCAACGGCGGGAATTCTCCGTATAATTTTTCAGCGCCGCGTACACCGGAATCCGCTGATACAACTCTGCAGGAACAACAATAGAGATGACCAGAACCAACACCAGAACGGCCGCGATGGCCACGATGCTCTGCGGCACCAGCAGCGTCTGGAACGGTACGCCCAGGAGGTTCTCAATGATACCCCGGCCGGCAAAGATGATAATCGCTGCCAGGCCCAGAGACAGGATGATGTGCAAGAG
This sequence comes from Bacteroidales bacterium, assembly GCA_017439305.1. Taxonomy (GTDB): domain Bacteria; phylum Bacteroidota; class Bacteroidia; order Bacteroidales; family UBA932; genus Cryptobacteroides. The sequence continues at coordinate 4,324 of JAFSJK010000088.1, read as the reverse complement.
GGCCTCCTTCGTCAGCATCCAGTAAATGTGCTTGCTCTCGGCACCGTAGCACTTCCGCACACCCACTTCCTTGGATCGCTTCACCATCGAGGAGATGACAATCAGGATATAGTTCAGCAAGCTGATGATAATCAGGAGCGCCGACACAATCGACAGCAGGATTACCTGCGTCTTTACATCCTTGGAGGAAGTATGCATCGTGCTGAACGGACTGAGGAAATACCGCAGGCCGATACCCTGGGCCTCGATCTGTTCCATCGGCTGATGCGCCTCCTGCATCTTACGTATCGCATCGGAGAGCGTATTGGGATCTACCCCGGGGGCCAGTTTCACATAGCCCTTGTATCGGTCATTCCCCAACCAGTTGTCGGTACTCTCCTTGTTGTAGGTTGTCATGGAAAGGAGGATGTCGTAGTCCAGGCTGCCGTTCTTCGGGAAGTCCTCAAAGACACCCTCTATAGTCAGCTTCAAATCTTCCGCATCGGCATTGGCTATCTGCTTGCCGATACATTCCTGGATACCTCCCAACTTCTCGGCAAAGTTCCGGCTCACCATCACACTGCCCCATTTCCCAAGCGCCTTCACCGGATCGCCCGCGATAATCGGCCGGTCAAAGACTTTGAAGAAGCAAGTGTCTGCACAGGCGATGGTTCCTTTGAACTTGTTACCATCAGCATCCAGATAAGTGTCGCCGTTGAAAATAAAGGTTGTACGTGTACCCTCCTCTACGCCTGGAACTTCCTCCATGAAGCCCACGGCCACGGCACCGCTCACCTGGCCATAATCTTTCTCGTCCCCTTGATGGGAGTACCAGGTATTGATGGTATACACCCGGTCGATGTCCTTGTAAAAGCTGTCGTAACTCAGTTCAAAGAACACCTTGGCAATGAGCACGATGCCCACTGCCAGTCCCACGCCCAGGGACAGGACCTTGATCAGGATATCTGAATGGTGTCGCATCAGAGTTCGTTCTTGACGTCGGAGACGATCTGACCGTCAAAGAGGTCGATCGTGCGCTGAGCGCAGGCTGCGTCCTTCTGGGAGTGGGTCACCATCACGATAGTCGTACCCTCAGCATTCAGTTCCTTCAGGAGATCCATCACTTCCTTGCCATTCTTGGAGTCGAGGTTACCGGTAGGCTCATCCGCGAGGATCAGCTTCGGACCGGCCACTACGGCACGTGCGATCGCGACGCGCTGCTGCTGACCGCCTGAGAGCTGCTGCGGGAAATGGTTGGCACGGTGGCTGATGGCCATGCGCTTCATGATTTCCGTCACTTTGGCCTTACGCTCGCTGGCACTGATATTCAGATAGCGTAACGGTAACTCGATGTTCTCATAGACATTGAGTTCATCAATCAGGTTGAAGCTCTGGAACACGAAGCCGATGTTGCCCTTGCGGAACTTGGTGCGCTCCTTCTCCTTCAGGCCGCCGACCTCGGTGCCGAGGAGTTCATAGGAACCGCTGGTGGGATTGTCTAGCAGGCCCAGAATGTTCAAAAGGGTTGACTTACCGCAGCCCGAAGGCCCCATGATGGCGACGAACTCGCCATCCTTGATTTCGAAGGATACACCATTGAGAGCAGTGGTCTCGATCTCTTCCGTCCGGAAGACTTTGCAAAGGTTGGAAACTTTAATCATAATGAGTTGTTATTTAATTATTTATTCTATTCTTTCTTCAGCGCCTCGGCAGGATTGGTCCGGGCAGTCTTGATGCTCTGGTAGAGCACGCTTATCGCTGCAATAATGGCGACCGCCAGCCCGGCGAGAGCAAATATCCACCAATGGAGATCAATGCGATGCCCATATCCGGAGAGCCAGCGGTTCATGATGAACCAGGCAACGGGAACGGCAATTACGAAGGCAATGCCCACCAGTTTCATAAATGACAGCACCAGTTCCTTCAGCACGCCAGTGTAATCGGCTCCGAAGACCTTTTTCACCGACACTCCGCGGATTTCCTGCTGCATATAATAGGAACTCATCGCAAAGAGGCCCAGCGCGCTCACCAGGATGGACAACAGCGTGAAGATGAGCACGACGTCCAGCACCCGGCTTTCGTCCTTGAAACCTGCTTCGATTTTATCCTCGATGTATTCTCCCCCGAACATCCTGCCGGGGAAAACTTCTTCCGCAACCTCCTCCACTTTCTTGCGAGCGACACTGTGGTCGCCGTTGGTCTTGACCAACAGTACCCAAGGGTAGTTGTCATCCGGGCTTTCTTTCCAGTTGTAGATCATCGCGGCACTTTGGGCCGATTCAAGCGGACGTACTTTGAAATCGTAATAAACGCCGCCGATGGGAAGCCCGCCGTCCATAGAAGTCACATATTCCGTCTCCGACTCTTCGATGCCAATCAGCTTGAAGGCGTATTCGTTGAGCCACCACGCGCGCTGATGGTTGTCCTGTTTCTCCTTCAGTCCCAGGATCTGAAAATACTTGTCGTCTCCCTGGATCTGCTGGAACGACACCCAATTCCCGGCGCCCACTTCAAAGGTCACGTTGTTCGTCCCTTCCAGCGGAATGCCGTTGCCCTGCCCCACTTCTTCCACGCAGGTTTCAGCACGCAGACGGTCCAGCAACGGACGGAGCTGACCGCTCTGGCCGAAGTCATTCTCGACGACTAGGATGTCTTTCGTGTTGTAGCCCAGGTCGGCCGTAATCAGATGCCGGATCTGCAGGCCCATCGTTAAAGCGCTCACCAGCATTACGACCGTAACCACATTCTGCAGGACGATGATGACTTTGCTGTAGACGGTTTTTGTCTTGAGCCGAAGCGTTCCCCGGACGATCTCGATAGGCTGGGCACGCTGGATGAGCAAGGCGGGAATGATGCCTGACAGAATGCCGAGCACGACGATAAAGCCCAGTACCAGCAGCACATTGACGGGCGTAACCGCTTTGAAGATGGAAACCTGGTACTCCAGAAGACGGGAAGCCAGCGGCGAAAGCGCCTCGGCCAGCAAGATGGCCAGCAGCATCGAGATGCCGCAGATGAGGGTACTCTCGGAAATGACTTTCAGGAAAATGCCCCGCTTGTCAGCTCCGACAAGCCGGCGGGTGGCCATCTCCTTGGCGCGAAAACCCGTCAGGGCCGTGGTCATGTTAATATAGTTGAGCACGGCGAAGGCCAGGAGCAGCAGGCACATGGCCAGCAGCAGATTCACGAAGTCGCGGTTGCCGATTTGAACGGTTCCATTCCAGTCGAGATTTCCTTCATCGAGGAAATACAAATCTCTCAACGGTATGAGGCGGACCTGGTCGCAGTCGCTCTTATAAATCCAGAAATTCTCTTCCAGCCATGCCAGCAGTTCCCCTTTCTTGGCCCCAAGGTCGGCACCCGGGTATGTCATCACAAAGCAGATCCCGGCTCCTGCATTGCTCATATACACATCGTGCGCCGAATTGGTTTTCGGCATCATCTCGCCGCGGACGAGCACATCCGGCGTCTTGAGTACGGAGTTGCCGAAATCCTTCAAGACACCGCAGATGGTCAGGTTGGCGTCCCCTCCCTCGGAATAGATCTGCCTGCCGATCGGATCCTTGTCCCCGAAATGTGCGTTGGCGAATTCCTCGCTGATCATGCAGCGGTCCCAGGAAATGTGCCAGTCGGCCTTGTTACCCGCCGCTAGTTCATAACTGAAGATGTCGAAGAACGTGCTGTCGGCTGACATCATCTGTCCATAGACCAGTTCTCCGCCAGCCCCGTCGATATGGAAAGGAGAGGCCGAAGCCATATTGGCGACGCAGCAGCCCTTCTCGATCTCCGGGAAATTGTTCTTCAGATGCTTGTCCAGCCAATAGCCCATCGTAAGACTGTGCTCGTTGGCAATGACAAATACCCGGTCGGCATTCTCCTGGAAGGAGTCCGTGGACAGTTGCCGCTGGACATACACCGCAAGCAGGAGCACGAAGGCCATCGACACCGTGAGGCCGACGAGGTTGATTGCCCCGTATAACTTGTTCTTCTTAAGGAAGTTCCAAAAACTCTTCATAGGTTAGAATACTAACACATCACTGTCACCATACGTATCATACCCCGAGGTAATGACCTTCTCTCCTGGCTCCAGGCCTTCCAGGACTTCGTAGTACTGGGGATTCTGGCGGCCGATGCGAATCTCTCTCTTGACGGCCTTTGTGCCCTCTTTGTTAACGACGTAGATCCATTTTCCGCCGGTTTTCTGGTAGAATGTGCCGCGAGGGATAATGACAGCCTCTTCCGGTTGGCCCAACTGGAGGTTCAGGTAGTAGGTCTGGCCGGCGCGGATGTTGTCGGGCTGCTCGCCGTCGAACTTGAAATCGGCCTTGAACTTGCCGTCGCGGAC
>JAFSJK010000087.1 GCA_017439305.1 Bacteroidales bacterium | reverse complement strand
TCAAGGTCACGCTCGTGGGCGGTGGTACCAAAGGACAGGCCGAGGCCGTCCGCCTGGGTATCGCCCGCGCCCTCTGCGAGGTCGACAAGGAGGCCTACCGCGCTTCCCTGAAGGCCGCCGGCTTCCTCACCCGCGATGCCCGTGAGGTCGAGCGTAAGAAGCCTGGTCAGCCTGGCGCACGTCGTCGCTTCCAGTTCAGCAAGCGTTAGTTTGCAGATCGGACTGATTTACCCTTTTGCACAGTCCGGTTCCCATCAAATCCTGAGATCCCGGTGAGGATGCGAATCTTCCCGAGCTGCAATAAGGATTGCCGAGACTGCGGAAAAATTGCGGAGACCGCCCTCAGAGGACGCTACTCCGGATTGAAGAAAGAGAAAAAACAAAAAAGAATTTTAGACACATTATGTCCAGAACAAATTTCCAGGAACTGCTTGATGCAGGTGCACACTTCGGTCATCTTGCCCGTAAGTGGAACCCTAAGATGGCTCCGTATATCTTCGACCAGAAGAACGGAATCCACATCATCGACCTGCACAAGAGCGTCGTGAAGATCGACGAGGCGGCTCAGGTGCTCAAGGAAATGGCCCGCAGCGGCCGTAAAGTCCTCTTTGTCGCCACCAAGAAGCAGGCTAAGGATGTCGTCGCCGAGAAGGCCGGCGCCGTCAACATGCCGTTCGTGACCGAGCGTTGGCCGGGTGGAATGCTCACCAATTTCCCGACCATCCGCAAGGCCGTCAAGAAAATGAACACCATCGACAAGATGAAGGAAGATGGTACGTTCGAGAAACTCGCCAAGAGAGAGCGTCTCCAGGTGGAGCGCCAGCGCGCCAAGCTCGAGAAGAACCTCGGGTCCATCCGCGACATGAGCCGTCTCCCCTCCGCCCTTTTCGTCGTCGATGTCCAGAAGGAGGCCAATGCCGTGAAGGAGGCCAACCGCCTGAACATCCCGGTTATCGCAATGGTTGACACATGCTGCGATCCCACCCCGATTGATTATGTGATTCCGGCCAACGACGATGCTACGAAGTCCATCGCCCTCATCATGGACGTGCTCTGCACCGCTATCCAGGAGGGTCTCGAGGAGCGTAAGCTTGAGAAGGAGAAGGAAGCCCAGGAGCAGCCCGCCGCCGAAGAGGCCGCCGCCGCTCCCGCGAAGAAGCTCCGCCCGCGCCGTGGCGCGAAGGTCGAGGTCGAGGAGGAAGAAGCCCCCAAGGCCGAGTAATAAACCCTTAAAGCAAAACAACAACTATGGCTGACATCTCTTTAGCTGACATCAAGAAGCTGCGCGACATGACCAGCGCCGGCATGATGGACTGCAAGAAGGCCCTTACCGAGGCCGAAGGCGACTTCAAGCGCGCCGTCGAAATCCTCCGCGAGAAAGGCAAGTCCACCCTTGCCAAGCGCGGTGACAACGAGACCACCCAGGGTGCCGTCCTTTCCCGCGTGAAGGGTGGGAAGGCCGTCCTCGTGTGCCTCGGCTGCGAGACTGACTTCGTGGCTGCCACGCCCGACTTCAAGGCCCTCGCCGCTTCCATCGCAGACGCTGCCATCGCCGAGTTCCCCGCCGACCTCGCGGCTCTCAAGGCCGTCAAGACCGCTACGGGTTACACCCTCGACGAGGACATCACCAACCAGGCCGGCAAGACCGGTGAGAAGCACGTGCTCGCTTACTACGGCGCCATCGAGGCCCCGTTCGTGTCCGAGTACGTCCACTTCAACGGCAAGCTGGGCGCCATCGTCGCCTTCAACAAGGAAGTTCCCGCCGAGATCGCCCGCGGTATCGCGATGCAGGTCGCTTCGATGAACCCGGTTGCTGTCGATGAGGCTTCCGTGCCCGCTGAGGTGCTCGAGTCTGAAAAGACCGTCGCCATCCAGAAGACCAAGGACGAGCAGGTCCAGAAGGCCATTGACGCCGCCCTCAAGAAGGCCGGTATCAATCCCGCCCACGTGGACAGCGAGGATCACATCGAGTCCAACACCGCCAAGGGTTGGCTGACTGCCGAGCAGGCCGCCCAGGCCCGCGAGATCATCGCCACCGTCGGTGCCGAGAAGGCTGCGAACCTCCCCGCCCAGATGATCGAGAACATCGCCAAGGGCCGCGTCGCCAAGTTCCTGAAGGAGAACACCCTCGAGGAGCAGGAGTACCAGCTCAGCGATAACAAGGAGACCGTGAAGGCCGCCCTCGCCGCCATCGACAAGGAAGCGAAGGTTCTGTGCTTCAAGCGCTTCTCCCTCGCCGACTAAAGGTTTTCGAACAAAAAGGAAATCCGGCTCGAGAGAGCCGGATTTTTTTATTCAGCCAGGCATTCGTCCATCAGTCGGGCGAGTGCTTTTTTGTCCAGGTGCTGCCCGATGAAGACGATCTTCTGCATCCGGTCGCCGTACACCGGATCCCAGTCGCGGCGGAGGATGGGATCGCGCTCCAGGCGTTCCTGCAGTTCCTCTTCTTCCATCGTGGCGTACCAGAGGCCCGCATCGCGGATGCTCTTCTGGCGGCCCGCCTGCTCGAAGAGATAGCACTTGTCGGTGTCGTCCGAGAAATAGCAGAGACCTTTCGCCCGGATGATGTTCGCCGGCCACTTCTTGGCGACCATGTAATCGAACTTGTTGAGGTCCAGGGCCGGACGCCGCGTGTAAACGAAGGTGTCGATTCCGTATTCCAGCGCTTCGCCCTCGGCTTCCTCCTCTTCGTCTTCGCCTTCGATGGCGGCAATCCAGGCAGCGGAGGTGGCCACCCGGTCGAAGTCGAACATGCCGGTGTAGATGATTTCATCCAGGTCGATGTCGCCGTAATTGCAGTCCAGTATGCGGGCCTGCGGATTGATGCTGGAAATGATGCCGCGGAGTTTTCCCAGGTCTTCGGGGGAGACCGCGGCGGCCTTGTTCAGCAGAACGATGTTGCAGAACTCAACCTGCTCGATGACAAGCCTTTCCAGGTCGTCCTCGCCAATGTCCTCCTTCTCCAGGGCACCGCCGTTTTCGAATTCGTCCTTCATCCGGAGGGCGTCGACGACGGTCACGATGCAGTCCAGGTAGGGGAGGGCCTCATGGACATACTGAGGGCCGAACATCGGCAAAGTGCTGATGGTCTGGGCGATGGGAGCCGGTTCGCAGATGCCGCTGGCCTCGATGACGATGTAGTCGAACTTCCGCATGGCGGAGATTTCCGCAAGCTGGGCCACGAGGTCCATCTTCAGGGTGCAGCAGATGCACCCGTTCTGCAGGGCCACGAGACTGTCGTCCGTCTGGCCCACGATACCGCCCTTCTCGATGAGGTCCGCGTCGATGTTCACCTCGCCGATGTCGTTGACGATCACGGCGAACCGGATGCCCTTGCGGTTGGAAAGGATGCGGTTCAGGAGGGTGGTCTTCCCGCTCCCGAGATATCCGGTCAGCAGCAGGACCGGGATCTGTTTCTGTTCAAGTTCAATGGTCATGTCGCAAAACTTTTACGTATCTGCAAAGGTAGTCATTTTTGGGTTAAGTGTACCACGCGGCGGGTCTGGATGAGGACGGAGATGACGATCAGGGCGATGCCCACCCAGAAGGACAGGCCCACTTCGCGGAATTCGCCGAACAGGAGGGCGGCGAAGGCAATGCTGTACACGGGCTCGAGGTTGTAGGCCAGGTTCACCGTAAAGGCTGACAGGGTGCGGAAGGCGATCAGCTGGAACAGGAAGGGGATGATGGTGAAGATCGACCCCAGCAGCAGGAGCCAGAGATAGTCCCCGTGCGCAGGAACGATGTCGGCAGCCGGCAGGAAGGGCACCAGGACCGACAGCAGGATGACGCCGCCGATGAGTTCGTACAGCAGCATGGTGGCGCTGTCCTCGCCCGTTACGCGTGCCACGTTGATATTCAAAAGGGAAAACAGCGAATACAAAGCGGCCGACAACAGCCCGAGCGAGATTCCCAGCCGGTACCGTACGTCCAGGCTGAAGATGAGAAGCACGCCCGCGATGGCGATGAAACTGATCAGGACCTCCATCCAGGAAATCCGCTTCCGGTTGATGAGCGGGTCCAGCAGCGTCGTGAAAAAGCAGGAAGTGGCGATACACGCAACCCCGATGGAGACGTTTGACGCCTGTATGCTGGCGTAGAATGCCACCCAATGCAAAGCCAGGACACCGCCGCAGCCGGCAATCAGGCCGAAGGCCTTCCAGGAAAGCCGGTGAAGCCGGCGGGCGACAGCCAGGACGAAGCCCAGCGTCACTACACTCACCATCATCCGGTACCATACGAGCGGCAACCCTCCGAGAGAGATCAGCCTCCCGAAGATGCCCGTCCAGCCGGCCAGGAACACGGCCGTGTGGAGGAGGATCAGGGTCTTCGTTTCCTTGTTCACCACTGCAAGTTAAGCATTTTCTTGCGACCCGCAAAGACGGTGTGCCGAAAAGAATACCGCCGCGTGCTTCCCAGCAAGCGGCGGTCGCAATTCTAACCTAAAACTTAACCTATGAAAAAACTATTCGACAGATTCTATTGCGAAATCTGTGCCAAAGGCCAAGTTCTGGGTCTAAAAATCGAACAAAATTAATCCCTATGCTTGAGTTTCCGTCCGCGCAGGATGGAACTGTCCACGGTCTCCTGGACTTGCAAGGTGATGATTTCGCCCTCTTTCTTCTCGTCCGGTTGGGCTTCTTCCTGCTTCGGAACCGGATTCTCCAGTTCTTCCCGGGCACGTTCCTCCTCTTCGAGGGCCCGTTTGTTCAGCTGCTCGTTCGGGCTGATCCTCATGATGACGACGCGCCGGAGCGGCCGGTTGTAGCGGTCCACCCGGAGCGCGGCGATGCGGTCGATGACGTTCAGTCCGCCGACGGTCTCGCCGAAGACGGTGTATTCCCCGTCCAGGTGCTTGCAATTGTCGGCATTCTGGACCAGGTAGAACTGGGAACCGGAGGATTCCTTCATCGGATTGGCGTAATTACCACGCCGGGCGGCTGCCAAGGCTCCTTTCTTATGGGTATGTTCCGGCACGATCTCGGGGTCGATGGTATAGCCCGGACCCCCTTCTCCCCATTCCTCCAGGCGGGTGGAATCCCGCGTGAACGGATCGCCGCCCTGGATGACGAAATCTTCCACTACCCGGTGGAAGAGCAGGCCGTCATAGTAGTGCGTAAGGGCCAGCCTGATGAAGTTCGCCCTGTGCTTGGGCGTATCCTTGTACAGCTTGACGCGGATCGTTCCCATCGAAGTAAGGATGTCGAAGATGGGCTCTTCGGGGAACTTCTGCTTGAGCGCGGCCAGGGAATCGTCCGGGGTGGACTTGGCATTGGATTTAGGCCGGTCCTTCGGCTTTTCCTGTACGGCGGTGGCCAGGGAGTCCCCCTGGGTCCCATCTCCGTCCTGTCCGCGCCGTCCGCCGCAGGAAACGGCGAGGACGACGAGGACGGCCAGTGTGAGATAACGTTTCATTACCATCCGATCGGGTTCTCTTCAAGGTATTTGGCAAGTTCTTCCTCGCTGCGGGCGGGCTGCTCGTGACCGGGCAGGCCGATGATTCCGCGCACGTGCTTGGCATAGGTATACCCCATCACGTCCAGCATCTGGAACGTATGGTCGAGCGAAGCGTCGAACCGGTTGTAATCCTTGCGGTCAGCGTTGCACCACTGGACCTCGGAGAGGGCGCACAGGCGCGGAAGAAGCATGTATTCAAGGAATTCCGGCGAGGTGATGTACTCGGTCCAGAGGTTCGCCTGGACGCCCAGGATGTGGTCCTCGGTGCCCGGGGCCATCCCTTCGTAAGGCTCGTAGGAGTAGATCTTGGGAACGGTCACAAGGCCACCGATGCACAGGGGCTCCTTGTCGCGCTCCTGGCTCTGGTAATAGTCGATGTACATGTGGCCATTCGGCGTCATGATGACGTCAAAGCCCCGCTTGGCGGCTTCGATACCACCCTGGGTACCGCGCCAGGACATCACCGTGGCACCTTCAGCAAGGTCGCCTTCCAGGATCTCGTCCCAGCCGATGATCTTGCGGCCGTGCTCGTTCAGGAACCTCTGGATGCGGGCCGTCACATAGCACTGGAGTTCCTGCTCGGCAGTGATGTCACCATGGCCCTTGAGTCCCAATTCCTTGATGCGTGCCTGGCAGCGGGGGCACTCCTGCCAGCGGACCTTCGGGCATTCGTCACCGCCGATGTGGATGTATTCCGACGGGAAGATGTCCATCATTTCCGTGAGGACGTCCTGCAGGAAAGTGAAGGTCTCTTCCTTGCCGACGCAAAGGACATCGTCCGCGACACCCCAGCGGGTCCAGACCTCGTACGGTCCGCCGGTGCAGCCCAGTTCCGGATAGGCGGCGAGGGCGGCGACCATGTGGCCGGGAAGGTCGATTTCGGGAATGACGGTGATGTTGCGCTCGGCGGCGTAAGCCACGATCTCACGCATCTCATCCTGCGTATAGAAACCGCCGTACCGGATGCCGTCGGAGGAGTCGAAGTCCTTGCCGATGCAGGTTCCGCTGCGCCAGGCGCCCACCTCGGTGAGTTTGGGATACTTCTTGATTTCCATCCGCCAGCCCTGGTCCTCGGTCAGGTGCCAGTGGAGCCGGTTGAGCTTGTAGGTGGCGGCGATGTCGATGTAGCGCTTGGTCTCTTCGATGGTCCAGAAGTGGCGGCACGGATCCAGATGGATACCGCGGTAGTCGAAGCGCGGGGCGTCGAGGATGCTCACGTAGGGGAGCAGCCAGGCGGCATTGGCTTTCCGGGTGCCGTAGATTTCGGCCGGAAGCATCTGCTTGAGGGTCTGGATGCCGTAGAAGAAGCCGCCGAAAGCCGAGGCTTCCACAGTGACACCGTTGTCATTGACATTCAGGGCATATTCCTCCGCCCCCAGGTTCGGATTGGCGATGAAACGGACTTTCTGGCCGTTGTCTTCGGTACTGAGGGTGGCTTTCTTGCCGGTAACTGTGTAAAGCTGGTTCCAGAGGTCGGCGATGGCCTTATGGGTGGCCTGGTCCAGGGACGCCTCGGCATAGATGTCCTGACCGGCCAGGTTGAAGGAACCTTCGGAAAGGGTGACGTCGTTGGGCATCGGAATCACGCTGAAGGGCTGCGGCTGCTTCTGGGAGGTGCAGGCGACGGCGAGGGTCAGCGCCAGGATGGAAAGGAAAAGGCTGTGTTTCATACTTAAGTAAGTGTTATCTCACAAAGATAATCAATAAATCAATAGTCCGAGCACGGCGCCGGCCACAATTACGAGGATGGGGTTGACTTTTCCCCAATAGGAAGCCGCGAAGGCGGCGGCGAGCAGGCACCAGCTTTTCCAGTCGGGGAAGTTGTCCTCCACGACGGTGAAGGTGGGCGTTCCCTGGAACCAGGTGGTCTTGACGATGAGGATGATGGCAGCGGCGCCGATCAGGCCCACGACCGTGGGGCGCAGCCAGCCCATCACGCCTTCGAACAGGACACTGCTCTTGAACTGGGTGTAGAACCGGACGATCAGGAGCACGAGGATGAAGGAGGGGATAACCAGGGCGAGGGTGGCCGTCGCCGAACCGCAGATGCCCAGGAAATGGCTTCCGGTCGCCTGGGAGATGACATCATAGCCCACATAAGTGGCGGAGTTGATGCCGATGGGCCCCGGAGTCATCTGGGAGATGGCAACGATGTCCGTGAAGGTGCTCTCGGAGATCCAGTGATGCGCCGTGACGACCTCTCCCTGGATGAGGGACAGCATTGCATAGCCTCCGCCGATGGTGAAGGCTCCGATGACGAAAAAAGTCCCGAATAGTTGCAGGAAAAGGTTCAGCGTCTCCATTTCTCTTTGATATAGGTATATCCGAAAGCGGTCACGAGGACGCACAGGATGATGTAGATGGGGGAGACGTTGAGGAAGGCCACCAGCAGGAGGGCGGCGATGGCAAGTGCCCAGGCCCACCAGGTCTTGCAGCATTTCCGGGCCATGTTGACCATCGGCACCGCAATGAGGGAGATCACCACCGGACGGATGCCCTTGAAGGCCTTGATCACCCAGGAGTTGTCCTTGAAGGAGGTGAACAGCATCGCGATGGCGAGGATGAAGAAGAAGGACGGGGTGATGGACCCGAGGGTGGCGGCGATGCTGCCTTTGACGCCCCGGAGCCGGTATCCCGCGAAGATGGATATGTTCACGGCCATCACGCCCGGAGCCGACTGCGACAGGGCGACGATGTCGGGGAGCTCGTCCTCGGAAATCCATCCCCGCCGCGCCATCTCGTCCTGGATGATGGGAATCATCGCATATCCTCCGCCGATCGTGAACGCCCCGATCTTGGCGAACACGGCAAAAATCTGCCAGAGTGAAACTTTCTTTTCCATTTCTTCCACAAAGGTACGAAATTCCTCAAAAAAATTTTGGCAGTTCGGAAAAAGTTTCTACCTTTGCAGTCCCGTTTGAAACGAACGGGATTTTTTAGGCTCTTTGAAAATACTGAAAGACTAAAAGTACAAGCAAGTACCGAGATATTGTAACATATATCTTAACTTTAAACGAGCGTCGATTCTTTTTAGAAGAAGTGCCGAGGACAAGCTTAGAATTATATAAGAATATACAATGAAGAGTTTGA
>JAFSJK010000086.1 GCA_017439305.1 Bacteroidales bacterium | reverse complement strand
GGCCGCCGCGAGATCGGCCACGGCAACCTGGCGATGCGCGCCCTCAAGCCCGTCATCCCCACCGCTCCGGAATTCCCGTACGCCGTGCGCGTCGTTTCCGATATCCTCGAGTCCAACGGCTCCTCCTCCATGGCTTCCGTCTGCGGCGGCTGCCTGGCCCTCATGGATGCCGGTGTGAAGATCAAGAAGCCGGTGGCCGGCGTGGCCATGGGCCTGATCACCGACGCCGAGCGCCCGAATGACCGTTACGCCATCCTCACCGACATCCTCGGCGACGAGGATCACCTCGGCGACATGGACTTCAAGGTCACCGGCACCAAGGACGGCATCACCGCCACCCAGATGGACATCAAGGTAGACGGCCTCTCCTACGAGGTCCTCGAGAAAGCGCTCGAGCAGGCCCGTCAGGGACGCATCCACATCATGGGCGAGATGCTCAAGACCCTCCCCGAGCCGCGTGAGGACTACAAGCCCTTCGTGCCGCGCATGGTCCAGATCGAGATCCCGTCCGACTTCATCGGCGCGGTCATCGGCAAGGGCGGCGAGACCATCCAGGGCATGCAGAAGGAATTCGGCACCACCATCACCATCGAGGAAGTCGACGCCGGCAAGGGCGACGGCACCACGAAGGGTGTCGTGGACATCTTCGGCGTGGACAAGGCCGCGATGGATGCCACCCTGCAGCGCATCAAGGACATCTGCGCCGTTCCGGAGGCCGGTCAGGTCTACCACGGCAAGGTGGTCAGCATCCTTGAATTCGGCGCCTTCATCGAGATTCTCCCGGGCAAGGAAGGCCTCCTGCACGTGAGCGAGATCGCCTGGACTAAGACCGAAAAGGTCGAGGACGTCCTGAAGGTGGGCGACGAGGTGGATGTGAAACTCCTCGAGATTGATGCCAAGACCGGTAAGATGCGCCTTTCCATGCGCGCGCTAACCGAGAAGCCGGAAGGCTATGTGGAGCCCAAGCGCGAGCGTGGCCCGCGCCGTGAGGGCGACCGCGGACCTCGCCGCGAAGGCGGTGACCGGGGTCCCCGTCGCGAAGGCGACCGTGGCCCGCGCCGCGAAGGTAGTGACAGGGGCCCGCGCCGCGACGACCGCCGCGAGGGTGGCGAGCGCCGTGACGACCGTCACAATGCTCCCCGCAAGCCCCGCTTCGAGGAATCCGCTCCCGAGCAGAACAACGAGCCGGACGTGTTCTAAACACGCCCTCCATCAAATGAAAAGCCGACCCTGAGGGCCGGCTTTTTTGTTACCTACAGTTTCACTACGCCGATACCGGGACGGTCCGGAAGAACCAGCCGGCCGTCTTCGACGGTTACTCCGGTGAAGAGGTCATTGGAAATAAGGAGATTGCCGTCCAAATCGGCGAAGTCGACGGCCGGCGAGAGCTGGGCGGCGGCGGAGATGCCGCAGGATGTCTCGGTCATGCAGCCCAGCATTACCTGCATGTCCAATGCACGCGCGACTTCCACCATCCGGTGCGCTTCACGCATGCCCGTACATTTCATCAGCTTGATGTTGATGCCGGAAAAGAGCCCCTTCATCCGGGGAACGTCGGCAAGCCGCTGGATGGATTCATCGGCGAAAAGCGGCAGCGGACTGCGCTCGTTAAGCCAGGCCTGGTCGTCCACCCGGTCCACCGGCAGTGGCTGCTCCACCATCTTCACCCCATGGTCCCGGAGCCAGTAAATCATGTCCAGGGCCTTGAAACGGTCGGTCCAGCCTTGGTTCGCGTCCACGGCGAGCGGGACGTCCGTGGCACTGCGGATGGTCTCGATCATCTGCTTGTCGGTATCCAGACCCACCTTAACCTTCAGGATCTTGAATTTCCCGGCACATTCCTCTGTCTTTTCCCGGACCACTTCCGGCGTATCGATGCCGATGGTGAAGGTCGTCGCCGGCGCCTTGGCAGGGTCGTACCCCCAGATCCGGTACCACGGAGCGCCGAGCATCTTCCCCACCAGATCGTGCAGGGCTATATCCACGGCGGCCTTGGCTGCGGAATCACCCGGGGAGAGGCTGTCGACATAGGTGAGGATGTCATCCAGGCAGAACGGGTCGGCAAACTGTTTCAGGTTCACCTTCTTCAGGAACGCGGTCACGGATTCGACGCTCTGGCCCAGGTAGGGCGGCATAGAGGCTTCTCCATAGCCCGTATATCCTTGATAATTAACCTCTACCTGAACACCCGGCGTCGTGTTCCGACTATAGGAAGAGACAGTAAAAGTATGCTGCAACTGCAACTCATACGGCTCGAAGTCCAGCTGCATCCGGCTGGGACCGGCAGGTTGGACCGGTTCCTCAGCCACCGGCTCTTCCACCGGTTCCCCGGCAGGTTCCTCCGTTCCTTTCCTTTTCGGACCGCATCCGATGACAAGTCCGGCGCCCAGGGCGGCCAGGCCCGCGGCTTTCAGGAAATCACGTCTGTTCTGCTTCATGCGGTTATTCCAGATAATAAGGATTCGTCAAAGTCGTATTCAGCTCCTTCTCCTTGTCGATGTAAGGAAGGATACGGCCGCCGAACAGGTAGCGTCCGCTGTTGTATGCGTCATAGAGCGGATCCTCCGGACGGAGGCTGGCAATCTTGACGAGGCCCAGCGAATGGATGAAACGCCCGTCGCCGATATAGATGCCCACATGGGACACTCTGGGGCCGGCAGCGTCCTTCCGGCCGAAGAACACCAGGTCACCGGGCCGGAGATCCTTGGGGTCGAGAATCCTTTCGCCGGTCCGGGACTGAGGACCGGAATCGCGGGGGATGATGATGTCATGCATGAACAGGACCGTCCGTACGAAACCGCTGCAGTCCATTCCCTTCGGGGACATCCCCGCCCAGAGGTACGGGAATCCGACCATGGAACAGGCCGATGCGAGGATGGCTTCCGGGGTGCGCTCCAGATGCTTGCGCCAGCAGTCTTCGGGCTTGCCTACATCTTGATGCACATAGCCGGTACGTCCGTCGGGAAAGCCTACTTTGAGCCAGCATCCGTCCCGACCCAAATCCTTGAGCCGATCCCCGGCCACCACGTCGGACACGGTTGCCGATTGCTCCGTAGGACCCGCAAAGACAACTCCCATCAAGGCGGTGATGACGACTTTCGGCGCTTGGTTCCAAGCATGATACTCTTCAAAGGAAAGGAGGGTGATTCCGTCCTTGTGGACCCAGCCGGTATAGGTGTCCGGTGTCTGCACCTGCGGCCAACTGTTTTTGTCCGCCAGCTGGAGAATGTGCACCGGCGTTCCCAGAAGGGCCTGGGACACCATCTCGGCATCATAATCGGGGGTTGCCCGCAAATTGCAGACGGAAATGTCCACGACACCGTACTGCTGGCCAAAAAGCATTGTAGCAGCGAAGAGGGCCGCCATCAGAGTAGTCCATTTTTTCATATGCTTCAAAGATACGCATTTTTTCGTACCTTTGCGAAAAATGCAGCCTCCGATGAAGTCATCCGCAGGAAGAATTCTCATTTCACTGGTGCCGATCACGGTGCTGGTAGTCTTCCTGGCGCTGGATATCAGCATTTTCGGGAGCAATTCCATCCTGGGGCCCAGCCAGGTGGCCCTCATCGCCGCCTCCGCCGTCTGTGTTTTATTCGCCTCCTGGCTTTTCAAGACGCCCTGGAAGGATTTCGAGGATGCCATCAAGGGTAATATCAGCGATGTCGCCAGCGCGCTCGTCATCCTTCTACTCATCGGCGCCGTTTCCGGCACATGGACGATGAGCGGCGTAGTACCGGCCTTCATCTATTATGGGGTACAGATCATCAGCCCGCGGGTATTTCTCCTTACCGCCTGTTTCATCTGTGCCGTCGTTTCCCTGATGACAGGCAGCTCCTGGACCACCATCGCCACCATCGGCGTGGCCCTGCTGGGAATCGGCAAGGCCGAAGGCTTCTCCGACGGAATGATCGCCGGCGCCATTATCTCCGGCGCCTATTTCGGCGACAAGATTTCTCCGCTGTCCGACACGACCGTCATGGCATCGTCCGTCAACCAGGTGCCGTTGTTCACCCATATCCGGTATATGCTGTACACCACCGGTCCGACGATGGTCATTACCCTGATTATCTTCACCATCCTGGGCCTCTCACACAGTCAGGCAGACTCATCGCAAATTGACCTTTTCCGGGAGGTCCTTTCAGCGAAATTCCATATTACCCCCTGGCTGATGCTTGTCCCGCTGGTCACGATGTTCCTTATTGCCCGGAAAATGCCCGCCATGCAGGTCCTTGCCATTTCGGTAGTTGCGGCCGCCATCACAGCCCTGGTTTTCCAGCCCGGCATCATCGAAAGCATCGGCTCAAAGATCACTTCCGGTTCCCACGCCCGAGTGATGCTTGCCGGTACGGTGGAAAGTATCGCCAACACGGTTTCCCTCGAGACAGGTCATCCGGAAGTGGACGGCTTGATCACCTCCCGCGGAATGATCGGAATGATGGATACCATCTTCCTCATCCTGTGCGCCATGGTGTTCGGCGGATGTATGCGCGCCAGCGGCATGATTGTCCAACTCGCCCGGATCCTCACCCCGTTTACCCGCACCCGGACAGGACTGGTTGCCTCGACCGTTGTCACCGGCACGTCCCTGAATGGAATCGTATCGGACCAGTATCTTTCTATCCTGTTGACTTCCAATATCTTTGGAGACATTTACCGGAAGGAGGGCTACGAAGCCCGGCTGCTGAGCCGTGCCGCTGAAGACTCTGCCACCGTCACCTCGCCGCTTTATCCCTGGTCCAGCTGCGGCATGACCCAGGCTACCATCCTCTCCGTTCCCACCCTTTCCTACGCCCCTTTCTGCTTCTTCAACCTCATCAGCCCGCTGATGTCCATCTGCATCGCCGCCATCGGCTGGAAAATCATCCGGAAGGGAAACGATGAGCAACAAAGCGCTTGCATTTGACGCGACTATTTCTTATTTTTGGAAGAAAGAACGTTCAACACTTAACAATAGAATCCATGAAATCCCTCATTTGGCTCATCGGCGAGATCCTTTGCATCATCGCCATCATCGACATCATCAAGAAACCGATTTCCCTTGTCGGCAAGATCATTTCCATCGTCCTCCTGCTCATCACCAACGTGATCGGTCTCGTAGTGTACTACCTTTACGCGAAGGATCATCTCACCGAGTGGTTCAAGTAGCCGGGGAAATGATTGCAAATTGAAAATTTAATCGTAAATTTGCAGTCCCAACGGTGAGGTGTCCGAGTGGTTGAAGGAGCCTGCCTCGAAAACAGGTGTACGTGTGAGCGTACCGGGGGTTCGAATCCCTTCCTCACCGCAAAAACCCCTGCAGAAACAATCTGCAGGGGTTTTTCGTTTTCTTAAGATACCTTGAGACAGAGCATCGTCATGTCGTCGCTGCGTTCGGCCTTTCCTACATGAGCGGCAACGGTTTGTCCCATGCGGTCCACAACCGCTTCAGCCCCGTCAAAAGGCTGACTGTTCAGGGTGGCCAGCAGGCGTTCCTCCCCAAACTGCTCTTGAGCCGGGCTTTCCGCTTCGCTCAAACCGTCGGTATACAGGAACAGCGGGATGCCCTTGATCGTCCCGATAGCCTCTCCTTCAAAGGCAAACCCCGGGATGGCGCCGATGGCGGCATTGGGCTTGCAAGTCAGGAACCGGGCCTTGCCCTTCTCCGCGAAGATGGCCGGCGGATTGTGTCCGCAGTTGCAGAAATCCAGGGCGCCCGTCTTCAGGTCCACGACACCGATGAACATCGTGACGAACATCAGCTGGTCGTTGTTCTCCGACACGGTCTCGTTGATCTGGCGGGCCATTTCGGCGGCCGGCAGTTCCTGCTGACCCAGCACCCGGAACAGGGTCCGGACCACCGCCATGAACAGACTGGCCGGAATCCCCTTGCCACTGACGTCCCCGATGCAGAAATACAGCCTGTCCTTCTGGATGAAGTAGTCATACAGGTCTCCTCCGACCTCCTTGGCCGGGACAATCGAGGCAAACAGGTCGATGCCCTTCCGGTCGGGGAAAGGCGGGAACACCCGGGGAACCATTCCCTTCTGGATTTCCCGGGCAATCTGGAGTTCCCCTTCGATCCGGACCCTGTTCGCCGTTGACCGGGTCAGTTCATCCATATATGACACCAAAGAAGTCTGCATATGGGCGAAGGAGCGGGACAATGTTCCCAGTTCATCAGGACGCGTGCTCGTCGGAAGGGCCTTGTCGAAATGGCCGGATGCAATATCCTCCGCCTGAACGGCCAATTCGCGGAGAGGCTTCACCGACCTGCCGATCACACGGAAACAGGTGGCGAACAGCAGGAGCAGGCTCAGCAGGCTGATGCTGATGAGAATCCGCCGGAGACGGTCGAAACTGTCGAAAATATCGCTTTCGGGACAGACGATGGCCATGCTCCAGCCTGTCGTCTTGACAGGGGTATAAAACACGTAACTGCGCTGTCCCCCGATCGTCAGGGATTGCATTCCGGTTTCCTGGGCCTGCATCGCCTTGCCCAGGACCGTCTGGTCCGAGACGGGATTCAGCAATCCTTGCGTGAAGATGGTCTCGTAGAAAAGCCGCTCAGGATCGGGATGGACCAGGAAGGATCCGCCCCGGCTGACGAGAATGCTGTAGGAATTCGGGTACGGCTTGACCGAAGAAAGGGTTTCAGACAGCCATTTCAGGGAGATGTCCAGCGAAATGCATCCGATGTACCGTCCCCCTGCGACCGTCAGGGGCTTGCAATAGGAAACCTGCATCTCCGTCTGCAGATCCTTCGCATCGTCCGATTCCCAATCGGCATAGGGTTCTGTCCAGCAAGGCTGGTTCAGGAGCTTGGGAAGCAGGTACCAGTCCAGATAGAAATACTGGTAATCGTCACTTCCTTCCTGCATGGACTGCAAGACATCATCCCTGTAACCGGAATAAGCGGAAAAATAGTGTTGCCCCGGAAAGAAATCCGGTTCGAAGGAGATGGAACACCCATTCAGGGCAGGTGTGCCCTGCACGGTGTTGTAAGAATACTCCTCCATCAAATCCGGTTCCTCCAAGTGGCGGTATACCAGCCATTCCAGATAGTCAGCCGAAAGTTGGACGTCTTCGAGGATGTTTGTCAGCCGGAGAATCGAGTTCTCCAGCACCTGGGTGGCCCGGAGGACCGCTTCCCGCTTCACAAAGCGACGGGCTACCATCGTCGAATAACCCAATGCGGCCAGGAAGACCAGGGCTGCGAACAGGACGACCCAGAGGCTCAGCCGGGCTGAGAAGGAACGGCGGATGGACTCGAACAGTTTCCTCATGGTATCAAATCCTCATAGCTGACGTGTCTTGTCAACCTGCCCGACGTAAACAACAAATCATCCGCCGCCTGCACCATATCGGGACGGAGACGGAATTCCCGGAGCCCCGACTCGTGGTCCACCTGAAGCCGGAGTACCTCCTTCAGCATCAGCCACTGCAGGGTCCTGTTGGTTGCAATCCGGTACTCCTTGATGTAGCGCATCACGACGTCCATCGCCTGCTCGGGGTTGGCGGCCGCCCATTCCCAGCCCCGGCGGCTGGCACGGGCAAAGGCCTCGGCCTGCTTCCGGTGGGTTTTAAAATACTCCCGCGTCACCCAGACACCTTCCTGCTGGATGTTGTATTCGTGGTCCTCAAACCGGTAGATTCCCTTTTCCGGATCGACCAGACCGGTCTGGAGGATCTTGTAATACTCGTCATAGCTCCGGGCAAGGGAGGCCTCGACAGCCCCGGAGATGAAAAGGTTCACGGCGGATGCGGCGGAAGTGAACACCCATTCGTAGTCCAGATTCTCCTTGATGGAGAAACTCTGGGCCAGCTGTCCGAATCCGGCCCGGAAGCCGGTGACCCTTGCGCCCCGGAGTGTCAACGGGTCGTCTCCCCAGCGGGAAATGATCAGGGTAGCGCTGTTCATCGAGGTCTGGAGGATGTTCACCAGGGGCTGCCCCTCCCCCACCATCCGCATGGCCAGGGAAAGGGTCAGGAGGGAGGCCTGGCATTCTCCATCCAAGACCTTGTCTGCAACGGACTGGGTCGCAAAAGGATGGTCGATGACTACGTCGAGCCCCTCCTCCCGGTAGTAACCCTTGTCCAGCGCCACATAATAGCCGACGAACTGTGCCTGCGGCAAGGACATGGGGGAGAAGACAAACTTCTCCAGTTCCTGGGCCCTGGCAGCCAGGGACAGGAAAAGGAGAAGGATGGTCAGAAACCTTTTGCCTCCCATGGAACGGTTATCTGCAGTTGCGGTAGAAGAATTCGTAGACCTGGCGGGTGACCCATTCGGCACCCAGGTTGTGCGTGAATCCCGGCAGATAATACTGCTCGAAATCCTTGTTGTTCTTCACCAGTTCGGAGACCACCTGCAGGGTCGAGGCCGGATCCACATTGTCATCCATTTCTCCATTGATGATCAGGAGCTTGCCCTCCAGCCGCCAGGCATTGTCCACATTGGAGCTTTCGCTGTACCAGGGACCGATGGGATAGCCCATCCACTGCTCGTTCCACCAGATCTTGTCCATCCGGTTGTCGTGGCAGCCGCACAGGGCGACACCGACCTTGTAGAACTCCGGATGGAACAGGAGGGCCGACAGTGTATTCTGTCCGCCGGCGGAATAGCCGTAGATACCCACCTTGTCCAGGTTCATATACTTGTACTTCTTCGCCGCGGCCTGCATCCAGAGGATACGGTCCGGGAATCCGGCGTCCTTGAGGTTGCGCCAGGCCACGTCCTGGAAGGACTTGGAACGGTTGTCCGTGCCCATGCCGTCGATGGTGACGACGATGAAGCCCAGCTCCAGGAGACGGGAGAACCGCATCTGGCCGCTGAAATCCTTCGTCACGTGCGAGTCATGCGGGCCGGCGTAAATGTATTCCACGACGGGATACTTCTTCTTGGAATTGAACTTGAACGGGCGGTAGATGGTGCCCCAGATGTCGGTGACACCGTCCCGGCCCTTGGCGCAGAACACTTCCGGCATCGTATATCCTTCCTTCCGGAGGGCGGAGATGTCCTGTTTCTGGACCGGCAGCATCACCTTGCCGTCAGCGGCGGAACGGAGTACTGTCGTCGCAGGAAGGTCGGGACGGGAATAGTTGTCCACGAAGCGGCTGAAGTCGGGGCTGAAGGTCACCTGATGGTTGGCGTTTTCCGGAGTCAGGTCCTTGAGAGCCAGGGTCTTGAGATCCAGAAGGGCCACGTGCTTGTTATACGGGTCCTCCCCTTCCGCGGCGTGAAGACCGTTGACGTTCATAAGGATATGGTCGTCCGTCACTTCATGGATTTCCCGCACGTTCCATTCACCTTTCGTAATCTGCTCCATCCGGCCGGTCTTGGTGTCGATCCGGTAGAGGTGGCGCCAGTTGTCCCGCTCCGAAATCCAGAAGAAATACTTGCCGTCGGGCGTCAGGTAGCGCCAGAGGTCATAATAATAGATGAACGTATCGGTCTTTTCGTCGGCAAGGACGCGGACCTTGCCGGTAGCGGCGTCCACGGCGCAAAGCTGATAGCGCTGATGACCGCGCTGGTTGTATTCATAGCTGAACCACTCCGAATCCGGAGACCACTGTCCGAGTTCAAGGAAATACTGGTCCATCTTCACCGGCTCGCTGAGCGGGATGGCCTTCATGGCCTCCACGTCGAACAGGGCGGGCGTCGACTGCGGAAGGACATCGCCCGGTTTGGCGTAATCCAACCAGCGGTATTTCGGCTGTACCTGCTCCCCGGGACGGGATTCGCGCAGCAGGATCTGACGTTCCTTGAGCACCTGCTTCCGGAGAGCGGCGATCTTCTTGCCGTCCGGGGACCAGCGGATCTGCACATAGGCTTCCCCGTCCGTGCCGTCAAAACTCAGCTGGCGGGCTTCGGACCCGTCGGGCTTCCCGACCCACACGTTATTGTCCCGCACGAAAGCGGACTGCGTGCTGTCCGGCGACATCTGGCGGATTTCACGGCGCCGGGCGTACTGGCTCTCATCGGACGGATCGTAGTAGGGACGCCGGCGGATACTCTTGACCGCCTCGTCGAAATCGTCCTTGCTGATGGAAGTCTTCTCCGTTCCGGAAACCTTGTACCAGACTTCCCCACCGGGCTCATTCGTCTGGAAGACAAACGTGTCCGGGCCGGTCCATACGGGCCGGATGGCGCCGTTGTACAGTTTGGGGCCGAATTGGACGGCAAACTCGGTCTGGGCATAGGCTTCGTCGAAACTCTGGGCCTTCTGCGCATACGCGCTGAAGCCTGCGAACGCAAGGAAAATGAAAAACAGGATCCGTTTCATAAAGAAAATTGGTTCATTTTTATGTAAATATAAGAAAAACCACGGAGCTTCGACGACAAATCTTTCCCTTTTTGTTGTCGGGATCCGTTTTTTCCATCGTTCGATTACAGATTCCGGCTATTTTGTCGTCGAGAGAGTTCCTCCGCTTCCTGGGATTCCGCTTCGCGGCATCCCTTGGCCAGGGGTCCTGCAAAGCATAGAATGCAGCTGTCGGACCTTCGGGCCAACTGGCTGTTTTCGGCTTCCGACCCTTACGAAAGCAAGCTTTCAACGGGCCGGAATCCAAAAACAGCCGGTCGCTGACGCGACCAGCTGCATTCCTTTTTGCGGAGGCGGAGGGATTCGAACCCCCGGGACGTTGCCGCCCAACAGTTTTCAAGACTGCCGCCATCGACCACTCGGCCACACCTCCGGATATGTCGGGCAAAGTTAGGGAGAATTGCCCAAACACCAAAATTATTCTTCCTTCGAGAAAAACTTCCACTGGAACAGGATCAGGTAGATGGCACCTACCGTCACGCAGCTGTCCGCGAAGTTGAAGATCGGCTCGAAGAAAATGTCTCCGCCCACCAGCGGGACCCAGTCGGGCCACGTCCAGAGCGGGAAATAGAACATATCCACCACCTTTCCCTGCATGAACGGGGCGTAATGCCCGAGGGTGGCGACCACGCCGGGAGCGGATTCCGTGAATATCAGTCCGTAGAACAGACAGTCGATAATGTTGCCGAGGGCCCCCGCCGTAATGAGCGTCAAGCCGACGAGCACACCCGTCGGGACCGGTTTCTCCCGCTTCAGGAGCTTGGAGATCCACCAGACGAGGAAGCCGAAAAGGACGATCCGGAAGGCGGTCAGGGCATATTTCCCGACCACGCCCCCGAAGGACATCCCGAAGGCCATCCCCTTGTTCTCGATGAACAGGATCTGGAACCAGTCGCCCAGGACGTTGAAATGCTCCCCGATGGACATATGGGTCTTGACCAGGACCTTGATGACCTGGTCAATGACCACGAGGACGATGCCGAGGGCGAGGAGCCGGGTTCCCTTGCTGATTTTCATGACCGGCAGGGAATCAGTTCTTTCCCTGTCTGGCCAGCATTTCCTTGGCTTCCACCGTCAGGGTGGCGTGCGGGACCAGGCGGAGCCGTTCCTTCGGGATCAGCTTGCCGGTCACGCGGCAGATGCCATAAGTCTTGTTCTCGATGCGGACGAGGGCTGCTTCCAAGTTCTGGATGAACTTGTACTGGCGCTGGGCAAGAGCGCTCGCCTCTTCCTTGGAGAGTTGGAACGCACCGTCATCCTCAACTGTCTTGAAGGTCGGGGCCGTGTCCAGGATGTCATTTCCACCGGCATGCATGATTGCCTGACGGAGGGTGGCATATTCTGCACGGGCCTTGTCCAGCATCTCGTTGATGATGCCGCGGAACTCCTCGAGTTCCTCGTCAGAATAGCGGGTCTTTGTGTTCTCTTCCATCGTATTAGGGTCGTTTAACGTTTTACTGCGATTTGAATGGTTCCTTCGGTCCACTCCACCTCCCGGGCGTCGGCACCGGCTTCGGAAGCCGGCCGGAGCGCGATGGTGCGGGAGAGGGTCTGTGCGCCCATCCACTCGCCGAAGGATGCGAGGGCGGCGGCGATTTCAGGGGCATCGGCATAGATCACGGTGTCGATGCGGTCGGTCACTTCGAAGCCGGTGGTTTTGCGGAGGTTCTGGATCCGGTTCACCAGTTCCCGGGCAACACCTTCCTGACGCAGTTCCTCGGTCAGTTCCACGTCCAGGGCGACAGTCAGCGCGCCTTCGGAGGCAACCAGCCAGCCCGGCATGTCCTCGGAGGAAATCTGATAGTCTCCCGGATTCAGGACCACGTCGCCCCCCGGAAGGGACAGCGTATAGGCGACGCCTTCCGTCTCAGCCGCCTGGATGCCGGTAATCGTAGCCTGGTCCAGGGTGCCGAACGCAGCGGCGATTTCCTTCATCCGGGCGCCGTATACCTTGCCAAGCGTCTTGAAGTTAGGCTTGATCCTCTTGGTGATGATGCCGGTGGTGTCCACGACGAATTCCATCTCCTTCACGTTCACTTCGCCGAGAATCAGGTCCTTGACGGCCTCCAGACGGGCGCGGACCGAATCGGAGATGACGGGAACCAGCAGTTTCCCGAGCGGCTGGCGCACGGGGATGCCCACCTTCTTGCGGAGGGCAAGCACCATCGAAGTGGCCTGCTGGGCCAGTTCCATCCGCTCCTCCAGTTCCGGGTTGATGACGGCCGGATCGGAGGCGGGCATCAGGACATAGTGGACGGATTCGGAACGGCCGCCAAGGTCCAGATAGAGCTGGTCCATGAAGAACGGGGCGATGGGCGCTGAAAGGACGGACACGTTCAGAAGCACGTCGTACAACGTCAGGAACGCATCCCTGTCACCATTCCAGAATCGGGAACGGTTCAGGCGGACGTACCAGTTGGAGACGTGGTCGCACACAAAACTCTCGATCAGGCGGCCGGCGGTCTTGACGTCGTAATCCTCGTAAGCGGCCTTCACGTCCCGGATCAGGGTGTTCAGGCGGGAGATGATCCAGCGGTCAATCTCGGGACGGGCGGAAAGCGGCGTGCGGGGACCGGCGGGATCGAAATGCTCCAGGTTCGCATACAGCGCGAAGAAGGAGTAAGTATTGTACAGGGTTCCGAAGAACTTGCGGCGGACTTCATCCACGCCGTTCTCGTCGAACTTGAGGTTGTCCCAGGGCTCGGCGTTCGTGAGCATGTACCAGCGGAGGGCGTCGGAGCCGTACTTGTCCATCGCATAGAACGGATCCACGGCGTTGCCGAGACGCTTGGACATCTTGTTGCCGTTCTTGTCCAGCACGAGACCGTTGGAAATCACGCGCTTGAAAGCCGGCGTTCCGCTCACCATCGTATGGATGGCGTGGAGCGTGTAGAACCAGCCACGGGTCTGGTCGACGCCTTCAGCGATGAAGTCGGCGGTGGCGCCGAACTTGCCGCCGTTCAGGCCCCGGAGGCCTTCCTGCGCATACGGCATGGCACCGGAATCGAACCACACGTCGATGAGGTCGCTCTCGCGGACCATCTTCTTCCCGGATTCGGACACCAGGAACATATCGTCCACGTACGGACGGTGCAGGTCGATCTTGTCATAGTTTTCGAGGCTCATGTCGGCCGGGTCGAAGCCGTGGTCCTTTAGCGGATTGGACTTCATCACGCCGGTGGCGACGGCCTTCTCGAGCTCGTTGTAGAGTTCTGCGGCGGAGCCGATGCACTTCTCCTCCTTGCCGTCTTCGGTGCGCCAGATCGGGAGAGGGGTGCCCCAAAATCGGCTGCGGGAGAGGTTCCAGTCCTGGATGTTCTCCAGCCACTGGCCGAAACGGCCGGTGCCGGTGGATTCCGGCTTCCAGCGGATCTGCTTGTTCAGGGCCACCATCTGGTCCTTCACGGCGGTAGCCTTGATGAACCAGGAGTCCAGCGGATAATACAGGACCGGACGGTCCGTCCGCCAGCTGTGCGGGTAGCTGTGGACATGCTTCTGCATCTTGAACAGCCGTCCGTCGGCCTTCATCTCCAGGCAAAGGTCCACGTCCAGGGTGGATTCCTCGGTCTCCCCCTCGAAGTATTCCTTGAAATCCTTCTTCACATAGCGGCCGGAATACGGCGCATAGGACGGGTCCACGGTAGCGGCATAGGCGGGATCCAGGTCTTCCAGGCGGTAGAACCGGCCCTGCCGGTCCACCTGGGCCTGGGGATTGCCGTCCCGGTCCACGGGCATGATGCCCGCGATGCCGGCAGCGGCGGCCACGCGCTTGTCGTCAGCACCAAAGGTAGGGGCGATATGGACGATACCGGTACCGTCCTCGACGGTCACGTAGTCACCAGGAATCACGCGGAAAGCGTCTCCGTCCGGCTTGAACCACGGAATGAGCTGCTTATAGCGGATGCCGACGAGGTCGGTTCCCTTGAACTTGCCGTCCAGGACCTTGTAAGGGACCACCTTGTCCCCTTTCTGGTAGGAATCCATCGGCAGGTCAGCCCCCTTCGGGTTGAACCAGGCGCCGACCAGGGCCTCGGCGAGGACATAGATGGCGGGTTCGCCCGTATAGGGATTGAAGGACAGGACACGGACATAGTCGATGGACGGTCCCACGCAAAGGGCCGTATTGGACGGGAGGGTCCAGGGCGTGGTGGTCCAGGCCAGCATGTACACCGGCAGGGCCTCCGTGCCGAAAAGGGGCTGGGAGAGGCCGTCCTTGACCACCTTGAACTGGACGGTAGCCGTGGTGTCGGTCACGTCCTTGTAGCAGCCGGGCTGGTTGAGTTCGTGCGAACTCAGGCCGGTGCCGTCGGTCGGGGAATAAGGCTGGATGGTATATCCCTTGTACAGGAGTCCCTTGTCATAGATATCCTTGAGCAGGTACCAGAGGGTCTCGATGTAGCGGTTGTCATAGGTAATATAGGGATCGTCCATGTCCACCCAGTATCCGATGCGCTGGGTGAGGCTTTCCCACTCCTTGGTGTATTTCATCACCTCCTTGCGGCAGGTGGCGTTGTATTCCTCGACGGAAATCTTCGTGCCGATGTCGGCCTTGGTGATACCGAGTTTCTTCTCCACACCCAGTTCCACCGGCAGGCCGTGGGTATCCCAACCGGCGCGGCGATGGACCTGGAACCCGGTCTGGGTCTTGTAGCGGCAGATGGCATCCTTGATGGAACGCGCCATCACATGGTGGATGCCGGGCATGCCGTTGGCCGACGGCGGTCCTTCGAAGAAAATGAATTCCGGGGCGCCCTCACGGAGCTCCAGGGATTTTTCGAAGGCCCGGTTCGCGAGCCACCTTTCGAGGATCGCGTTCCCGGTCGAGACCAAATCAAGGCCCTTGTATTCTTTGAATGTCATAATTTTTATCTAATTTTGCATTCGCTTTTTAAGGGTGCAAAGATAAACATTTTCAAGGACAATGGCAACACTCGACATCATCCTCCTCCTATGCTTCATCCCCGGCCTCATCCGCGGGTTCTCAAAGGGGTTCCTGGAACAGGCGTTAGCCCTTGTCGGTGTGGTACTTAGCGTGTGGGCCGCTTTCAATTTCTCGTCCCTCGTCTGTACGTGGCTGAAGCCCTATCTTGATGTCTCGGAAACCACCCTGCATGTCATCTCCTTCGCCCTGATCCTGGTCGCCATCACCCTGGGCGTTTTCCTGCTCGCGAAACTGCTGACCAAGATCATCGAACTCGCCCTGCTCGGCTGGCTGGACAAGACGCTCGGCCTGGTTTTCGCCCTGTTGGTGAACGCCCTCGTCATCGGCGTTTTCGTCATCCTTTTCGACACCCTGAACAGCAAGTTCGGACTGGTCAAGCCGGAAGTCCTGGATGCCTCCATCGTTTACACCAGCCTCAAGGACTTTTCCTACCTGGTATTCCCCTATCTGAAAGGACTGTTCTTCAAAGCATAGCCATGGCCCGTATCCTTCTCATCGAAACCTCGACCGCCCAGCTCTCCACCGCCCTTTCCGAGGACGGAACCGTCACCGCATCCCGCATCTGCGGAGAGCCCCGGATGCAGGCCGCCCTCACGGCCCCTTTCGTCCAGCAGGTCCTTCAGGAGAAAGGTTTGTCCGTCAAGGATTTGGATGCCGTTTGCGTAGGCAAGGGACCCGGGTCTTATACCGGGCTCCGGGTAGGTGTTTCCACGGCCAAAGGGCTCTGCTTCGGTGCCGGAATCCCGCTGCTTTCCGCCGGTACCCTGGACATCCTCGTCCAGGAAGCCCACCGTCTCGGAGTTGTTCCCGAAGGATGCCGGTACATCGTGCCGATGGTCGATGCCCGGAGGATGGAGGTCTACTCCGCTGTCTTCACCCCCGAGGGCCGGCAACTGTCTGAAACCAAGCCGATCGTGGTGGACGCCGGCAGCTTTGCCGCCGAACTCGCCGAAGGCCCCGTCCTCTTCATCGGTGACGGCGCCCTCAAGTGCCAGGAAGTCCTTCCCTCCCCTAACGCCCATTTCGCCGACGCCTTCCCGTCCGCCCTGGCGATGGCCTCCCTGGCCGAAGCCGCCTATGCGGAAAAACGGTTCGAAGACGTTGCGTACTTCGAACCGTTCTATCTGAAGGATTTCGTTGCGACGGTCAGCCGCAAGAAACTGTTCTAAAGCTTGGACTGCAAATACTTCCGGATGGAGGCGGCGTCGGAGACGGACGCCGTCCCGTCGATTTCGCCATCCAGCAGGAAATAGGCCGTGGGCAGGCTGGTGACGCCGTATAGGCCCACATAGGGAGAGTCGGCACCGCGGGTGTCGCAGACATTGACCCAGGGAAGATGCTGGTTGCGGACGGCGGAAGCCCAGGCGGTCTTGTCCTGGTCCAGGGAAACGGCATACACTTCGAAGCCGCGGCCATGGAAATCGTTGTAGATCGGGATCAGGG
Source organism: Bacteroidales bacterium (assembly GCA_017439305.1). Lineage (GTDB taxonomy): Bacteria > Bacteroidota > Bacteroidia > Bacteroidales > UBA932 > Cryptobacteroides. The sequence goes on along the minus strand of JAFSJK010000086.1, from coordinate 2,991 downwards.
CATCCATATTGAACATCTTCTGCTCCGCAGTGGAAGCCCAGAAATAGACCATCACCACCTTCGACTGGATGCCGGACAGCTTGATGGATTTTCCGTCCACGCCCGGAAGGTCCATGTCGAAGAATCCGATCTGGTCGGCCTCGCGGAACCGCTGGCCGAGCTCCATCAGATTCGTCCGGCGGGCGGCTTCCCGTTCCAGCGCCTTGACATAACGGGATTCCGGATAGACCGTCTTGAGGGAATCACAGACCGAGGCGAAAAGCAGGCCGTCGGTAGGCTGGTCGAAGACGCCCAATCCGTCATTGACCCGCTGGAAAAGGACCGGGACGGAGGTCAGGGACTTGGAATGTTCCACCACATACCGCACGCTGCGGCGGTAGTACTCCACATAGCGGCGGCTGAGTTCCACATCATCCTCCCGGGCGGCCAGACGGTCCATGTCCAGAAGGAATTGGGCATAAGCGTTTTCCACCTCCTGGAGCAAAAGCGACTCGTCCGAACCTTCCACGGTATAATTGCCCAGGGTATCGGCCACGACCGACACATGGTCGCCGGCACTCAGCAACAGGGAGGCAACCTTCTTGTCACCGGAGAACAGATAGATGAATTCCGGGCATCCTTCGGCCAGTTCCGGCTTGTAGGAGAAAGCGCCGGAGGCGTCGGTACGGACGGTGTCCAGAACCTGGTATTTATTGACATCCAGGAGTTTGACGACGACAGGAGCGTCGGCTTTGTCCTTCAGCGTACCATCGATGACGGTCTTGGGGCCGCAGGCGGCGAGGAGAAGGGCCGTCCCGCAGACGGCGAAAATCTTAGCGGTTCTCATAAGCGGCGAGGATGGCGTCGGCGATTCGTTTCATTTCCTCCGGAGCCACTTCCAGCTTGGGCTTCCGGAAATCCAGGTCGCCCTCCGTCTGCAGGGGGACAAGATGGATGTGCGTGTGGGGAACTTCCATGCCGAGGACGGCCACGCCCACGCGCTTGCAGGGTACTGCCTGTTTGACAGCGATGGCGACCTCGCGGGCGAACTTGGTCAGACCCTCATAGGTCTTTTCGTCCAGATGGAAAATGTAGTCGTCCTCCACGTGCTTGGGAATCACGAGGGTATGGCCCTTGGCAAGCGGGGCGATGTCGAGGAAGGCGTAGAAATCCTCGTTCTCCGCGCACTTGTAGGAAGGGATCTCGCCCTGGGCGATACGGGTAAAGATGGTTGCCATAAGCTAGAGGGAAATATCCAGGATCTTGAACTTCATGATGCCGCTCGGAACCTTCGCCTCCACAGTCTCCCCCTTGGCGTGGCCAATGAGGGCCTTGCCGATGGGCGTGGATGCGGAAAGGAGTCCCTTGGAGAAATCCGCCTCGGATTCACCCACGATCTGGAACTGCATCTTCATCTTGTTCGCGAGGTTTTCCACCTGCACCTTGGAAAGCAGCTGGACCGTATCGGCCGAAAGCTTGGATTCGTCGATGACGCGGGCATTCGCCACCTTTTCCTTGAGGCGGGCGATCTTGACCTCCAGGAGGCCCTGCGCATCACGCGCCGCATCATATTCCGCATTCTCGGAGAGGTCTCCCTTCTCCCGGGCTTCCGCGATCGCCGCGGAGATCACCGGACGCTGGGCCAGTGCATCGGCCAGGTCCTTCTTGAGTTTGTCATAACCCGCCTGGGTCATATACTCGATTGCCATAGTCGTTTATTGGTTTTTCTGTTTCAATGCAACTAAAGAGAAGCCGACGACCGAATTCCGGTCGCCGCCTTCCCTTTTGCAAAGATAGCAATTATTTTTCAATTGCGCACTTTTACAGAGAAGAAGCACTCCCGTTTCCGGAAGGAGAATGGTTTCAGAACCGATCCTTGTCGTCTTCCTTGAAATAGATGATTACCCGTCCTGTATAATCGTAGATCATACCACGAGCAGATCCTTCCATCAGGCCCAGCGTGGAAATATCAGAGTTGGCGAAGAAATAACCGTCTCCGAGATAATACTGAGGATAGATGGGACGTCCTTGAAGAATCGCTTTCGTAGTCTGCCCATAAATTCCATGATCTTGAGCGATGAAGGGAATCTTCGTGTCAGGTTCATATACCCCCTCGATTCCAAGGCCATTCAGGGTAAAGGCCGGTCCTTTTTCATCATGGATCAAGACACATTCCCCATACCGGGTCTTTTCCCCGATGCAGAAATGTCCGACGAAAATGGAAACACGCGAATAGTCCCCACCGAAAACCCTTCCGTCCTTGCTGAACAGGGTCTGTTTGCCATTCTGTTTGGTGACGACGGAATAACCGCTATAGAAATCCCCGGGCTCGATGGTGAACATGGGCTCGATGACATATTGTCCATCCTTGCCGATGAAACCCCACATTCCCTTATCATCCTTCACGGCGGCCAGATCCTCACGAAATGCATGGGCAGCAGAGAAAGCAGGTTTGATGACGATATTTCCCTCACTGTCCAGATAGCCCCATTTCTGAAGGGCGTAATCATAGAAGGCCCTTCGCTCACACCTTAATTCACCCGGAGACATCAACCGGGCTCCGATCTCCACTTCCTGCTTCAGGTGAGGGTAAACCATTTTACCTTCCTGATTCAGATATACCCTGAAAGGATTGGAGCCGATATCCTTCACAAATGCGGTAACCAGTCCGTCCGAAAAGTAAGGCCATACCTTATCCGCATTGTCGGGGACTCGGGCTACTGTCTGGCCGGAAGTATTGATAATCGTTCCCCATTTGGTCATAGCCAAACCATTTTCAAAGACAGGTTTGTCCTCCGCACCGGGGACATAAGCAGCATCCCAGAACTGCTCAAAATCAGCCCAAAGCAAGTTTCCTTCGGAATCGTACAAGTTCCAGGGGCTGGAAGGATAGGTGTCAAATGAAACCAGAAAACAGCCTCCGGTATAATAAGCCCGGGCAACCGATTTGGTGACCGGATAAACCTTCACATCCGGTGAAAGCCGGAACCGGGACATGGGAGCCTCACGTCC
>JAFSJK010000085.1 GCA_017439305.1 Bacteroidales bacterium | reverse complement strand
CTCTACTAGTCCCGGCTCCTGGAACCGGCATACCCGCTTAAATTCCTCGTAATACTTCTTGTCCTCTTCCTTCAGGTAGGGGACGGCATCGCCTGCGGCGCGCTGGGCGTATAGCTTTTGCTCTTCAAAGCTCAGCATCGGGCCTTCACCCATGAACAGCCTCATCTCGTCGGCCGTGCTGCCGGCCATGATGGATATGTGCTTGGCATAGCCTTTCCGGTACAGTTCGATGGGCGCCTCGGGAAGCACTTCAGTTCCGTAATAGGGGCAGGACGTGAACTTGCCCACCGCCTCGACATACGCTTTCTGGAGCTCCTCTTCGCTCAGCGCCATAATCTCTTCCATGGTCTTGCAGCCGGTGTACGCGAGCAACGCCTTGGTCTTGCCCTGCGCGGCTTCACAGCCGACCGGGAAGGCCAGGGTGGTAGAGCCGCTCTGGGCGATGACCTTCTGGAAATACCGGTTCGCCTCCTTCATGACCGGCAGGATGGAGACGGAGCCGCCGCCGGCGCTTTGCCCGAAGATGGTCACGTTGTCGGGGTCGCCGCCGAAAGCGGCGATGTTCTCGTGCACCCACCTGAGCGCCATGGCCTGGTCCAGCAGGCCGTTGCAGGGGGCCGTCTTGAAGTCTTCGCCGCCGGGCACCGACGAGAAGTCCATGAAGCCGTACATGTTCAGGCGGTAGTTGATGGTCACCATAATGATGTCACTATGAACCTGGACCAGGTTGGCTCCGCTGTAGGAAGCCTGCGAGCCCGAGCCGACGACGTATGCTCCGCCGTGGATCCAAACCATCACCGGCTTCTTCTTGGTATCGTCGTCGGTGTTGACCCAGATGTTCAGATAGAGGCAGTCCTCTGAGCACAGTTTCTGCACACAATCCGGATAGCCGGTCCCGCCGAAAGAATTTTTCCCGTAGTACTTGGCCTCGAATACCCTGTCGCCCGCATCCACGTACTCCGGCGCCTTGAAGCGGCGCCCGCCCACGGGCGGCTTCGCATAGGGGATGCCCAGCCACGACGCCACGCCATACTCCACGGCACCGACAAAGGTTCCGTTCACGCACTTCACGGCATAGGCCTTGTCGTAGTCTCCCGTAATTTCGCGGTTCAGGCACTCGTACTGCTCGAACCTGATTAAATCCTTGAATTCCCTTTTCATACCATCCTTTTTTATTATTTAACAAACCCGCTTGGACGACCCGTTCCCCAGGCGCTCCGCCCAGGACATCATGAGGTCTTCCCGCTTTTCGAAAATATCCTTCTGCATGCCGATGGTGTCGTCAAAGACCATCGTCTGCCGGTTTTCACCGGAGAACTTCTTCCACTCGTACTTGCCGGTGGAGGGGTTGCCCGTCCGGGCAAAGTTGGCCCACATCTCCTTTACGACATGACGGAACTCGCAGTCTTCGGTCGAAACAATCTCTCCGCTTCCCATCGGGTCCGGTAAGCACGTGTCGAACAAGTACGGAATCTCACACGAGTGTATTGCGCCAAGCTGGGGAGTTGTCACCGGCTTCTTGATGAAGTACATGTAGGTGTTGCCGCCGGCGGCCGCGTGCCGGATGGCCATATTGGTGTTACCGGCGCGGAAGTTCATGTCGTTGCAGTACTGCTCCAGGCGGCTTCCTTCGCTTTCGGCAGCGAGCGTTCCCATGAACTCGTCGTACATGGCCTTCTCCTGCTCGTTAAGCAGCGCGCGGTCCCGCTTGGCAATCCACCTCAGCGTATTCAGGAAGCCTTCTTCTCCGCCCTCGGACGGAACAAAGTACCTGATTTCATCCTGATTGGACCCAATCATCATATCTATCTTGGCCCGCTTCCCGTCTCCCCACATCTTATACATCTCCGCCCGGTCCTCGGGCAGCGTGACGCCGTCCAGGAGCGGGAAGTTGGCCGTTCCCAGAAGGCAGTTCTTGTCAATGAGCGCCGCTTTCAGATAGGCGTCCACAAGCTGCCCGGTGGTGAGCGCCATCAACTCGTCCATGGTCTGGCAGCCCGTTACGGACAGGAAGTTCTGCGTAACGTGGATGCCGTGCTCCATGGTGTCGCAGTAGGCGATATTGGCGCTCTGGGCGATGATTCTTTTGAAGAGGCCCTCGCTTCCTTCGATAAGCGGGAGGAAGGTGACGCTGGCCGAGCCGGCCGACTCGCCGAAAATAGTCACGTTGCCGGGGTCTCCGCCAAAGGCAGCGATGTTTTTCTGTATCCATCGGAGGGCCTCAAGCTGGTCCAGCAGGCCCAGGTTACCGGCCTCCTTGAAGTTCTCTCCGCCGGGAACCCGCTCGAAGTTCATGAAGCCCAGGAAACCGAGCCGGTAGTCGATGGACACGAACAGGATGTCGGGGCACTGCTTGGCAATACCGGTGAGGTCGTAGAGGGGCGACGCCTGGGATTCGGCACAGAAACCGCCGCCATGAATCCACACCATGACCGACTTCTTGCCGTCCGTGCATCCGGTATTGCAATAGATATTCAGCACCAGGCAGTCTTCGCCGAACTCCGCCGTTCCCATCGAATCGTTCACGGGGCCGATGGGAACATGGCCAGGCTTTGTGGCATCGTACACGCCGTCATCGTCTGCGGCAGGAAGTGCCTTCTGCCAACGAAGTTTCCCCAGAGGCTGCGTTGCGTAGGGGATGCCCTTCCAGATAATCAGTTCGTCTGTCTCTTTGCCCACGAAGGTTCCGTTGTTGCACTTGACTGCTTTCTTGATTTCTTGTTTCATCTTTGGTTGTTTTGTGTTTATTGTGTGAGTCTATATATTTCGCTGACATGGATGAACCCGCGTTTTTCGAAGAAACGATGGGCATTGCGGTTGTCTTTTCCGGATTCCAGATAAATTTCCCGAATTCCCTTTGAGCGCAGCCAGGAAATGGCCGTCTGGAGAAGGGTCTGGCCCAAGCCTCTGCCCCGACACTGAGGATTTACCAGGACATCGCCCACCATGCCGAAGGGGCAGTCTTCGTTCCCTTCGATGTCGGCCACACAGAATCCCATAAGGTTTCCCTGGGCATCGACGGCTTTCCAAACCTGAGAGACGGCGTCGTTGCTCATCTCGGCCAAAATATACTTCATCCACCTTTCCCGGGCATCCGGCGCCGGACAGACAATGAAACGGTCATCCTGGACTGTTCCTTCGCCTACACCCATCTGGATTTCTCCGTGGGAGATATACTCGGGGTGTGCGGTAATGTGGCCGATGAAAAGGTCGGCAAGGGCCTGGACATCTGCCGCAGATGCCGGCGTTATTGTAATCTCAGTCATGGTTCAGCTTATTCTCACGGGATATACACAAACGGGCTTTCGATGACGGGGCCCTCTTTTCCGCCGATGGTGACTTTGCCGATGCGTTTATAATCGGTTCCGCCGCCGATGCAGTGTGTATCTTCTCCCATGGAAGTCTTTTCGGCCGTTACCTTCGTCACTCCG
>JAFSJK010000084.1 GCA_017439305.1 Bacteroidales bacterium | reverse complement strand
GGGGCTCTGGGAAGCGTTCCGGTCACTGCCTTCAGCCTTGAAACTGATGCGGTTGGCGGCGATACCCGCCTTCTTGAGCATATCCACGACGACCTGGGCGCGCTGCTCGGAGAGGTCCTGGTTGATGCCGGCCGTACCGGTGGCGCTGTCGGCATATCCGGTCACGGTGATGGTGGTCTCCGGGTTGTCCTTCAGGATCTGGGCGATCTGGCCCAGCTTGAAGGCCTCGTCGGGACGGAGCTCGGACTTGCCGATCAGGAAGAACAGGTCGTCCTCATAGGAACCCTCGAACTTGGCGCCGGGGGCGGCCACCTTGACTTCCTTGACCACTTCCACGGGAACTTCCTTGATCACTTCCTTCTCCACGACCTTTTCCACCACCTTCTCCACGATGCGCTCGGGAACGGTAGTGCTCACGCGGGACGCCGCAGGGCGCTTGCCGGATCCGCCGCCGCCGAAGGTGAGGTTCAGGCCGAAGGTGAGGGAACGGATGGTCGGATACTTGTCACGCTCGTCGGTACCGGCGTCGAAACCGGTCACCCTGACCTCGGGATCCAGGCCGGTATAGCGGGTGAAGGTGGCGAGGTTGTGGACGGACGCATAGACGCGGAGGCGGTCGATGATCCGCTTGTTCTTGAAGTTGAGCGTGTACCCGAGGGTTACATTGTCGATCTTCCAGTAGTCGCCGTCCTCGATGTAGTAGCTGACGATGCGCTGGGTGTCGGAAAGGTTCACTTTGTCACCGGTCTTCTCGCCGGTGCGGGCGTCCACGACGTCAAACTGGTCGAAGGCGCAGTTAAGCGTGTTGTACAGGATGGTGGGGTTGCCGTAGAACATCTTCTGGAAGTTCAGGATCTGGAACCCGAAGGCACCGCGCATGGTGACGGCGAGGTCGAAGTTGCGGTAGCGGAAGTTGTTGTTGAAGTTCAGGTAGATGTCCGGAACACCGTTCCCGAGGATCTGCCAGTCGTTGTAGCCGGCATCGGAGGCGAGGCCGTAGTACTTCGACACCACATTGCCGTCCGCATCGCGGCGCAGGCGCTCGACGACCCACTTGCCGCCGGCGTCAAGGCCCACGGAACGCAGGTTGAAGAAGTTGCCGATCGGCTGTCCCACCTTGATCTGGTGGGTGGTTTTCTGGATAGGCTCGCCGGTGTAACCGGCATCCATATAGTCGGTTTCGGACTTGAACTGGTCATTGGAGATGGAGAGCAGTTCGTTGCGGTTGTGCGAGAAGGTGACGGACGTGTTCCACTCGAAGTTGCGCGTACGGACCGGGATGGCATTGAGGAGCACCTCGACACCCTCGTTGCGGATCTGGGCGACATTGGCCATGATCGTACCGTAGGTCCACGGCGGGGTAGGAACGGAATAGTAATACAGGCCGTCCTTGGTGTCGCGGCGATACAGGTCGACGCTACCGTTCAAGCGCTCGTCGAACACGGAGAAGTCCAAACCCACGTTGTATTCGTACTTCTTCTCCCAATGGAGGTCGGGATTCGCATTACGGGTAGGGACGATGGGCTGGATCCATTCCCCGTTGTACATGTAGTTGCCACTGTAGTCGATGGAAGCGAGGGACTGGTAAGGGGCACCCGCATCGATGCCGGTGATACCGAAACCGGCGCGGAGCTTGAGGTTGTTCAGCCACTTGACGCCCTTGAGGAAGTCTTCGTTGTTGATACGCCAGCCGGCGGAAACGCCCGGGAAATAACCCCATTCCATGTTCTTTCCGAACTTGGTGGAGCCGTCCACACGGAGGGAGACCATCAGCAGGTAGCGGTCGTCGAAGTTATAGGTGGCACGACCGAACAGACCGATGAGCTTGGACATTTCCTTGTAAGAGTCCATGGAGGCATTGCCTTCCTTGAGGGCCTTTCCCTTGCCCAGGTTGTTCCACAGATAACCGTCGTTCGGGAAGTTCCAGTTGGAAGCGCTGAAATTCTCGCTGTAGCCATCCTCATAGGAGTAACCGGCCACGGCGGTCACATGGTGGCGACCGAAATCCTGCACATAGGAGGCGCTGAGTTCCAGCATGTTGGCGACATAGTCGGACGTGCTGCGGCCGGCCTGGCCGTTGGCGCCGCTCTTGGTGGTGCTTTCGTCCTTACGGGTATTGTAGTAGCCGCCCAGGCCGCTCTGGCCCTTGCGGACGTACATCATCTTGAGGGTGAGAGGGTCCCAGGGCTTGAATTCGACGGTGCCGTTGAAGCGGACGTTGCGGTTGCGGTACATGCCCAGCTGCTCCTTGAGGAGGGTCATCGGGTTCGCATACAGGTAGATGTCGCGGGTCACGTAGGAACCGTCCTCGTTGTACACCGGCTGGAGCGGTCCCTGGATGCAGGCCTGACGGTAGGCGTAGGAGGCGTTCACGCGGGAATCCACGTTGGTTTCGTTCGCCATCACCTCGGCGGTGAGTTTCACCCGGTCATCCCACAGGTACTGGGAAACGAGGGCGCGGGCGCGGATGTTGTCGCGGCCCGTGTTGATGATGGTACCGTTGTTGTCGTTATAGGTGACGTTGGCGGTGTAGAAGTTGTGCTGGGAACCGCCGCGGATGGACAGGTTGTGGTTCTGGGAAATGGCCGTACGGCTGATGAGGCTCAGCCAGTCGGTGGGCTGCTCGACAGCGAGCTGGCCGTTGGCACCCTGGAAGCCCCATCCTTCCGCCCGGCGGGCGAGGACGTCGTCAGCGGTCATGAAGTCCGGGCGCTTGAGCCACTGGGAGGCCGTCACATAGCCGGAATACTCGACCGTGGCGGGCATCTCGCGCTTGGCGTTGCGGGTGGTGATGATGATGACGCCGTTGGTACCGCGGGTACCGTAGATGGCCGTGGCGGAACCGTCCTTCAGCACGTCGATGGACTCGATATCCTCCGGTGCGACCGTCGCGAGGGAACCGGGAATGCCGTCCACAAGCACGAGCGGCTGGGAAGAACCATACAGGGAGGACGTACCACGGAGCATGATGGTGGAGGAGGAGGTCGGGTCACCGGAAGGGATGGTGATCTGCAGGCCGGCGACCTTGCCCTGGACGAGCTGGCCGGCGTCGATGACGGCACCCTGGATGAAATCACCGGACTTCACGCTCTGGACCGAGGACGTGACGTCCGCCTTCTTCTGGGTACCGTAACCGATGGCCACGGCTTCCTGGAGGAAGGAGACGGCCTCGCGGAGCACGACGTCGATGACGCCGCGGTTGCCGACAGTCTCTTCCACTGTTTCATAGCCGATGCAGGAGAACTGGAGGACGGAGGAGGCGCCCGCGACGGAAATGACGTAAGTACCGTCAATACCGGTCACGACGCCGTTCGTCGTTCCCACTTCCACAACGCCGGCTCCGATCACGGGCTGTCCCGCTTCATCGGTGACGGTTCCCCGCACCGTCACGGCAGCCATCGAAGGAAGGGCCGCCAGCAGCAGTGCGAGCGTCAGACAGAATTGATGAAAATGTTTCATACGGTTGTTTTGAAATTGGTTATGGTAATTAGGTTGTTTGCGGTCCGCCGGGACTTCCGGCCCGGATAGATACAAATATCCTAATTCTAAAAGGAACCTCTTATTAAAATAGTCCAATCGTCTGCTATTTTCGTCCAAAAGGACCCTTTTCAGGCCAATTATATAAAAAACGGTGCGTTCCCCGAAGGAAACGCACCAACCATTCAGAACCAACCGTATCAACGAATCCGAATGCTATAGGGCCACTGGGCGGCCGGCTCTGGATTCCTGCGCCAGCCCGAAGGATTCGGCCAGTGCTCCGCCGGCGCACCCATCACCACGAGATACAGGTGGGTCAGTTCCCTGTCGGCCGTGTAGGAAACCGAACCGTTCACCTCGGAATGCATGTCTCCGTAAACCGACTTTCCGTCCTTCCCGACGGCGACGAATCCGTAGCGCCAGCCGGCCTTGTCCGTATTCACGGCCGCGAAACCTTCGGCGCCGGCCTCGCCCCGGAAGTCCACCGTAACCGTCTTTCCGACGGAAGGCACCGGCATGGGCACGGCGTTGAATCCGTAGTTTTCCGGACAGTTGGACGCAGCGACCCGCATCCATCCGTCACCCAGCGGAGTCAAGGCCGTCACGTTCTTGCAGGCATAGGGGCGGCTTTCCTTCCAGACCCGGTCGAAGTCCCAGTTCACGAAATGGCGGCAGGCGTCGAACATCTCCGCATTGAACTGTTCCTGCGACAGGTTGAACATCCGCTTGTAAATCTCCACGGGATCCTCACCGCGTTTGCCGGCACGGAAAAGATCGGCGATCACGGTGATGCCATGCTTCGTGCTCCAGTATTCCAGCACATAGGGGCTGTGATACATGTTCTCACCGGCCATGAAAGCCTTATGGGTAAGCGTGTTCCAAGCCTCCCAATGGTATTTCTCGCTGGTCTGCCAGTTCGGGTTCACCTGCCAAAGCATCCACTGGGCGGCCATCTCGTACAGGCCGCCGCCTCCGGACTCGCCCTTCCCGTCGCACATGATCTGGGTCTGGAAGCAGTGTCCCAGTTCGTGGGCCACCACATTGAGTTCGTCCGTCCGGCGGATCCGTCCAGGCGTCAGCCACAGGCCGCCGATGACGTCATCCACACAGCCGCCGTAAGCCGTCTCGTCCTTGTATTCATACATGACGTAACAGTTCATCCGGTACTTTTCGGCCTTGGAGCCGGGGAGGATGAACTTCATGTCATCGGCATAGACCTTATAGAACTCCTCCAGCTTGGCAGCCAGGTTCGGAAGGTTCCAGGTCATGTCATGCCCGTCGGCCTCGGGGGCCTTGGCCGGGTCGGGACCGAAACCCTTCTCCCAGAAGATGGCCACGTTCGGGGTGCAGTACATCCGATGGTAGCTCCACTTGCTCTCCGGATCGTTCCAGTCCATGTTCCGTTCCTCTTCGCCGATGTAGATGGCCTTGCCCTTGGGAAGGGCCACCGGGTCGGCCTTCTTGGGGCTGAGGCGAACCATCAGCACACCGTGGCCGGGAATGGCGGCCTTCAGGCGGTCCTTGCTGGTTCCGAGGTCCTTGTGGGCCCAGAGGTCGCGGACGGTGTACTCCTTCTTCCGGAAGTTGATGTCCCGGGCGAAGTACATCGTCTGGTTCAGCCAGTTGTAGTCCAGGTTCCACACGGAAGAGCTCCGGTTGAGGAAGCAGACGGCGATTTCGCCGTTCGCGAGGGGCTTCGCCCAGATTTCCTGGTCGCCCATGTCCATGAAGCGGATGCCCTGCTTGCCCAGCGGGTCCTGGTTCACGGCGATGACCTCCTTATTGGTGAGGATCTGGAGGGTCTTGTAGTCCATCTCGCGAAGGTCGTTCCCCGACATCAGCGGAGCGGCCAGCATGCACCACATGGAGAAATGCGTCACGCTTTCGTCCCAGGTGAGCTCGCCGTTGCCGACTTCCAGCATCTCGGCGTCGTTCCAATGGCCGGGACCGGCATAGGGATACAGGTCCGCATCGGCGTCGATGCACTGGAGCACGCCCACGCCGCCCCAGTCGAAGGCACAGTCGTAGCAGGCGCGGATGTCCGGGGTGACCCGCCACAGGTGGCCGATGCCCTCGCCCCACTCCCAGGGCTTGTTCTCGCCCCATTCGCAGATGGAGAGGACGATCGGACGGCCGCTGGCCTTGATGGCCTCGGACATGGTCTGGTAGGCGGCCTTGGCGTTCTGGCCGTCATTGGAGCACCAGTCATATTTCAGATAGTCCACGCCCCATTTCGCATACTGGAGGGCGTCCTGGAACTGGTGGCCCTTGCTGCCGGGACGGCCCTGACAGGTCAGGGAACCGGCACAGGAATAGACACCGAACTTCAGGCCCAGGTCATGGATGTAGTCCGCAAGGGCCTTCATCCCGGAAGGGAAGCGCTCGGGATCGGGGACGATGTTTCCGTCGGCATCGCGTTCCACCTGCCAGCAGTCGTCGATGACGATGTACTCGTAGCCGGCGTCGGCCATCCCGGAGGCGGCCATGGCGTCGGCCATCTCCTTGATGAGCTTCTCGCTCACGTTGCAGCCGAACTTGTTCCAGCTGTTCCAGCCCATCGGCGGGGTCGCCGCCAGGCTCCGGTACAAGGAATCCGAAAGGGGTTCCGGCTTCTGCGGGGCCTGCGCGAAAAGGCCGGGGCCGCACAGAAGCAGTGCGGCCGCGGCGGTTAAGATTCGTTTGGACAATATCATAACTGTTAGAAGGGATATGTCTTGTACTGTTCCTTGAGTTTCGCCGACTTGTTCAACTCATCCTGGGGGATGGGATAGAAGTAGAACGCATCTCCGTGCCAGACGCGCTGGTCGATGACATTGTTCAGGTCATAGGTCTTGTGACCGTCGGGATACTTGGTGACGGACACGCCCAGGATGGGGCCGTCGTTGTATTCGTGGTCCATCTCCTTCCAGCGGCGCTTGTCAAACCACCACTGACCCTCGAACATCAGCTCCATCTGGCGCTCGTAGCGGTAGGCGGCCCGGATGTCGCCGGTGAAGTCCGGCAGAAGGGCGCGGTTGCGGATCTTGTTGATGTACTTGGCCGCCTCGTCGTTGTGACCGAGCTCGATCTGGCATTCGGCATAATCCAGGTACATTTCGGACAGGCGGAAGTAGAACCAGGGCCACTCCATCTGGGTGGTGCCGTACATGTCGTAGTTCGGATCCATGCCTTTCCGCATGGAATAACCGGTATTGGAGGCGTTCCACCAGTATTCGCCCTCGGAGCTGTCCTTGCCGGGAACCACGCTGTCGTCACTGCCCACAAACACCTCCACGGGACGTTGGTCGGCGGCATAGCCCCACAGGTCACCGTCGCAGAGGATATTGGCTTTGAGGCGGATTTCGCGGCCTTCCCAAGGATTCTCCGTCGTAACGCCGGAGGGCTTCACATACGGCGTGCCGTCGGCCATCTGGATCTTGTCGATGAGGTTCTGGGTCACATCGAAGGTGCCCCAGCCTTCGTACAGGTTGCCCGGTCCCGGGGGAACGGTGTGCACGACACCCATCGTGGTGGACTCGGGATCGCTCCACGCATCCGGATGGTTGGGGTCGTAGTGCTTGACCCAGATCCCTTCGGGATTGTCGTTGTCATAGAAGAGGGCGGCGTAGTCCTCCCAGCCCTCGACCGGAGCGAGCTCGTACAGGCCCAGGTCGATGACGGCCTTGGCGGCATCGGAAGCAGCCTGCCACTTGGCGGTAGAGGGCGTTCCGAACAGCGGGGAGGCCTTGTACAGGAGCACGCGGGCCTTCAGGGCCATCGCAGCGCCCTTGGTCGCACGTCCGGCTTCGTTCTGCAGCGGAAGCAGGCCGATGGCCTCATCCAAGTCCTTCAGGATGAAATCGGCGACATCGTCCATCTCGGACAGGCCTTCGTCGAAGGTGGCATCCAGCTCATACACATGGTCCACCAGCACAACCCGGCCATAGATGGCGTACAGCATGTGGTAGTTCCAGGCACGGAGGAAGAGCCCTTCGCCCTTCATCCGGTTCCGCCAGGCCACGTTGTCCTCACCCTCGGCAGGGACCCCGTCGATATTCTCAAGGAACAGGTTCACCCGGGAGATATTGCCGTAGAAGGTGTTCCAGGGACGCCAGCCTTCCTCGTAGTACCAGATGTACGGCTGGGACGGCGTATACTCGGTATGGGTGGTGTTGGCCGTGCCATAGCCGTGCTTGTGGAAGAGCTCGTCGATAAAGCAGGCGTACCGGACATTCTTGGAATTCTCGCCCCGCAGTCCGTTGCAGCTGTACTGGGCGTTCAGGTAGGTCTCGGCCAGGGAAAGGTCGCCCCAGACCGCCTCGTCCGTGAAGGAATCCAGCGGTTCCTGGTCCAGGAGACTCGTGCAGGAACCGAGGGAAAGGGCCGCAAGGGCCACCAGCATATATTTGAATATCTTTTTCATGATCGGATCCATTTTAGAAAGTGAGGTTCACGCCGAAGTTAATCATCCGCTGGAGCGGATAGCCGAGGATAGGGTTGCTGACGGAGAACCGGTCGTTGGAGCTGACATAGCCCACCTCCGGGTCCGCGACCTTGAACTTGTCGATGGTGAAGAGGTTGCTTCCGTTCACATAGAGCCGGAGATTCTCCACGTTGATGCGGCGGACAAGGTCCTTGGGGAAGGTATAGCCGATTTCGAGGGACTTCAGGCGGAGGAAAGAGGCATCACGCAGCCACCAGGTGCTGCTCAGGCCGTTCCACTTGTCGGTATAGGTCTGCTTGATGAGGGCGCGCGGCCAGCGGGCGTTCGCATGGGTGGAGGCGTCAGAGTCGATCCAGCGGCCTTCGTAGAAGTCCACGGGCATGTTCATCGTAGGCATGACCAGGCGCTTCGAAAGGCCCTGGCCCTGGAAGAAGCAGCTCAGGTCGAGGCCCTTCCAGGCCGCATTGAGCGTGAGGCCGTACATCAGGCGCGGGGTGGCGGTGTCGAAGATGCGGATACGGTCGTTGGCGTCGATGACGTTATTATCGTCCATGTTCACATACATCAGGTCACCGGCGCCCACCGTTTCATCCACCCGGACGGTACCGGCGGCCTCGGCGTCGGTCTGGTAGATCTTCACAGCGTCGTACAGGAGCTGGCTGTCAATGGGATAGCCTTCGCGGCGCTGCCAGTCGGGCGTATCGGCCGCCTCATCCATATACACGATCTTGTTGCGGGCATACGTGACGTTGCCCGTCACGCCCCATTCGAAGTCTCCCGCCTTGTCCCGGTAAGTGCCGACAAGCTCGAAGCCTTGGTTCCGCACTTTTCCGAGGTTCTCCTCCGGAAGGGTCAGGCCGGAATACGTCGGGATGGACGCGTTGCGGGTGATCAGGATGTCCCGGCGGTTAGACCGGAAGTAGTCGCCCTCCAGGGTGAACTTGCCGCCCAGGAAACCGGCGACGAAACCAAGGTTCCAGGTCGTGGCTTTCTCCCAGGTGATGTTCGGGTTGGCCGTACGCGCTTTCTCGAAGCCCTGAACCGGGGAATAATCAAAGTACGGAGCGTAATCCGTAAACTGGTACTGGGTCATGTACTGGTAGGCTGCGACATTGTCGTTACCCATCATACCCCAGGATCCCTTGAGCTTGAAGAAGCTCACCGTGCCCTTCAGGGGCTCCCAGAAGTCCTCTTCGGAGAGGACCCAACCGGCGGAGACACCGGGGAAGAAACCCCAGCGGTGACCGGGCGCGAAATTCATGGAACCATCGTAGCGCCAGGTGAGTTCAGCCAGGTATTTCTCCTTGTAGTCGTAGTTCACGCGGCCGAAGAAGTTCACGCGGGCCTCGGCGTTGGAGTAACCGGTGTTGTCCTTGTCCTCGGGCTTAGCGGAGCCGGCGAACAGTTCGGGAATGGCCGCGGAGAGGTAGTTCGTCCGGGAAGCGGACATGTAGCTGAAATCGTACTTCATCTGCTCGTAGGCGGCGAAGGCGTCCACGTGATGGTCCTCCGCGAAGGTCCTCCGGTAGCCGACCCGTCCGTTCAGCGTGACGGTACGGGAGTTGGAGGCGGTGTTGTCCACCCAGATGACGCCGGTATCGTCGTGCCGGTTGACGTATTCGTTGGCGGCCCGGTCATACTGGTACAGATCGAAGGGCTGGCCCATGGACTTGGTATTCGAGAACATCATGTCCAGGGCGGCGTATCCTTCCAGGTACAGGCCCGGGGTCAGGACATCCAGGTCGATGTGCAGGAGCGGCTTCAGGGTGAGGATGTTCCGGACCGTGTTGCTGTGGCCCGGGGCATCCGTCATCATGATGGCGGCGTTGTTCGTGAGGCCGTCATAGCCGGCGCGCGGCAGCCCGTTGGGATAATAGGGAGCCGAGCCCGGGAAAGTGGTCAGGAAGTACGTGAACAGGTAGTCCGTGGAGGCGTTGCCCCGCTTGCGGTTCTCCTGGCGGCCCAGGATGTCCAGGGACATGCGGATGGACTTGTTCAGCTTGGCGTCCACATTCGTGACGAACTGGTACTGGTCATACCCATACGCGCTGTTCTTGTAAATGGCGTCCTGGGTCATGTACTGGGCGGAGGTGTAGAAGGAGACCCGGTCGGAACCGCCGCTCAGGGAAACGCTGTGCTGGGTCTTTCCGGCCCACTTCTTGGTGGTCTCGCCCCACCAGTCGGCGCTCGGGTAATTGACCGGATCGTCCCCGGTGAGATAGTGGTTCAACACTTCCTCCGTGTAGGTCTGGCCGGCCTGGGCGTGACGCTCCTGGGCGTCATACTCATTCACATAGGTGCCGTACTGATAAGCGTTCAGCATCTTGGGGACGCGGGTCGGCTGGGAAAGGGTGTAGCTGCCGTTGTAGCTCACCCGGACCTTTCCTTCGGCACCACGCTTGGTGGTGACAAGGATGACGCCGTTCGCAGCGCGGGCGCCGTAGATGGCCGCCGAGGCATCCTTCAGGATGGAGATGCTCTCGATGTCTTCCGGATTCAGGCGGGAGAAATCACGGTCGGCGATGCCGTCCACCACGATAAGCGGGCTGGTGTCGCCGAGGGTGCCCTTACCGCGGATGAGGATGACGGCGTCGTCCTCGCCCGGTTCGCCGGAACGCATGTTGGCGATGACACCGGCCGTCTTTCCGGCCAGCGTATTGGACAGGTTGGCGGTGGAGACTTTCTTGAGTTCCTCGCCGTTGACGGCGGAGATGGAGCCCGTGAGGGTAGCCTTCTTCTGGACACCGTAGCCTACGACGACGATTTCATCGAGGTATTCCGCGTCCTCGGTGAGGACCACGTTGATCAGGGTGCGGCCGTCGACCGCTTCCTCCACGGTCTTGTAGCCGATGGAAGAGAATGTGAGAACCGCGTTCGAAGGAACGCGCAGGGAGTAGGAGCCGTTCGCTGCCGTAATGGTCGCGTGCGTGGCATCCGCCATGACGGTGACGCCGACCAGGGGTTCTCCCGCAGGGTCGGTGACCGTTCCCCTCACCTCCGTCTGCTGCGCCATTGCGGGAATGGCCGCAACCAGGACGGCAAGGGAAAGGAGACAACTTTTAATGCTTTTCATTATGTGGTAAGATTAAGGTTGGTTGCAAAAAAGTTTGAAAACAGCCTTCTGTTTCGGTCCAAAATTGCAAAACAACCCCTGAAAAACATGTAAAAATGGTCTATTTTACTAGTAAATTTCTCTAAAAATACCCCTTTTAAGGCCAATGGAAGGGCGATTTTTCGTTTTTTCAGCGAAAAAGGACATCCACGGCCACCGAACCGTCCGCGGGAAGGGTGAAAAGCCAGCGGCCATAGCGGTCTTTCCGGGGTTGGAGCCGCTTTCCGGCGGCGCGGACAACGGGCGTGCGCATGCTTCGCAGCGGGTCGATGGTAAGCGTGACGGCTTTTCCTTCCGTCTCCACGGGAAGCGTCATCCGGGACTGGTCCCGCCGGACCCGGACCGGCGTATCGGCGGACCAATGCCCCCTGTCGACGGAGATGCCCACGCGCCGGCTGTCCGTCACCAGATAGAGGCTCCGGCTCACCCCGTCTTCCGGGATGAAGGTGAACGCCTCTTTCCCTTCGGTGAGATTACCGCCATACAGCGTCCAGCCGAACAGGGGATCGTCGACAAGGATGGTCGCCGCCGTCCGGGTAATGGCACACATTCCCAGGTCACCTTCCCCGCAGTAGCGCCAGGGACCGCGACCTTCTTCCGTCCCGATCCAGGCGCGGCCGAACTTCGTAGGCGTAAACGCCTGACCCATCGCTCCATCCTTCTCCTTTCCGGGATACCAGTATCCATAGTCCGACTCGGCGTCTCCGGCGTTCACCAAGCCGAAGGGATCGAGATAACTGGCATAGCCCAGCCGGATCCAATCGTAAGGGTTGTCCGCATACCGGAGGCCGTAATCCAGGACGGACCAGCCGCCCATCCGGGCCATGTAACTCATCGCGCTCCAGTCGGAAGACCGGAAGAAATCGCTGCCCAGCAGGAACCACTGGTTCTCCAGGACGCCGCGGCAGGCGAGATTGGCATAATGCTGCCGCTCCATGAAATCGCGGGTCGCCACCGGGTCCAGCCCGTTCCGGAGGCCGTAACGGGCCAGGGCATAGGTGGATTCGAAGGCCGTCCGGTCCGCGGCGTATTCCGAGCGGTACGGATAGCGGTCCTCATACACGAAATAATGGAACTTCCGCTCCCACTGCTCCCGAAGCTCCTGCGCGGCTTTCCGCCGGCCTTTCTTCTCCAGCTCGTCGATGATGTCGGGGATGACCAGCTCGTTGTAGTCCCCCCATTTGAATGGTTCGTAATACTCGCCCAGCAGTTCCTTCGGATAACGGAAGAAGGCGCTGGCCGTCCGGTAAGCCCGCTCCAGCAAGGTGTCGGCCGGTGCATAGGAAACCAGCTCGGGATAGTCCCGGGCCACCTTGTACATCTCCCACCAAAGCATCGTCACATGGGGATAATCGTAGGTGCGCCAGGTACGGAGCGTCCCGAGCTTGTAGTCCGTCTGGGTTTCCCGCAGGTCCTGATGGCGGTTGATGTACCAGTTCGGCGTTCCGTAAACACCATATTCATAAGGTGTTTCCCGGTCGGTCCGCTGCAGGCCGCCCCAGACGAAGTGCTGCAGGTGGTATTCCAGGCTCTCGATCTCCTCCCGGTCCGGCCATACCGCATTCTTGGAGGCGATGAACGGGGCCTTCCCCAGGATGGGGTCGTCGCTCGCCAGGAAATAGGTGAGGCGCTCGTCGAAATAATCGGGATTGTCCGGGCCGCGGAGCTGTCCGGCAGCCATGTCGTAAACCCCGTACAGGCCGTCATACCAGCGGCCCGTATCCCGGAACTGCTGGTGGTTCACCAGGAAGGAACTGCGCTTGAGGATCAGGTCCTTGGGCGGGAGGCTGCAGAAGAATTCCAGATAAGTCTTGCGGCCGCCGTCGAACCAGACCGTGATGAGGTTCTCCCCCAGCCGCTGGAACTCGACTTCGTACAGGGCCGTATCGCCCTTGCGCTCCTTCAGCCGAAGTGCCGTCCGGTCGGGGAACTCGGTTTTCAGGGAATCGATCCCACTCTTCGTCCGGAGGGCGAAAACGGCCTTCTGGCCGCGCGGAACGGTCATTCCGGGAACGACCTTGGTGTCGATGGAACCCGTCTCATAGAGGATATTCCGCATCTCGGGGTAGGACCCCGCCATCCGGTAAGTGAACCCGTAATGGCGGCTGTCCCCGGGCTGCAGGGTGTCCCCGGTATGCGGCTGTCGCCAGGTGCCGCGCGTTTCGGCCGCCCCGCTTTTGGCCGACCGGATAAAGGCCATATACTGCCGCTGGGCGTTTCCGAAGTATTCCAGGGGCGTTCCCTTGTCCGGAATCAGCATCACATATGGCGCCTCCCCGTTAAAACGCGTGAAATAGAAGAAGGAGGCATCCCCGCTTACGAAGGCGTGCTTGGTAAAAGAGCGCTCGAATATCTCCTTCGGGTTTTCGCCTCCGCTTTTCCAGGGAATGCCTACCGCCAGGTCTCCGACATACACCGGAAACGGAGACCGGTTCTCCAACTGGATATCCCAGTGCAGGGAACCGTCTTCCCGCTCGGTGAAAGTCTGGGTCAGGACCATCGCATCGCCAAGTCCCCGGTCCACGTAAGTTCCTTTTCCATCCCATTTCCGCCTGGCCGGCGAGAGCGTCTGCCACAAGCCCTCCTGTACCTTGTACGTCACCAGGACCTGCCCCAGCCGTCCGCCTTCGATGAGATTGGCTTCATAGGGGTCCGACGGGGCAACAAGCCGGTGGATGCCCAGGGAGTCATACGCGACCTGCCAGCCCGGGGAAAGGGCCAGCAGCAGGAAAAGGATAATGGCGTTCATGGGGAGAAGTATTATGGGTTTGTCAAGTCATTTCCATACTTTCCAGGAAGGCCGCCTGGGCAGGCGTCGGGTTCTCCACCCGGCGGACGGCCCAGGACTCCGTGTCCACGTAGAGACCGGCATCCCGGAGATAGGAATCATAATCGATATCGCCCGTGGTATTCACCAGGGCGCGCAGATGAGGGACGGGACCGCCGTAGACTTTCTCCACCTCCTGCCAGAATTCTTCTTCCGTGAATCCTTTCCGGAGTTCCTTGTAATAGCGGTTGTACAGGGCGCGCATCACGTCGTCCAGGGACTTCTCCTGTCCGGTGTGACGCCGGATGTCAATGTCCATCAGAAGCCCCACGACAGGACCCTTGAAATAGTAATTGATCCGGACGTCCCGTTCGTTCTCATCCATATTCATGAAGTTGAGCCAGATGTCGTAGCTGCTCTGTCTCAGGCTCATGTGATGCTGTCCCTCGTAAGGGGCGTAGCGGGCAAAGTATCCGGAAAGCTTTTCCAGCGCCTCGTCCGGGGTGGCGACGCCGGAGGTCCTGAGCAGGCGGAACTCGTAGTAGCAGGTGAGCCCTTCGCTCACCCACAGCATAGGTGTAACCGCCTCGATATCATAGTTGAAGGGCCACAGCTCTGCCGGGCGGATGCACTTTACGTTATACAGGTGGAAGTACTCGTGCGCGGTGAAGGCCAGGAAAGAAACCTGATGGCTGCGGTTCTCGAAGCGGTAGGTGCCGTCCGTATAGCAGGCCTGGGAATTCCAATGCTCCAGGCCACCGCCGCCGGCCCCCATATGGATGAGGCAGTAATTGTCGTAAGGGACCTCGCCCATCAGCCGCGTTGCAGCACTTACGATCTTGCAGAAATCCTCCCGGAAGCCGCTCTCTTCGATGCCCTCGGGGGTCTCGATGGCAAAATGATAAGGATGGCCTTCATGCTCGAAATCGCAGGTGTAGTAATTGCCCAGCAGGAACGGACAGTCGTACAGGCGGTCGAAGTCATCGGCCCGGAACGTATCCGTCGTCCCTTCCACCGGAAGGAGTCCGGACGAGATTTTCTCCCACCCCTCCGGGAGGTCGAAGCGGACGCTGACCGGGTGCTGCAGGTCGCCGTCCCGGTGCATGAAGACACCCGCCGGGGAAATGAAGGCGATTCCGCCGTCCACGCGGCTGGAGCCGACGTCCCTCCGGTTGGCAAAGATGCGATAATTCACTTTCAGTTTGCCGTCTCCGGGAACGGTGACTTTCCAGCGGTTCATTCCCTCCTTTTCCCAGTCCAGGGCGTTACCGGCCGCATCGGCCGCATCAAAATCGCACAGGTGCTTGGGAAAATCCAGCATTTCATAATACCCGGGCGTCCAGCGGGGCATGTTGAGCGTTACGCTGCCCGTGCCGGGGGCCACCTCCATATCCAGGTCCACGAGGACATAGTGTCCGGCCGTATCCAGCCCCACCACATAGTCCATCCGGTAGGAGGCCTCCTTCTTCTCTCCGCAGGCGACAAGCGCCAAGGCGCATGCGAGCGAGACCAGCAGTCTGTCTTTCTTCATATCAGTTCAGGTTAACTAATTGGCAGTGACGGTGATATGGAAATCCACCCGGACGGCTTTCTTCCCATATACAAACGCCTGGGAAATCTCATACTCGCCCGGCGTGCAGAGGGTCGGATGCTTTCCGAGGGTAAAGCCTTCGAACCAGAAGTCGAACTCGGAATAGACGAAGCTGTTCTGGCCATAGGCCGTCACCCAGCCGTCGCTGTTATACCAATGGCCGGGCGCATTGGCCGTATTGGACGGGTTGAAGGAGCCGTCCGGTTCCACAGCCCAAAAGCCCAGGCCGCCGAGTTCATACAGTTCGGCGAGATCGTCGAAAGAGGACACGCCCAAGCCTTTTGCCACGGTCTGCTTGTCGGAATCCGACAAGTAAAGGAACGTGCCTACATGGTGGCCGTCCTGCGGATAAGTGACTTCGAAAGAAAGGGTTGCGGTGATCTCGGCATCGGCGGAAGGGCCGGTGGAGCCGCCCGGGGTAAGGGGATAGTTCCGGATTACTCCGTCCAGATAGCTGAACCGTCCGGTGAGCCAGGAACACAAGGCGCGGTATTCCTCCGCATGGCCGTAATTGCGGATGCCCCAGCGGTTCATGTCATCCTGCGCGGCAGCGCCGATCAGCGCCTCCGTCTCGTCCAGGCAATCCAGAAGCCCGTTCAAGAGGGAGCCGTGCACCTCGGCCCAGCGGGCCTGAAGCCGCTCCACGAATTCCGGGATGCCGAACAGGCGGCAGAAGAAGTCCGACGCCGTCGCGCCATAGGCGCCCCGGTGCCGATAGGGATCCGACCCGAACACCAGGTACCGTTGATTCCCGAAGAACGTGTGTCCCCAGCCCCGGGAATCATACATGTCGCTCCAGTCGTAGCTGAAACCGCCGTCGCAGTCCCACATCGGCCCCATCACCCATTTGGACTTGTCATCCTTGCGGAACAGGAAACCGCTCCGCATGCTGGGGTCGTTGTCCACCTCCACGTTGCCGATAATCTCCTGGACAAGGATATAATGGATCATCGAATCCACATCCAGCAGTCCCTGGAGGGCTTCCCAGTCCATGTTGTCGATCGCCTCCTCCAATTCGGCGAAGGCCGCCTTCACCCGGTCCCGGTCCGCCGTCGCAGCGTCGCGGGGGAATTTGACCGCGGCGGCCATCCCGAACACGTCGGACCAGAAATTGTCGGTCGCCCGGGGCATGTCGTCCGGCCCGTCATTGATGTCCAGGGCCAGCAGGATGCCCTGCTTCGGGTCCAGCTGCACCCGGTTTCCGCCCTCCTCCACCTGCTCGGTGACCATATACAGACCCAGGTCTTCCCCGTTCAGGGAAACGGATGCAAAACGGACATGGTTGGTATGGGGAAGACCCAGGGTGCGGGCCAGGTAGAACCCCGTGAGGTTCATCATGTGCGTGACATCCCGGTAATCGGCCAGCAGCACCCAGTCCTTGTTCGACGCCATCCCCAGGAAGGAAGAGGACGTGTTCAGCTTGATGCGATACGGCTTTTTGGGATACCAGTTCCAGGTGGAGTTGCCCCGGCCGCGGATCCGTCCGGTCACTTCGGCCGCCCAGGAAGCCTCTCCCCCCGTCACTTTCACAGAACAGGGGACATACTCTTCCTTGGAATCCACAGGGACACCCTTGTCCGTCACGATGTCCACCTGCGCGATGGCGTCCGCCGTGAACGGGACCGTGGCCGGATCCACCTCGGAGGCCGGATGGTCTTTCTCTTTCTCTTCGGCGGGATCGTCCCCGCGGATTTCGTCGGGGCGGCAGGCGGAAATCCCCGCTGCCAGTGCCGCGGCAAGGAAAAAGGTCAGAAGTCTTTCAAGTTTCATTTCCGATGGAATCTATAGACCGCGAAGGTCCGTCCGCCCAGCCGCTCGCTGTAGGCGATGCGGCCGGAATCCAGCTTCCGGACACCCAGAAGCCATTCGTTCGCCGGATCGGCCACCGGCGTGAGATCCAGTGCCACCGTAACGGGAACAATGCGCTCCGGCTCGTCCACCGTGTTCTCCTCCATGGGATTGTCGCTGTGGAGGGTGGTCCTGTCGGCACCTGTCAGACCTCCGGGCAGTTCGAAGGTGACGACCTGGGAATAGGCGCTCACGTTCGCAATCTTGATGATCACGTCGCCCGTGGCGTCATCCACGACGCAGGTGGCATTCAAGTCGCCCGCGTTAACGACCGGCTTGCCGTCCATCTGCAGGGGAAGGACGCGGCTTCCCTTGTTGGCGGCGTAAAGCTGCTGGACGTAATAACTGCAGGAGCGCATTACGCGCAGGTTGTCGAACCAGATGAGGTCCGGGCGCCACTGCCACCCTTCCACGTGAGCAAAGGTGGGAGCGTAGCTGGACATATACACCACATCCGCATTGCGCTCCAGGCCGGTCATGAAGGAGGCCTCCAGGAGGGCGGCGTTGAAGTGGTTGAACTTCTTCCCGTCGCTGCCGTGGCAGGCGTATTCGCCCGCGAAGACCTTGGGGCCGGTACGGGGATAGTTGTCATAACGGCCGGCATTGCGCTCGAAGAAGCGCTCGCTGCTGTAATAATGCTCATCCACGAGGTCCACGTCCAGGCGGCGCATCTGGGCCCACAGGTCATCGAACCATTCTCCGCCCAGATACGGACCGGAAGTGCCTACGACCCGGATGTCCGGATACTTGGCCCGCACCGCCTTCAAGAAGGGTTCGAAGCGCTTGATAAACTCCGCGCCCCACTGTTCGTTGCCGATGCCCAAGTATTTGAGGTTGAACGGTTTCGGATGTCCCATTTCCGCGCGGACCTTCCCCCACTTGCTCTTGGAGGAACCGTTGGCGAATTCGATGAGGTCCAGGGCGTCCTGGATGTAGGTGTCCAGTTCATCCATCGGACAGTTCGGATCCCAGGCGGGATCATTCTCGAACTGGCAGGCCATGCCGCAGCTGATGATAGGGACCGGTTCGGCACCGAGTTCCTCCGCCAGGCGGAAATACTCGTAGAATCCCAGGCCGCCGCTCTGGTAATAGTCCGCGAACATCCGGCCGAACTGGTCGTAGCTCCAGCGGTTGATGTTGATGGGGCGGTTCTCCACCGGGCCCACCGTGTTCTTCCACTGGTAGCGGTTCTCCAGGGTCGTACCTTCCACGATACAGCCGCCGGGGAACCGGAGGATGCCGGGGTGCAGGTCCGCAAGGGCCTGCGCGAGGTCCTTCCGGAGGCCGTTTTCATCCCCGTTGAACGTGTCCACGGGGAACAGGGAAACATGCTCGACGTCCACCGCCGCTTCCGGGCTTTCATCCCATAGCAACAGGCGGAAGGCCCCCTTCGCAACCGTGCGGGGCGCCGTGAGTGTAACCTCGTATTTCGTCCATTTGGAAGACGTAACCGTGATTTCCTCCAACGCGAGGTTCTGGTCATCTGCCGGGGTCGAAGGCTCGCAGAGGATGGCCGCAAGACCCGCCGTCTTCACTTTGCCGGCAGTCCGGGCCCAGAAAGTGAGCCTGTATTCCGCCCCTTCTTCCAGGCCGATGCCGAACCAGCCGCTGTTCTCCAGTCCGCTCTGGGCGACCGGATGACCGGGATATTTCAGGCGTACATAATGGGGATTCCGGTCGAAGGGGCCTCCTTCCGAGAGAACTTCCACCTTGCCGAACGTCTTCCATCCCTGCAGGGGATTGTCATATTCGAAGGACCGGTTGCAGATCTTCTCCGCATACAGGCCGCCGTCGGCCGCGAAATTGATATCCTCCAGGAAAATGCCGTACATCGTGGGTTGGACGGGAATCCCTTCCGCTGCATCGTCCACAACCATATAAGGCCCCCGCGGCTGTGCCGGGAGGGCCGTAGCGAACAACAGTACGGACAAACAGAGCGTCAGTCCCCTTCTCATTTCACCTCCCACTCAAAGAGGCCGGCGGAGAGTTCCGCGGGAAGGTCGACTTCCAGTTTCATGGCCGAGGTGGTGACGGGGGTGAACTGCACCTCGCAGGCGCGGCCTTTGGCGACCGGGTAGCCGGAAGGATCCTGGACTTCGACCCAGTTGCCGGCGGCGTCCTTGTAGTAGATACGCCAGGCTGCGGGGAGGCCGCAACCGCCCCAAGGCTGGTCTTCGAACCACCACACGGAACTGCGGGACACCTTCGCGGGCGCCGCAAAGTCATAGACGATCCACTCGGTGCCGCCCTGCTTGGGCCACCAGTGATAATACGGGGCGGAACGGTCGCCGTCGTGCTGCGGAAGCAGACGGTCGCTCACGGAACCGAGGGCGCGGGTAGGCGTGGAGGCGCTCAACTTGCTCTGGGAAGCGAGGGTCGCAGGCTTGGAGGGAAGGGTGGCGCGCAGTTCGCGCGGCAGCCACACGGTCATCTCACCGCTGCCGCGATGGCACCAGGCATAGTACGGAATCAGGGTCAGGTCCACATCCTTGGCAGCCAGGCGGCCGTCCTTGCCGAAGGAAAGCGACTGGGCCTGGGTGACGATCTTGTCGATGCCGAAGAGTTCGTCCGAATGCTTCACGGTGAACGTCGGCTCCTGGTTCATCAGGACACTCCGCACGGAGAAGCCCGGATTGTCCGGCCATTCGGCGCAGTACACCACGGGACCCTTCTCCACCGCGATACGGCCTTCGTCAGCCTTCACACGGCCGTCGGCCTTCACCACGCGGGGTTCCATGTCGAAATGCACGGTCACCTTGTCACCCTTCTTCCACTTGCGGGAAATCGTGAAGTAACCCTGCTCGAGCTTGCTTTCCACGGGAACGCCGTTCACCGAAACGGTATAGCCGGGACGCTTGCCGTCCACATAGGTGTACAGGTCGGAAGGAACCACTTCGCCGCGGACCCAGCCCGGGATGCGGATCTTGAGGGCCATCTCCTTCTTGAGGGAGGTCTTGTCCACGGTGATCTCGATGTCCTCGCCGAACGGGTAGCCCGTCTTCTGGCTCAGGGTGACGGCCTTGCCGGCCACCTTCTGGGTCATCGTATTGGGCATGAACAGGTTGACATAGAGGGCGTTGTCCTTCACGGCGTACACATAGCCGGGAACGGACGGGATGAAGCGGCAGATGTTGGAGGGGCAGCAGGCGCAGCCGAACCACGCCTGGCGCTGGTGCTGTCCGATGGATTCCAGCGGGTTGGGATAGAAGAACCCGTTGCCCTCCAGGGACACGCCGCTGATAAGGCCGTTGTAGAGGGTGCGTTCGAGCACGTCGTAGTACTTGGCGTCACCGTGCAGGAGGAACATCCGGTAGTTCACGTACACGTTGCCGATGGCGGCGCAGGTCTCGCAGTAGGCG
>JAFSJK010000083.1 GCA_017439305.1 Bacteroidales bacterium | reverse complement strand
TTCGGGATATTGAGATATGGTGTAATGGTAGCACTACAGATTCTGGCTCTGTCAGTGAGGGTTCGAGTCCTTCTATCTCAACAAAAATCAGCCGTTTAAGCTGATTTTTATTTTGAAACAATGATGGCGGGGTAGCTCAGCTGGTTAGAGCGTCGGATTCATAATCCGGAGGTCGTGGGATCGTGACCCACTCCCGCTACGAAGACAAATACATAAGCAATGGGACGAGTACGAAGTCCCTTGCACCTGAAACAACCTCACTATATACCCGGCGCTTTTCAGCGGCGGATTTTTTATTGTCTGTCAGGCTGTTACAGGGCCCTGTCGGCAGATGTTATTCCCAATATTGGCGCAGGTGTAGGGTGTTTTTGACGCAGGTGGGGTTTTTCCATGGGGACCTGCGCCATGAATCGCCCTTTTACGCATTGTAGTGGCGCAGGTCCTACCTCTTTTTCCCCACCTGCGCCAAATCTCAACACTTTGCCCCCCCCAAAAAAAAAGCAGATAATCGTTAGTTCAGGGGGACTATCGTGGTGGTCTTGAGGGTCGTGCTTGAGCCTATGAGGGAAGCGACGCCGGTTTCAGCATCGATGTAGAAAGAAACCAGGTCCTGGCCATTGTACGCGGTGACATAGAACGTATTCGTGGCCTTGTCGAAACTCTGTTTCGGGAAGATGAAGGAAGGGATCTTGCCTAGGTCGACCGCATATTCCTTGGAAGATGACGTGGCGATGCTATAGCGCGTAATGGTTTTCACGTCTTCAGACAGGACGTATGCTACGCCGGCGTCATTGTACATATCATATTCCTTGGGGAAGTCAGGCGGGAAGGTGGAAAGCGATACCTTGTCCGTGGCAGAGTCGATAGTGATGGTTCCCAGTCCACCCCCGACCTGGACGAGGAAGGAACATACCTTGTCGGCAACGTATTTTGGCGCGCGCGAGTAATCTATCCCCCCATAATTCATATACGGGTCGGAGAGTATCACTTCAAATTCCTTCAGGCTGCCGTCGGGATTGATGAGGAGGGCTGTTTTTTTATCATCAATCAACGTAGCATACCATTTGCCCCCGACCTGCCGGATGCGCTCCCATTCTATATCGTGTCCCATGTAGCCAAGCGAAATGCTCTGCATACTTCCATCGGGATTGATGATCACTATTCCCTGTTCCGTATTGGTCAGGATGACCTTGCTGTCATCGATAAGGAAGCCCTGTCCGATGTTCAGGTTCCTGTTGGTGAGTTCCGAGACAAGTAGTTTCTCCCCGTCATTCGTGACCTTTGAGATGAAACCGTTGTATGACTTGTATTTTTTGTTCGGATCCTGGCCGATGGTTATGCCGTTGCCGCCCAGCGAACTGACATACATTTCGTTTCCGACAGCCCTGAGAAAACCTTCGCGCTCGAGATTGACATAATAGAACCGCTGGTCTGTCGAGGAGGGGTTACTCAGATAATACTTGATGCAACTGGGATCGGGGTCCAGGTTGGGATAAGGGGAAGGGAATGTCGTGTCGGATGACTTGAAGAAAGCTATCTTCAGCGACAGGTCGAAAAGCTTGCCGTCGGTTTTGCGCAGCAGGTACCAGTACCCCGGAGACCCCATTCCCGTCATTCCACCGTTGCCGTCGCTGAACTGATAGAAACAGTCGCAGAACCTTTCGATAGCTTCCCTCAAGCTTCCAGGAAGTTGCGTCACGTCGCCGTCATATTCGGCGAGGCATCCTCCGAGCAGGATGAAATCCTTCCCGTAAGGCATTATCCAGGTAGGCTTGATCGTCAGATTCATATCTTTCGCCGTCTTGGTCTCCACTCCCGTCGAGTCCGTCACCACTTCGATGTAGAACACGACGTATGTCAGATTGCCGTTCTCGTCCATCTTGTAGAGACCGGAGATATCCTCGGCATCCGTCGCCTTGGTCACATCTTTGTCACACAGGGTCAGGGCGACCGCACCGGAAATGTCGGCGCGGGTGACGGAGAGAGAAATTTTGCTTTCTTGGCCGTCGGGAGACTTATTCTCCTTGTTGCATGAAACCAGTGTGAAACAAGCCAATATGGTGGCGATGGACAGGAGGCGGGAAAGGATTTTCATATCAGCAATAGCTTAATGCACTACAAATGTATGAAAAATAAAACAATAATAAGGATTCAAATGTTATTGAAATAGTGCTATTTTTCTATTTATCGTGAAACTTAAGCCCCCCACCCCCCTGGGTCGCTTCGCTCCGAAATACCTTCGATTCAGACAAATACATAAGCAATGGGACGAGTACGAAGTCCCTTGCACCTGAACAACCTCTCTATATACCCGGCGCTTTTCAGCGGCGGATTTTTTATTGTCTGTCAAGCTGTTACAGGGCCCTGTCGGCAGATGTTCTTCCCAATACTGGCGCAGGTGTAGGGTGTTTTTGACGCAGGTGGGGTTTTTCCATGGGGACCTGCGCCGCAAATCGCCCTTTTACGCATTATGGTGGCGCAGGTCCCACCCTTTTTTCCCCACCTGCGCCAAAAGGGTCTTTTTTCGTGCAATTCTGTCGTGCCGTTGTCGCAATTGTTTTGTTATCTTGTGCAAGATTTTGGTATTCAGTGGATTTTAAAAGGCAGAGTAACATTTTTCAAAGATGAATCGTTTGGGAATACTGGCCGTTTGCACGGCGATGGTCGTTTGCTCATGTGGCAAGGATGACCGTTTATACACAGCTGGAGAATTGGGTGTGGATGTGGAGTGGGCCCGCGACGGATGGACCGAGGTGGTCAATAAAACCGGTGGAACGGTTACCCTCATTACGGAGTATCCGGATTACTGCAAGCAGAAAGAACTATCCTCCGTCCTTCATCCGGGAGACACGGTCAAGTTGGACTGGGGCGCATTTACCCCCGGCGTTTCCATCCTGGAATGCACCAAGGCAACCATCCGGTTCAGCAACAGTTCGGCCATCGTGTGTGAGAAGAAGGCCAAGAACCCGTGGTCGATGCACTTTTTTGAGCTTCCCGAACCCCGTATGGAATATGAAGTGGATGAATCAATTGTCAAGGGAAAGAAAATCCGCCACAATCTTACCGTGTATACCTTCTATATCGACGACGAGCTGGTGGAACTCTGGCGCCAGGGTATGATGGAGGGCCGATGGGAGCCGATCGAATTGGACAAAGCGGAAGTGCATTTCCCGGCAGAGGGAGGCGAGGAAACGGTCACCGCCTTGAACTATCCGGGCTGGTGGATCCTCAGCGGCTTTGATTCTGCCGAAATCGGAAACGGCTGGGCGAATTACTATGGCTTCGTCTACGCCACTTCATCAGCAGGAGAAGGAAACCCTCATGACCTCCTGGAGGCCGCCTGGTATCGCGCCTTTGTACCCGACCTCTGTGAAAGCAATCAACTGATTATCACCGTTACTCCGAATGACACCGGTGCCCCCCGGGAAGCCACCATCGAGATGGAGTCCGAAGACGCGTTTACGCAGGTAAAGATCTTTCAGGAATAACGCGGTTACTGTCTCACGACCAGAACCGTCGCCCACACTTCACAACCTTCGCAGCGCCCGACGAAGCCCAGGCGCTCGGTGGTCGTGGCTTTCACGGAGACGGCATCGACGTCAACGCCGAGGATGGGAGCCAAGGTTTCCCGCATCGGGATGATGTGCGGGGCGAGCCGGGGTCGCTGAAGGGCGATGGTCACGTCGACATTGCCGACGCGCCATCCTTTTTCCTGAAGGAGGGCCACTACTTTCCCCAGAAGAATCTTGCTGTCAATGCCTTTCCATTTGTCGGAGGTGTCGGGGAAAAGGTGGCCGATATCCCCGAGGGCCAACGCTCCGAGGAGGGCGTCGCAAAGGGCGTGGATGGCGACATCGCCGTCCGAATGGGCCACGAAGCCCGTTTCCGACGGGATGCGGACCCCGCCCAGCCACATCGGCAGCCCTTCCGCGAGGGCGTGCACGTCGTATCCGTTTCCGATTCTGATTTCCATGGTTGCAAAGGTAACGAAAAAATGCTTACTTTTGTAAGTTGACAACAGCGTAAGACTATGGCAGGATTCACTTTTGGTTTCTTCGGAAACCAGGAACAAGGATAATCTATATGCGAAATATGAAAAAACGTATTGTTTCTTTCGCAATCTTATGTTCACTCATTATCGGATGCAATAGCCTTGATCTACTTAGGGATACCACCTTCAATCCCGGTACAATACAAACTAAAAGTTCCCCTGACCGTGAATCAGAACAAGTTGCGATCAGTAGTGTTCTTGAAATGGTTCAAGCTATTGATAGAAACACGAATCGAGGCAATGTCAGGCAGATTGAAAGTATACAATATTCGGATATGTTTTCGAATTCAAAAGAAGGAGAGGTTCTATCATCACCTATTTACATCATTAATTTCCGAGATGAGGCGGGATTTGCCATTGCGACAGGGAATTTGGAGCTTCCCCCTGTATTATGTGTTGTGGATTCAGGTCATTTTCATGTCGGGGACGAATTGCCATTGGGTGCAATCGCGATGCTTTTTAACTCGGACATCGACAATACGGATAACAAAAGAGAAGAAATTGTTGACCCATGGAGCTATTTTCCTTCAGATAGCTTTCTTGTGAATTGGGAGACAATTAATTACGGAAATGTTAAGGGAACTCAGGTCGCATCTCGTTGGGATCAGGAGCCGAGATTCAATTATCTTTGTCCTATGGTTGACGGAGAACGCACACTTACTGGATGCGTTCCTGTGGCAGTAGGTCAAATAATGTATTATTATGGCAAGAATGCCGTATATGATGGGTATACCTATAATTGGTCCGTATTACATAATGTTGTTGATACAAGCTCTTGTCCCATGTATGCGGGTGCTTGGTATGGAGTTGCCAATCTTTTGAAGACACTCGGAAACCCGGAGAATCTGAATGCGACTTACGGAGCTGGTTCGACATCTTCAAAAACTTCTTATGCCCCTAGGACATTTGAGAATTTTGGTTACCAGAGCGGTGGAACATACACCGATTATAGTTTCTGGACGCTTTCTTATGAGATCGTTCACGGTCATCCAGTTCTTCTGTCAGCCAAAAGGTCATTGGAAATAACATCTTTTCCAAATGGTCATGCTGATACTAGCTATTATGATGGCCATGCATGGGTGGCGGATCAGTTTTTGACTGCAGTCGGACGTGTTACAGTGTTTGACCGATACAATGGAGGGATTGTTTTTAGAGATACCTTGACGCAAAAGTTCATTCACTGTAATTGGGGGTGGAGCGGACGTTATAATGGCTTTTTTCTTTCTGGTCATTTTAAGTACAAGTATCCTTATGCTTTTCCAACACGAAGTCAAATTGACAGTATTCAGGGATCCGAGTACAAGTATAACTTGAAACAAGTAACTGGGATCAGGCCATGAAGAACTTAATCTTTCTGATTCAGATGATCTTTCTGCTGCTTTCGAGCTTGTCTTGTTCTGAGCAGAAACACGATGATGAAGAGGTTCCCGACGGATATTCCGATTACGCTCACGCCATTCCATGCGCTTATGCGAATATGAAAGGATTGATGCCCTATGGCGAAACCGGTTTCGGCATAGAGCCTCATACGACAAAGCCGGGCCGGACAGAGCGTTATGTGTTGATGATCGAATATGATATCCGGCTATTGGATGATTTCGAAGAAAAGAAATTCCGCGAGACCACCGGTGAAAAGGAGGGAAGATTCATGCATTGGGATGTGGATCCTGGCGGATATATCCTTTGCAACCGGTTCAGCGGTGTTTCCATCACAAGTTCGGCAGATTTCAATGACATTCCTGCCGGAGAATCGCTATCCTCCAAAATCATGTTTTTCTCCTGGTCTGTGTGGCCAAGCATCCAGGCGGGAAAAGACTTGAAGGAAAGAGGAGGGGAAAAGGACCTTTATTCCAAGTATTTCTATTTCAATCCGATTCCCAGGTGCCATAGTTACTCCCCGGTAAACAAGTTGCTGGACGATCTTGATGAAGGTGATCTGTTTTACTTGGGCGCAGATAATTATCTGATCAGCAGGGATGTCTGCCCCGCTTTATTCATGTTCACGGAGATTCCCGAAGTAAAGCAACACGTTTTTACCGTCACCTATTACGAGGGTGATCAAAGCTGGTCTGTGGATATCCCGGCTGAGTTTCTTTAACGGCTTCTGCAATGGATGGTGATGGTGCCGTGTATACCTTCTATATCGATGACGAACCAGTGGAACTCTGGCGCAGGTGTAGGGTATAATTGGCGCAGGTGGGATTTTCCCATGGGGACCTGCGCCAAAAGATAAAGAGTCCTGCGCCAAAAGATCGAGAGACCATCGTATCCGTTTCCGAATCTGATTCCTCCAGTCGCTAGGTTCCGAAAAAATGCTTAATTTTGTAAGTTGACAACAGCGTAAGACTATGGCAGGTTTTAATTTTGGATTCTTCGGAAACCAGGAACACCGGGTGTTCAACTACAAGCCCCGCTACTACGACCCTGAGGAAGAAGAGCGCCGCCGCCTGTTCGGCGACGTGGACGGGACGAACGAGAAAGCGAAGGAGGAAGGCAAGTATGTGCCGGGCAGCAGCATCCGCGGCGCCTGGCGCGATGGCAACTACAAGCGTACCCGTACCACGCATTCCCGCACGCAGACGATCATCGGCCTCATTACGATGCTGCTGATCGCCGCCGTCCTCATCTACATTACGAAATTCTATTCCCTCCTGTAGATGGAACTGAAGATTCTCCCCAGGAACATCGCGGACATGATCGCCGCGGGAGAGGTCGTCCAGCGGCCGGCTTCCGTAGTGAAGGAACTCTTGGAGAACGCCGTGGACGCCGGCGCAGACCAGGTGTCGGTCACCGTGACCGATGCCGGACGTACCCTCATCCAGGTGATCGACAACGGCACGGGCATGTCGCCCGACGACGCCGTGCTGTGCTTCGAACGGCATGCGACGTCCAAGATCGCGACCGCGGAGGACCTGCAGGAGATCACGACCTTTGGCTTCCGCGGGGAGGCGCTCGCATCCATCGCCGCCGTTGCCGATGTGGTCCTGAGAACCCGTCGCGAGGAAGACGAAGTGGGGGTGGAAGTGGAGATGTCCGGTTCCGAACACCTGTCCACGCGGGTGGTCGCCGCCCCCAAGGGCTCGAATTTCGCCGTCCGGAACCTGTTCTACAACATCCCGGCACGCCGGAAATTCCTGAAGAGCGACACCGTGGAATTCCGCCACATCGTGGAAGAGTTCCAGCGGGTGGCCCTCACCCGCCCGGAGATCGGGTTCACCCTGACCCACAACGACCGGGACATCCATGTCCTGAAGCCTGCTAAATCGCTCAAGTTCAGGATCATGGACCTTCTCGGCGCCGCCGTGGTGGGCGAGGTGATGGACATCGAGGCCGATACTTCCCTGGTCCGGATCCACGGTTTCGTCGGCCGTCCCGAATCGGCGAAGAAGACCCTCGGCAACCAGTTCCTTTTCGTCAACGGACGTTACTTCCGCAGCCCTTACCTGCACAAGGCGGTGATGAAGGCCTATGAGGCCCTGATTCCCGAAGGGACCACCCCTTCCTACTTCATTTTCCTGGAAGTGGATCCCTCCTCCATCGACGTGAACATCCATCCTACCAAGACGGAAATCAAGTTCGAGGAGGACAGCGTCATCTTCCAGACTCTCTACGCCTGCGTCCGCGAGGCGATGGGGCGGGAGAATGCGGGCGGCGCCATCGACTTTGAAAACCCCGAGGCGCGGGAGATGCCGGTCATCGGCACCCGCTTCGAAGAATACCGGCCGGTCACCATCCCCACGGCGGGGGTGGATCCGACCTATAATCCTTTCACTACCGGAGACAAGTATCTGGACGACAGGGACTTCGCTCCGTCCGAGCCGGCGTCGGCCCCGCTCCGCCCCTCCTATGCAGTGGACCGGCACGACGACTATGGCAAACTCTTCGAGGAACGGACGATGCCCACGGCCCAGGTCCTGGTGGTCCAGGGCAAGTATATCCTGTCGCCCTCGGCTTCGGGTGTGATGGTCGTGAACGTCCGTCGCGCACGGGAGCGCATCCTGTTCGACCGGTTCCTGAAAGTCCTCAGCCACGAGGCCCACGTGAGCCAGAGCACCCTTTTCCCCGTCCAGGTCAATGTGGGCGTGCAGGGGCGCCTCCTGTTCGATGCCCATGCCGACCTGCTGAAGCGTCTGGGCTTCGACATCGAAGCTTTCGGCACCGATACGGT
Organism: Bacteroidales bacterium; assembly: GCA_017439305.1. Lineage (GTDB taxonomy): Bacteria > Bacteroidota > Bacteroidia > Bacteroidales > UBA932 > Cryptobacteroides. The sequence continues at coordinate 47,834 of JAFSJK010000083.1, read as the reverse complement.
GGTTGTGAACGGCGTTCCGGAAGGGTACAGCACGGAGGCCGGCAAGGTCCAGACCATGGTCGGCGACCTCATCCTGGTCCTGTCTGACGACCATGGTTCCCTGCCGGAGATGATGGAGCAGTCCCTGGCGCAGAAATTCGCCGTCCTGGGCGCCTCCGGCGGCGAGAAACTCGCTTCGCCCGTGGAAGCCCAGCGCCTCCTGGACGCCCTCCTTTCCTCGGACAATCCTGAATTCACCAGCGCCGGCCGGCGGATCATCAGCATCCTGCCGCTGGACGAAATCGACAGACGATTCTGACATGGCCTTTTCCCAATTCTTCCAGCGTATTCCGCCGGTAACCCGGAACATCTTGATAATCAACGTGATTATGTTTGTTGCCACGTTGATTAACGACAACTTCATGTACAGTTTGTTCGCGATGTTCTATCCAGCGTCGCCGCTGTTCCGTTGGTGGCAGCCCATCACGCACATGTTCATGCACGGAGGCTTCTGGCACATCCTGTTCAACATGTACACCCTTGTGATGTTCGGCATGGTGGTGGAACAGGTCCTGGGCACGAAGAAGTTCCTGATCCTGTACTTCGTGACGGGCCTCGGCGCCGTGGCACTGCACACGGGGGTGGAATGGCTGCAGGTCCAGCATCTTATGGCTACTTCGGACCCTGCGGCGCAGATAGAGTATACCAATCTGCTCCGGACGCCGATGGTGGGCGCTTCCGGTGCCATCTACGGCGTCCTGGTCGCTTTCGCGATGCTGTATCCGCAGGCGCGGATGACCCTGATTTTCCCGCCGGTCACGCTGGATGCGAAGTGGATGGTCATCATCTTCATCGGCATCGAGCTCCTGACCGGCATCACCGGCACACAGCTGGGAATCGCGCATTTCGCCCATCTGGGCGGCGCGCTCTTCGGCTTCCTGCTTGTTTTGTATTGGCGTAAACGCGGCGAACTGTGGAGGAGGTAAAAAAGAAAAGACACGGCTGGTTCTCCCGGCTGACGTTCGGGACGGCGACCCTGATCCTTTGCGGGTTGCTCGCCCTGAGTTACCTGTCCGTCATCGTGAATCCGGCGAAGGCCTGGTATTTCACCGTCTTCGGCCTGATGTTCATCCCGCTGGTGCTGCTCACGCTCCTGTTCTTCATCTGGGCCATTTTCCGCCGGTCCCGGATGACCGGGTTGCTTTTTCTGATGCTCCTTCCCGCCGTTTTCCTGGTTGGCCGGTATTATCAGTACAAGGCGCCGGAGATGGATCGGGAACCGACCTTGAAGGTCGTCACCTACAATGTGGGGCTTTTCGCCCACGGAAACATGGGGGACCGACGTCTGGACCTGGCCGATTCGGTCGCTGCTTTCCTGCGCCGCACGGACGCTGACGTCATCTGCCTGCAGGAATTCTATCTGCCGAATTCCCTGAACATGGATGCTTGGTTCCGGGAACATTTCCCGGGCTATCACGCTGAGTATTATGTCTTGACGGGCGAAAAGGGCCATGCCGGCAACGTGACGCTGAGCCGCCGCCCGGTCCTGTACAAGGGAAAGCTGGACTTTGAAAAATCCACGAACCTGGCGCTCCATGCCGACATCCAGCTGGATTCGACGGTCCTCCGTTTCTACAACTGCCATTTCGAGAGCTACAACATTTCCCTGTCGGGTCTGATCAAGTCCATCGGGAACAAGGGAGAGGTGGAGGACACGGGGCGGAAGATGCGCCGGTCCATCACCCAGCGTCCCCGACAGGTGGACGAGGTGATGCGGGATGTGGACGAATGCCCCGTCCGGTCTGTCGTCCTGGGCGATTTCAACGACAATCCGCTCTCTTACACGGTACACCGCCTTTCCCGGGGCCGGCGTGATTCATTTGTCCAGGCCGGAAAGGGATTCGGCGCGACGTTCCGGACCCTCTGGCCGCTCCTGCGGATCGACTACATCCTCATTCCCCGCGACCTGGAGGCTGTCAGCTGTGAGATTCCGAAAGTCAAGTATTCCGACCATTATCCCATCATCGCCACGTATTATGAAAAGAGATGAAGTCTTTGCCGAGGCCCTGAAAACCCTCCGCGCCGGCGGCACCATCCTGTATCCCACCGACACGGTCTGGGGCCTGGGCTGTGACGCCACGAACCCGGAGGCCGTGGCGAAGATCTATGGAATCAAGCGTCGCAGCGAAGCCAAGTCGCTGGTCCTGCTGGCCTGCGACCTGGACATGGTGGCGAAATATGTCCGGCAGGTCCCTTCCATCGCCGTGGACCTGGTGGAGGTCAACGACAAGCCGATGACCCTGATCTATCCCGAGGCTGTCGCCGGCGTCGAAGGCGAGCCCGGCGACCGCTGGCACCTGGCTTGGAACACCGTGGCTGAAGACGGCTCCGTGGGCATCCGCATCCCCCTCTTCGATTTCTGCAAAGATTTGATTTTCAAGTTGGGACGGCCCCTGGTTTCCACCTCGGCCAACATCTCCGGCGAACCTACCCCGAAGCGTTTCAGCGACATTCCGCAGGAAATCAAGGACGCCGTGGATTTTGTCGTCCCTCCTTCCGTTGACACGGATTCCACGGGCAAGGCCTCGCAGATCATCAAGGTCGCCTTGGACGGTCAGGTGGAAATCATCAGAATGTGAGGTACACGGCCGTGGCGGCGAGGACGGCGGCGGTTTCCGTGCGGAGGCGCGAGGTGCCCAGATGCACGGGGATGTAGCCGTGCTCGAGGGCGAGGCGGGCTTCCTCCGGTGAGAAGTCGCCTTCGGGGCCGATGAGGACGGTGATGTCATCACCCTCATAATCATTCAGCGCTTCCTGTATGGAAATCCGCTTAGTGTCGCCTTCGAAGCAGTAGGCGATCAGTTTGAGGGATTCCTTCATGTCATTTCGACCGAGCGAAGCGAGTGGAGAAATCTGAATGAAATCCTTGACGGAGATGGGGTCCGCAATTTCGGGGATGCGGGCCTTCAGGGACTGTTTGGTGGCGGACAGGGCGATACGGACGGCGCGGTCGGTCTTGTACACTTTCCTTTCCGAGCGCTCCCCGATGGTGGGGACGATCCGGTCCACACCTATTTCGGTGGCCTTTTCCACGAACCATTCGAAGCGGTCGTTGTTCTTGGTCGGGCAGCAGGCGACGGTCAGCCGGTAGGGATGGCCACCCCAGCCGGGAAAGGTTTCCAGTACTTCGGCCTCCGCCCCTTTCGGGTTGTCGTCCGTCAGCCGGCAGCGGTACATCGTCCCGAGTCCGTCGATGACGTTGATTTCGTCGCCGCTGCGATGCCGGAGCACCCGGCAGCAGTGTCCCGACTCTTCGGCGTCCAGCCGGCAGAAGCGGCCGTCGGTCTCATATGCAAAATACACATCCATACGACAAATATCGGAATTTTTCATGAATGTGGTGCAGGTGTGCTGCCTTCTTGCCTTCTTGGCGCAGGTGAGACCGCTTTTTGGCGCAGGTGTGAAAAAAGGGTGAGGACCTGCGCCATTGGAGAGTGCCGGCCGCCATTTTGCGGCGCAGGTCCCTCGGCAAAAAATACACCTGCGCCAAAAAGAGAGGGGACCTGCGCCAAAAAGCGTAGAGACCTGCGCCAAGATGGCCTACCGGCGCCTCCGGGCGGAAGCCGCTGCGGTTCTCCCCCGCTTGAAGTCGCATTTTGCGACCTCAAGTTTGGCCAATAATCGCTATCTTTGCAAGACTATGTATATCGGACTCATATCAGATTCGCACGGGACATTCGACGATGCGTTCAAGGAGTTTCTCGCGCCGGTGGACGAGATCTGGCATGCCGGCGATTTCGGCGGGGGATTCCGGACGGCGGCGGAGATTGCCGCGTTCAAGCCGCTCAAGGGCGTGATCGGCAACTGCGATGACCGGCGGCTCATCTACGATTATCCGGCTTACCGGTTCTGGCAGTGCGAGGGGCTCTGGATCCTGATGACGCACATCGGCGGATCCCCGGGCCATTATTATCCCGAGGCGGCGAACCTGATCCGGCAATACCGTCCCGACGTGTTCGTGTGCGGGCATTCCCACATTCTCAAGGTAATGAATGATAGCAAGGAAAATCTGCTGTATATCAATCCCGGAGCCTGTGGGAACCAGGGGTGGCATACCGTGAGGACCGCTCTGCGCTTTCATATTGATAGTGGAAAAGTGCACGACATGGAGGTCTTTGAGCTGAATCGGCATCAGACTGAAATGCTTCCTTGACATTCGGGATTATAAATTTTTTGAAAAAAGTTTGGAAGTGTCAGAAATCCGACGTACATTTGCGGCCGGAAAGTGTTTTGTTTAACTAGTTATAATACAAATGGCTATGAAAAAGGTATTTATGTCCGCCGCTGTCATCGCTCTGATGGTCGCTGCCGTCGCTTGCGGTAACAACAATTCCAAGAAGGCCGAATCCGAGGCTGAGGCCGCCGTCGAGGCTGCTGTCGAGGCTGTCGATTCCACCGTCGCCGCTGCTGCTGACACCGTCGCCGCCGCCGCTGAGGAAGTTGTCGAGACTGTCGCTGAGTAAGAGTTACTCCAGCAATCATTGCGATGAGATATTGTCCCTCCGTTGGAACAATATCTTTTTTTTGTATCTTCGCGTTGACAAAAGGACTGGAAGATGGCCGTGAAAGGATCCGTTAAAGCGAAGACCGTGTGGTTCTGTTCGAACTGCGGCAACGAGTACTCCAAGTGGATGGGCAAGTGCCCTGCCTGCGGGGAATGGAACACGATGGTGGAGAAGGAAGTGGTGACAGGGAAGCGCCCGCTCTCGGTGTCCGTCCCCGGCGCCGGACGGAAGCCGATGCCCCTGAAAGAAGTTTCCACGACGACGGAGGACCGCGTATCCCTCGGAAATGCCGAGGTGGACCGCCTCCTGGGCGGCGGTATCGTCAAGGGTTCCCTGGTACTGATGGGCGGTGAACCCGGCATCGGCAAGTCCACCCTTTCGTTACAGATACCCTTGAACTGTCCCTCCCTCAAGGTCCTGTATGTCACAGGCGAAGAAAGTGTCAAGCAGGTCAAGATGCGGGCGGACCGACTGGGCGGAGATTCCTCCAACTGCTTGATTTACAGCGAGACGCTGATGGAGAACATCCTCGCCGAGGCCGAGGGGACCGCGCCGGACCTCGTCATCGTGGACTCTGTCCAGACGATGTATTGCCAGAATGTCGAGTCCACCGCCGGCTCCGTTTCCCAAGTCAAGGAAGTCGCCGCCTCGCTGCTCCGCTTTGCCAAGGGGAGCGGTATCCCGGTCATCCTCATCGGCCATATCACCAAGGAAGGGACCATCGCCGGCCCGAAGGTGCTGGAGCACATTGTCGATGTCGTCCTCCAGTTCGAGGGCGAGAACCGGGGCGCCTACCGTGTCCTCCGCAGCATCAAGAACCGCTTCGGCTCCACCTCGGAACTGGCTGTGTTCGAAATGACCGGCACCGGACTCCGCCAGGTGGACAATCCTTCCGAACTCCTGATCCCCCAGCACGAAGCCGGCCTCAGCGGCACGGCCGTAAGCGCGATGCTCGACGGCCTCCGTCCGTTCATGTTCGAGGTGCAGGCGCTGGTTTCGTCGGCCGTCTATGGAACGGCCCAGCGCAGTGCGACGGGGTTTGACGTCCGTCGTCTCAATATGCTTCTGGCGGTTTTGGAGCGCCGTGCGGGGTTCAAGCTCAGCCAGAAGGACGTATTCCTGAACATGGCCGGTGGGCTCCGGATCACGGATCCGGCCTGTGACCTCGCCGTCGTCGTGGCGGTGCTGTCCTCCAATTTCGACTATGCGATTCCGGCCGATGTCTGTTTTGCCGGGGAAGTGGGCCTGAGCGGTGAGATCCGTCCCGTCTCCCAGGCCGAACGGCGTGCCGTGGAGGCGGCCCGCCTCGGTTTCCGCCGTATTTTCGTTTCGTCTTACACCCGCTTCGACCGCAAGCCCGAGGGCATTGAAGTCGTGAAGGTGTCCGACATCCCCGCCCTTGTAAAATCCCTGTTCCGATGATGACGATGAAAAAGGTGAACCGGGTCCTGTTCCCGGTCCTGATCCTGATTGCGGTGTTCCTGGCCTTCAACCGCCCGAAAGCTTTCACCAAGGCGGAGCGCCTGATCATCCGCCAGTCCGATTCCGTGATGTACGTGACCGTGATGCCGGACGACAGCGCCGTCCTCCGCACCCCCTGCGTGGACCTGACGCCGGCCGAACTCAAGTCCAAGGAACTCAAGACCTTGATGGCCAAGATGCTGGCCACCGTGCGTTCACCGCAACACGACGGTGTGGGCATCGCCGCCCCGCAGGTAGGCATCGGCAAGCGTGTGGTCTGCCTGCAGCGCTTTGACAAGGAAGGCGGTCCTTTCGAGTGCTACCTGAACATCCACGTCGACAGTCTTTTCGGGGAAATCGGCAAGGGGCCTGAAGGCTGCCTGTCCGTCCCGCCGATGCGCGGTCTCGTCCCTCGTTATACATCGGCCATCGTGTCTTATGTCCAGCCGCAAACGCTTGAACCCAAGCGTGATACCGTTACCGGATACACCGCCGTCATCTTCCAGCACGAGTGTGATCACCTGGACGGCATCCTCTATATCGACCGGGCCGACACGGTATATGTTTCCCCCTCCTGGGAAGCAGAAAGGCGGGCGTATGACTATACCCGCCCCGAATGGTGGCCCCTCCCTTAGCGGGAGTACAGCTTTCCTTGCCAGGTGTCCCGTTCAACGAGGCGCTGGTCCAACAAACGAGAGAATTCCGAGGCTTTGACTCCCCAGCCGGGAACGGCGAGAAAGCGGGGAGGAACGCTGGCTGCCAGGCGGCCGACGGCAAGGGTCGGCCGAAGGCGTTCCAGCAAATCTGCCAGCAGGTCCATATATTCAGGAAGCGTCCATCGGACAAAGTCTTCCGGCCGGCTAGCGTATTCGGTCTCCATCGGCGTTCCTTTCAACAGCTGCAATTGATGGAACTTGATAATGTCGAGGGGAAGAGCGTTGATCCGGGCGACGTCCTCCAATAACGTCTCCTGCGTTTCGCCCGGCAGTCCCAGGATGAAATGCCCGCACACGGGGATTCCCCGTGCCGCCGTCTCCCGTACCGCCCATTCCGAGCAGGTGGAATCGTGCCCCCGCCGCACCCGTTTCAAGGTTTCGTCCCGGCACGACTCGATACCATACTCTATCCGCGCGCAGCCGAGTGAGGCAATGTAGTCCAGTTTCTCCGTGTCCACGCAGTCCGGCCGGGTGCCGATGACGATACCGGACACGGCCGGATGCGCCAGGGCTTCCCCATAGACCTCTTTCAGGCGTGCAAGCGGTGCGAATGTATTGGAATAAGACTGGAAATAAGCCAGATATTGTCCTCCAGCCCGCCCCCGTGCGGTGTGGAACGCAATCCCTTCGTCAAGCTGTTGAGAGATGCTTTTGTCGGGAGTGCTGTAGGAAGGATGGAATGCGGCATTGTCACAGAAGGTGCATCGGCCCGGGCACGAAAACCCCGCGTCCAGCACGAGCTTCAACCCCGGTTCCTTTGCCGCGTGATACCGCCTTCCTTTGAAATCCATAGCGCAAAGTTAAAATTAAATTGCTATCTTTGCATCGACAATTCAAACCAACGGAAAAGATATGAATCTCAGAGACATCAAGAAAGACATCGAGTACGTGATCGGTGCATTTGTGGACGACTGCGCCCTGTTCCTCTCCACCCATCCCGGTAAGAACGCGGACGGAATCGCGAACTTGATCGACGGTGCCGTGGACCTGTACAACGAGCTCCGCGACAAGCTGGGCCAGCCGGAAGGCAACAAGAAGGCCTACTACAACGACATCCGCAAGCAGCTTCTCGAGAAGACGGACGCCCTTTACGACCAGCTCAGCGAGGCGGTCAAGAAAGGTCTGTCGGAATAGGCATCACCCCCAACCAACGATAAAAGAGGCTCGGAGTTCGACTCCGGGCCTCTTCCTTTTGAAAAATGGTGGTTTAGGTTAAGCAGCGTCAGAACGACCACTTGTAACCGATGCCGCCGGAAATCATGTTCCCGGTGTACCAGTCGATGGACTTGAGCACCAGTCCGTGCTCTTTCCAACTGTTGGAGCCTTCGCGGTTGGTGTCGATCTTCTTGTCCTTGTAATGGTCGCCCAGCACATAGAAGTCCAGTTCATGGTTCTTGCTGAACTTGACGGTCACGCCCAGCTGCCCGCGCAGGCGGTTGATGTAGGCGTGCCGGTAGCCGAGGAACTGTTCGTTCGAGTAGCGGTTGGCACTCTCGGTCGCCGAAGCGTTATAAGTTCCTGAGTATGAGGCGTCGTTGAGGGTGTTGCGTACCTCGAAGGCGGCAAAGGGGACGACCTTTCCCCAGCCGCGGTATTTGACCGAGACCTTGGACTTGAGGGCCAGGGCGGTCTTCGGGGACTGGTACAGGTTCACCTCGTCCGGGCGGTAGGTCATCCGAAAGGTTTCCTTGAGACCGAACCGCCAGTCGCCGGCGTCGAAAGTGCCGGTCAGGAAAAAGTTTCCCCGGTGACGTACACCCCACTCCTTGTAGGTTTTGCCATTACTGTCGGTTTCGTATTTCTGCCGGTTGATCAGTTCATATTCCGCACCCACCTTCAGGAAGGACAGCACCTTGTATTCCAGGCCGATGCCGGTATAAAAGCGCAGGACATCATCCCCGTTCCAGTACAGGCGGGTCTCTTCGTGGGCGAGCAGATGCAGGCCGCTGGCCAGTTTCGCATCGGCCTCCACCGTGGCGCGGGCGCCGAAGGAAAGGCCCTCGTCATGGTTTGTCTGTGCGAAAGCACCAGCTGGGATTGTCAGCGCGATGAGGAGAAGGATCTTTTTCATTGTTCCAGGAAGTCTTTGGCGCGGGTGATCTGGTCGATGGAACCGGTCTGTCCCTTGTCCAGGGTGTAATAGATCTTGATGAAGGCGGCGTCCTTGAGGAAGTCCACGTGGCCCACCTCGAGGTTGTCGACCTTGACGCCGACCCGCTTCTCCAGGTCTGCGATGAGTTCCGCCCGGCGCTCCGGGACGATAAGGTCAATCCGGTCGTAGAGGACGAGCTTGGTGGAGGTATGATGAAGCAGTTTTTCACTCTCCAGCACCCAGATCAGGCCCACGACCAGCAGGTTCGACAGCGCGGTGACCAGCGTGGCGCCCCAGTCCAGGGCATAATGCGGGGTGTCGGAAGAGGCGCCGACCACCCGGTACAGCGGTGCCAGGCCGTTCATCGCGGCGATGGCGATGATGACGAACAGGTAGGTCATCTCCCGGATGGGTACCGTCTCGGTACGGTACCGGATAACGCCGAAGATGGCGAACAGGCCCAGGGTCAGGCCTACGCCTACTTCCACGTTGCCCATGATGTACAGGAGCATCAGCATCGCCGTGGAGAACACCATGAAGGTGAAATAGTAGTCACGGCGCCGGCTTTTCCGGTAATAGAACAGGCCCACGATGATCCAGCACACGACCAGGTTCAGGAAGAACCGGATGGCAAGCTCGGTAAGGCTCTGGGCCGTGGTCATCATTGCATCCGTGATGGATTGGACGTCGAAGAGTTCTTCGTCGGCGAGGGTATAGTCGCCGAGGTCTTGCATCGTAATCATATTACGGTGATTTTATGGTTGATGGTCTTTTCGATCTGGCGCACCTTCACCTTGAACCGGTTCGACTTGGCCGAAGGGTCGGTCAGGGTGACGGCGATGCAGTATTTGCTGATCCGCGCGGGCTTGACCCGGTGGTTGAGAAGGATGCGTTTCATCTGGCTGGCGGAATGCCCGTCCTGTTTGAGCTCGATGATGACGGCATCCCGGAGAGAGGTTTCCAGTCCGGTCCGGAAGTTCTTGAATGACAGGCAGGTGTCGATGGTGATCCGTTCGGTCATTCCGGGATTGACCAGGGTAATCCGCTGAAAGACGGTCTCCAGCGTGGGCTGGAGTTCTTCGGCCCGGAAATCGGAGTGGTCCGCGAGATAGCGGCAGGCGGCCTCGTCAGCCCGGAAATCGGGCAGTTCCTGCAGCGGAATGCCGGTACGTTTCTTTTTCGTGCGCCCCCGGTTGTTCTTCCGCTTGACCTCCAGGAAGGCGTCGCCGGAATTGACGTACGCGCGGGTGCGGACCTTCTGCCGGCGGAGCCGCCGGTTGTGGTGGTCGGAAAACATCCGGAGTCCCTCCGTGTCGAAATAGACCGAGTCGTACGGGCTGATCCGTGCTCCGTCTGCGACAAGAGCCCGGTAACCGGCAGCGGCGGCATCGCGGAGAACCTCCGCGACCGTAGCTTCGTCGGTGAGGTATTTCGTGTCGATCCGGTTCATCAGCCGCACGGCATCCATCTCCTCCAGGGTGATGGGTGCCAGCGCCTCAAGCGGGCCGGTCAGGGAAATATGGGCGACTTCAGGCATCCTCCGTGATATACTCGAACACCTTCATCGAGATGAGTTTCCCTTTCCCGTTGTAGTTATACTGGGTTTTCTTGCGGCCGAACTCATTGTACTCGAATTTCTTGACGGTCTGCAGCCGGTTCCGTTCATCGTATACCGATTCCCGGGAGACCTTGCCGTCCGCCCCGTATTCGAAACGCTTGCGCCATTTCTGGCCCTCCGAGCCATACTCGATCTCCTCAATCTTCTTTCCCTCGGGATTGTAGGTCGTGATGTGATCCAGGACTTTCTTTCCGGACTTGACATCGGTGTTCCACTCCTTGATGACCAGGTTCTTCTTGTTGATTTTCGGGCCGGTCTGGGTGTTCTGCGCCACAGCCGGCAGGGTCAGGGCGAAAACCAGGGCGAAAAGCGTCAGTATCTTTTTCATTTTAAATCGAGTTAACTTACAAAGATACGATTATTTTTCACAATCACCATCCCGGCCGTCCGCCACCGCCGCCCTGGCCACCGCTATAGGTGGACAAGGTGCATCCTTTTCCGCCGGAAACGGTCGCTCTGACCCAGTACTGCCCTTCAAGGCAGGATTCGCCGCCCTCGACGCTCACCCCGTACAGGGCCGATTCCAGGGAGGGCGCGGACAGGATCAGGGTCTGGCTTCCGCCCGACGGCGTCCTGAATGCCCCGATGGTATTACCGCCCTTGTCAAGCAGGGCGTAATCGGTGTTGGCCTTGACGGTTCCGGCCGACCAGCAGGCCTGGCTGAGGGAAGCGCCGCTCTCGAGTCCGCCCACGGCAATGACGGTGCCGCCGGTGAGATAGAGTTTCTTCTGGGCTTCGGAGTTGGCATCGATGGCCAGTTCGGCACCGCCGCTTCCGACGGCAAAAACGATTCCGTCCTTGATGTAGAGGTTTCCGTTGGCATCCAGGCCGTCGTTGCCGGTGGACTGGGCATAGACCGCTCCGCCGTCGATGGTGAAGTCGCCGCCGGCATTGATGGCGTCATCACTGGAATAGGCGTACACTTCGCCACCGGTGACCTCGATGACGCCCTTGGCCTCCAGGGCTTCGTGCTTGGCGCTCTTGACGGTGATCCTGCCGCCGGAGATGTACAGGTTGCCATCGAACTTGATTCCTTTGGACGCCACGGAATTGTCGGAAGAAGAACCGCTTCCCTGGCCGGGCCGCCCGCCCGGGCCACCCCAACCCCCGCCGGAGGAGCTGCTTCCGTAGTTGACGCCGGTGACATTGACCGTGACGGTACCGCCTTTGAAATAGGCCACATTGTCGCCGCTGATGCCTTTCGCACCCGTGCCGGTGGAGGTGATGTCCAGCACGCCGTCCTCGATCTCGAAGCGCAGGTCCGCCTTGATGCCGGCGACCCCGGTGAGCTCGCCATCCACATCCCCGGCGGAACCCGTTGTCCGGATGGTCGTTACGCCGCCTCCGAAATATACCAGCGTGTCGGAGGAGAATCCCTTCTTGCCGGTGCCGGAGACTTCCACGTCGATGATTCCGTCACTGACGATGATGGCTTCCTTGCCGCGCACGCCGTGCCCGGCGCTGGAAGTGACTTTCACGGTAGGGGCGTCCATGAAGCGGACATAGTCGTCGGAGGTGATGCCCGCCTTGCCGGTGGCGTTTACGGTCAGGGTGCCGTCGCCGCTGAATACGAGCTGGCCTTCGGAGAAGAAGGCCGCTTTCTCATCCTCATCGGACGGTGTTGAGGTATAAGAGACACCATCGGCAAGGGCGTTCGTACCCTTGATGACGACGAAAGTACGCTTGTGGCTCTGGTTGTTGATGGCTGCGCCGTTCTTGTTCGTGAGGCTCAATCCGTTCAGGAGGATTTCCTGCTTCCGGGTGCTGTAGAGCTTGAAATATCCGTCGGAGGATGATCCGGTGAGTTCGTAAATCACGACTTCGTCGCCGTTGTTGGTGATGGTTACACCGGCCCCGTCGACGGAAACGGTGAAATCTTCCGTCGTTCCCGTGACCGTTGCCTTGCTTCCGCTGAAAGTGACCTTTACAGTGCGGTCGAAAGTGGAGTTGGCGACATTGTCGTCATCCTTGTCGGTCACAATGTTCCCGCCGGCGGAGTCGTCGGCCTCGACGGGGGTGGAGTCTGTTTCCGGAACGGCGATATCAATGGGGTCCTTCGAGCAGGACAGCAAAATGGCGGCTGCCAGGACCGGAAGGGAAAAACCGATCTTTTTCATAAATGTTCAGGTTCTGGTTACACTACTTTTTTGAGGAAGCAGATAAACAAGAACCGGGCCAGAATCAGGCAGGACGTCCTCCCGGAGCCAGATGCTCCAGCCAGAAGCGGAGCATCGTTCGGTACAGGTGCATCGTCGTATTTTCCCGTTCGCTGATTCCGTGCGTGCGCATCGGATAAGCCATCATCGAGAATTGCTTGTCCTGCTTCACCAGTTCATTCACCAGCATTTCCAGGCTCTGGTAGTGGACGTTATCGTCCCCGGTGCCGTGGATGAGGAGCAGGTCGCCCTTCAGGCCGGCGGCGTGGTTGATCGGGGAGCCCTCGCGGAAGCCGTCGGGGTTCGTGGAGGGAAGGCCCATGTAACGTTCCTGATAGATGGAGTCGTACAGGTACTGCGAGTACACACCCGCGACGGCGATGCCGGTGGAATAAATGTCGGGGTACTTGAACATCAGGTGGGCCGTGGAGGAACCACCGCCGCTCCAGCCCCAGACGCCGATGCGCTCCGGATCCATGAACGGGAACATCCTTTCGGCGATGCGGACGGCCTTGGCATGGTCGGCCATGGCGAGGATGCCCACTTTCCCGTAGATGCTCTTCCGCCACTCGCGCCCCTTGGGATTGTTCGTTCCCCGGGGATCGATGCTCATGACGATATACCCGTTCTGGGCGAGAAGCTGGTTCCAGTAATCCCCGGACCAGCTGTTCTGGACCGTGGAGGAGGCCGGCTCTCCATAGATGTTGAAGATGACCGGATACTTTTTCGTCGGATCGAAATCCCGGGGCTTGATCATCCAGCCGTCCAGCACGACTTCGCCGATATCCACCTGGAAGTATTCCCGGGTGCGGAAGCCGTAAGAGGCGTAGACGGCCTTGAGTTCGGCATTGTCTTCCAGCGTGCGGATAACCTTGTGGTCCGGAAGGGAGACCATCTCATAGACACGCGGCGTGGCGTAGTTGCTATAGTTGCACAGGGCATATTTGGCGCCGGGAGAGATATTGTAGGAATAGGTTCCGGTGAAGCCCGCCGGCGTTACCCTCTCCGCCGCTTTCTTCCCGTCCAGCCGGCTGCGGTAAAGGTATTGTTCCACAGCGCTTTCCGGAGAGGCCATATAATAGACATATCCTCCCTTGGTGTCGATCTGAAGGACACGGATGACATCGAAGTCTCCCTTCGTGATGAGGGTCTCCTTCTTTCCGTCGCGGCTGACCCGGTACAGGTGCCTCCAGCCGTCCTTTTCACTGGTCCAGGTGAAGTACTTGTTCCCATCCAGCCACACGATGTTGTCGTGGATGTCCAGGAAGGCGTCGTCGTGGTCCTGATAGAAGGGGTTCAGCTCCAGGGTGTTGACATTGCCGTAATAGACGGTGTTCGTGTTCTGGAGACGGTTCAGCTGCTGGATCATCACCTCCTCGGTCCCGGGAACGAACTCCATCCGGGCGATGTAGTTTTCCCGCGGGTCGCCCGGGACGGGGAACCACCCGGTCTGCGCGGTTTCCACGTCCACGACGCCTACCTTGACGGCGGAATTCGTCGTTCCCGCCTTCGGATACGGAAGGGGAATGGTGAAGGAATAGAGGGAGTCGATGTTGTCGATCATCAGGAAGGTCCCCGTGCCCTCGGTGTCGGAGCGCCAGAAGGCGATCTTCTTCCCGTCGGGACTCCAGCGCCAGCCGTCGTAGCAGTTCAGTTCCTCTTCATACACCCAGTCGAAGTTGCCGTTGACGATGATGTCGCTGCCGTCGCGGGTGAGCTGGCGGCGTTCACCGGTGGTGACATCCTCCACATACAGGTTGTTATAATAGACATAGGCGAACCTGTCCCCCTTCGGAGACAGTTTCCCGTACATCATCCGGGAAGGCTCCAGCCCCTTTCCGAGCTGGCGGATGGTTCCGGCGGCGATGTCCAGGAGCCAGTAGTCGCCCCGGGTGTTGCGGCGCCATACCCGGCGGGAATTCGTGTATACGACCAGTTTGGTCTTGTCTTCGGACCAGGTGTAGTCCTCTGCCCGGACAGGGCGGTCGGCTCCTTCCGGAATGAAGGCGGACATCGGGACGATGACTTTCTCCGCCAGGGTGGCGGCGTCGACCTGGACCAGGCCCTCTCCGGTCATGGCGGAATAGGAGCGGCCGTCTTCCATCCAGGTGGGCTGGGGGACGCCCCTCATCCGGAACGTGCCTTTCGCGTAGATGTCTTCGAGGGTGAGTTCGGGCTGGGCCTGCAGAGACAATGCCGCCGTCAACAGCGTGACGGCGGACAGAAGGAATCTGGAGAATGTGTTCATAAGCGGACTATTTCCCGGCGATGTGCTTTTCCCAGGCCCAGGCGGAGGCGAGGGTTTCCTCGACGGTGCGGGTGGCCTTCCAGCCCATCTCCTTGTTTGCGAGGGTCGGGTCGGCCCAGATGGCGGTGACGTCGCCGGCACGGCGCGGGGCAAACTTGTGGTTGACTTTTACGCCGTTCACTTTCTCGAACGCATTGATCAGTTCCAGCACGGAGACGGGGCGGCCGGTGCCGATATTGAAGACCTCGCAGTCCTCCTTCATCTTGCCTTCGATCATCCTGGTGACGGCATACACATGGGCCTTCGCGAGGTCCACGATGTCGATGAAATCACGCAGGCAGGTGCCGTCCTCGGTAGGATAGTCGTTGCCGAACACGGACAGGCACTCGCGCTTTCCGATGGCGGTCTGGGTGATGAACGGAACCAGGTTGTTGGGAACGCCGCGGGGGAGTTCGCCGATCAGGGCGCTCGGGTGGGCGCCGATGGGGTTGAAATAACGCAGGAGGATGCCCTTCACTGCACCCTTCGTGGCGAAGACGGTGTCGCGGAGGATGTCCTCGCAAACCGCCTTGGTGTTGCCGTAAGGCGAGGTGGCGGGCTTGCGGGGCGTCTTCTCCGTCACGGGGACGACATCCGGCTCGCCGTATACGGTGGCGGAAGAAGAGAACAGCACATTGCATCCGCCCTTGGCCTCAGCCGCCTCCAGCACGTTCAGGAAGCTCATGAGATTGTTCTTGTAGTAGAGGACCGGCTTGAAGACGGATTCACCCACGGCCTTGAAGGCGGCGAAGTGGATGACGGCGTCGATGGGGTAGTCGTTGAAGATCTTGTGTACGGCCTCTGCGTCGCAGAAATCCATCTTCACCAGGGGGATGTCTTCGCGTCCCGTGATCTTCTTCACGCCCTCGAAGCAGGTGAGGTCGCAGTTCGAGAAATTGTCGGCGACCACCACGTCGTAGCCCGCCTGGATGAGTTCCACGGTCACGTGGCTTCCGATGAAGCCCGCTCCGCCCGATACAAGTACTGTCTTTTTCATTTCCGGAAAGGTTTGTTCAGAAAACAAAGATAAGAAAAATATCCTATCTTTGTCATTATGCGTAAATGGATGCTATTGGGGATGCTCCTCGCGGCGGTCCTGCCGTTGCGGGCGCAGACAACCCTGCAACAGAAAGTGGATGCTGCGGCATCCCGAGAACCGCTCAAGGGGGCCCTCTTCGGCGTGATGGTCCAGGACCTGTCCGGCCGCGTCTTGGCGGACCGGGAGTCCGGCCGGAGGATGGTTCCGGCCTCGAATCTCAAACTCGTGACCACGGGAACGGCCCTGCATGCCCTCGGGCCAGGCTTCCGTTTCGAGACCGGCATCGGCTACACCGGAACGGTAGAGGACGGAACCCTGCACGGGGACGTGTACATCATGGGCCGGGGTGATCCTACCGTCGGGGTGAGCGACTCCATCGCGGTGAAGACCGACGCCCTTTTCTGGCGGTGGAAGACCCTGCTGAAAGAGGCCGGCATCCAGCGGATCGACGGCCGGGTCATCGGGGACGGCCGGTCCTACGAAGGCCATCTGGAGAATACCACCTGGGGCTATGACGACACCGGAACCTATTATGGAGCAGGCACCAGCGCCCTCAGTTTCTATGCCAACGCCGTGGACTATGCCGTCTCGGCCGGAACCGAAGGCGGTCCGGTCCGGGTGACGCAGCAGTATCCGGAGACTCCCTGGATGCATTTCTCGAACCTTTCCGTGACCGGGCCTGCGGGTACCGGGAACAGCCTGTATCTCTATACCACTGACTTGGCTCCCTATGCGGAGCTCCGGGGCACTTTCGCCGTAGGACGCGCCCCCAAAGTGGAGCATTTCGCCAACAAGTACGGGGCGCTTACCTGTGCCTATTATTTCTGGCAGAACCTGCGCTCGACGGGTTGGGAAGTGACCGGCGGCTATGCCGACATCGACCGGGGCGGCTATATCCGCGGGGCTGATTTCGTTCCGGCCGAAAAGGCCGGTGAGCCGGTGTCCGTCGGCGTTTCGTACGCTCCGGTCCTGTCGAAGATCGTCCGGGAGACCAATGTCCGCAGCGACAATTTCTATGCGGAGGCCCTCTTCCGGCAGATGGGCGAACGGGCGAGCGGCATCGCGGTCTATGACAGCTGCCAGGTGGCGGTGAAGGACGTCCTGGAAGGCCTGATGGCCGGCCCGGACGGGGCCAAGGCCGACCTTTCCGGCCTGTGGATGGAGGACGGGAGCGGTCTTTCCCGGCAGAATCTGGTCTCTCCTTCGTTCATGGCGGACTATCTCCGTTCGATGACCCGCTCCAAGGCTTTCGACGCCTTTCTCGCCAGTCTTCCGCAACCCGGCGAGGGCACCCTTACGTCGCTTGTGCCCAAACTGACGCCGGCCCAGAAGGCCCGCATCCGCATCAAAAGCGGGTCGATGACGGGGGTCCTGTGCTACAGCGGCTATATCCTGGACGGAAACGGTGCACCCAAGTATGCCTTTTCCCTGATGGTCAACAGCGCTACCGCCACCACCGCTTCCATCCGCACCGTCCTGGGTTCGCTCATCGAAGCGATGCTGTAGTATTGGGAAAACGGAGGATATTTTTTATCTTTGTAGATACACAAAACGAGAATCCTATGGCAAGCAGTTTGGCAGGATACATCACCCAGGTTGTCGGACCGGTCGTGGACGTGCATTTCGACCTGGAAGAGGGCGGGGAGCTTCCCCGCATCCACGAGGCCCTGGAGGTGACGCGTCCCGGCGGGCGGACGCTCGTCGTGGAGGTGCAGCAGCACATCGGCGAGGACACGGTCCGCTGCGTGGCGATGGATTCCACCGACGGGATCAGCCGGGGAATCGAGGCCCGTCCGACCGGAAAACCCATCGCGATGCCGGTCGGCGCGCAGATCCGCGGACGCGTGATGAACGTCGTAGGCGAGACCATCGACGGTATGGGGCCGCTTTCCCGGGAGGAGGCGCTCCCGATCCACCGCGACCCGCCCAAGTTCGAGGACCTGACCACTTCGCAGGAAGTCCTGTTCACGGGTATCAAGGTCATCGACCTGCTGGAGCCCTACCTCAAGGGCGGCAAGATCGGCCTGTTCGGCGGCGCCGGCGTGGGCAAGACCGTGCTCATCAAGGAACTTATCAACAACATTGCGAAAGCCCATAACGGCTTTTCCATCTTCGCCGGCGTGGGCGAGCGTACCCGCGAGGGCAACGACCTCCTCCGCGAGATGATCGAATCCAATGTCATCCGCTACGGTGACGCCTTCAGCAAGGCGATGGAAGAGGGGAAATGGGACCTGTCCCTCGTCGACAAGGAGGAACTCAAGAAATCCCAGGTATCCATGGTCTTCGGCCAGATGAATGAACCCCCTGGAGCCCGTTCCAGTGTGGCCCTGAGCGGCCTGACACTGGCGGAATCCTTCCGCGACAGCGACACCGGCGAAGGGCCCCGCGACATCCTGTTCTTCATCGACAACATCTTCCGTTTCACCCAGGCGGGATCGGAGGTGTCGGCCCTGCTGGGCCGGATGCCTTCCGCCGTGGGTTACCAGCCTACCCTGGCTACCGAGATGGGCCAGATGCAGGAGCGGATCACTTCTACCAAGAACGGCTCAATCACTTCTGTACAAGCCGTTTACGTCCCGGCGGACGACCTGACGGACCCGGCCCCGGCGACGACCTTCTCCCACTTGGACGCAACGACGGTGCTGAGCCGTAAGATCACGGCTCTCGGCATCTACCCGGCCGTGGACCCGCTGGAATCCACCTCCCGCATCCTGGACCCAAACATCGTGGGCGAGGCCCATTACAACACCGCCCAGCGCGTGAAACAGATCCTCCAGCGCTTCCAGGAGCTCCAGGACATCATCGCCATCCTGGGCATGGACGAACTCTCGGACGAGGACAAGACTACGGTGAACCGGGCCCGCCGCGTCCAGCGTTTCCTGTCGCAGCCGTTCCACGTGGCCGGCCAGTTCACCGGCGTTCCGGGCGTGATGGTTTCCATCGAGGACACCATCCGGGGTTTCAACATGATCCTGGACGGCGAGGTGGACTACCTTCCGGAGCAGGCTTTCCTGAACGTGGGTACGATCGAAGACGCCATCGCGAAGGGCGAGAAGCTGCTGGAGGCAGCCAAGGAATAAATGGACGTGATTCAGTTGCATATCGTATCGCCCGAGGGAACGCTCGTGGAGCAGGCGGTATCGGCCGTGACGCTGCCGGGGACGGCAGGTCCGTTCGAGGTCCTGAAGGACCACGGTGCCCTCATTTCCTCCCTGGAAAAGGGAGATATCGTGTATGTGTCCGAAGGCAGGGAATCCCGGCTTGCCATCTCTTCCGGTTTTGTGGAAGTTTGTGACAACCAGGTTGATGTGTGCGTGGAAGTATGATCGTTGCGCTGCTCATATCGATGTTGCTATCCGCTTCGCCGTCCCCTGCGCCCCAGGCGGAGGAGCCGGTCGACGTGGCCGGCATCATCTTCGAGCATATCGGCGACGACTATGAGTGGCATCTCTGGTCCTGGGGGGACAGGCATGCCGCCCTGCACCTGCCGGTCATCGTGCACAGTTCCACCGGCTGGCATGTCTTCTCTTCCAGGAAGCTGGCGCACGGTGCCTCCTATGAGGGCTTGAAAATCGCGCAGGAGGATCCGCACAAGGGAAAGATCGTCGAGGTGGACAGTGGGGAGCGCCCGTTCGACATATCCATCACGAAGAACGTCCTGTCGCTGATGATGTCCAGCCTGCTCCTGCTCATCGTCATCCTCTGCACGGCCCGCTGGTATAAGAAGCACGATGTGCTGAACGAGCCTCCGACGGGCATTGCCGCCCTGATGGAGCCGCTGGTAATGATGGTCCACAACATGGCCCGCGAGAACATTGGCGAGGAGGATTACCGGAAGTATTCGCCCTACCTGTGCATGGCATTCCTGTTCATCCTGCTGAACAATTTCCTGGGCATCGTCCCGTTCTTTCCGGGCGGGGCGAACCTCACCGGCAACATCGCCATCACCCTGGTGCTGGCCCTGTGTACGTTCTTCACCGTAAACCTCACGGGCACGAAGCACTATTACAAGGACATCTTCAATCCGGACGTCCCGGTGTTCCTGAAGCCCATCATGCCCGTCATCGAGGTCTTCAGCGCCCTGATGAAGCCGGTGTCCCTCACCATCCGTCTTTTCGCGAACATGCTCGCCGGCCACATCATGATCCTGTGCATGGTGTGCATTATCTTCATCATGGCCAAGTACGGGGCCGTCCTGACCGGGTCCATGACCGTGGTTTCGGTCCTGTTCGGCGTCTTCCTGGATGCCCTGGAATGCCTGGTGGCCTTCATCCAGGCCTATGTCTTCACGATGTTGTCGTCCATCTATATCGGGCTCGCAAGGGCCCATGGAGAATGACGGAAAAGAAATACGAACATTTAAACTTATAACGTTATGTTGCTTGTTACTATGATTCTCCAGGCTGCGGCGGGTGCCGCCCTCGGAAAGGCGGGTGTCGCCATCGGCGCCGCCGTCGCCGCGATCGCCGCCGCGTTCGGTATCGGCAAGATCGGCAAGTCCACGATGGAATCCATCGCGCGTCAGCCCGAGAGTGCCGGAAACCTCCGGACCGCGATGATCATCGCCGCCGGTATGATCGAGGGTGCGGCCCTCTTCGCCATCATCGTCTGCCTTCTGGCCCTGGTCCTCTAGCGTATGAATCTCGTCACGCCCGACACCGGCCTCCTGTTCTGGATGGTCGTTATCTTCGGCCTCGTCTTCTTCCTGCTGTGGAAGTTCGGTTTTCCGATCATCACGGAGATGGTCGACAAGCGGAACTCCACCATTGAGAAGTCGCTGAAGGATGCCCACGAGATCGAGTCTCGTCTGGCCGGGATGATGGCGGAGCATGCGCAGATGCTGGAAGACGCCCGCAAGGAGCAGACCGACATCCTGAAGGATGCCGCCGACACCCGCAACAAGATGATTGCGGATGCGAAGCAGCAGGCGCGGGAAGAGGCCGACAAGATCCTCGCCGAGGCCCGTACCGAGATCGCGGCCGAAAAGGAAGCCGCCCTCCGGGACGTCCGCAGGGAGGTTGCCTTGCTGTCCGTCTCCATCGCCGAGAAAATCCTCAGGAAAGACCTCTCCGACGACAAGGAACAGCGCGAATTCATTGACAAGATGGTCGACGAGACCGTCCAATCCGAACTTCATTCGTGAACGATAGCATCATCCGGATCCGCTACGCCGACGCCTTGGTGAAGTATGTCCATGAGACCGGGAACGGCGATTCCGTCTGCGCGCAGGCGGAAAGGCTTTCCCGTATCCTCGCCGACGTCCCCGACCTGTCCCGGATGGTGGCGGCGAAAGATGTAGTGAAGGATGCGGAAAAACTGAAACTGCTCCGGACGGCCCTGGAAGAACCGATGGCGCCGGAGTTGGAGCGTTTCATCGGCCTGCTGATGGAGAACGGGAGGATCGCCCTTCTCCCTTTGGCGCTCCGGGATTTCGCGGACCGGTACCGGAAGAGTCTCGGCATCAGGAAAGCGATCCTGCGGGTTGCCATCCAGCCTCCGGAAAGCCTTCTGGAACGGCTCCGGGCGCTGGTCAAGGACCATTCCGGCGAAGAAGCCCTCATCGAGGTGGAGGTGGATCCGTCCCTGATCGGCGGATTCGTCTTTGACATCGGCGACGCGATGATTGACAAGAGCGTCGCCCGGGAGCTGGAACTCATCCGGCTCCAATACATTGAGAAAAACAGAAGAATCGTGTAGTTATGGCCAGTTCCATCAAACCCAGCGAAATATCCGAAGTGCTCCTGCGGCAGCTCCGGGAAATGAAGAGCGACCTCCAGTTCGAGGAAATCGGCAAGGTCCTCCAGGTCAGTGACGGCGTCGTCCGCATCTACGGCCTGGACCATGCCGAGGCCGGTGAACTGCTGGACTGCGGCGACGGCGTGATGGCCGTCGTGATGAATCTGGAACCCGACAACGTGGGCGCCGTCCTGATGGGCCCGACCGACCTTTTGAAGGAAGGGGCCGTCGTCCGGAGGACCCACCGCATCGCCTCCATCCCTGTGGGCGAGCAGCTTGTGGGGCGCGTCGTGGATCCGCTTGGCAATCCGCTGGACGGACTGGGCGAGATTGGTGGAGAACGGGTGGACATGCCGTTGGAACGCAAGGCGCCGGGCGTCATTTTCCGCCAGCCCGTGAATGAGCCGTTGCAGACCGGCCTCAAGGCCATCGACGCGATGATCCCGATCGGCCGCGGACAGCGGGAACTCATCATCGGCGACCGACAGACGGGCAAGACCGCCATCGCCATTGACACCATCATCAACCAGCGGAACAATTTCCTGGCGGGTGATCCGGTCTACTGCATCTATGTGGCTGTGGGACAGAAGGGATCCACGGTGGCCAGCATCGTCAAGACCCTTCGCGACCACGGGGCCATGGACTACACGGTCGTCGTGGCCGCCACCGCCGCCGACCCCGCCGCCCTGCAGTATTATGCGCCCTTCGCCGGCGCCGCCATCGGCGAGTACTTCCGCGATACAGGCCGTCACGCGCTGGTGGTGTATGACGATCTTTCGAAACAGGCGGTCGCTTACCGGGAGGTTTCCCTGATCCTCCGCCGTCCTTCCGGCCGCGAGGCTTATCCGGGCGACATTTTCTACCTGCATTCCCGCCTGCTCGAACGGGCCGCGAAAATCATCGGCCAGCAGGAAGTGGCCGAACAGATGAACGACCTTCCCGAGGTGTTGAAGGGAAAGGTCCGCGGCGGCGGTTCCCTTACCGCTCTTCCGATCATCGAGACGCAGGCCGGCGACGTTTCGGCCTATATTCCCACGAACGTGATTTCCATCACCGACGGTCAGATCTACCTGGAATCCGGCCTGTTCAACCAGGGCATTCGGCCAGCCATCAACGTGGGTATCAGCGTCTCCCGTGTGGGTGGCAGCGCCCAGGTGAAATCGATGAAGAAGGTCGCCGGAACCCTGAAGATCGACCAGGCCCAGTACGCCGAACTGGAAGCCTTCTCCAAGTTCTCGTCCGACATGGACAAGGTCACGGCGATGGCCTTGGACAAGGGGCGTAAGAATAACCAGCTCCTCATTCAGCCCCAGTACAGTCCCATGCCCGTGGGTGAGCAGATCGCCGTCCTCTATTGCGGCACGAATGCCTTGATGCGGGATATCCCGGTGGCCCGGGTCCGGGAGTTCCAGGACCTTTTCCTGGACCGTCTCCGTGCCTCCCACAAGGATGATGTCCTTGCTCCGCTCGCCGCCGGAAAGATGACCGATGAGATCGGTGACATCCTCCGCGTGGAAGCTACGTCCATCATCGCCGGAATGCAATAGTCCCATGCCCTCGTTAAAGGAAATAAAGGGCCGCATCGGCTCCGTCAAGAGCACGCTGAAGATCACTTCCGCGATGAAGCTCGTGGCCTCGGCCAAGCTCCGCAAGGCGCAGCAGGCCATCGAAGGAATGCGTCCTTATGAGCGCAAGCTTCAGGGGATGCTGGACCGGCTCCTGGTGCAAACCGGAGGATCGGGCGTTTCGGACTGGATGCCCCGGGTATCTTCGGGGGAAGAGGGCGTTCCGGTCCGGCAGAAAGTCGCCATCGTGGCCTTCGCTTCGAACTCCTCCCTCTGCGGCGCCTTCAATTCCAACGCCGTCCGTCTCGTATTGGACGTATTGCGGGAGTACGGGGACCAGGCCGACGTGACCGTTTACAGCATCGGCCGCAAGATGGCCGAGTCGATGAAGAAAGTGGGTTTTCCCTCTCCGGAGAATTATACGAAACTGGCCGACAAACCCGCCTATGCCCCCGCCGCGGAACTGGCGGAAAAGCTCATGGACGATTTCCGGGAGGACCGGTTGAACCGGGTGGAACTGGTTTACAATCATTTCGTCTCTTCCGGCAAGCAGGTCCCCGTGCGGGAAACCCTCCTGCCGATGGGAAATGTCATCCCGGGTGAGGCGAAGGAATCCGATCTCGACTATATCCTCGAGCCCTCCGCTTCCGAACTCCTGGCGGACCTTCTTCCCAAATCACTGAAACTCAAGTTCTACACGGCCCTGCTGGACAGCAATGCCTCCGAGCACGCTGCCCGTACCGTGGCCATGCAGACTGCGACGGATAACGGCGAAGACCTTCTGCAGGAGCTCACCCTCCAGTACAACAAATCCCGCCAGCAGAAGATCACGTCGGAAATCCTGGATCTTGCAGGCGGGAGTCAGCAGCAATAGAAGGTCGGCTATTCTTCTTTCAAGCGGTTTTCTTCAGGAATGAGGGCGACCGCTTTTTCGTAGTCGTCGGCGTTCACTTTCACTTCGATGGGAAGCGCATAATTGAGGCAGGGGTAGGAGGAATCGGCGCCGAACACACCGGCGGGAATGCCGTTGTCGTTCAGCATGCCGGCGAGGATCTCGGCGGGCAGGCGCTCGGAAAACTTCGCGACGGTCTTGAATTTCTGGGTATCAGTTGTTTCCATGATTCCTGAATGTTTGTTCGATGGAACTTATTACGCGGACCAGGTCCCGGGAAAGACCCTCGGCCTGGAAACCGCCCAGGATGGGCGAAAGCGTGATGCGGTCTTCCCACATCCGCGCGGCCCGGTTCAGGGCGGAGGAGAGACGGAAGGTCAGCACACCGTCCTGGTCACCTTCCAGGACATAGCCGCGGGCGTCCAGAGCCTGGACGATGCCTTCCTTGTAGTCCGCCGGGTCGCCGACGACGTTGATCTTCCGCTTCTGATAGCCGAAGAAGGGATAGGCGAGGGACATGACGGCAAACAGTCCGAGTATCCACCACACCGAGGTCCAGCCATGCTGGAAAGCGACGGCCACGTCCTTGGACACCATCCCCGTCGCCATCAGGATGCCGATGATGACGGCGAACAGGAGCGAAATCTGGATGAAATACTTGAGGGCTCTGCGCAGGTAGGTCATTTCTTCAGCAGGTTTTTGAGTCCGACGACGGCGTTGATGGCGATGGTGTACAGCCGATGGTCCAGGGCGAATTTCCGCACGGCCTGCAGCGCCAGGTTCTGGGGCGTGTAGAACCCCTGGACCCGGGTGAGGCTTCCCTGCACGGATTCGCCCTTGGCCTCGATCCGGGCACGGTTGCTCCGGATGGCGGCGTGGAGGTCCTCCATCGTCTTGATGTCCTGATAGTTATTTTTCTTTTTCATCGTCATCGTCGTTGAACAGGAGGTTGACGAAAAGCGGGACGAAAGTATCCTTGAACAGGCTTTCGCGTTTCCGGATGAGGATCCAGACGGCAATCGCCAGCAGCGCGGCCACGCCGATGGCGGACCAGGCATAGCTGCCGATCAGTTCCCCCACCAGCAGGATGATGCCGAAGGAGAGTACGAGCACCAGGTTCGTCGCTACGCCCAGAATCAGGATCATCCCGACGAGCTTGGACACGGAAACGGAAAGGCCCTTCGCCAGATGGAGCTTTATGTCGTCCAGGCGGAGGTCGATGTATTCCTGTGCCTTGTGGGAGAGGTCTTCGGCCGGTTGGGTGAAGTTGCTCATGCCTCGGGGGCCTGTTCGTCCACTTCGGGCTCTTCGGCGACGGCCTCTTCAGCCTCCGCTTCGGCCTGCTTCAGGGCGTTTTCCAGGCGTTCGAGTTGCTTGACGAGCAGGTCGCGGGTGCTTTCCTTGATTTCGCTGCCCTTCTCGCGGAGGGTTTCGCGGAGGTTCTTGATGGATTCCTTGGCCTCTTTCGTCTTGACGTCGACCTTGGCGCCGAATTCGCCGAGGTTCTCCTTGAGGTCCTCATAGCCGTTGGCCGTGGCTTTCTTTACGCGGGCGCGGGTTTTCCAGCCCTTGTCCGGAGCATACAGGATACCGATGGCGGCGCCTGCAGCGAGGCCCGCGAGGAGGGAGAAGAAGGATTTTGTGCTTGCCATGATACAGTGTGGTTAAATGAGTTCGCGGACAATTTCGTCGGAGACGAAGAACCGGTCTTCGGGAATCCGGTACCGGTTTCCCACGGGGACCAGGGCTCCGCTTTCCACGAGCCGTCCGATATCTTCCTTCCTGCAATTTTTGTGCAAGAAGGCCGCGTCGATCCCCTTGTCAGTCCGAAGGGAGAGCATCAGGGTTTCCACGCGGGCGTCTTCGGGTGAAAGGGTTTCGGTGGTGGCGGTCCAGCCGTGGAGGACCTTGCTGTTCCAGGACCGGGTGGAACCGTGGAAAGAATGGGCTCCAGGGCCGATTCCGACATAGGGTCTCCGGTCCCAGTAGCCTCCGTTGTGCACGGCTTCGAAGCCCGGACGGGCGAAATTGGAGATTTCGTAATGGTGGTAGCCGGCGGCTGACAGTTTCTGACAGAGGATGTCATATTGGCGCCGGCAGAGGGCGTCGTCGGCTTCGGTGTATGCTCCCGCAGCCACCTGGTCGGCCAGGGCGCTTTCCCCCTCCACCGTCAACTGGTAGCAGGAGATGTGTTCCGGTCCGAGGGCGACGGCCTGGTCGACGGTATCGGCCCATACCTCGTCTGAGAGGTGGCTGATCCCGAAGATAAGGTCGATGCTGACATTGTCGACGCCCGCTTCCCGGACGATGCGGAAGGCTTCCCGCGCCCGGGCGGCGTCGTGCCGGCGGTTCATCCACTGGAGGAGCGCGTCGTCAAAGGATTGGACACCGATGCTGACCCGGTTCACCCCGAGGGCCTTGAGGCTTTCCACGTAGCCTTTCCCCTTTTCCACGATGTCCTCCGGATTCACTTCCATCGTGAATTCCCGGTAGGGGCCTCCGTGCCCGACCTCGTCCAGGGTGATGAGCAGGCGGGTCAAGACAGAAAGGGGCAGCACCGAAGGGGTGCCGCCGCCGAAATAAAGGGTTTTGGGATCGTCCTTGATGTCACGGGCCCGCCGGCGGATTTCCGCACAGGCTTCATCGGCCCAGGCCTTGAAGCACCCTTCCTCCGTTATCTCCGAATAGAAATCACAGTAGGTACAGAAGCGCTTGCAGAAGGGGACGTGGACGTAGATCATCGCTTACCGGAGCATCAGTTCGGAACGGCCCAGCAGGCCTTTCGTCGTGTAGGCTTCGACCGTGTAGATACCCTTGGTGAGTTCGCCCACATCCTTGACATAGATGCTCAGTTCGACATCCTGGCCTTCATAATCCACCTCACGGGAGGCGGAGGCGGAGAGGGTTTCGCCACCGGCGGTGAAGTCGGAAGAATTGTTGTTCAGCAGGATAAGCCCGTTCGGATCCTTCACGCGGACATAGACGCGGATGGGACCTTTCTCGGCGATCTCGTTCTCCACCAGAGACAAGTTGGCGACAAAGTACGTCACCCGGCTGGACCGGTCGGTAGCCCTGTCGGAACCGTTGTAGGCGACGAGGTTCAGGCCCCGGGCCTTGATGACGGAACCGGCGGCCACCTGTCCGGAGAGGTTCTCCACCTGGCGCGTCAGGTTCTCATTGGCTTGGCGGCTCTCGGCAGCTTCCCGGCGGGCGGCTGCGGCATCGGCCGTCAGCTGCTTGTTCAGGGTGTTCAGGGAGTCGATCTGGACGATGTAGCCGCGCATGATGGAGCGCAGGGTGCCCAACTCCTTCTCGTACTGGCGGATCTTGGCGCGGTTCGTAGCCTCGGTCTTGGACAGCTGGTCTATAAGGAGGGCCACCTGCTCGCGGGAGGTGTCCAGCTGGCTGTTGATACTCTCGTAATCGGAATTCAGGTTCTCGAAGTCACTCTGCAGGCTCAGGAGCTGCTGGGTCAGTTCGGTCTTTTCGTCTTCCAGTTCTTTCACGAGTCCGCTTTTTTGGCTCCAGATCCAGGCCAGGGCGCCGGCCAGGGCCAGGGCGGCGACGGCGAGGACGATGGTCGCGGTCTTCAGCCCACCGTTGCGGTTTTTCTTCTCACGCTCTTCGCGTTCGATTCTCTCGAGGGGGTCTTCAGTCATAATGATTCCTGTTTTAATTATCTGCAAATATATTTATATTTGTGAAAAATGTCAATAATCATACCATGGAAAACATCTTTGCGCAGCGTGTAGACGCCCTCCGGGCCCAGATGCGGGAACGGGGCTGGGACGCCGTCATCCTTACGGGGAGCGATCCCCACGCCAGTGAGTATCCGGCGAAGCGTTGGAAACAGGTGGAGTGGCTGTCCGGTTTCACGGGCGAGGCGGGAGACCTCTGCATCACCCTGGACCATGCCGGCCTGTGGACGGATACCCGGTATTTTATCCAGGCCGTGAAGCAGTTGGCTGGTACCGGAATCGAGCTGCACAAGATGCGGGTGCCGGAGCAGGTCCCCATCCCGCAGTGGCTGGCATCCCGCGGATTCGGGAAACCGGTCATCGCCGTGGACGGCCTGTGCCAGACCGTTTCCGCCATGGAGAATCTCCGCAAGGCCTTCGATGTTCCCGTAACCATCGTCCCGGTGCCGGACCTGCTTTCATCCCTGTGGAAGGACCGTCCTGCCGTTCCCAGCACCCCGATCATCACGCTTGGCGAAGACCTGACGGGCGAGAGCCGGGAGGCGAAGATCCATTGGCTCCGCAAATGGATGATCATCCAGGGGGTGGACGCGATTTTCCTCACGGCCCTTGACGAAATCGCCTGGCTGCTGAACGTGCGCGGATCCGACGTGGAGTACAACCCGGTCGTCATCTCTTACCTGCTGGTGACGATGGAGCAGGTATACTGGTTCGTCCGGAAGGATGCTTTCTCCGAGCCCGATGAGGAAACCCGGGCGAGCCTGGACGAACTTTCCGCCGACGAAGTGACCATCTGCGACTATGACGAGGCCGTCCTGGCCCTGGCCACCTACGTGCACAACGATGTGGACCGGATCTATGTGGATCCTTCCACCCTCAATCTCCAGATCCGCGAGTCCCTGCAGGAGGGTTCCTATGGCGTCGTGGAGGGTCTTTCCCCCATTCCGCTCCGCAAGTCGGTGAAGAATCCCGTGGAAATCGAAGGGATGCGGGAAGCGCACCTGGAGGACGGACTGGCCGTGGAAAAGTTCCTGTACTGGCTGGAAGGACAGGCCGGACAGGTGGACGAATGGCAGGCCGCCTGCAAGCTGCAGTCCCTCCGGGCCGGGATCCCGGGCTACCGGGGCGACAGTTTCGAAACCATTTCGGCCTATGGGCCCGGTGCGGCTTTGCCGCATTATGTGACGCCGCATGTGGGGGCACCTATCCTGGAGCCGCGCGGACTCTATCTGGTGGATTCCGGAGGCCAGTATCTCTTTGGTACGACGGACATTACCCGTACCGTGCCGATGGGCCCCTGCACGGCCTTGGAAAAGGAGGATTATACGCTCGTGATGAAATGCCACATCGACCTGTCGATGGCCGTGTTCCCCAAAGGAACCGCCGGTTGCCAGCTGGACATCCTCGCCCGCAACGCGCTCTGGCAGACCAAGCGCAACTTCGGCCACGGCACCGGTCACGGCGTGGGATTCTTCCTGAACGTGCATGAAGGCCCGCAGGAATTCCGCCAGAATTTCAACGCCTATCCTTTCATACCGGGCATCATCAACACCATCGAGCCGGGCCTGTACCGGGAAGGCATGCACGGCGTGCGGCACGAGAACGTCGTGCTGGTGCGCGAAGACGGCACGAATGATTTCGGAACCTGGTACGCTTTCGAGACCCTCACCCTGTGCCACTACGACACTTCCGTCCTGGTCCGCGACCTGATGACGCCCGACGAAATCGCCTGGCTCAACGCTTACAACGAGCACGTTTACCGCGTCCTGAGTCCGCGTCTCCCTTCGGAGATCGCCGCCTGGCTGCGGCAGAAGACGTTGCCGATGTAGGGAGGCTTACGAGGTGCGCATCCGGTTGACCGCGCCTTTTCGGGATGTCGAATAGAAGCATCTGTCATTGAGAGAGTTACATGAAAGTACCCGGGAGAATTCTCCCGGGTACTTTTTCTTAAGTGATTGATAATTAGATGCTTCTATTCGACGGCTTGCAGAGGCGAAGACCTTCCGGACGCTACTTGTTCAGGGCATCGGCGCTCTGGATGAATTTCGAAAGATCTTCCTCGGAGACATGGTAGTTCTGCATTTCGCCGGAGAAGTACTGGTCGTAGGCGGCCATGTCCACGAAACCGTGGCCGGAGAGGTTGAAGAGGATGGTCTTCTGCTCGCCGGTCTCCTTGCACTTCAAGGCTTCCTGGATCGTGGCGGCGATGGCGTGGCAGGACTCCGGAGCGGGGATGATGCCTTCGGTACGGGCGAACAGGACGCCGGCACGGAATGAGTCGAGCTGCTCGATGTCGACCGCCTCCATGAAACCGTCCTTCATCAGCTGGGAGAGGATGACTCCGGCGCCGTGGTAGCGCAGACCGCCGGCGTGGATGGATGCGGGCTTGAAGGTATGACCGAGGGTGAACATCGGTAGGAGCGGAGTCATGCCTGCTTCGTCGCCGAAGTCATACTCGAACTTGCCTTTGGTGAGTTTCGGGCAGGAGCACGGTTCAGCCGCGATGAAGCGGGTCTTCTTACCCTCCTGGATGTTGTGGCGCATGAACGGGAAGGCAATGCCGGAGAAGTTGGAACCGCCGCCGAAGCAGCCGATCACGATGTCCGGATACTCGCCGGTCATGGCCATCTGCTTTTCGGCTTCCTGGCCGATGATGGTCTGGTGCATGCACACGTGGTTCAGCACGGAGCCCAGGGCATATTTGCAGTTCGGGGTGCTCATGGCCAGCTCGATGGCCTCGGAAATCGCACAGCCCAGGGAGCCGCGGTCATTCGGGTTGACGGTCAGGATATCCTTGCCGGCGCGGGTGGACATGGACGGGGACGGAGTGACGGCCGCACCGAAGGTCTGCATGATGGAACGGCGGAAAGGCTTCTGCTCATAGCTCACCTTCACCATATAGACGGCACAGTCGATGCCGAACTTCTTGGTGGCATAACTGAGCGCACCGCCCCACTGGCCGGCACCGGTCTCGGTGGTGAGGTTCGTGACACCCTGCTCCTTGGCATAATAGGCCTGGGCGATGGCGGAATTCAGCTTGTGGCTGCCGGCCGGGGACACGGACTCGTTCTTGAAGTAGATGTGGGCCGGGGTACCGAGGGCTTCCTCCAGTTCATAGGCACGCACGAGCGGAGTACAGCGGTAGGCGGCGTACTGCTCGCGGACAGCCTCGGGGATGGGGATCCATTCGTCCGTCTGGTTGAGTTCCTGGTCGGCGCAGGCCTTGCAGAAGATGGGATAGAGGTCTTCGGGCTTCAACGGCTGCTTGGTCGCAGGGTGCAGGAACGGCAGGGGCTTGTTGGGCATGATCGCCTGGATGTTGAAGTAATGGGTCGGGATCTCGCTCTCCGGGAGCATGTACTTTTTCTGTTTCATGGTGTTTTGTATTTGTTAAGTGATTAAAAAGAATCAGGCATAAAAAAGAGGCGCGCTGCAAGTCAGCGTGCCTCCTATGGTTTACGGTCCACTATCTACGGCGATGCGACTTACAGCTCGGAACTGCAAGTGCGCCACCAGAAGTTATTGACCATCATTGTTCTCATCCTGTTGCAAAGATGTAGAGAATAAATTTAAATTCCAAAAATATTTTTAAAATTTTGCAAGAAGGGGGGCCGTCCACTCGTGGGAGGCGGTCACGAAGTTCGCTTCGACATAGGCGTTGACCGCGGTGCAGACGAACAGGAGGATGATCAGCGTGCTTACAATGATGCCGATGACCCGCAGGCGGGGCAGCCACTTCTTGTTGTTCCAGCCGATGGTCTGGAACATGGACCAAAAGCCGTGGTTGAGGTGGAGCCAGATGGCGACGAACCACACGATGTACAGGGCAAGGACCCACCAGTAGCGGAAGGTTGCGAGCAGCAGATAGTACGGATTCTCGGCCTCTCCGCCCATGAATTCGCGGAGCTGCATCTTGGCCCAGAAATGGGTGAGATGGAACGCAAGGAAACCGAGGATGATGATGCCGAGGACGGCCATGTTCTTGGCGGACCAGGAATCATTCTTCGCCTTGGAGGCGACCTCGTAGCGCTTCATGCCGCCACGCTTCTTGATGTTCTCATAGCTGAGCCAGCATCCATAGAGAATATGGACGAGGAATCCCAGGGCGAGGATCGGGACCATGATGTCGATGAACGGAGTGCTCATGAAGTCGCAGCCGATCTGGAACCAGCCGTCGCCGGTGGAGAAACGGACCGCATCCTCGGCCACTTTGCCGAATTTCCCGTTCAAGGAGTCGATCACGGAGAAGAAGTTGATGGTGCCGTGCAGGAGCAGGAAGATCACGAGGAAAGCGCCGGAGACGCTCTGGACGAACTTCTTGCCGATGGAGGAGGTCAGGAATTTAGCCATTATAAGTCAGGTATTGCGTTTGTCAATAAGTATGCAAATATAACTTCTTTCTTGCAAGAATCATAATAATTCAATACTTTTGTTTCAAATCACAATCGAATCCGACATGTACAAGAGAGTATTGTTGAAGCTCAGCGGCGAAAGCCTCGGCGGTCCCGCCGGAAAGGGATTGGACACGGAAAGCCTGTCCGCTTATGCAAAGGAAATCGCAGCCGCCGCGAAGGCCGGCCTCCAGATCGCCATCGTCAACGGCGGCGGCAACATCTTCCGCGGCCTGCAGGGCGTGGGCAAAGGATTCGACCGGGTGGACGGCGACAAGATGGGCATGCTCGCCACCGTCATCAACTCCCTCGCCCTGTCCATGTTCATCAAAGACGAAGGCGTTGAAGCCCAGGTTTTTACAGCTACTCCGATGGAACCCGTCGCGAAATACTACATGCGGGATGACGCGGTAAAGGTGCTCGAACGGGGCGGCGTCGCCCTCATCTCCGGCGGCACCGGCAACCCTTTCTTCACCACCGATTCCGGCGCGGCGCTGCGCGCGCTTGAAATCGGCGCCGATGCCTTGCTCAAAGGCACCCGCGTGGACGGCGTCTACACCGCCGACCCCGAAAAGGACCCCACCGCCGTCAAGTACGATGAACTCACCTTCGACGAGGCGATCTCCAGGCACCTCAAGGTGATGGACCAGACCGCCTACGCCCTCTGCTCCGACGGCAAGATGCCCATCATCGTCTTCGACATGAACCAGACCGGCAATCTCACCAAACTTATCCGCGGCGAGAAAGTCGGCACCCTCGTGCATCCGTAAAGTTTAGTACTTCCATTCCGTCATTTCCCGGTCCGAAAACCGTCGAATGGAAATGATTGAAAGATTGTCTGTTATTGAATAGTACCCGGGAAGTTTTTCCCGGGTACTTTTGCGTAAGGCATTGAGAGAATGCCAGATTCATTTTACGGTCGACTGCGAAGATTGGATGGGTGCGCATCATTTCCTTCCCAGTCAGGGCTTGTGAATTCCGAAAAACCTTCCGATATTCGTGGACAAGGGAACCTGGATCTGGGTTCCGTCACTTTTAAAAGGAGAGAAGGATGAGGCGTCGGAGGTTTTACGCAAATACATTGACACACTGTTACCAGCGAACGGCGGACCGGGGGGTGTTGTTCTATACTTATAGCGACCATCTCGTATTCTTTACGCACTATTGCGTGATGGCGCGAAAGCACAGGATCCGCGTACTGTCTTTATGCGAGATGCCGGATCATATCCATGATTCGGTCTTTGCGGAAAGAAAGGAAGATTTGGAGCAGTTCAAAAGGGAGATGGCCACCACTTTTTCCAAGTGCCATAACGATTGGTTCCACAAGAGGGGACCCGTCTTGGAAGGGCCTTTCGGCCGGGCACCTAAACGGGAAGACAAAAAAGCCCGTTCAAATCTCGTCTATGTCGGCAACAATCCGGTGGAACGGAAACTGGCCGTGAAGGCGGAGGATTATCGATGGAATTATCTCGCTTATGCGGACAGCGACCACCCGTTTTCTGAAAAACTGGTCATCCGGAATGCCCGCTGGCCGCTTCAGAAGGCCGTGAGGGAAGTGAAGATACAGTTTCGGGAGGGACGGCCGATGAACTACCCGATGGTCACCCGCCTTTTCGCAGCCCTGACTCCGAAGGAATGCCTCCAGTTGGCAGACTTGATTATCAGTACCTACAATGTCATAGATTATCAGGCGGCCATCGCCTATTTCGGCAGTTTAGAAAACATGCTGTTGGCGATGCATGCCACAACAGGGAGCGAGTATGACTTGCAAGAAGAGTTCGTGGGCAAGTCTGATGCGTGTTACAACCGGATGACGGGAATCCTGCTCAGGACGGGGAAAGTGAAGAATATCCATGAATTGCAGCGGATGCCGGTGGAAGAAAGGGAAAAACTGGTTGTTTTTCTGAAAGGAAAGACGGATGGCCTCCCGGACCAGGTGGCCAAATTCCTTCACTTGCCCGTGGAATATAAATGATTGAAGTATAGTCGTTTAAGGAAAAGCACCCGGGAAAAACTCCCCGGGTACTTTTGCATAAATGGTTAACAATCATTGACTTCCATAATACGGTTGAGCCGGCCGTGATGTCGGGGGCAAGGCGGAAGGATGCCATCTGGAAAGAATTTCCGGCGGGATGGTACGGAAGTTGGTAGGAGTCATCGGATTTTTCATTATCTTTGCAGAATACGAAAACAAACAAAACACGATAAGACCATGTTACCGAAAGCGAAAGAAATTGTGGATGCCGCCGACCTCAAGATGCAGGATGCGGTGGATTTCCTCGAGGAAGACCTCAAGAATTACCGCGTAGGCAAGGCCACGCCGGCGATCTTCAACGGCGTGACGGTAGACTATTACGGCACGGCCACGCCGCTGAACCAGGTGGCGTCCGTGACGACCCCTGATGCGAAGACCATCGCCATCCAGCCTTGGGAGCGCAGCATGATCAATAAGATTGAGAAGGCTATCCTGGATGCCAACGTCGGCCTGACCCCGTCCAACAACGGCGAGATCATCCGCTGCGTCGTGCCCGCCCTCACCGAGGAGCGCCGCCGCGAGCTGATCAAGAAAGCCAAGGCACAGGGCGAGACCACGAAGGTGACGGTGCGCAACGCCCGCCGTGACGGCATCGACCTCCTGAAGAAGGCCCAGAAGAACGACGGCCTGTCCGAGGACGGTGAGAAGGAGGGCGAGGACGAACTCCAGAAGGTGACCGACAAGCACGTCAAGGCTGTCGATGCGATCATCGCCGCCAAGGAGAAAGAGATCCTGACCGTGTAGTTTCGGGATTTTCTTGCGGTCCGGTATTGGATTGTAAAATTTTTTATTTACCTTTGCCGAAACGAGCTTGACGATGATGCGATTTTACGGTTTCGACTTTATCTATTCCTATTATCAGAACAGGTAATAGCCGGACGCCGTATCATCTAGACAAAGGTTGAAGAATATTGTTGGGCTGTCCGGAAGAGGATAGCCCTTTTTTTGCGCCGGATCATGAAAAAAGTTGCAATCTTGGGACATCGGGGCAGTTTCCACGAGGAAGCCGCCTGGGCCTTCTATCAGGATATCCCGCTGGAACTGAAGGGATTCGACAGTTTCGAGAAGATGCTCGCCGCCTATGATTCGGCCGATGTCGACGCAGTTGTCATCGCGGTTGAGAATACGCTTTCCGGGGGACTCGTCCGGAATCTGGAACTGATCCATTCCGGCGGTTACCAGGTTGTCGGCGAGGTGCATATCCCCATCCATCAGTACTTGATGGCGCTGCCCGGAGAGTCCCTGGAATCCATCCGGGAAGTCCGTTCCCACGAGATGGCCCTCTATCAGACCCGGACCTACTTGGAGAAGCATTTCCCCGGGGTGCCCCAAACCCAGGCATCCAGTACGGTGGCCGCCGCGCAGGAAATCGCGTCGGGCCAGTTGAAAGGGGTGGCGGCCGTGGCCTCCCGGCTGGCCGCCAAGGAATACGGGCTGGAAATCCTGGCCCGGGAAATCGAATCTTTCAAGGAAAACAGGACCCGCTTTTTCGTGCTGGACCGGTATTTCCGGCCGGAGAAGGCAGACAAGGCCTCCTGGTGTTTCACGCTGCCGCACAAGGCCGGCGCACTGGCCCAGATCCTGACCATCCTTTCCTTCTATGAGATGAACCTGACCCGCATCCAGTCGCTGCCTATCCCGGGATGTCCGTGGGAGTATTTCTTCTATGCCGACATCCGTTTCGAGGATTCCGTCCGCTACCGCCAGGCGCTGTCGGCGGTCCGGCCCCTCCTGGCTGACCTGGATATCATGGGTATTTACAAGGGTAGTTTTTAAGTCCATAATCTATTCCAAGCTATGAGTGAATCAAGCGTGTCCAAAAGAATGACCCGGCTGTCCCCTTCCATGACCTTCGCCATGAACGCACTGAGCAATGACTTGAAGGCCAAGGGAATCGATGTCGTGAACATGAGCCTGGGGGAGCCCGACTTCAATACCCCGGAGCATGTGAAAGCCGCTGCCTGCAAGGCCATTGACGAGAATTTCACGCATTATACTCCCGTGCCCGGCAGCCTTTCCCTGAAGCAGGCGATCATCGGCAAACTGCAGCGGGAGAACGGCCTGACGTACGGCCCGGCGGAAATCCTGGTGTCGAACGGTGCCAAGCAGAGCCTGTGCAATGCGGTCATGGCCCTCATCGACGAAGGGGACGAGGTGATCATCCCGGCGCCATACTGGGTGAGTTATCCGCAGATGGTGCTCCTTGCGGGCGGAACGCCGGTTCATGTCGACACGGGCATCGACCAGGATTACAAGATGACGCCCGCGCAGCTGGAAAAGGCAATCACGCCGCGGACCCGGATGCTCATTCTCTGTTCTCCCAGCAATCCGTCGGGCGCCGTATACTCGAAGGAAGAACTGGAAGCCTTGTCCGCCGTGATTCTCCGGCACGAAGGGCTGCTGGTCCTTTCCGACGAGATCTATGAGCACCTGAACTATGTGGGCGCCCATGCCTCCATCGCATCCTGCCCGGGGATGTGGGAACGTACCATCGTGGTGAACGGCGTCTCCAAGGCTTACGCGATGACCGGCTGGCGCATCGGCTTCCTGGCCGCCCCGAAATGGATCGTTTCCGCTTGCAACATGCTGCAGGGACAGTACACCAGCGGCCCTTGCTCCGTCAGCCAGAAGGCGGCGGAAGCGGCTTGGAACGGCCCGCAAGATTGTGTCGAAGAGATGCGTCAGGCCTTCAAGCGCAGAAGGAACCTGCTGGTCGGACTGCTCCGCGAGATCCCGGGCCTGGAAGTGGCCCTTCCCGAAGGAGCCTTTTATGTGTTCCCGAAGTGCTCTTCCTACTTCGGAAAGACAGACGGAATGCGGGTGATCAAAACGTCCACCGACCTGGCGATGTATCTGCTGGAGGTCGGGCATGTGGCCACCGTGGGCGGCGATGCGTTCGGCGCTCCGGATTATATCCGGCTTTCCTACGCCACCTCCGAGGAGAATATCGTAGAGGCCGCGAAGCGGATGGCGGAAGCCCTCTCCCTTTTGAAGTGATTCACTGATGGAAACGAACAGAACGATAGGAATCGTGGGCCTCGGCCTGATCGGCGGGTCCCTGGCCGTGGACCTGCGCGCCCGCGGCTATGCCTCCCGTTTCATCGGAACGGACAAGAATCCGCTGAACGCGGAAGCGGCCTGCCGGCTGGGTTTGGTGGACCGCCTGGTCTCCTTGGAGGAATGCATCGAGGAAAGCGACATCATCGTGGTTTCCGTCCCGGTGAGTGCCGCGGCGGGAATCATCCATACGGTGCTGGACACGTTCAAGGACAAGGGATACACGGACAAGATCGTGATGGATGTCTGTTCCACCAAGTCCCAGATCGCGGAACGGCTCAAGTACCATCCCTGCCGCACGCGGTATGTGGCCACCCATCCGATGGCCGGTACCGAACACAGCGGCCCTTGGGCGGCCCTGCCGGGGCTATTTGACGCCCGCGCCTGCATCATCGCCGACCAGGACGAGTCCGACCCCGCCGCAGTTCGTACGGTGGAGGAGTTATACCGGACGCTGAACATGCGGATCGTGTATATGACCTCGGATTCCCACGACGTGCATACAGCGTTCGTCTCGCACCTTTCCCACGTCACATCCTTTGCCCTGGCCCTCACAGTCCTGGACAAGGAGCGCGACGAGAAACACATCTTCGACCTGGCCTCCGGCGGTTTCTCCTCGACGGTCCGTCTGGCGAAGTCGAACGCCGACATGTGGGTCCCCATCTTCATGCAGAACCGCGACAATCTCCTCCATGTGGTAGACGCTTATGTCGAAAAGATGCAGGAATTCCGGGAGGCGATCGATCGGTTCGACGAGCTGAAGGTCCGGGCGCTCATCGACGAGGCGAACCGGATCAAGAAAATCATCCGATAATATGGCAAAGACACTCGATATCATCCCCGTCGGTGAATGGGGTTTTTTCACGCTCCCGCGGCCGATGGTGATTGCGGGCCCGTGCAGCGCGGAAAGCGAAGAGCAGGTACTGGAAACGGCCCGCGGCCTCGCGGCCTGGGGCATCCACATGTTCCGGGCGGGCATCTGGAAGCCCCGCACGCACCCGGGCAGCTTCGAAGGCGTGGGCACTCCCGGCCTCAAGTGGCTGAAGAAGGTCAAGGAGGAGACCGGGATGAAGGTCTGCACCGAAGTAGCGAACGAAAAACACGTGTACGAGTGCCTCAAGTACGGCGTCGACATGCTGTGGATCGGTGCCCGCACGAGCGCGAACCCCTTCCTGATGCAGGAGATCGCCGATGCGCTCCAGGATACGGACATCCCGGTCCTGGTAAAGAACCCCGTCAATCCGGACCTGGACCTGTGGATCGGCGCCCTGGAGCGTCTGAACCGCGCCGGTGTCCGGAAACTCGGCGTCATCCACCGCGGCTTTTCCGCGATGGGCAGCCAGCCCTACCGCAACACGCCGGGCTGGCAGTTCGCCGTCGAGCTCCGCACCCGCTATCCGGAACTCCCTGTTTTCGCCGACCCGTCCCATATGGGCGGTGACCGGAAATACTTGCAGGAACTGTCCCAGCGGGCGATGGACCTGGGGTTCGAAGGTTTGATGATCGAGTCGCACTGCAACCCGGCCGTCGCCCTGTCCGACGCGAAGCAGCAGCTCGTCCCCTCGGCCTTGCAGACGCTCATCGAAAGCCTCCGGATCCGCGAGAAGGATTCCGGTGACGAAGACTACCGCGCCGGTATCGGCCAGCTCCGTTCGCGGATCGACTATATCGACGAAGACCTGCTCAAGGAATTCGGTGCCCGGATGGAGGTGAGCCGGAAGATCGGTGCCTACAAGCGCGACCACAACGTGGCCATCGTCCAGACCTCCCGCTGGGACCAGGTCTTGGAGGGGGTGAAAGAAAAAGCCCGTGCGTACGGGCTTTCGGAGAAATTCATCGAAGACGTGTTCAACGCCATCCACGAAGAATCCATCAGGATTCAGAACGGAGTCCTCTCAGCAGGTCCAGAAGCGTAGTCTCGAAGATTTCCTGTTCCGCCGGGGACAGGAACTGGATGTTGATGGGTACCTGGAACAAGCGCTTGCGCAGGGTTTCGGGTACCTTTTTCGTATCCACGATGCGCTGGGCGTCCTTCTCCGTGGTGGCGACGCAGGCGGTCGGGAACTCCCGCACGGCGCGGGCGACCTTGGCGATGTCGCCGTTCGTGTACTTGTGGTGGTCCGGGAACGAGAAACGCTTGACTTCCTTGTACTTGTCGGACAGGTAGGCCCTGAGGGGCGTATCCTTGGCGATGCCGGTGAACAGGATCAGGCGCTGGGCGTAGGTGAAGCGGCTGTCGGCCTCGTCGGGGAAGACCGGGACCATGGGCTCGTATCCGATGGAGGAGAAGAGGACGGTCTGGACCTTTTCCTTTCCCTTCCGGAGCTTCCGGACGCCGGTGCAGGTGGCCGTGCTGTAATTGTCCACGCCCAGCTGCTGGGCCCATTTCCCTTTCTCCCATTCGTCCAGGTAGGTGGGGCACTTGGTGACGATGAGGATGTCGGCGGCCTTCAGGCGGGAGGGGAGGTCGCGGAGCCTGCCCCACGGCATGAGCTTGTCCTTCTGGACGGGGCGGCTGTAATCGACGAGGACGATGTTGATGTCGGCCTGGAGCCTGCGGTACTGGAAAGCATCGTCCAGGACGATGAGTTTGGCGGCCGGGAAGTTCTTGTCCAGGCACTTGCGGGCTTTCTTGTCGGTCTCGAGTTCCTCGGGATGGGCGAGGAAACGGCAGCCTTCCACCCGGTCCTTGTCCACGGCGACAGTCACCGAGGGGAACTTCTTCGCAATCTGCAGGGGCTCGTCGCCGAATTGCAGGGCGGTGCCGTCCCGCCCTACCTTCTGGAATCCCTTGGACTTGCGCTTGTAGCCCCGTGACAGGACGGCGAGGTCGGAATAGGCCCACTCGTCGCTATGGAGGAGCATCCGGAGAATCATTTCCGTGTGCGGGGTCTTGCCGGTTCCTCCCACGGTGATGTTGCCCACGCAGAGGGTGGGGACGTCGGCCCTGAAGGATTTCTTCCAGCCTTTATCGAAAAGGAAATGTCTTATAGATAGAATGATACGGTAGATCATGGGGTTACATCGAAAGCACGTTCAGTACCGTGATGAGCTCTTGGTTGATGGGTTTGTTCATTTTCACGGCCCGGGAGATGGGCACATACACGATTTCGTCGTTCTTGATGCCGATCATGATGTTGCGCTGGCCTTCCAGCAGGGCTTCGATGGCGGCGTAGCCCATCCGGGACGCCAGGATGCGGTCGTAGGCAGACGGGGTGCCGCCCCGCTGCAAGTGACCGAGGATGGTCACGCGGGCGTCGAACTGGGGGTATTCGTTCTTGATGCGTTCGGCATAGTAGAATGCGCCGCCCACGCCGTCCTTCTGCGCTTCGGACACGAGGACGATGGCGCTGTTCTTCGACTTGCGCTTGCCTCGTTCGATGAATTCGGCGAGCTGGTCCACGTCGGTGGAGCCCTCCGGGATGATGGCGGCCTCGGCGCCGGAGGCGATGGCGCTGTTCTGCGCGAGGAAGCCTGCGTCGCGCCCCATCACCTCGATGAAGAAGATGCGGTCGTGGGAATTCGCGGTGTCGCGGATCTTGTCCACGCACTCGACGATGGTATTGAGAGCCGAGTCGTATCCGATGGTGGAGTCCGTACCATACAGGTCGTTGTCGATGGTGCCGGGGAGACCGATGACGGGAATGTCGTATTCCCGGGCGAACAGCTGGGCTCCGGTCAGGGAACCGTTGCCGCCGATCACGATCAGGGCGTCGATGCCGGCTTCAACCATGTTCCCATACGCCTTCTTCCGGCCTTCCGGAGTCATGAACTCCTTGCTGCGCGCGGTCTTGAGGATGGTTCCGCCGCGCTGGATGGTGTTGGACACCGAGGAGGAGGTGAACTTCAGGAACTCCTTGTCGATCAGACCCTGATAGCCTCGCTGGATGCCGACGACGTTGATATTGTTGAAGCGGGCCGTACGCGTGACGGCGCGGATGGCGGCGTTCATTCCGGGCGCGTCGCCCCCGGAAGTAAGGATGCCGATGGTCTGGATGTGTCTCTCCATGGCGGGATCAGAATTAAATCCCACAAATATAAGAAAAATGCGTCAAATTCCGTATGCCGATTCGGCCTCCGGCGCCTCGTCGCCCCATCTTTCCGCAACGTAATCCAGGGTGCGGAGGATTTCTTCGGGATCCTTGGACGTAACGAGCTTGATGCGGGTTTCCTTAAAGCCGGGCAGGCCTTTGAAATAGCAGGACAGGTGGCGCCGCATCTCGAAAACGCCGGTGACAGGCCCCTTGAGGTCCAGCGACAGGCCGAAATGCCGCTTGGCAAGGGCCACGCGGTCCCTGACGCTCATCGACGGCATTTCTTCACCGGTGTCCAGCAGATGCCTGATTTCCGTGAAGATCCACGGGTGGCCGAAACTCGCCCGGCCGACCATCACGCCGTCCACCCCATAGCGGTCGAACATTTCCTTCGCGCGTGCGGCGGAATTGATGTCGCCGTTGCCGATGATGGGGATGTGCATCCGGGGATTCTCCTTCACGGCCCCGATGAGGGTCCAGTCGGCCTCGCCCTTGTACATCTGGCAGCGGGTACGGCCGTGGATGGTGAGGGCCTGGATGCCCACATCCTGCAGGCGTTCAGCCAGTTCCACGATGATCTTGGAACTTTCGTCCCAGCCCAGGCGGGTCTTGACGGTGACGGGGGTCTTGACGGCATCCACAATGGCTTTCGTGATGGCAACGAGCTTGTCCGGCTCCCGCATCATCCCGCTTCCGGCGCCCCGGCCGGCGATTTTCGATACCGGGCACCCCCAGTTGATGTCGATGACATCGGCTCCGTGGCCCCCGGCGAGCTCCGCCGCGCGGTCGGCCATCCGGGCCGCATCGACCATCGATTCCGGGATATGGCCGTAGATCTGGATGGCGACGGGAGATTCCTCCTCCAGCGTGTGCATCTTGGCGATGGCCTTCGAGGCGTCGCGGATGAGACCGTCCGAAGGGACGAACTCGGTCGTGACCATCGCCGCGCCGGCTTCCCGGCACAGGATGCGGAAGGACGCGTCTGTCACGTCCTCCATCGGCGCCAGCACAACAGGGCGCGATCCCAAGTCGATGTTCCCGATTTTCACGCTGCAAAGTTACGAAAAAAAGAGTTTTTTACACGCTTACTATTTATAAGGAAAAATAGTCCATAACGGTTGTATTTTTGTCCAAAACGGCCCAATAATTTGTTTTTTATAAGATGAAAGGGTAAATTCGCGACCGCAAAATCTGTTATTGCAGTGTTGAACCTAAACGACAAATACCAACCAAACTTTATCAACATAATGTGTAACAACAGCTTAAGGAAATGCTGCCTTGTCGCTGTCTCACTGTTCGTCGCGATCCTCGGCTTCGCCCAGGAGACGCGTACCGTCACGGGTACCGTGGTGGATGCGAACGGTGAACCGCTGATCGGGGCAGGCGTAGTCGTCGAGAGCCAGCCGACCATCGGCACCATTACGGATATCGACGGACACTACTCGCTGCAAGTTCCTGCCGACGCTGCCCAACTTCGCTTCTCCTACATCGGAATGGTGGATGCGGTGATGGCCGTCGCCGGACAGGATGTCATCAACGTCACCCTGCAGGAGGATTCCACCCTCCTCGAAGGTGTCGTCGTCACCGCCCTCGGCATCAAGCGCGCCGAGAAGGCCGTGACCTACAATGTCCAGAAACTGGACGACAAGGTTTTCGTCACGCGTGAGGCCAACATGGTCAACTCCCTTGCTGGCAAGATCGCGGGCGTGCAGATCAACGAGACGGCCGCCGGTGCCGGCGGCGAGACCAAGGTCGTCATGCGTGGCGCGAAGTCCATCAAGAACTCCAACAACGCCCTCTACGTCCTGGACGGCATTCCGCTCCCGACCCTGTCGATGACCACTCCGGGCGACTCCTGGAGCATCTATTCCGGTTCCGGCCTGTCCGGTGACGGTATGTCCATGCTCAATTCCGAGGACATCGCCGACATGAGCGCCCTTGTGGGTGCCTCTGCCGCCGCCCTGTATGGTTACAAGGCTGCGAACGGTATCCTCATGCTCACCTCCCGTACCGGTGAGGAAGGTTTCCACGTGTCTTACTCCAACAATACGACCTTCTCCTCCCCGTTGATGCTTCCCGGCCGCCAGAGCGTCTATGGCGCCAAGCCCGGTTCCTACGCTTCCTGGGGGGGCAAGCTCGAGGCGGCTCCCGACTGGAGCATCAAGGATTTCTTCCAGACCGGCTATAACACCGCCCATTCCTTCAGCGTGTCCGCCGGTCGCGAGCACTCCACGACCTATTTTTCCGCCGGTTATACCGACGCCCAGGGCATCATTCCCAACAATGACTACGATCGCTTCAATGCGACCTTCCGCCACACGGCCGACTTCCTCGGTGACAAGCTCCACCTGAGCTTCCTCGGGATGTTCATCCGCGTGAATGAGCAGAATATGCT
Source organism: Bacteroidales bacterium (assembly GCA_017439305.1). Taxonomy (GTDB): domain Bacteria; phylum Bacteroidota; class Bacteroidia; order Bacteroidales; family UBA932; genus Cryptobacteroides. The sequence continues at coordinate 4,118 of JAFSJK010000083.1, read as the reverse complement.
CTCCGGCGGTCTGTATCACAACCCGCTGGTGCCGCTGTACCTGATGTCCCCGTCGGACAACCTCTACGCCTACACGGTCTTCGAGCGCTACAACGCCACCCGTAACTTCCCGACCCAGTACTGGAGTGCCTACGAGATGTCCATGCAGAATCCCTACTGGACCGTGAACCGCAATATGTTCCAGACCCAGAAGAACCGCTACATCCTGGGCGGCTCCCTGAGCTACGACATTACCGACTGGCTGGATATCCAGACCCGCGTGCGAATGGACAACAACAGCACCATCGGCGAGGAGAAGCACTACGCTTCCTCCAACGGTCTGTTCGCCGGCAAGTTCGGCCGTTACTACTATAATGACCAGAAGACCACCCAGACCTACGCCGATGTGCTCCTGAACCTGCACAAGAATTTCGGCGACGACGCCCTGTTCTCCCTGAACGCCGTCCTGGGCGCTTCCATCGAGGATTACTTCTACCGCGGCACCGCCCTTGGCGGCGACCTGCTGGGCGTCGCGAACCTGTTCACTTTCTCGAACATGGCGACGGGCAAGGCTTTCGACAAAGCCACTTTCCGCGACCAGACACAGTCCGTATTCGGCACCTTGAACATCGGTTTCAAGAACTTCCTCTTCCTCGAGGCGACCGCCCGCGAGGACTGGGCTTCCCAGATGGCCGGCCCGAACGGTGTGAAGCCTTTCTTCTATCCTTCCGTGGGTGCCTCCTGGCTCATTACCGAGATGTTCGACCGCAAGTCCGACTTCATCCCGTATGCGAAGCTCCGCGCTTCCTATGCCGAGGTGGGTAACCCGGTTGAACGCTTCATTTTCAACGGTACGCACCCGGTGATGGGCGGTACCGCCCGCATCGACACCTGGGCCACCGCTCCGGACTTCCAGCCCGAGCGCACCCGTTCCTGGGAAGTAGGCGCGGACATCCGCCTGTTCAAGAGCAAGCTCCAGCTTGCCGGCACTTACTACCAGTCTTCCACCTACAACCAGGTTTTCACCCCGACCAATGCTTCCACGAGCGGCTACAGCACTTACTACGTGAACGCCGGCCGGATTGACAACCGGGGCGTGGAACTCTCCGGCATGTTCACCCAGGACATCGGAGACTTCAACTGGACCACGAACCTCATCTGGACCAAGAACGTGAACAAGGTGGCGAAGCTGCTGGACTACACCAATGGCAGCGAGCACTACGTGAGCACCCGCGAGAGCGTAGGCGGCACCTCCGGTGTCACCATGTGGCTCATCGAGGGCCGTCCGGTGGGTGAGATGTACGTTGCCGGCCTTGCGACCAACGAGGACGGGTCCCCGTACGTGACTCCTTCCGACAAAGGCGGTGTCATGCACAAGGCTCCCAATGACGGCACGCCTGACACGATGTGGTATGCCGGTAACACCAATCCCGACTGGACCGGTTCCTGGCGCAACCAGTTCTCCTGGAAGGGCCTGAACCTCGCCTTCATGTTCACCATGCGCAAGGGTGGTGTAGGCGTGTCCCTCACCGAGGCCACGATGGATGCCTACGGCGTCACTAAACGGACGCTCGAGGGCCGTGAAGAGGGCTTCAACTTCGCCCCCGCCGGCATCTTCGGCAACGCCCGCAACTATTATCAGGTGAGTGCCCAGGACTATTGGCAGACCATTTCCGGCGCCGATGGCCAGAACGCGCTCGGCGCCTACTATGTCTATGACATGACGAACATCCGGCTCGCCGAGGTTTCCCTCGGTTACGAGATTCCCCTGGCGAAGCGGATCCCCTGGATCGAGAGCCTGAACCTTGCCCTTGTGGGCCGCAACCTCGCGATGCTCCTGTGCAAGGCTCCGTTCGATCCCGAGCAGATTTCCAACGCCGGCAACTACGGCGCCGGCATCGACCTGTTCATGGCTCCTTCCACCCGCAACCTCGGTTTCTCCGTGAAGGTGAAGTTCGGCAAGAAGGGCGAGAAGGCCGTGAAGGCCGAAACTCCCGTCTACGTTCCCTCCGAACCCCGCGTAATCGAGCGGGTCGTGGAAAAGGTCGTCGAGAAGCAGGTTCCTGTAGAGGTCGTCAAGGAAGTGGTCAAGGTCGTCCACAGCGAGGCCCAGACCGAAATCTTCGTCACCGACCTGAACTTCGACCTCGGCAAGACCGACCTTCGTCCGGAGGATTCCTTCAAGCTCGGCCGCATGTGCCAGGTTCTCAAGGAGAATCCTTCCGCCAAGGTCGTCCTGACCGGTTATGCCGACACTGCAACGGGTACGCCCGCCATCAACAGCGAGCTCGCCGCGAAGCGCGCCGCCGTCGTGGCTGCGAAGCTCCGGGACGAGGGCATCGACCCGGGCCGGATCTCCTATACCTCTGCCGAAGGCGACTGGAACGCTTCCGCATCCCCGGAGGCCAACCGCCGCGTCACCGTCCGCATCGTTAACGAATAAGGAGGCAACAGACTATGAACAAGATACTTACTCTTACTCTCGCCGTCGCCGTCTCCCTGGGCACCGTTTCCTGTGTCAAGGACTACACGGCACGCAATACCAACCAGGAGCAGGCGAATGAAGAGATGATGGACCATGACAACATGCGTACGGGCTCCTACATCTCCCAGATGATCGCCAACGTGCTTCCTTCCTACCAGAATGACGGTTCCAACGAGTATGGTTCCGCCTCCTACCAGGTGGTGCAGGGCCTCACGGGCAACATTTTCGCCAACTATGAGGCCGCTTCCAACAGCGGTTTCCACCAGACCAACGAATATAACCTCGTGGCCGACGGCTGGACCAAGGCCCTGTTCGAGGACGCTTTCGTCCGCGCCATGGCTCCTTGGGCCAAGCTGAACGCCCTCCGGGAGAACAGCCCCTACGACGCCGCCTTGGGCGATGTCCTGAAAGTGGCGGTCCTCCACCGCGTCACCGACGCCTATGGCCCCATCCCTTATTCCCAGCTGGGCAAGGGTGTGAACCACGTCGCCTATGACACCCAGGAAGAGGTGTACCGGGCCATGTTCCAGGATCTGGACCGCGCCATCGAGACGCTCCAGGAGCTCCTGAACGGCGGTACGACCACCTATCTGGAAGACTATGACAACGTGTTCTACGGCAACATGACCAAGTGGGTCGCCTTCGCCAACACACTCCGTCTGCGCCTTGCCACCCGCGTCGCCTATGCCGACGAGGATCTGTACAAGGCCGAGGCCGCGAAAGCGCTGGCCAGCACGGCAGGCTTCATCGAGGAGGACGTCGTCCTTCATCCCGGTGCCGGTGCGTGGGAGAACCCGATCTATGTGATCGAGTACAACTTCAACGACGGCGACGCCAAGGCCGGTGCTACCATCGTCACCTATATGAACAGCTACAACGACCCGCGCCGCGCTTCCTACTTCACCGTGGGTTCCGACGGCAAGTACTACGGAGTCCGCATGGGCGCCGCCGTGGACAGCAACTATCCCAAGTCCACGCTGTGGTCCCGCGTGAACTGCACCAACGTCGATCCGCTCAAGTGGATGTCCGGTGCCGAGGCCGACTTCCTGAAGGCTGAATTCTTCCTCCGCCAGGGGGAAGCTGCTGCCGCCAAGGCCGCCTATGAGGCCGGTGTCAAGCGCAGCTTCGCCATCGCCGGCGCTTCCGGCGCCGACGCCTATCTTCGCGGTACCGACGGCGTGGGCTCCTACACGGATCCCGTGACCGGCGGCAACTCCTACGGCAACAACCTCACCGACGTTGCCGTCTCCTGGGACAGCCAGAGCGAGATCGAAGGCCACCTGGAGCAGATCCTCACCCAGAAGTACATCGCCATGTTCCCCGAGGGCATGGAGGCCTGGGCTGAGTTCCGCCGCACCGGGTACCCGCGGGTGATCCCGACCGCTACCAACAACTCCGGCGGCCTCATCGACACCCAGAAGCAGATTCGCCGTCTGGTGTATCCGACCTCCGAGTATACCGCCAATAACGCCAATGTCAAGGAAGGCGTCTCCCTCCTCGTGAACGAGGCGGCGGAAGCCGCTTCCGAGAAGGCGGACAACGGCGGCACCAAGGTATGGTGGGACCGCAAATAACCCTTAAAGCGAAATGGTCATGAAAAAGACACTCTATATTCTGATGGGCGCCGCCCTGGTCCTCGCCTCCTGCGAAAAGG
>JAFSJK010000082.1 GCA_017439305.1 Bacteroidales bacterium | reverse complement strand
TATAAGTGGGCCTTTCCATCCAGCTGTTGTCGAAAAAGTCATTGAAGATGTCCGGCAACCAGCTGTCTCGAGTACTTCTAATTACAGGTAACATAACTCAAAAACTTTAATCGTTCCGGTTTCGGGCTGTTCTGCAAGGCCTTGTTCCCGGGGCTCCTTCGCGGAGCTGCTTGAAGGAATTGCAAAGCCGGGACCAATGCCAAAAAGATGGACAAAGTGGCACGGAATGAGCCAGAATGTCCATCTACATGACAAATAGTCCACGATTACCAGTCCTATTTCATTCGTTCTCTTTTACAATCTCATACTGATCCACCCCCGGAATCAAAGCAATTCCCGTCTCTTCAAGATGGATTTGCTTTGTTGCGTCCATATAGCGGACTGTGAAGATTCTGCCGTTGAGTTGCTTCGCTTGCCACCCGAATCCACCGCCAGCGTCATCCATCTTGATAACCCTGACCTTTGTGCCTCGTTTTATCATAATTAGACCCTTTTGCAAGATATATGCGAGGCCTTATTGTACGAAAACGCCATGAAACGCCAAAAAGATGGGTGCAAGGAAGACTCGAACTCGTTTTTTGACCTATTTTAACGCCTTGAATTTAAAATAATTAGGCAAAGCGTGGGTGTAACATAGGTGTAAAATAAGAGATTTTGGGCCGATTTTCGGGGTTATTGTAAAAAAGAAATATGCCCTACAGTGCGCTGTAAGGCATATTTACAAAAAGGGGAGCGGAAAACGAGACTCGAACTCGCGACCCCGACCTTGGCAAGGTCGTGCTCTACCAACTGAGCTATTTCCGCAGTATGTCAATGACACTTTCCCGTGGAACGGGAATGCAAAGATACGGCAAAATTTCGAATCTCCAAAAAAAATTGAGATTTTTTGAAATCTCCCGATTATCCCCGAAAAACCGGCTATCCGATATACTTGGCGATCAGGCGTACGAGGAGGTCGTTGAGGGGTTCCACCTGGAACTGGCCGACGGAGGCTTCGATGTGGTCGCCGCCGACACCGCTGTCGTCGGTAAGGAACACGTACGTGCCGCCGGTGCAGATGGCGAAGAAGCGGCACATGAATTCGCATTCCTTGGAGGGACTGCTGCAGAAGACGGGAATGATCTTGATGCCGTATTCGGCATAGCGGCGGATGGAGGCCTGGAGGCTCTCCACGACGCCCTGGTGATCCTGGTGGGCGGGGGCGTCCAGGATGAGGAAGGCGATGCGGGAGCGGGCGGAGATGTTCCAGGACAGGTTCTGCAGTCCGGCTTCGAGGGCGGTGTGAACGGCTTCGGGTATATCGCCACCGCCCCGGGCGTATTGCATCGAGATGAACTGGATGGTTTCCCGGTAGTCCCGCGTAAAGTCGGAGTACTTGGTCAGGTATTCATCTCCTTCGTCCCGGTAAAAGACGGTGCCCGTGCGAAGTTCGACGTCGCCCTGTCCGCCCTTGACGCGGTCCAGGATGTCCACGAGGTCCTTCTTGAGGAAGGCGATTTCGTCGCCCATCGACCCGGTGGCGTCCACGATGAAGGCGATGTCAGCCCGCTTCTTTTCCGCCCCCTGGGGCTGGTTGATGACATTGAACAGGTTGATGACATAGAAGTTGACCTCGGGCTCTTCCTGCTGGACATTCCAGGAAGTCACCTTGGGGGTTCCTTCCTGGCGGACGCCGTTGATCGTGACGGCCAGGTCGTCCGTCCCCGCCTGCCCGTGGAACGGATCCACCCACAGGGAGGCTTCTCCCACGTTATCGGTAACCGTGCTCCAGACAGCCGTCTGTCCCTGTTCAAGGACGACTTTCACGCCCGGAAGACGCGCCCCGGACGCATCGGCCACCCGGACGGCCACCCGGCGCCGGGTGTAGAAACCCCAGTAATCCGAGATGTCTTGGAAAGTATTGGAAGTCATCAATCCGCTCCAGAACCCCCAATGGTCCAGGTCGTTCCATTCGCCGGCCGTCAGGACTCCGGCCCGGCCGCCGGGGCGGCCCTCACCATTTATGCCAGGAGGGGAGAAAGGACCCTCTTTCGAAGCGGAGAAATCTCCGTCATAAAAATCACCGGCCTTGGAACAGGCGAGCAGACCGAAGACTGCCAGCAGGGAGAGCACAACCGTTTTTTTCATACTTTTCTTCATTTTCCAAATCTTAAAACTCAGCTTCGGCCCGAACCTTGCATCAAAGGTGGCGAAAAATTTGCGCAAAAGCGAAAAAAACGATATTTTTGGCTGGATAATTAATAAGACAAACCTTTTAAATCCTTTATGTTATGAAGAAATATGTTCTTATGTTCCTCTGCGGAACGATGATTTTCTCCGGTTGCGGTATGAGCAACCTCGGAAAGGGTTCCCTCATCGGCTCTGGTGCGGGTGCCGCCATCGGTGCCGGTCTCGGCTACCTGATCGGCAAGGATGGCAAGGGTGCCGCCATCGGCGCCGCCATCGGTACCGCCGTGGGTGGTGGAACCGGAGCCATCATCGGCAACAAGATGGACAAGAAGGCTGAAGAACTGGCTGCCCTCGAGAACGCCCAGGTCGAGACCGTGACCGACGTCAACGGCCTCAAGGCCATCAAGGTCACCTTCGACAGCGGTATCCTCTTCGACTTCAACAAGTCCACCCTCAAGGCCGATGCCAAGAGGAACCTGGACAAGTTTGCCGCTGAGATGGCAGACCTGCCGGACACCGACATCACCGTGCTGGGCCATACCGACAACATCGGTTCCGCCGCTGCCAACCAGAAGGTGTCCGACGCCCGTGCCAACGCCGTTTCCAAGTATCTCCAGGCCAAGGGTATCGCCGCCAGCCGCATCATCGCTGAAGGCCACTCCTACAACGACCCGGTCGCTGACAACAGCACCGAGGCCGGCCGCGCCCAGAACCGCCGCGTGGAGGTCTTCATCTCCGCGAACGAGAACATGATCAAGGCCGCCGAGAACGGCACGCTGCAGTAATCTGCTGCCCAACCTGCAAAAACCCGGACTTCGAGGTCCGGGTTTTTTGTGTAGGGCAGGCACTCCGCCGTGCCGCCGGTCTCTAGAAACGCATTCCCAGGCGAAGAAGGGATGGGACGGGCGCATGGCGAAAGATTTTCGCAAAAATACAGAATAACCATGGTACCTGTCAGTTCCATCATCATGATGGTCGTGAATGCCCTCCTGGGCATCGCCATCCCCGTGTTCCTGTGTTGGTGGGCGGTGAAAAAGCACCATGCCAACCTGTCCACGATCCTCATCGGCGCCGGCGTCTTCGTCGTCTTTGCGCTGGTGCTGGAGTCGATTGTCCACCAAATCGTCCTCAAGGGCCCGAGCGGGGCGGTCATCCAGGGGAAAACCCTGTACTACGCCCTCTACGGCGGCCTGATGGCAGGCCTTTTCGAGGAAACGGGCCGGTTCCTGGCGATGAAATTCCTCCTCAAGAAGGAACCCACGGAGACCAAGCCGGGCGTTTCCTACGGCCTTGGCCACGGCGGCGCGGAAATGGCCATCATCTTCGGCCTGTCGATGATTTCTACCCTCACGATGGCCATCATGGTCAACCTCGGCCAGACGGACATCTTGCTCTCCTCGGCGCCCGCCGAGGCGCAGGACCAGCTGACCGCCACCTTCGAGCAGCTCAAGACCACCGGCGCAGGCACCTACCTCCTCGGCCTCTGGGAGCGGTTCTCCGCAATTACCCTGCATGTGGGTCTGTCCATCCTCGTCTGGGCAGCTGCCCGGAAGGGCGGGACGTGGCTCTGGCTCTTTCCCGCCGCCATCCTGCTGCACGCCCTGGTTGACGGCCTGGCCGTCATCCTGTCCAAGACCGGCGCCGGCATGGTCACGGTGGAGCTGATCATCATGTCCCTGGCCATCGCCATCGCCGCCCTCGCCTGGCTCATCGCCCGAAGGGCGTTCAAATGATCTTCCCGAAGGCCTGCGAAAGGTCGGCGATGAGGTCGTCCACGTGCTCCGTGCCGATGGACAGGCGGATCGTGCTCTGGTAGATGCCCTGGTCCGTGAGTTCCGCCTCCGTGAGCTGGGAGTGTGTGGTGGTCGCGGGGTGGATGACGAGGGACTTCACGTCCGCCACATTGGCGAGCAGGGAGAAGATTTCCAGCGAGTCGATGAACTTGAACGCCTCGTCCTTTCCGCCCTTGATTTCGAAGGTGAAGATGGAACCGCCCCCGTTCGGGAAGTACTTCTGGTATGTCGCGTGGTCGGGATGGTCCGGCAGGGACGGGTGGTTGACCTTCGCCACCTGCGGGTGCTTGGACAGGAAGTCCACGATTTTCAGCGCATTGGCCACGTGCCGCTCCACCCGGAGCGAGAGGGTTTCCAGGCCTTGCAGGAAGATGAAGCAGCTCACCGGGGAGAGCGTGGCGCCGGTGTCCCGGAGCAGGATGGCGCGGGCGCGGGTGATGTAGGCGGCGGGGCCGACGGCATCGGCAAAGACGATCCCGTGGTAGCTGTTTTCCGGTTCCGTGAACTGCGGGAACTTGCCGGAAGCCTTCCAGTCGAATTTCCCCGAATCCACGATGACGCCGCCGATGGTGGTTCCGTGGCCGCCGATGAACTTGGTGGCGGAATGGACCACGATGTCCGCGCCGTACTCGATGGGCCGGAGGAGGAACGGGGTCGCGAAGGTGTTGTCCACCACGAGCGGGATCTGGTGCCGGTGGGCGATCGCCGCTACCTTCCCGATGTCGATGACGTTGCCGTTGGGGTTGCCGAAGGTCTCGATGAACAGGAGTTTCGTCTCCGGACGGATGGCCTTCTCGAAGTTGTCGAGGTCGGCCGGGTCCACGAAGGTGGTCGAGATGCCGTAAGGGACGAGCGTGTGCTGCAGCAGGTCATAAGTGCCGCCGTAGATGGTCTTGGCCGCCACGACGTGGTCGCCCGCGCGGGTGATGTTGAGAATCGCGTAGGTGATCGCGGCGGCGCCGGAGGCCACGGCCAGGGCGCCCACGCCGCCTTCCAGGGCGGCGATGCGCTGCTCCAGGATATCCTGGGTGGTGTTGGTCAGGCGGCTGTAGATGTTGCCGGGATCCGCCAGCCCGAAGCGCGCGGCTGCGTGTTCGCTGTTATGGAAAACGTAGGAGGAAGTCTGGTAAATGGGAACGGCGCGGGCGTCGGTGGCGGGGTCGGCGTGTTCCTGTCCTACGTGGAGCTGAAGGGTTTCGAAGTGGAGTTTCTGCGTTGCCATAATCGTGTGTTTTTCTGCTTGCAAAGTTAGATGGGCCGGATGTTTCGGACAAGAAACTTTGAAAAATAGGTGTTTTCCTCTATATTTGCGATTAATAACAGGGGAAACATCTTGTCAGATAGGGACAAGGCTTCCCCCGGCAGAGGATTCCACCATGGCTGAAACGCTCGATAAGATTGACATTCAAATGCTTCGCGTCCTCCAGGAGAACGCCCGCATCACCGTCAAGGACCTGGCCTTGAAGGTCCATTTATCCCCCACCCCCGTTTTCGAACGCCTGCGCAGGCTGGAAAAGGAGGGTTTCATCCGCCGCTACACGGCCGTCCTGGACGCCGCCAAACTGGGGCGCGGATTCCTGGTTTTCTGCAGTGTGCGCCTTCGCCGGATGGGGAAGGAAATCGCCGATGATTTCGTGAACCGGGTGAAGGACATCCCGGAAGTGGCCGAATGCTACAACATCTCGGGGGACTTCGACTACCTGTTGAAAATCTACGCCCCGGACATGCAGTATTACAACGACTTCCTCATCAACACCCTCGGCACCATCGACAGCCTGGGGTCCGTCCAGAGTTCGTTCGTGATGAACGAGATCAAATGCAGTTACGGATTGCCGCTGTAGACCGGCGGCTTATTTCCGCGTAAAACGGGGCACCCGGTCCAGCGGGACGTCCAGCACATAGGTCCGTCCCCCTTTGTACACCTTGCCGTTCTCGTCCTGCCAGCGGCCTTTCGGCAGCTTGACCGTCCGGGATTGGCCCGGTGTCATCATGGGCGCGACCAGATAGCGGTCGCCCAGCATGTACTGGTCGGTACAGGTCTCGAAACCCTGGCCCGGGAACGCGTATTCCATGCTCCGGACGATAGGCTCGCCGGTCTTCGCTCCTTGCCTGGCCTGCTCCACCAGATAGGAGCCGAGCTCTTCGTGCAGACGGGCATACTTCAGGCAGACGGCGAGGTGTTCCGCATCCAGGACCCGCCAGGGAGCCACGGAGAACTGCATCATGGGCATCAGGGCGTGGATCTCACAGGAGCGGACGATCAGTTCCTGGTCCATCTTGGACTGGTCGATATGCAGGAAGCTGCCGAACTGTCCGCCGCCGATCATGTCCGGACAGGTGTAGATATGCCCCAGCAGGCCCGCGGCGATCATGTCAGGCACCAGGCTGGCGACGGCCTGCCAGGAATAGTTCTTGTCCCCCAGCCGCTGGACCAGCGGGTCTCCGCCCATCCGCCAGCAGGCACGGAATTCATTGTAAGGGAATTCCAGGCCCAGTTTGGCCCAGAGCATCGTCTGTTCCGTGTCAAACGATTTCCCGTCGAAGGGACGGGTATTCTCCTGCAGGTACCGCTCCGGATCCCCGGCGTCGAACTTGAATCCGTCGATTCCGAACTGTTCCTGCAGGGCGGTCAGCGTTCCCTTGTAATAGGCATAGGCCTCCGGATTGCTCAGGTCGTAACAGGCACTGAGCCCGTTCCACCAATCCAGGATGGCGGGGCGGTTTCCCTGCGCGTCCATCACGAGGTATCCCTTGTCGCGGAGCATCCGGTACTCCTGGCTGTCCGGCGAAACGAAGGGGCAGATCCATAGCATTACCTTGAATCCCAGCGCGTGCAGCTCGTCCACCATCCCCTTCGGGTCCGGGAACCGGTCCGGGCGGAATTCGATGCTGCCGTAGTACTTCTGCCAGTTGTCGTCGATCATCAGGATTCCCGGGGGGAAGCCGTTGTTCACGATTCCATGCGCGTATTTCAGCACGTCCGCCTGGTTCTGGTCATAGACCAGTTCGATCCAGGTGTTGTACTGGGGCTTGTTCAGGAACATTTCCGGCGGGATGGTCCCGCTGGGCGGGAAATGGGCGGCTGAGGCGGCCAGGAATGCTTCCCGGAGCGTCGTTCCGGCCTGGACGCAGGTCACGGAGCCCCCGTGATGCGGAGCAATCCGGATTTCGCCGCCCGAAATGGAGGCGGAGAACGAGGTGTCGCACCAGATATACCGTCCCTTGTCGGAGACAAGCAACGGGGTGGTCTGGTTGTTGAAATTCTGCGTCGCCAGGTCGAAAGCCAGTTCCGTGGAGGCGTCGAAGGGCATGCGGACACCGAGGTCCGTTACGCAGCCCCACCATTTTTCACCGGGCAGCATGCCGACCGTGCGTTCCTGGGCACGGAGACCTGCGGTCAGAAGCAACAGGCTGCAAGTGAGGATACAAGTCTTGTTCATGAAAGGGAAATTAAAGCGGTTCCATATGGACGATGATGTGTGACTCGGCACCGAAGCGCTCCTTGAAACGGCGTTCGACTTCCGAGGCTTTTTCATGGGCTTCGGAGAGAGACAGGTTGCCGTCCAGGCGGATATGGACCTCGGCCGCGATGCGGTTGCCGATGCGGCGGGTGCGCAGGTTGTGGGGATCTTCCACGCCCGGCACCCCCCGGATGATGTCCAGCATTTCCTGTTCCGTTTCGGCAGGAAGGGAGCTGTCGGTCAGTTCTCCGAAGCTGGGGCCGAGCAGGTCCCACGCCACTTTGACCAGCATGGCACCCACCACGATGGACGCCAGCGGATCCAGCACGGTCCAGCGGCTTCCCAGCAGGATGGCTCCGCCGATACCGATGGCCGTGCCGACGGAACTCAGCGCATCGGAGCGGTGGTGCCATGCATTGGCTTCCAATGCCTTGGATTCCAAGTGCTTACCCTTGACGCGGGTGTACTGGAACAGGAGTTCTTTGGCGACAATGGAGGCGAGCGCAGCCCAGAGGGCGATCTTTCCGGGAGCCGGCAGGTCTTCTCCCTGCAGCCAACGGGCCAGCTTGCCTGCCCCGGAGACGACGATTCCCACGGCGGCCGCGGCCAGCGCCAGGCCGATGAACAGGGTCGCCAGCGTCTCGTACTTTCCGTGCCCGTAATCGTGGTCCTCGTCCTGCGGCCGGGCGCTTACGCGCACGAACACCAGCACGACGATGTCGGTCAGGAAATCCGACAGGGAATGGACGGCGTCCGACACCATGGCCGCCGAATGCCCCGCAACGCCGGCTACGGCCTTCAAGCCTACCAGCATCACGTTCACGATGCTACCTGCCAGGGTTATCCGTGCGATTTCATCTTCCCGTTTCATTCCATCGAAAAAGGTTGATTATTAAACAAATATACGAGAAAAACGTTATATTTACAGCGAAAGTAACCATTAAAGCAATTCCCCATGGCAAAATCAGACGTGAAAAAACTGAGGTCCCCTGAGATCGAGGTTATCTGGAAAGAGAATGGCCCGGAGGCCACTTATTTCAACCGCAACGGCTACAGCATCATGGCGAAGGTTGAAAACGGGAAGTTCATCCTTACCCGCTGCGGCAACGGCTGGGGAGAGGATCCGGAGAAGGGCGAAAGTATTGTCGTTTCCGCGAAGGATACCCTCCGGCTCATGGACAGCCTCAAAGTCAAGAAGCCCGACACGCTCATCAAGGCGCTCGGGAAAAGGTTTGCACTGAAGGAGCCGCACAACTCCTTCTTCAAGATCCTGACATCTCTGGGGCGGAGGGGCATTCCCTACGGAAGGGAATAAGCGCCCGGGAATCCTATTCCTGGTTTTTTTCGACGGGCTTTTCGTCCGCCGTTTTTGGTTGGACGTCTCCCTGGACGGGTTCTCCGGCAGGAGTGCCTTCACCGGCAGGAGCGGCGGTTTCCTTGCTGTCGTTGACAGGCGGGTGGTGGATGATGACCACCTTGGACGGTTTTTCCGGATCGATCTTTTTCATATGTTCGTCGGTTTTGTCATTGCAGGTAAGCGTCGATGGCGCTGAGGGCGTCCTCGACGTCCGAGACGTCGGTCAGGATGGCCGGGTCGGTCTGGTTGGCCAGCCATTGGACGGTATAGGCGCCGTAGTCGGTCTTGAGGAAGCGGACGATGTCAAGCTGGCCGCCCTGGGCATATCTGCCGGCCGTGTTCTCGTTGACGGCGCGCTCGAAACGGTCGTTGCGGAGGGCGATGTACTGGTTCAGGTTCGACGCGGTGGACAGGCAGGTATCATAGGCCCGGATGATCTTCATCGACAGCTGGTTGTTTCCGATCTTCGGGAACAGGGTGGACACCGTCAGGAGGTCCAGGGCGTCCCGGCTCAGGGTGATGGAAGCGTCGGCGAAGATGACACCGGCGTGGTAGTTCACCGAATCCGCCGGGCAGCGGTCCAGTTCGTTCCGGTGCGAGAACAGATATCGGGCCGACGCCCGCTCTTCGTCTAGATATTCGGTCATCGTGCGGATGTCGTTGATGTTCGCCGTCAGCTCCGTCCGGACCAGTTCCAGGCCGGAGCGGACATTCTTCCGGCTCTGCGCCCGGTTGATGATTCCCTGCACGGAGAACGTGATGACGATGCCCAGGACGACGGAAAGCATCTTGACGAAGAAATCGAGGATGGTGTCTTTCAGGGATGGCTTCATGGGGTTGTGTTCGTGTCAAAAACGAAAATAAGCACATTTTTCGAGATTTGAAACAATTACGGCCAAAAACCGACAGGACCCCGGCAAAATGGAGATTGGCAGAATTTTTGCTATCTTCGTCCGAAAACACTGAATGACTATGCGTAAATACATCCTTATCCTCCTGGTGGCGCTGACCGCCGCCAGTTGCGCGACGCTCCGGGCACCGGCCAAGCTGGAGCGCCTCGTGAACCGGGTCGAACGCAATGCCGACCGGTACCGCCCCTACCAGTGGGAGCGTGTCAACCGCCAGTATGAAGCCCTTCTGCGGGAGTATATCGACAATTACCGGACCTATACCATTTCCGAGAAGCAGCGGGCGATGTCCGCCATCGGCCGTTACCATGCCATCCTCGTGGACCACGGGATCAAGCAGGGAATCGGTTTCCTCGGAAGCCTGGGCAGCTATGCCGGCGGCCTCCTCGACATTCTCAGACAGGACGCCGGGGCGGTGGAGGACTTCCTCCGGAATGTGCTGGGACTCGGTTCGGCCGAGACGAAAAGCGCGCTGGAGAGCCTCAGGAAGCGGCTGGCAGAGTAACGCGGCGCACGTTGCAGCCGACGTAGTTGCCGAGCACGATCAGCGGATAATACCACAGCAGGTCGGGCGTCCACGTCCAGGCTGCGACGATGTACGTCACGTCGGCGATGGAGTGGTAGAAGCCGCACACGATGAACAAGGGGACGCCGAACAGGATCGGGAGGATGGACCCCTTGTTTTTGTACAGCCAGACGGCGATGTCGATGATGAGGCCGCAGCCCACGGCGCGGAGGAAGCTCCGCCACGGGCCCTGGGCGAGGCGTCCCGCCACCATGTCCTGTGCTCGCTCCACGGGCGCTCCGCCGAGGGAGAACACCAGCAGGCCCAGCAGGGCGCAGCCGATGATGTTGAACAGCCAGATCTTGACCAGGGCCGGAATGTCGTTCGTGACGCCGGCCTTTCCCGTATACAGCGGTACACCGAAAAGCACTACGCACACGAGTCCGAAAGCGAAGATCACGGCGCCCGGAATCCCTCCGAGCGCCAGATAGCCGGTGGCCCCCAGGCCGATCAGCAGGCCTGAGAAGAGAGACTCGCGGTTCATCGGTTCATCGCGTCTTCGACCTCGTCCGGCGTGATGGGCAGGCGCTGTTCGCCGAGCCGGCGGGCGCCGTTTTCCGTCACGAGGACGTCGTCCTCCAGGCGGATGCCGCCGAAGTCGTAATAGGATTCCAGCTTGTCGAAGTTCACGAAGGCCTTGCCCGTCCCTTCCCGCTTCCACTGCCCGATGAGGGCCGGAATGAAATAGATGCCGGGTTCGTCGGTGATGACGTGTCCGGGCTGGAGACGGCGGGCCATGCGGAGGGAGCCGAGGCCGAGCTGCTTCGCCCGCTTCTGGTCCGGATCATAGCCGACCCAGTTCTCGTTCAGGTCTTCCATGTCGTGGACGTCCAGGCCCATGTTGTGGCCCAGGCCGTGCGGCTGGAACAGGCCGGCGATGCCTTCCGCGACCATCTCGTCCAGGTCGCCGTGCACGAGGCCCAGGGCGGAGAGGCCCTCCAGCATCTTGCGGGCGGTGGCGAGATGGACGTCCCGGTAGGTGACACCGGGCTTCGTGAGGCTGAAAGCCAGGTTGTTACAGTCGCATACGATCTGGTATACCTCGCGCTGCTTCGGGGTGAACTTGCCGGAAGTCGGATAGGTGCGGGTGAAGTCGGAGGCATAGTGCTCGTTGCTTTCCACGCCGGCGTCGATGACCATCAGCTTGCCGGGTTCGATAACCTTGTCGTGCAAGTGGTTATGCAGGGTTTCACCGTGCTGGGTGAGGATGGTGGGGAAGGAGACGCCCCAGCCCTCGGCGAGGGCCACGCCTTCCATTTTGCCCACGATTTCCTGCTCGACGATGCCCAGGCGGATGCTGTCGCGGGCCACCGAATGCATCTTGTAGCCCAGGTCGCAGGCGGCGTCGATGGCGGCGATCTCCACGGGTTCCTTGACGAGACGCATGGATATGATGGCCTTCGTGAGCGATTCGGAAACGCCCAGGTCGATGCGGGCGCGTCCCATCATCTCCATCAGGCGGAGCTTGTTGAAGTAGCGGGAAGGAGCGATGTAATGGACTTTCCGGCCGGCCTTCCAGGCGGCTTTCACAGCCTTGTCCACCTCGGCGTAGGGGGCGGAATGGGCCACGCCCACGAGGGCTGCCTTGGACGCGACCGTGGGCTGCGGGCCCATCCAGATGATGTCCCCGATCTCCACGTCGTCGGCATAGATGGTTTCCTCGCCGCTGTCGATATCCAGGATGGCGGCGTACATCGGGTCGTCCAGGCCCATATAGTAGAGCCAGGTGCTGTCCTGGCGCCATTTGTAGCAGTTGTCCTTGTACTGGGCCGGCGCTTCGGCATTGCCCACCAGGAGGATGATACCGCTTTCCCCTGTTCCGCGCATCTTGTCGAGGAGGGTCTTGCGGCGTCTTACGTATACATCTTTAGCAAACATATCGGTACGGGTTTTGTTTCCCACAAAGATAACAATTACTTTTGCAAAGTGGAAACCTTCATCGCCATCCTCGCCCTCCTTCTGGGCCTTGTCGGCATCGTCGGCAGCGTCGCTCCCGGCTTGCCCGGTCCGCCCCTCAGCTGGGTGGGCCTGCTTCTCGTCTACCTATGGGGCGGAGGCACCGACGGGGGCGGGAATCCAATGTCCCTGACTTTCCTGCTCATCTGGCTGGCAGTCACCATCGTCATCACCATCCTCGACTATGTGGTCCCCGCTTATTTCACGAAGCTCACCGGCGGCTCCAAGGCCGGCGGCTGGGGCGCCATCATCGGCCTGTTCGCAGGAATCTTCCTCGCTCCCGTTGGGATGATTGTGGGATCGCTCCTGGGCGCCTTCATCGCGGAGTTCGTCTTTGCGAAAAAAGACACCGGGACCTCCATCAAATCGGCCCTCGGTGCCTTTCTCGGCTTTCTTTTCGGTACCGGCGCCAAACTCGCGGCCGCCGGCGTAATGCTTTTTTACATTTTCGTGTTCGCGTTCTGATCCGGTCAGAGGAAAATGCTGATGGTCAGCAAGGGAAGGAGGAGGATGTCAAAGAGGATATCCAGGCCTGCGCTGATTTCGGCGTCCGGAACCTCTCCGCGCGGGGCGGGTGGAAGTTCCCGGTTCGTGTCCACGTGGTAGCAGAGGCCTTCCTTGTTCAGGTAGAACTTGGCATATTGCAGCGCCTTGGCCGACGCCTGCGGATCAAAGATATCGAATCTGGGGTCTTCATACCCCGAGGATTCATAGACCAGGATGCTTCCGTCCTTCCCGTCCCCGTCGATGCGGACCGGATTGCCCATCGCCTCAAGGATTTCTGACGTCGGGCGCCCGACCCAGGTGGACGCCGGGTCCGGCCTTCTCGATATCGGGAACGATTCACAGGCCGTGAGCAGAAAAACAGCCAAAAGGAGCAAGGAGAAGTGTTTCATGCCTTTGTAAAAACAAAAAATGTGCAAAACGGTCGGTTTTGCACAATTATTCCGTCGGCGGACGTTTACACCTCCGTCGCGGTGGCGAATTCGTGGAGGAAGCGCATGTCGTTCTCGAAGTAGTGGCGGAGGTCGTTGACCTGCCACTTGAGCATCGCGATGCGCTCCACGCCCATGCCGAAGGCGAAGCCGCTGTAGACCTTGGAGTCGATGCCGCTGGCCTCGAGGACGTTCGGGTCCACCATGCCGCAACCCATGATCTCCAGCCAACCGGTGCCCTTGCAGATGTTGCAGCCCTTGCCCTTGCAGATGTTGCAGCTCACGTCCACCTCCGCGGAGGGTTCGGTGAAGGGGAAGTAGGACGGGCGCATCCGGATCTGGGTGTCGGGGCCGAACATTTCGCGAGCGAACAAGAGGATGGCCTGCTTGAGGTCCGCGAAGGTGACGTTCTTGTCGATATAGAGACCCTCCACCTGGTGGAAGATGCAGTGCGCGCGGGCGCTGATGGCTTCATTGCGGAACACGCGGCCCGGGCAGATCACGCGGATCGGGAGGGGCTGGGTTTCCATCGTGCGCACCTGGACGGAAGAGGTGTGGGTGCGGAGAAGGAGCGGATTGAGATGGCCGGAAGAGACGAAGAAGGTATCCTGCATCTCGCGGGCCGGGTGGTTCGGCGGGAAGTTGAGCGCCTCGAACACGTGCCAGTCATCCTCGACCTCCGGACCTTCGGCCACGTCGTAGCCGAACTTGCGGAAGATGTCCACGATTTCCTGCCGGACGATGGAGACGGGATGGCGGGAACCCAGTTCGAAGGGGTCGCCGGGCATCGAGAGGTCCTGCTTGGGGGCCAGGCTCACGGCGGCCGCGGTGGCCTGTTCCTTGAGTTCGTCGATCTTGGCGGTGACGGCCTTCTTGAGCTCGTTGAGCTTCTGGCCGTATTCGCGCTTGAGTTCGGGGGCGACGCCGCGGAACTGTTCCATCAGCGCGGTGACGCATCCTTTCTTGCCCAGGAAACGTACGCGTGCCTCCTCCACTTCCTTCTGGGAGGTGGCTTTCAGTTCGGAAAGTTCCTTCTGTATCTGTTCAATCGCTTCTTTCATGGTATGTTCGCTTCTAATATCCCACAAAGATAACTATTTTCCGTCGTTTTTGGCCCCGGTTGAGGCTTTTTCGGACTTGGCCTTCCGTTTGTCGCGGGCTTTCTGGGCCCGCTGGCCGGAGCTTTTCCAGTATTTTTTCCACTGGTCTTCCGTGAAGAAGCGCTGGTAGGACCGGTCGATCTGCTCCATCCATTTGTCCTGGACGGCCTGGTACAGGTCCACGTTGCTGACCTTCGCCTTCTGGAAGTCCTCCAACTCCTCCTGCATCGCATGATAGTCGTGGGTGAGGGTGGAGTCCACGTAGAATTCCTGCCAATATTCCAGTTCAAGCTGCTCGGACAGGCGCTTGACTTCCTTGTCGATGAACTCAAGGAGCTGCTTTTCCCGCTGCTCGGGCGTCTGGGGGCCCTGGTTCTGGGCCGGGAGGGGGAGGGCGGACAGGCAGAGGGCCGCCGCCATCATCATCCATAAGTGTTTCATCCCTTGATAAAAATTCATAAATTTGCAGTTGCCTCAAGGCTGGGCAAAATTAACAATTATTGAACAAACCCCCAAATACCATGCATAAATCGCACCTGACCCTCCTGCTGTCCCTCTGCCTGTCCCTGGTACCGGCCCTGGAAGGGAACACCTGTACCAACGTCATCGTCACCAAGGGCGCCAGCAAGGACGGTTCCACCCTGGTCTCCTATGCTGCCGACTCGCATTATCTGTTCGGAGAGCTGTATTACCACCCGGCGGCCGACTGGAAAGCCGGGTCCCTGCTCAAGATATACGATTGGGACAGTGGCAAATACCTGGGCGAAATCGACCAGATTTCCCACACGCTCCAGACGGTGGGCAACATGAACGAGAAGCAGGTCATCATCACCGAAACTACATGGGGCGGGCGCGAGGAACTGATGGACCGCCGGGGCCGGATCGATTACGGCTCCCTGATCTACGTGGCCCTGCAGCGGGCGTCGACCGCCCGGGAAGCCATCCGGATCATCGTGGACCTCGCAAACGAGTACGGGTATGCCTCCGAAGGCGAGACTTTCTCCATCGCTGACAAGAACGAGGCCTGGATCATGGAACTGATCGGCAAGGGAACGAACATCAAGAACGGGATCAATACGGACAAGGGCATCGTCTGGGTCGCCCTCCGTGTGCCGGACGGCGCCATCTGCGCCCACGCGAACCAGGCCCGCATCGGCGCTTTTCCCCTGAAAGATCCCGACAACTGCATGTATGCCAAGGACGTGATCTCCTTCGCTCGCCGCAAGGGATACTTTGAGGGGGCTGACGAGGAATTCAGCTTCAAGAAGGCGTACGGCCCGGCCGATTTCGGCACCGTGCGCGGTTGTGACGCCCGTGTCTGGAGCGCCTTCAACATCCTCTCCGGCGGCTGGTTCTCCTATTATGACGCCGAAGGAAAGGCTGTGACCAAAGACGCCTCCGAATACCTGGACTATGCGATGGGGTACAACCTGGACGGGGACCTTCCGCTGTTCATCTATCCGCGCGATCCGGTAACCGTGAAAGCCGTGGCCGACGTGATGCGCGACCACTACGAGGGGACGCCGATGGACATGACCCAGGATATCGGTGCGGGCGGCAATGCCCTGCCGTACCGATGGCGTCCGATGGAGTTCAAGGCCGAGGGCGGCACCTACCTGAACGAGCGCGCCATCGCCACCCAGCAGACCGGATTCTGGATGGTGGGCCAGGCCCGGGACTATGTCCCCGACGAGGTGGGCGGCATCCTGTGGTTCGGCACCGATGATGCGGCAACCTCTTATCTTACACCGATCTACACTTCTACGACCGAAGTGCCGGAATGCTTCCGGGAGGGGAACGGCGACCTCCTTCACTATTCTCCCACCGCCTCTTTCTGGATCAACAACCGGGTCTCCAACGCCTGTTACAAGATGTACAACATCATGGCTTCGCATGTCCGGAAGAAAATTGATGCATTCGAAATCGACCAGATGGAGCGCAAGACCCATTCGGTGGACAGCGCCGCTACCGTCCTGTACAACCAGGCCGTGGTGAGGCTGCAAGACAAGCTTTCTTCCAAGCGGTCGGTCATGGTGTCCCGCCGTCCCTTCGCCAAGGTGATCCGTTACGTCACGGACTACACGGTGCAGACGGCCCAGGACCAGTTCGCAACGTGGGTCTCCCTTGAGGAGGAGCTTCTCGTCAAGTTCATGGACGGCAACGTGAAGCCGCAGGCCGAGGACGGATCGTTCAAGCATTCCGAGTACTCGGAAGGCCAGCCCGAGAAGGTCGAATGGCCGGGCTACACGGAGCTCTGGAAAGAGACCGTCGCCCGCGAGGCAGGCGAGGTCCTGAAGGTGAAGGAATGAGCGGCCTATTTGCTGCCCAGGTACATCATGATGCCGAATGACAGATAATGACCGGGAGCCCGGAGATCATCGTAATAATAGACGTCGTTGACCGAATCATACCTGCTGTAGTACTGGTCGGAGCCGGAGACAATGTAATGGTAGCCGACATAGAAATCGAACAGGGTCAGGCCAAAGCCGACTTTTCCGCCGACAGACAGGCAGGGCTTTGAAAAACCGGAATCTTCGGCATAGATGTCATAGGACACCTCCGGACCGAAATAGAGATATCCGAGTGAATACTCGCCTCCCAGATTTTGCTTCTTGATGACGTTCACTTTCGGCGTGGCGGAGACGCGGAACTTGTAATATGGATTCGCCGGGCCGAAGAGTTCCGATTCCAGGGAATTGTACAGGGTTCCGGCCAGCTCGAGGTTGAAGCGGTTGCTGTGGCCCCCCAGGCTGAGCGCCGCTTTCATCCCGAAGTTGGGAATCATCCCGTTGCCAAGGCTGTTCGTGAAGGTGGAGAACTCGTCGAAAACCGTCTCGACGCCGACGCCCATCAGGAAGTGGAGGGCTTCCCGGCTGTTCTGCCGCTGAATCTTCCGGAGTTCCTTCTCATGTTCCTTCCGGACCTTTTCGTGCTGCTCGTCCACGTAGGATTTCGCCTTGGGCGAAACGGCATACGCGTACGCCGCCTGATAGTCCCTTTCCAGCGCCTGCCAGGCAAACCGGTCGGCCAGGGCCATGGCAATGGCATCGGAAACATCGGCGAAGTGTTTGCCGTCGGGGAAACTGGCGATGTATTTCTTGCCTTGCTCGACGGTGGGGTTCTGCTTGTACCGGGCATGGGCGGCCTCATCCTTCGCGTTGTAATAATCCACGCGGTCCTGGGGTTCCAGCGCGCCCAGCGCTTCGGCTTCGGCATAGGCTTCCACCAGCTTTTCCGGATCGCTCCCCGCAGCATTCAATGCCCGGGCCTTTTTCACGCTGATCTGTTTGTTTGCCTCTTTTTCGTGCGTCTTGAGACGGCTCGTGCGCAAGTAATTCTGAAGACTTTCCACCGTATTGTACTTGACGGCTGCGGCCCAGAGTGCGTCATCTTCCGCCTGCCTTTCGGCCGCTTCGATCTCACTGATCCGTTTCCGGGCTTCGGAAGCATAGAGGTTCATCTTGGTTTCGTTCAGGTAGGCCCCATAGGCTTCTTTGGTATCGGTCTTGCTGTATCTTTCCCACAGTTTCCGGTCATTGACGCGGTCCTGGCCTTTCCGGGCATCGGCGGTATGCCGTCCCTGGGGATATCTTGACAGATAGTCCTTGTAGGCGGCCACCGTGGATGCACTTTCCGCTTCCTCCCAGGCGTTGTCATCCTCTTTCACGAGTGCCTCCTGATAGCGTCTGTCGGCTTCACTCCGGTGGTAGCCCTGGGGAAACTGGGTGGAATAGCGCCTGAAGGCGGTCGAAGATCCGGTACGGACCGCCTCTTCCCAGGCATTTTCGTCTTGCCTGCGGGCTTGATACTGTGCCAGTTGCGATTTGACCTCCGCAATGTGTTTTCCCTCGGGGAAGTTCCGGATGTACTCCTGCATCAAGGATTCGGTGGCGTAGGAACGGATGGAGGCCCAGGCCTGGTTCTCCTGGATGGAGCGGATCGAGTCTTTCGCCGCCTGGCTGTATTTTCCGTTGGGGTACTGGGAAAGGAAGTCGTCGTAGGCTTCGAGGGACCGGCGGTCGCGGTAGCGGACCCAGACCAGCAGTTCTTCCTGGCTTTCCCGGGCATCATTGATCTTCGCGGCGAGCCGGTCGCATTGGTCCTTCCTTCCCTTTGCGATCTTGTCCGTGGGAAAACGCCGGACAATATTGTCGGCGTTGGCCCTGACCTTGCGGACTTTTTCGAGCAGTTCGTTCTTGATCCGGTCCATGTCCTCTTCGCTGACCGCCCTCTCGAAACGGGCAAGGATCCTGTCTTCGGAGAGGTCGGAGATGCCGTCCTTGACTGCCTTGTTCCAGGCGATGCAATCCTTCGCGTTGTTCAGTTTTTTCTGGACTTCCAGATACTCGACGGAATTCGGATTCATCTTCTTCATTTTCATCATCGCCAGGGCGCCGTCGTACTGCTTCACCGCTTCGACGTAGTCGCTCTTGGAGACGGCATGGTCGCCATTCTTCACAAAACTTTTATAGTCGGATTGGGCAGAGGCGGCGACGGGTCCGGCCAGGCATATCATGAATAAGAACAAAACGGAAAGGATCTTTTTCATATGCGTTGAATTTGGGGCAAAATTACAAAAATTATTTAGTATATTTGGCATTTGAAACAAAACCCGCTACAGTATGAATAAACTGATGAAGAACGGCCTTGTCCCGCTTCTGGTGATCTGTCTTTTCACGGGAGCCTGCTCGTCCAATTCCAAAGAGCAGAAAGCCATCAAGGCCATCCGTACCGCCATGGTGGACCAGCAGGTCAATGACGCGGAATTTGTGTCGGCCCTTGCCTTGGTACAGAAAGCCGGTATCGTGACGATCAATGATGCTGGTGTCCGTACACCCATCCATAACGAAGAGGAACTCGCCCTGTATTTTGTCGGCAAGGGCATTTCCGAGCCGGCCGCCGTGTTGAAGAAGTACGTCAAAAACACGGTTCCGCTGGAGCGGTTGGTGGTCATGCTGGAGAATTCCATGAGCATGCAAGGCTATTTCAAGTCCGGTACCAGCACCTTTACCCGCCCGATCATCGCTTTGTACAACGGCGTGACCAAGGACGTGTCCATTGAAACGGCCTATATCGGGGAGAATGCCAAGCACGCCCAGGTTCTGACCGCAGTTGCGAAGGACACCTTCGACAGCAATCTGGCGAACGGAAAGATCCTCGTCGGGCAAAGTTCCCCGCTGGACCAGATTTTCGCCACAGCCATCGCCATGGCGGCGGATAACGTCCAGACGGTTTCCTGTGTGATTACCGACGGAATCATCAGCGGTACCAGCCAGGAAACCAAACGGGATCCGGAATTCACGCTCAAGCATCTGCCTCTGATTGAACAGCGGATCAGGGATGCGGTCTCCTCTCAGGAGAAAGTCGATTTCCTGGTGTATCGTTTCGACGGTGAATTCTCCGGCGTTTATTATGACTATCACAACAAGACGCATAAGTTGAATGGCTCGCCCCGTCCTTTCTTTATCTTCCTGTTCGGAGCGGCCGACCATCTGACCGAGTTCGCCCAGAAAGTGGAAAAGGAACCCAATTTCCGTTTCACAGACCGTCTCGCTTCCTATGAGGCCGGCGGGTACAAGACCCTCACTAAGGGCCAGTTGATGGGTTCCCAGAACACTGAAAAGGTGAATATCGTCCCCGCCCAGAATTCGGTAATCATGCCGTCCCGGGTCCAGGCTCCGGTGAATTTCCGCCTGCGGATGAGCGTCCGTGACCTTCCTGCCTTTGTCAATGACGAGAACTACCTCCAGGCCAACCTGACGTTCCAATACAAGGATCCTGCTTCCGGCATTCCGCTTCCGGCAGACGGTTTCCTGCAGGGGTTGCATGCGGACAACCCTGCTCTCGGGACGTATATCCTGGATCTCCAGGTTTCTCCCGAACTGGCGGCCAAATTCGGACAGGACATGGACATCAACATCAGCCTGGGCGGTATCCTGGATGAATGGTATCTCCAGAAATCCTGTGCGGATGATACGGTAGGCGGAGGAAACGACGAGGACACCTTCTGCCTGGATGCTCTCATCCGCGCCATGCTGCTTGGGAAGGGAATACGGCCGGATAATCTCAATGCCGCCATTGACATCCCGGTCAAAATTATCAAGAAATAACTAATAATCAATATAATGGAAAAGATTTACTTTCTTCTGACAAGCGTTCTGCAGACATCGGGTGACATATGGATTCCCTGGTATGCAACATCCGGCGGCCTGACCCTTTCGTTCCTGATGACGCTGGGCATTTCACTGTTGTTTGTCATCCTGTTCTACTTCGTGCTGACCCTGATCAAGCCCGCGCTGACAAACGTCCATTATTATCTGACGATGTTCCTCAATGCGGTGGTGTGCTTTTTCGCGGTTTTCTTTGTCGCAAAGGGGATGATTGTCAAGTATATCATAGACAATGACCTGATCTCCATCGACCCGCTGGCGGAAACTACGGCCGCTTCCGGGACGCTGGACATGTGGCTCGTCGCTGCGAATTCCGCCATCTATGCGCTGGTTTTCTTCTTCCTTTTCTCGATCATCATCAAGCGTTGGGGCCCGCACGGCACCAATCTGATTCCTTTTGGCAAATAGCGCACTATGAGGACTTTCGTGTATTTCGTGGGGGGGTCCGGAGCCCGTACGCTCCGCTCCCTGATTTTTCTGATGGCGTCTGGCGTGGACCTGGGGAAGGGCAACGAGATCGTGCCCATCCTGGTGGACTATGACATTGAGAACGGCGACCTGGTCCGGACCAAGGCGCTGATGGACCAGTATGTGCAGTTCAACAAGATCATCAAGGACATTCCCGGAGAGGAGAAGGACCATCTTTTCTTCAACGGCGCCCTGACGATGCTGGGAAACAATCCCGCCGATTCTTCCCTTTCCTTCGTGGAGATGGGCCGGGAGTACCCGAATGCGACTTTCGGCAATTATATCAACTATGACAACCTGAACCAGTCGGACGACGACCCGACCCAGGACTTCATCCGCAGCCTGTACAGCGCCTCGAAGGTCAAGAGCAAACAGGAACTGGAGCTTTCCCTGAAGCTGGGCTTCAAGGGAAACCCCAACATCGGCAGCGTCGTGTTCAACAAGTTCTTCGGGACGGAGACCTACAGGACGTTCTACAACAGTTTCTCGACGGATGAAACCACGCCGGACAAGGTGTTCATCGTCGGTTCCATCTTCGGCGGCACCGGGTCGACGGGTATTCCCCAGCTGGTGAAGAACCTCCGTTCCTGCGAGAAAAACGCCATCCGGAACTGCCGGATCGGCACTTGTATCATCCTCCCTTACTTCAATGTGGAAGGAAACGAGAAGAGCCAGATCAACTCCAACCTGAACGTGTCCAAGTCCAAGGCGGCCCTTTCCTATTACCAGAAGGAGGTCAACGACAAGCTGGACGAAATCTATTACATCGGCTGCAACGCCCGGAAAGGTACGTACAAGAATGTGGAAGGCGGCAGCGAGCAGCGGAACAAGGCGCACCTGGTGGAACTCCTGTCCGCCATGAGCATCGTCGAATTCGCCAAGCACCCCGGCACGCCGCACGCTCCGGGAATCCTCTCGGAATATGAATATGGCTCCGCCCAGGGGTTCGAGCCGGACGGCTGCATGCTGGACGTGCTCTCCGCCGTCAATGTGAGCAACGAGACGGGCACGAACGAGGTGTACAACCGGTATGTCCGTCCGATGAATGCGTTCGCCTTCTTCAAGAAGTATTGCGACGAGTATGTCTACACGCCCAAGAAAGACGACGGCGCCGGCGTGTTCAACTCCCCGCAGACCTATTATCGCCGGGTGGGCAGCGACATTTCCCGGTCCACCGATTTCGGCAAGCTGCTGGAGTCCTTCCAGGAGGCCTTCGCAGTGTGGTCGGACGAGATGGCGACGAACGAGCAGCTGACCTTCTCTCCGTATGATTTCTCGAAAGACCTGGACCATTTCGTGCTCTTCAATGCGGAACGGCCTTCGTCCAAGGACATCTACTCGACGATCCGGAAAAACGTCGCGCTCCAGTTCTCTCCGATTCCCCAGGAGGGGAGCGGAATGTCCAATACCCAGATTTTCATGAAGATATTCTCGCTGGGATTGTGGGAGCTCACCGCTAACAAGGAGTTGTTCAAGGTCAGAAAATAAAACAGGCAGATATGGCATCATATATCTTCAATCTTTTCAGCAGCGACGCCGAGCAGAGCCAGAATGGCTGGTACAAGCGTTCGCAGGTGACGGAAGCGACGATCAAGGACATTCCGGACACGCTTTCCAACATCGGCAACCTGAGCAAGGTGGGCACCTCCATCCCGACGCCCCTTGCCCGCATCTATCTGTTCAATGCCGCTTTCGAGTTCATGGCTTCGCACGTGAGTGCCCGGAACGAGGTCTACCAGGGACTGGTGAATGACGCCCTGGACCTCTTGCAGATGATCTTCGAAAACGGCGTGGATGAAGATTCGTCCCAGACTTCGAAACTGAAGGTGCTGGCCTGGAAGGGAGCGAGCGTGATCCGTTCCCTGAAGAATTCGGGCAGCGAGGAGAAGCGGCTGCTGGGTAAGTCCCTGGAGCTGGCTTTCGGTTCCGGCAGTGAATTCGGCCAGGACCAGCAGATCAACCTGATCTATTTCGACGGGATGCTGCTGGGCGGAACGTCTCCCTTCAACCTGGTCTATACCGGGGCGAATCTCCGGGACGAGGTGGAGGCCGAGCGGCAGAAAGACGGTCGGGCCGACTATCTGACGTCCAACTTCCGGATCGACCGGAAGGTGTACCGTTTCTTTGATGCGGCCGGCAAGTATGTACCTCTCCGTTCCCGTCCTGCCGATTTCAAGGAGTACCTGTACGGAATCTACCGGACAGCCCCCGAGGAGGTGACTGGAATGCGGTCTCCGCTATACAGTTTCTTCCAGTATGTGAGGCAGGAATGCGGGGACGTCGATTTCGCCGAAGCCGGTTTCGAAAAGAATTTCCATCCGGTCCGGAACCTGGAGGTCCCGGTCCAGACCAAGGACGGCAACCGGGCGAAGATCGTCCTCCGCTTCAACGCCAAACGTCCTCCGATTGCGGAAAAAAGCTATTTCACCATCCATCCGGACATGGATGTCTGTGGAAAGGACGTCCTTCCGCTGGTCCTTCCCTCCCGGGATACCGTCACGACGGGAATCAACCACTGGGCGTACATCAGCGAGGATGAGCCCTGGAGCATGGATACCGTCATCACGGAGATGTATCTGATGACGAACCCCGACCCGATGAAGCGCAGCCTTCCCCAGAACGGAGCGGCCGGGGAGATGACCAACATCAAGTACCCCTGGCTGACGGACATGGACCTGTTCGAGGACACCCTGGTCGACCTGGGATTCACGGTGGACGGCAACCGGTTCGTCATCCCGCAGGGTGAGGACAACTTCCGGTTCCTGCTGCCGGTCAAGAAGGCTTTCTTTGATTATTTCAAGCCGGAAACACTGCGGAAAAACCTCTCCGTCCGGTATACGGACAGCAACCGTTCCGGCATCCCGACGGCCGTGGTCTTCACGCTCACGATTCCACTGAAGGCAGACCGGACGCTCACTTTCCAGCGCAAATACCAGCGTCCCCGCCCCGAGGACCGCAGCAAGGACAATTTCGGTCTTCCGAAGGGCGTTTATCCGATCCGCTACTTTGAAAGCGGTCTGGATGTGGGCATCTTTCCGTTCTACCAGTTGAACGAGAAGAATCCGGTGGGCGATTATTATACCAACGCCTATTCGGTATACCTGTTCTCACACGTGGGAGAGACGGAGAAGAAGGAAGCATCCCTCTCGTTCTATTTCCAGAGCGACGAAGAAGGGAAGAAGGGCCTGTTCCCCGTGAATGTTCCGGAATTCTCCCGTACGGTCACGAACGGTCAGGGTATCTCCAAGGTATATAACCTGGAGAACCGGAACGAGTTCAATTCCTACGCCTGCAACAAGTTCTCTCTCCTGAGCGTGGACATTCCCCGCTCCGAAGCTTCCACCCGGGAGGACCATGGCCTGGTCATTCCCGTCTGGATGAAGGCCCTTCCGCAGGTTCTCCGTCAGAAACCGACGGTCCTTTCCGTGGACTTCGGTACGTCCAACACCCACGTCGCCTATCTGGACACGTCGGACGGCCGGTCCGAGTCGGTCGTTCCGTTCTCGATTCCGGATCAAGAGCGGCAGTTCGTGTTCCTGAACAAGCGGGATGCGTCCGATCCCGACTACCGGCACCGCGAGTCCTTCGGAGATGTCGGCGCCGAACTCCAGTCCTTCTGGAAGGAGACGGTTCCCTCCGTCATCGGCCTGTCGGCCAACCGCGAAGACCGGTCTTCCGTGAAGTATCCGATCAAGACCGCCACCCTGGAATCCGCCAAGTTCCGCAATGCGACCGGATCCCGGAACCTGTTCGAGACCATCAATATCGGATACGACATCGACAACGAGTTCACCCGGCTGGACACGCAGCTTTTCAATTATCAGGAGGACCTGAAGTGGCAGGCGATGAAGCACCGCAGCGACGGGAACAATTCGGAGACCCAGCTGGACGAGGCCCGGATCCGCGCCTTCTGCAAGCAGACCCTTTGGATGCTCAAGAACATGGTCATCATCAAGAACATCGGCCTGGAGGGCAACCGGTTCGTTTACTTCTATCCGGGCAGTATGTCGGTGACCGACCAGAGGTCCTTCCAGCAGATTTGGAAAGAGGAGAGCGAGGAAGTATGGACGAAATTCAACTTCAAACTGACGGTTGAACCGCCCATCATGGAGGCTATCGCTCCGTACTACTCCCTGATCGCCCTTCCCGGCGTGGGCCAGCAGATATTCACCCGCAATTCTGTGAACATCGATATCGGTGGCGGTACGACCGATATCTTCGTGCTGGACAAGGGTAGCCTGGGCTTCCAGGAGACCGGCCGGGCTTTCGAGTCCTCCATCCTGTTCGCCGGCAACCAGCTCTGGGGCATCGAGGATGACGCCCGCTCCCTGGAGGAGCGCCGCCGGAGCAAGAACGGGTTCGTCTCCTATATGATGAACCTGATCCAGTCCGGAAACTATCATTTCAAGGACGGCGAACTCAAGCGCGTGTACGAGACGAACTACAAGGACAAACCGGCGGACCAGCTGGTGAGTTTCTTCTTCAAGTACAACGAGTTCAATTTCGGCGGCAACGTGAAGATGAACCAGAACCTCCGGTTCGTGATGTTCCTGCACTATTCGTCCATCGTCTATTATCTGTCCGATTTCCTGAAATACATCCGCTTCAGGAACGATAACTTCCGGATGCCCGAAATCCTCACCTTCACCGGAAAGGGTAGTGAGTATATCAAGCTATTGGGCGACGAGGCCGAAATCGCACGCCTGACCAGCGAGATGCTGAAAGCCTTCGGCATCGAGATCAGGCAGTTCTCCGTCTATTTCCCGGCCAATCCGAAGGAGCTGACGGCGAACGGCGGTATCTACAGCATGAACCCGGATTGCCAGATTACCCTGAAAGCCGTGGATGAGGATGACTTTGATGTTTCAATCGGCGCATTGAGCGACTTGGGGAACACTTCGACCGTGCAGCGGGAGAAGTATATCCATTATGACTACAGCCAGGATATCCTGGGCTATAAGAAGGATGTGGTGGATGAGAAGGCAGGAAGCCTGCTCAATGAACAGGTCAGGAACGATGCGACGCGGGCCATGGTGATGGAGAAGGTCAAGGATTACGTCTCTTCCCTTTTCCGCGCCCGGAATTCTTCCAAGATCCTGAAGGAATACATGACCGGCATCATCGGGAATCCGGACGATGCGAATGCTTTCGCGTCGGAAAATGACATGACCCGCATCCTCCGTTTTGCTGAGGAAAGTTTCGATACCCAGAAGCAGCTGTTCAACAACCGCCATCAGGTTGACAGGAATGAAGACGCCAAGGAGAACCTGTTCTTCCTTGCCATGCGGAACCTCTTCATCAAGTTGTCCAATTTTTATGTCAAATGAGTTTGAGCCATGAATAATAGAATCATCCGTTGGGGCGTCGCCCTCCTCCTCTTGGTGACGATGTGTTGTGTCTCCTTTGCACAAGCCGACACGACACAGACCAATACTTCTGCCCAGGATTCAACGACAGTGACGGCACAAGATTCTTCCAACATGAATAACGCTGCTGCGGAGGCTGATTCCAACACTGCCCAAGAAGACGAGCCGGTAGAAAAAACGCCCCTCAACATCCCTTGGGAACTTGTCCTTTCCTGCCTGGCGCTCGTTGCCGCCGTCGCGGTGTATTTGCTGGACCAGAAGGCTATCAAGGAAGCGAAGCACGCCTTGGACGAGCGGATCAACCAGCGCAAGACGGATTATTTCCAGTTGGAAGCCCGCCTGAACAGTCTTGAAAAAGCCCTTCCCGGTAAGGTGCAGGCTATCCTCCAGGACCAGCAGGACGCTTTTATGGCAGAGCAGGAGCGGAAGGTCCGGGCAATGCAGGATGAACTGGCTGCCAAGGAAGAGGATTTCCGTCGCCAGCGTGAAGCCGAAGAAGAGGCGGCCAGGCCCAAGACTTATTATGCCGCTTACAAGGAGAGTGTCAAGGGTTTCTCCGTCGAGTTCCTTTCCGAGGAGAGAAAGGCGAATTCCACGGCTGTCATCAACACGAAGTCGAAGACGGAGGCGGAGTTCTCTCTGGTTCCGGACCTGAATCCCACGGCATTCCGCAGCATCATCGGCGCGTGCGAAGTGGTCAAGGGCTCTCCCGAGAATTATTCGAGCATCGAGATTGTCGAGCCCGGTCGCGTTGAGCGGGATGACGATGCCTGGGTGGTGGTCTCGAAGGTGAAAATCGCCTGCTTATGAGTTCTGTTGTGTTTGACGGACGGACGGTTGCCATACCGGAAGCGTTCGTCAAGTTCATTATCGAACATTCCGTTTCTGACCTGGGGGTATACAAGGGTGCGGACCATACCTTTGCCGACCCCTATCTGAACCCGCGCTTCGGGACGGACTGGGATGCCATCTATACCATCGGCCAGACGGACTATCACTTTGACCGTGACCTGTGCAACCAGATGGTCGCCCAGGTGTGCAAGGAGCGGAACAGCGCCGCGCCAAAGCGGTCCGCAGTGGATTCCGTCTCCAATGCGGGCGATAACGGGTTAAAGCCGCTGCAGGAGCTTCAGATCGAAGAAGAAAACGGCTCCATCACGGTTCTGGTCTATGTGGGACGCCAGCGTTTCTATGTCCTGTCCACGAACCGGAGTACTCTCGCTCCCGGCGATATCCTGGAGTCGGTCTCCATGCCCATCGGCCGGGGTGAGGTGGAATTGTTCAACCTGTACCGCAACGGAAAACCATACAAGCCGAAAGAGGCAGAGATTGCCGATGTCTGCTATTTCAAGACCGGCATCCTCCGTTCGATTACGCTGGTCGATTCACCGGTCTTGCTGAAGATTGTCGACAACGACCCTTCCTACGGAGGTTCGCTGCGGACCGTGACGGACAAGAACGCCGAGGAATACCTGAGCGGCTTTATCCAGTTTGTCAAGTCGATGGTCGAACCGCTGGGCGCTCTCCCGGAGCGGGAGGAGTTCCCGGAGTACCGGACGATCCTGGAAGTGGCGATGGACAGCGGTGTGAGCACGTTCCTTTGCAATGAGATCATCAGTGCCGTGGAGCGCCGCAGTCCCTACGTGGATGCCTTCAACGAGGACGACTGGGACCTGCGCATCTCGGACAGGAAAAAAGCCGAGATCAATTACAAGGTGATCGCGCTGGCCTACCCGGCGTATTCCGAAGCGCAGAAAGCCCTGGAGAAAATCTGCAAGGACGTGCGTGCCCGCCGTTTCCTCCTCTTCTTCAAGAAGAGCGGCAGTTTCAACGAGGCTGACCGGGAACGGGCGGAGGAGCTGGCGCGGCAGATGGAAGAGAACGCGGGCAAGATCCAGGCGGCGCAGAAGGAGCTTCGGGAGATCCTGGCCCGGAACAACCGGATGGACAAGAAATTCGAGGTTGCGCTGGATCTGCATGTGGAGCCGGCTTACGGCAAGAGCATGATCCAGGACGCCCTGGAGAAATCCAAGGTCCCGCCCACGTACAATCTCAAGCAAGGGGCCAAGGTATTCTCGGTCCTGGCCGCCCTCATCGTGGTGCTTGTGCTGATCCGGATGACCACCGGCAGCGTCGACCGGTTCAACAAGGAGGCGGACAATCTGGCACCTCTGCTGGAGCAGGCCGAATTCGGCCAGGCGGTCCAGCAGTTGCGGCAGGCCCGGGATGATTTCCGTCCCGGCTTCATGCGTTTTCTGATCAACGGCCGGCTGCATCGTGCCAATGACGAAATCCAAGCGGCCATCGACCATGAAGTGGACGAGGGTATCGAACAACTGGAAACGCTGCTGCGCGCAACGCACGGCCGTTTTACTCCTGAGATGCTCGAACACCTGAGCAAGATGCTTCAGTGGCGTCCTGACAACCCGCGCCTGCTGGAATTGAAGGAACAATACATGAGGAATTGATATGCGGCTTGAGCGATTGACCGCCGGAACACTTGCCCAGCAACTTCCGGATACATCCAATGTCAAGGAACTGGCCCTTTCCGGAGAGATCAACGGAGCGGATGTGACTTTGTTGCGGAGCATGTGCGGCTGCGAGGGGAGCAAGGATTGTCTTCACGCTCCCGTCCTGGAGCGCCTGGACCTTTCCGGGGTCCGGATCGTTCCCGGCGGTTTTGCCGAGGATGCCCGTGCGGTTACGGAACGGGATGAAATCGGCGGTTACATGTTCTCCAAGGCGCAGACGCTGAAGGCCATCGTGCTTCCAAAGGGCCTCCGGAGGGTGGACGGAAAGGCCTTTTTCGGCGCACGCCAGCTGGAGGAAGTCCGGGCGGCGGATCAGTTGGCTGAGATTGGGGAGATGGCGTTCATGAATTGCGTTTCCCTGGAGTCCGTATCCCTGGGCGCTTCGCCCTTGCAGATCGGCCGTTTTGCGTTCGGGAGCTGCCGTCGGCTGAAACGGATTTCCCTTCGGGCTGAAACGCCGCCCGAAGTGGATCCGACGGCCTTTTCCGGTCTTTCCGCTCCGGATTGCCAGGTCCTGGTTACCGTCGGTTCCCTGCCCGCTTACAGGGAAGATTCCGCATGGCAGGCTTTCAACCTGGTGACAAAAGACAAGCCGGTTTCTGCAAAACCGGCTGCAGAAAAACCGGTCGCGGAAAAACCCGTGGCTCCGGCAGAACCGGAAGTCCCCGTGACCCCCAAGACGCCCGAAATCGCCGACATTCGCAAAAAGGAATTGGCCGCCCTTGTGTCCAGTGTGGAACAGCATTCCATCAAGAAGGAGACGCGTCCGGATGCCTGGGTTGAGACCATTTCGGTCCAGGACCGGTATTCCATTCAGAACGGAGGGTCGGTCGCCCTGCTGTTTTCTTGCGTGACCAAATTCCTGGAAGGGATTCCCGTCCGTGTCGAGGCCCGTTTGTACCATAGCGACGGAAGTCCGTTGAAGGATATGAACAATGACTGCTGCCTGTCCGGCGGCCAGGTCGGCGTCTGGACCGAATTGAATCCGAAATTCGTCCAAAGCCGGTTTTCACAGATTGTCCTGACCCTGCCCTATACGGAGTTCCATCTGGGCGGCCATCCGGAGAAGCTCGAGTGGCGCATATCCTTCTTTGCCAAGGGGAAACAAGTCGGAGAGGAAAAGAGCTACCCCTATTCCTGGACGGGTCCTTCCTGTATCCGTATCTCTTCTTTCCATCTCGAGAGCGGTTTGGGTTCGGCGGGGGCCTATCTGGATGGCCTCGTCTCTTTCAAGGCGAACAACTGCGCGGGGAAGAACGGGAGATGTGTCCTGTTCCTTTTCCACGAGAACGGCAAACCGGTCCAGGACAGGAACGGATCCTATTGCACGATAGACGGGCAGGTTTGTTCCAGCGCCGTCTTTTCGCCGAAATATGCGTCCTCCCAGTTCTCCGATTTCCGGATGCGCCTTCCTCTCAGCGAATTCCACCTGGACGGTGTAAAGACCCGGTTGAAATTGCTGGTCCAGATCTTTGTGGAAGACGTGCCTCTTGCTACGACGGATCCTGTCATTATCAAGTGGAATCTATAGTCTTATCCTCCCCGTCATGAAAAACAAAACCGTCGCCATCGTACTCGCCTTTTTCCTGGGCGGCCTGGGAATCCACCATTTTTATCTGGAGCATTGGGGGAGGGGCATTCTCTACCTGCTGTTCTGCTGGACAGGTATCCCTGCGGTCCTGGGTGTGATCGATGCCCTCTATTATCTGGTTGCAGGCGGAAAGAATTTCGAACCGGCTCCGTCCGTCGCGCCTTCGCCCGCTAAGCCTCCCGTGCGGGAAGCGCCCCGGCAGGATACGACCCCTGCCACGGCCAGTCAGCCCCAGAATACCGTCACTATCGTCGGGTCGGTTGTCGAAAAGCCGGAGGAAATCGAGCAGAAACAAGAGGAAGAGGTTTCTTTGTAATTGCATATGAGATTTTTTAAGGTCCTTGTTGTTTTGGCGATGCTGGTTGCAGCGGGTGCCTGTTCCCGCTACAGCGTTCCGCAGAAACTGAACATATTTGTAAACAGGACGGAGCAGCTCTGCGTCAATTATCAGGCAACGGACTGGCAACGGTCCATGAACCAGTTTGATAAGCTGGTGGAGGAGTACCATACCTCCGGAAAAAGATATACGAAAGCGGAAAGGGACCTGGCGGCCAAGTCCATCGGCCGTTATCACGCCCTCCTTCTCGAAAACGGGA
Organism: Bacteroidales bacterium; assembly: GCA_017439305.1. Classification (GTDB taxonomy): domain Bacteria; phylum Bacteroidota; class Bacteroidia; order Bacteroidales; family UBA932; genus Cryptobacteroides. The sequence continues at coordinate 20,371 of JAFSJK010000082.1, read as the reverse complement.
TCGAGCAGTCTGCGGCGTTCCTGGAAGAACTGAAAGAAGCCCTTCCTGCGTACTTGGAAGGTTTCACGGATGTCCTCGGGGAACATGCCGGGGAGTTCGAGGAATACCTGGAGAATCTGTTCAATACGGAAAAGCTGGAAGGCGCATTCTCAGAGTTGGAGAAGAAACTGGAAGAGATTTTCGGGGGGCTCGGGTATTGATGCGGCCATCTTTTGGATGATTCTCTTATCCATCCGGACTATTTTTACAAAATAATGTTCCGTTTTGCGTTATCTTTGGAAAAACGCTAAAACGAGAACCATCATGAAAGTCCGGCTTGTCATTCCTGTCGTCCTTTTTCTGCTCATCCCGGTCGTGGCCGTGTCCGCCCGCTCCGGTAAAAAGACGGTGAAAACCATCCGCGAAGTGACTGCGGTGCAGGTGGATGCCCCCGAAGGGACCGCCCCTCGCCTTCCTTACCTGGTCTGGGTAACCTATGCCGACGGGACCGGTGCCTGGAGGCAGGTCAAATGGACCAATTCCCTCCGGGAGACCGAAGAGGAGGAGGCCTCCCTGCCGGCCGGCTCCGCCTATACGGTCCGGGGATACATCCTGGGAGACAATACGACGGACAATGGTTACCCGCTGGATGCGCAGGTAACCGTGGTCGCCGCTGCAGCCGCCGTCCCGGCTCCCACGCCCGTGGCCCGTCCGCTGCCGCTCGGCAGTGTCCGGCTCATCGGCGAGAACCGGCTCACTTCCAACCGCGACCTGGATGTCCGTAATCTCCTGTCCCTGGACATCACCCAGCAGCTGTACAACTACCGGGACACCTACGGCCTTCCCACGGAAGGTTATACACGGTCCGACGGCTGGGATTCCCCGACCACCAAGCTCAAGGGGCACGGTTCCGGCCATTATATGTCGGCCCTGGCCTTCGCTTTCGCCGGGACGGACGATCCGGCCCTGAAGGATGCCCTCCGGAAGAATATCCGCCGGATGGTGGACGAGCTCCGCGCCTGCCAGGAAATGACGTTCGTCTGGGACGATGCCTTGGGCCGCTACCGGGAGGCCCGGGACCTGGTTCCGGAGGAGGAATTTGCCGCTTTGGAAGGGACCTGGAGCGCGTTCAACGAGTATAAGAAAGACTGCCGGAGCTACGGTTACGGCTATATCAACGCCATTCCGGCCCAGCATCCCGTGCTGATCGAGAAATACGCCCCCTACAATAATGAAAAAGGAGTCTGGGCGCCGTACTACTCCATCCACAAGCAGCTGGCGGGCCTTATCGACATCGCCGTGAACGTCGACGATCCCGAGCTTTCCGCAAAGGCTCTCCTCATTGCGAAGGATATGGGCCTGTGGGTGTGGAACCGCCTGCATTACAGGACTTACGTGAAGATGGACGGCGACAAGGCGGAGCGTCAGGCCCGGCCCGGCAACCGTTACGAGATGTGGAACATGTACATCGCCGGCGAGGTGGGCGGCATGCAGGAATCCCTTTCGCGCCTGTCCGCGATGGTTTCCGACCCGACGGAGAAAGCGCGTCTGCTGGAAGCGGCCGAGTGCTTTGTTTCCCCGGCTTTCTTCGACCCGCTTTCCAAGAACATCGACGATATCCGCACCCGCCACGCGAACCAGCACATCCCGATGATTGTCGGGTCGATCAATACCTACCGCGTGGACGGAGATCCTTATTACTACCGGATTGCCAGTAACTTCTGGGAGATGGTCCAGGGCCGCTACGCCTATGCGATGGGCGGCGTGGGCAACGGCGAGATGTTCCGGCAGCCTTATTCCCAGATGATGTCCATGAACACCAGCGTCCAGTCCGACCGGAACCGGAACCTGTTCCCGAACCCGGACATCAACGAGACCTGCTGTGCCTACAACCTGGCGAAACTCACCAAGGACCTGAACGGTTACAATCCGGACGATGCGCGCTATATGGACTACTACGAGCGGGTGCTATACAACCAGCTCGTGGGGTCGGTGAATCCGCACGAGTATGGCGTGTGCTATCAATATGCCGTGGGCATGAATGCGACCAAGCCCTTCGGCAGCGAGACGCCCCAGTCTACCTGCTGCGGCGGCACCGGTGCGGAGAATCACGTGAAATACCAGGAGGCGGCTTATTTCGTGTCTGACAACACGTTATGGGTGGCCCTCTACCTGCCGACGACGGCCCGTTGGGACGAAAAGGACGTCGCCATCCGGCAGGAATGCGCCTGGCCCGCGGAGAACTCCGTCATCACCGTCGAAAAGGGTGGCAAGTTCGCCCTGAAGCTCCGGGTTCCGTACTGGGCGACGGAAGGCTTCGGCGTGAAGCTGAACGGCCGTGAAATCGCGGCACAGTACCAGCCTTCCTCCTATGTGGAAATCCCCGAACGGGAGTGGAAGGCCGGCGACAAGGTGGAAGTGACGATGCCCTTCGGCAAGCATATCCACTTCGGTCCCGACAAGATGGACCTGGCCGCCACGGGGGTCAACGAGGCCCGCACTCCCTTCGCCCCGATGTGGGAAGGCGCGCTGATGTACGGCCCGCTGGTGATGGCTACACCGGACATCACGGTCTGGGACCAGGCCGAATTCGAGCTGAATCCGGACCTCGGGGACATCGTCCTCCAGGGTGCCAAGGCAAAAGACGACACGGGTGGTCCGCTGTATTCCCTGACCTTGGGTGACAAGACCTTCTATCCCGACTATTACATGACGGACCACAGTACGCACTACCTGCGCCTGAACGTCCTCACGCAGGGAAAGAAGGCGAAGAAGACCCGCGGCGTGGACAAGACTTACCTGGATCAGGCCATCCGCATCGCCCGCTCCCGCGTGACTGCGCAGGATGCCTGGAATGCGCTGGAAACCAAGGTCCCGGCCTTCGCCCCCTGGGCTCCGAACGGCTACGCGCGGATGCTGGAGCAGCTTGCTGCCGCCGAGGCCGTGAATGCGGCGAAGCCCCGTTCCCTGAAGCAGGAGACCGTCACCAAGGCCACGTCGGCCCTGAACGCGGCCATCAACACGATGCGCCCCGGCAACCTGGCCGAACCTGAGGACCTGGACGCCCTGCTGCGCCTGGTGGTGGAAACCAAGGAGATTCCGAACAAGAACACCAAGCTCCGTGAAGCCATCGACTTCGCCGACATGGTGATCCAGTACGTCAACGACGGCTCCGGCACGAAGGACCTCATCGACCGTGCCGACCGGGTGCTCCGGGAAGCGTTGAAGACGCTGTAACCGAGGCGTTTATTTGATATGCATATGGATGGTGACGACCGCCTTGACGTCGCCATACACGAAGACCGGACGGATGGTGTAGTCCTGGCCGGGTGAAACGACCCCGGGCTTGGACCCAAGCTGGAAGGTCCAGCTGGTGCGGTCGTACTGGGTGTAGACGGTAGGTGTCCCGCCCCAGGGCGTGACAGCGCCGGAAGGGTCATACCAGAAGCCGTAGCCATTGGCCGTATAGTCGTAGCTGACGGATCCGTCAGGCTGGAGGGAGCCGAATTTCACTTTCCCCCGTGCATAGTTTTCCCGCTGTTCGGCGATGGAAGCGGCGATTTCCGACGGCTGCATCACGAAAGCACGTCCGATCTTCTCATAATCCTCCGCTTCGAAGGTGAAGGAAGGTCCGGCGTAACCGGCGGAGGCGGGAACATCGACATCCTTGATGATTTCCGTGTCGTGCGGCGTTTCGTCGCCGGTGAAATCGATCTTGGTGATGAGGTCCGTTCCGGTGAAGCGCACGCGGTAGGGCCAGGTTCCGCCCTGCTCGCTTCCGTAATACCTTGACGGAGTGCAGGAAACGACCAGCCAGAGCTTGTCCGTCGATGCGGGGACCGTCCAGGTAGCGCTGCCGTTGCCGTCGGTCAGGGAGGCGTCACTGTAGGCGCGGGAACCATCAGAAAGCAAGGCGACAAACCCGTAGGTCCAGCCGGCATTGGCCTTTTTGGCAAGTCCTTCGAATTCTACCGAGACCGTTTCTCCGGCGGTAGGCTTGAGGCGGATGATGTTGAAGCCGGTGGCTTCCGGCGCGCGGCCGTCTCCGACCTTGCTCCAGCCGTCTCCGTCATCCGACCCCACCCAGCCGATGTTGCCGATGTAGTCTTTGCCGAAATCACGCATGGGCGCTGTCCGGGCAACGTTTCCCTGCTCATCCAGGTTCACCACCTCCGTGGCGAAATCCCAGGTGGCGCAGCGGGCGGCATATTCGTACAGGTCCCGGTTGAGCGTGGCGAGGTCGCCGCCGCAATAGAGCCGCATATAAGCCTGGCAGGCATCCTCCGTGCGCTTGGATTCCTTCCAGATCCGGCCGTAGGCGTCGAATCCGTACTTGTCTGTCCACAGGAACTGGAACCAGTAAGAGGCATAGCGCATGTCGAAGTAGTGGAAGTGCTTGTGGCTGTTTTCCGCGAACACGCGGAAGTTATCGGAGTTATAGGCTTGCTCGGCGTAGAGGTTGTAGCTCTGCCAGTTGGCACAGGCCTCCCAGAACACGCCGCCGCTCTGCATGAACCCGGCGTCCCGCTGGCCGAAATCGGCATACACCTGGTACTGGAAGGCATGCCCGATCTCATGGGCCACGGTGCTTCCTGTCGGCTGGCAGGCCGTCGCGCTCACCCATAGGCCGCCCATGTTGCCGCTTCCGCCGCCTTCGGCCTTCCAGTTGGTCGTCCCGTACAGGCAGATGGTCAGATAGTACTTGTCCAGATACGACTGGCCTTCCGGTCCGCGCATCCCGAACTTGTTCACATAGGTGTCATAGTAGATCTCGGCCTTCCTGAGGAGGTCATCCACGTCCACGCGAATGTTTTCGGGCGTCCGGGTGTCGTTCGGGTCGATGGCACCGCTCTCGTCATACCCTTTGTCCCACAGGACGATGAAATGTTCGCTGGCGCGGGCGCGTCCCAGGTAGAACTCACTGTCGGAGCTCTTCAGCTTCTCCAGGCTGCCGGTGATTCCGGTGTATATGCGGGACGGGTCGATGCCCCGGGCCTTGATTTCGGCGTCCGTCAGGATGATGACGGGGGCTTTCTGGGTGACCGTGAAGGAGGCCTTCGTCTCTCCGCTGACAATGGAGAAACCGGCTTCCCGGAGCGCGGGTTCCGTGTTCGGATCTGCGGTTATCTTGACTGTATAGGTTGCCTTTTTCCCGTTACCTTCCCCCCGCTCGGGGTCGAAGTGCAGCCAGGTGGCATCGCATTCTATGTGCCAGGACTCCGTACAGTAGAAGCGGATGGGCTTTCCGCCGCCCTCGGCTGTAAAATTGGCCGACGGTATCGTATTGTAGGTGATCTGGCCGGTATTTTCCGTCCAGGTATCTTCAGGTTCGGGCTCGATGATCGGCTCGGGCTTGGAACAGGAGAAAAGGGCGGCCATCAGTGCCGCCCCCATCATCAGGAAGAAAGGATGTCTCATTTTCCCCAAGGTTTGATTCCTTCGAACTGGGCCTTCCAGGGCCACTTGGTGTCCTTGTCGTCGGATTCGTCGATCCAAGGGTGCCGTTCATATTCGGACGGAGCGGCGGTCACGACGAACCAGAGTTTTTCGACGTTGTCCGGGACCGTCCAGGTCTGGGATTCCTCCAGGGCGCTCCAGACGGGGCTGTAGGAGGTGCTGCCATCCTTGTTGTAGGAAACAAACCCGTATCGCCAGCCCGCGATGGCCGCGGATCCGCTGATGCAGCCGTCGAGGCCCAGGTTGGAGGCGAGCGTCGCCGTCACGTCGCGGGAAGAAGCGTCGGAAGAGGGCAGGGTCATCCGGATGGCATTGGAACCGGTCGATTCCGGAGCCCGGGTGCTGGCGACCGCCCACCAGTCGTCCTGCCTTTTCAGGAAGGAAGCGGCGAGGGCCGTCTTTCCGATGGAACCGGTGCCGTATTTCCGGATTTCTTCGGTGTCGTACGTGAGCATATGGGCGGCATAGCCCCACATGGAGTCGTTCATGGCGTCCACGTCCTTCCCCGTCATCCGCATGTAGGTTTCCACCGGATCCTCGGGATACTGCGCCTCGTTCCACAGCCGGCCGATGAACGTGATGTCCTTGTCATTTTCTTCCACCCACCACCAGTGGATGAAGTAATTGCCATAGCGGGGCCGCTCGTGCAGCACGTGGAGGTGAATGGAGGAAGTAAACTCGCCGTACCAGCCGGAGAAAGCCTCCGGGCGGTATTTCTCAATCTGCATGCTCTGCCATTGGGCGGTCTGCTCCCAGAAGGCGTTGCCGCCGGAGCCGTTCGGCCCGAAGCCATAGCGCCAGCCGGGACCCTCGTTGGTGTTGGCATTCGGGGCCTTGTCGCCGCCCTTGCCTTCCCGGACCAGATAGTCACAGAAGGTCATGTACTGGAAGCAGTGGCCGATTTCGTGGCCGATGGTGCTGCCTACCGGCTGGCAGGTGGAAGGATTCACCCACAGGGCGCCAATAGTGTTGTCATAACCGGAGCCGGTGGCCAGCCACTCTTCCTGCCAGATGATGAAGATTTCCATCTTGTATTTGTCCAGGACGGACAGGCCCTTCCCGGTATCGGCGAACTTGAGTTTGTTCACATTCAGGTCGTAGAATTCCTCCGCCCGGGCAAGCAGGTCGTCGATGTCCACTTTCATCAGCGTCTTGCCCGCGCGGGACTTGCAATCCGTAGGCGTCGTGGTCCCGTGCGAACCATATTTGATGTCCCAGAAGACAATGAAATGCTCGCTCTGCCGGCTCCGGCAGAAAGACCACTTGGAGTCGCTCCGGAACATGTCGAAGCTGCGGAATTCCAGCGGGATATAGATCTTGTCCAGATTGGGGACGTCTTTCTCGGAAAGGATGAGGACGCTCTCGTCCTGGGTGACGGAGATGTTCTTGGTATTGTTCTCTCCAGCCCGCAGGACCAGCGTTCCTTTCCGGGCACTTTCGTCCGGATTGGCCGTCGCGGTGAGTTTGAAGGACTGCCGGTTCGTACTGCCCTTTCCGCTGAGGACCGACGCGGAGATCCAGTCCATGTCCTTGGGGATTTCCAGCTCCCAATAACCGGTGCAGGTGAAAACGACATTGAGGGAGCCGCCTTCTCCGCTGAAGTTGTATTTGGGCTCCTGGGTGAAGGTGATCTTGGCGTTGGGATCGAAATCCGGCTTTTCCGGCTGATCCGGTTGCTCGGGTTGATCCGGGGTCACATGGTCCGGCTCGGGCTTGGAACAGGAGTTCATCCAGCCCGCCGTCACGAGGAGAGAGGCTGCCAGCAGCAGCGAAGCAATCTTCTTCATAGTTTTTATTCCGTAATGCTGATGTTGAATCGTAAGGTGGCTGCATAGTCGCCATGGACGAAGGCGACGGCAACCGGATAGATGTCCCCGGCCTTGATCTTTCCGTCGCTGACCTTGTTGGGGTGGACGCCGAACTTGCAGGTCCAGGAGCCGGGATCGTATTCCAGATAGGTGTAGCTGTTGCCCCAGGAATTGACGGCGCCGGTTTCATCGAACCAGAAGCCGAAGCCGTTGGCGGAGTAGTAGCTGTCGGCATCCTTGGATTGGTAGGATTCGTCCAGCGTACCGTCGGCCTTGACGGCCAGGAATTTCACCTGGCTGGTCCTGACATTGTTGAAGTCGGGGGAAATGGCCGTGACAATGTCCGAGGGCTGCATCACCAGGGCCCTGGCGACGTCCAGGATGATGTCGTCGTCCAGGGTGAGCGAAGTTCCGCCGTAACCGGCAGACGCAGAAGTGGTCAGGCTAATTTCTTTCGTAATGCTCTCCGGCGTCTCCGTCCCGTCGAAGTTCAGTTTGCCGAAGAGGTCGGTTCCGCTGAATTTCACGCGGAAAGGCCAGACTTCGTCGTTGGTGTTGTCCTCGTCCCACAGGTGCTGGAGATAGGTCTCCGGTGTGGCGGCGACGACCAGCCAGAGTTTGGAGCAGCCGTCCGGAACCGTGTAGGAGACGTCGGCGGAGGTACGTACCCGGCTGGTGGGGGAATAGGCACGGCTGCCGTCCTCCATCAGGCACACGAAGCCCACGTTCCAACCGGCGATGGAGGCGTTCTTCACCGGGTTGAAGCCGGACGCGTTCGGAAGGCCTTCGAACCGGACAGAGATCTCCGTTCCGGGTTGGGGCTTGTTCAGCCGGATATGGTTGAAACCGGTAGCCTCGGGGGCACGGGCGGGATCGACCGTGTAGAAACCGGTCCCTCCGTCATAGTTTCCGGCCCAGCCGATCTTTCCGACATAAGGTCTGCCGAATTCCCGGACCGGCTGCGTGAGGCCGGTGAGTTTTCCTTCGTCCAGGTTGGTGGCTTCGACGGAGAAGTCCCAGGTGACGCAGCGGGCGGCGTAATCGTACAGGTCGGCGTTCAGCTCGTCCATCGAAAGGCCGTGCAGGCGCTGATAGGTCTGGATCGGATCTTCCGGCTTTTTGGATTCCCGCCAGAGCCGGCCGATTTCCTCCACGCCGTGCTTGGAAGCCCAGTGCCACATCAGGAAATAGGAGGCGTAACGCTGGTGCTCGTGGGTGAAGTGGCGGTGGCAGTTGTTTACGAACTCGCTGAAGTTCACGGTCGTGAAGGCTTGTTCCGCATAGCTCTGGTAGGACTGCCACTGGGCACTCTGCTCCCAGAAGCCGCAGCCCTGGCCGATCTCGTAGCGCCAGCCGGTGGAATAGTTGCGGGGTGCGCCGTTCGCGATGGCGTCGGCGTAAACCTGGTATTGGAAGCTGTGTCCGATTTCGTGGGCGATGGTACTTCCGACGGGGTGGCAGGTGGCCGGATTGATCCACAGGGCCCCGATGACGTCGTCATAGCCGCCTCCCGTCGCCAGCCATTCGGTCTGGTGCAGGATGAAGATTTCCATCTTGTAGCGGTTCAGGTTGGACTTTCCGCTTTCGAGATCGGCGAATTTCAGGATGTCCACGTTGACCCGGAAGAATTCCTCAGCCTTTTCCAGGAGGTCGTCGATGTCTACATAATAGGAATTGGAGGAGGGCAGGTCTCCCGGAGTCGTCTCTCCGTAGGGTTCATATCCCTGCTCCCAGAATACGATGAAGTGCTCGCTCTGGCGGCTGCGGCCGAAGTACCAGCGGCTGTCACTCCGGAACAGGTCCATGGACCGGAGCTCCTGGGGAATATAGATTTTGTCGAGGTCCGGGACATCTTCCTTTTTGATGGTAGCGACGTTCCCTTCCTGGATGACGGAGATCGTTTGCCGTTTGGCGCCGGCGTGGAACGTAAGCGTCGTCTGCCTGGCTTTCGCATCCGGATTGGCTTCCACTTGGACGGAGACGGCCTGGCGGGTGCCGGATCCGTCGCCCTTGGACGGGGTCACGCTGACCCAGTCGATTCCCTCGGGGATGGTGATCTTCCAGTTGCAGTCCACCATGAAAAAGAGGGACTTGCTTTCACCGAGGCCGGAAAAGGTGAGCCTGGGTTCCGTGGTGAACTTCACGGTACCTTCGATGGTGTCGTCGAAAGTGTCTTCCGGGGGCGTTTCCGGCTCTGGCTTGCTGCAAGCGGCAACCAGCAGGAGCGGCAACAACAGGGCGTTCAGGATTCTTTTCATGAATGGGTCGTATATGGTTCCCGGCGGGGCGGTCAGGCCCTGCCGGAAAAAGACGGGGCTTCGCTCGGAAGCCCCGTGAAAAGGTGGTTTACTGCGCCTCGACGAAGCTGATCTTGTAGGTCATGTTGATGACCGTCGGCTTGGCGTCGAACTCGGGAATGTAGGTCATAACCTGCTTGTAATCAGCGGTCTGTCCCACGAGCGCGGCGACGAGGTCGGTGATGGCATCCTCTTCGCCCGGCATCGTGCCGACACTGATGACGATCGCGTCAAGACCCGCCTGGAACTCGATGAACCAGGCACCGTTCTCGACACCCCAGGCACCCACTTCGGTGGGGGTCTTCATCCAGTTGCCGCCCAGTCCGCCGGCATTGGATGCCACGGCTTCGCCCTCGACGAAGTTGGTGATGTCAAGACCCTTGAGCAGTTCACCGGTCTCCTCGTCGTAGACTGCGGCCTCGAGCTGACCGATTTCGTACTTGGTGAGCTGCAGGTAGTCCTGGACAGCAGACATATCGGCCTGGACGCCGCCGTAGAACACATTCACCGGAACGGTCAGTTCCACGAGCGGAAGGTCGAATTCACCGGTCTTGCGGTTGGCGCTGTTGTATTTGCCGGCCTCGGGATCCTTGAACTCTTCGATGGTGACTTTGAACTCGATACCCACACGGATGATCTCGGTTTCGCTCTTGGTACGCTGGAAAACCATCCGGCAGGTGTACGTCTCGCCGGCTTTGATCTTACCATCCATCACACCGAGGTCTGCGACCAGGACACCTTCGTCATTGAAGTAGGCTTCGGTATAGATGCGGGCGTCGTCTCCCCAGTTCTGCTTGCCGCCCTGTCCGTTGCACCAGTAACCGAAGGCATTGGTGTTGAAAGCATCGGTCATGTCATAGCCCGTGCCGGGGTCGTTGCCCATATAGAGGACTTCGTTGCCGGTTTCGGGGCTGTCGCCGATTTCACCGATGGCGATGGCCATCTCATCCCAACTGCCAAAGCCGAGCAGCTCATAGACAAGCTTGCCGTCCTTGTGCTTGAGGGTGGAATAATCGATTTGGGTGAAGGCGTAAGCGGTCGTTGACGGGGTGGTGTATTCCAAGGTGATCAAATAATCTGCCCAGTCGCATTCGGCCACGGGGCCTTCCGGCGTTTCCGGCGTTTCCGGTTTCTCCTTGTCATCCGGCTTGGGTTCGGGTTTCCGCTCTTCTTCCGGCTTGCTGCAGCCGATGATGAGGGTGGATACGAGCGCAAGGCTCCAAAGAATCTTTTTCATACTGTGTAAGGATTAATGGTTGTTGATTTTGGGTTATTCTTCTGACGTGGCGTCCCGACCCGGATAACCCGGATTCTGGACGAGTTTGATATTGGACTCCATGTTGGTGACGCAGATGGGGTACAGGTTCTTGTACATCACGCCTTTCTCTTCCTTGCGCTTGGAGAACCAGCTCTTTCCGTTCCACACGTTCTGGCCGTTGCCGCACTGGAAGCGGATGAGGTCCTGACGGCGGTGGAATTCGCCCACGAACTCCCAGGCCAGGTCGTCCAGGAGGCCGCCCAGCTGGATGTCGGCGCCGCCTTCCAGGGTCTTGACGAACAGGGGATCGTCCCACACCTCTTCATAGGTGAAGGCCGGGCTCTTGGGTTCGGCGGCATCGATTTCCGCATTTCCGGAAGCACCGGCGGTATATTCGCGCACGCCGTAGTCATATACGGAGCCGCCCTTGAGGTCGGCCACGGTACGGCGGGCGAGCGACGGATCGGTGTCGCGGAAAGCGCGTTCCCGGACCGCGGTGACCAGGTCAGCGGCCTTCTGCTCCGAATACTCGGGGAGGGTCTTGGACCCGCCCAGGCGGAGGGCGCATTCAGCGGCGATGAAGTAAGCGTCGGCGAGACGGAAGATGGGCGTGTCGTCAGCCGCGGCATGGTAGGAGTTGGCCTGGATCTCGCTCTTCACGTAGCGATAGCCTTCCAGCATGTAGGCACCGGGAGTGTCCACGGAATGGACTTCCTTAGTGTAGAAAACATCCACGGGACCTTGCTCGTCCACGGAGGCCTTGTCCAGCTTCACGCGGTCGGAGGAGCCGTAGAGATACTGCTGGCCGTAGGCCCAGGTATCATAGAAACGGGTGTCCAGGTATTCCACGCCGGTCATATGGTTCGTCCGGCTGGGCGTTGCGCTCCGGTGGGCATAGGTGTCGATGAACTGGGGGATGCCGCAGCCACCGTTCCAACCGCCGGAGAAGCCGAAGGCGGCCGTTCCGAAGGAAGGCAGGTTGGCATTGGCCAGATAGCTTCCGCTGGCCTGGCCGGCCTCCATGTTCAGGGCGAAAATGACTTCCTGGTTGTTGGAGAGGTCCACGCGGTGGTTGTCCTTGTAATTGGGAGACAGACTGTACCTTCCGCACTTGATTACCTTGTCGGCCCATTTGAGGGCTTCCTCATAATGGCTCTTGTCCCCTTCGTCGTAGGGCTCCTTGTCGGCGAACCAGGCGTAGTAGTTGAGGTGCATCTTGGCAAGGGTCATCCAGGCCATCGCCTTGGTGGGATAGCCGAAATGGTTGGTCTCGGGAAGGTCGGCCTCGGCCGCTTCCAACTCGTCGCAGATGTACTTGAAGGTAACTTCCGGTTTCTCCTGCTCGGGGAGGAAACCCGCGGGCTGGTCCTCTTCCGGGAGCAGCGGGATGTTCCGGTAGGAGTCGAACAGGATGTAGTACAGGAAGGCGCGCAGGGTCCTCAGTTCGGCGACGGCTTCCGGATTGCTCTCCCGGAAGGTCTGGTTGCCGAGGCACTGGTTGGCATACATGATGGCCACGTAGGAGTGGTACCAGATCACGTAGTTGATGTTATCCAGGGAAGGCGAGAACTGGTGCTTGTGGTAGGCGATGTAGTAGTCGCCCCAGCCCACGCCGATGCGGGAAGGGAAGAGATGCAGGTCGGAGGCGTCCTCGTTCCAGTCCCACATGCCGTAGTACGCCCAATAGGTCGAGCGCATGAAAGAATAGACATTGCCGGACATTTCGGCGATGGTCTGCGGGTCGGTGAAGTCCAGGGTCTCATCCGTGAGGAAATCGTACGGATGCTCCGTGAGGTCGGTGCAGGAGGTGGAGACCAGCGCTCCGGCCATACCCAGTACAATCAGTATTTTATGGAATGCTTTCATAGAAGGATGCAGGATTAGAAGGTGAGGTTGACGCCGAAGGTGATGGAACGGATGGTGGGATACTTGTCACGGTCGTCGATGCCGGCGCCCCAGAACGGGTTGCCATTCTCGATTTCCGGATCCAGGCCGGAGTATTTGGTCAGGCAGAACAGGTTGTTTCCTGACAGGTACAGTCTGGCATTCTTGACCAGGGCGCCTGCCTTGGTCTTGAAGGTGTAACCCAGGGTCACGTTGTCCAGTTTCAGGTAGTCGCCATCCTCGAGGAATTCGCTGATGAACACCTGGGTCTGGCCGGTGCCCAGCTTCCCGTATTCGCCGGTAGGCTGATGGGTCTCCAGGTTGTAGATCGGAAGCTCGTTCGCCGCGATCTTGAGGCGGTTGTACTGGATGGAGTTGTTCTGGTAGAACAGGCGCTGGTTGTTCAGGATCTTGAACCCGAGCTGGCCGGAGAGCTGGACGCCCAGGTCGAAGCCCTTGTAACGGAAGGTGTTGCCCCAGTTGAAGATGACGGAAGGAACACCGGAACCGAGCCACTGGCGATACTGGTCGTCATTGAGTTCGGTGGACGATTCGGCCCAGGTGCCGTCGGGGAGTTCCACGATCCACTTGCCGTTGGAGGAGATGCCGTGGATGGATTTCAGGCCCCAGAAGCGTCCGGTCGCTTCGCCCACGACCACGCGGTGGGTGCTGACGGACACGGGATCGGAAATGCCACCGGTGTTCATCCAGTCGGAAGTCTCATAGAGGTCGTTGGACAGGCTCACCAGTTTGTTGGCGTTGTGGGACATGGTGACGATCGTGTTCCACTCGAAGTCGCGGGTCCGGACAGGAATGCCGCCGATCATCACTTCCACGCCCTTGTTGTTCATGACGCCCACATTGGCGAGGGTGCTGTTGTACTTGTTCGGGGGAAGCGGAACGTCATACCAGTACAGGAGGCCGGTGGTCGTCTTGTCATAGACATCCACGCTGCCGTACAGGCGGCCGTTCCACAAGCCGAAGTCAACACCGACGTTGATTTCCGAAGACGTTTCCCAGGAAAGGTCCGGATTGGGGTTCTGCGAGGCACGGAGGGCGTATTCCCAGTTGTTGGTATTGGGGTTGTAGAATTTGCCGGCATACTCGTAGGCGATCAGGGAAGCATAGGAACTGCCCGGGATGATACCGGTAATACCCCAACCCACGCGGAACTTGAGGTTGGACAGCCAGTCGCGTGTCCCGGACATGAAACTCTCGTTCATGATGTTCCAACCCAGGGATACGGACGGGAAGTTACCCCATTTGTGATCCCTACCGAATTTGGAGGAACCTTCCCGGCGGAAAGAGACAAGCACGTTGTACCGGTTGTCATAGCCGTAGGAAATACGGCCGAAGAAACCGATGAGCCTGTTGTCGTTCTTATAGGAGGACATGCTGCCGTACTTGCGGAGGTTTCCGTCCAGGATTTCGGCATAGCGGCCGTTGCCCAGGTTGTTGTACAGGAACTTCTCGGAAGAGAAGGCGGAGTTGGAAGCGCCGAAACCCTCGTAGACGTTGTAGTTGTAGGAATAACCCACCATCCCGGAGAAACGGTGCTTGTCCCAGTTGTGCTCGTACTTGGAGGTGAGTTCCAGGTAGTCTTCCCGCCCGTTGTACTGGCTCTTGGAAGCGGAACCGTTGTACTGCGCTTTCTTGGAGTGGTCGTAGTACCAGTTCGTATAGTTGCTGTAGTAGAGCGAGCTGTAGTAATTCTCGGACATGGAGTTGGACCGGTGCGTGGAGAGCATCAGGTTGGTCTGCCAGCCTTTGACGGGCTCGACGGTGATGTTGCCGGTGAGGTTGGTCCATTCGCTCTGGGTGTCTCCGGTCTGTTCCTTGAGGATGGAAACCGGGTTGTAATACTGGAAGCGGCCGAACTCCTCCACATAACCCTTGGCGGGATCGTTGTCCACGTAGACGGGAGAAGTAGGGTTCCGGATCAGGGCCTGCCGATAGGCGTAGGAAGGATTGCTGTTGGAATTCTTATGAAGGCCCTTGACCATGTTCAGGTTCAGTTTCACGATGTCCTTCAGGAGATACTGGGTCAGGTCGAAGGACATCTTGAGGTCGTTGCTGTCGGTGCTCAGGATGACACCCTGCTCCCCGCGGTAGGCGACATTGGCCGAGAAAGTGGTGCTCTTGGTACCGCCGGAGATGGAGAGAGAGTTGTTGTGCGTGAAGCCGGGACGGGTGATTTTTCCCAGCCAGTCGGTGGAGTATCCGTCGTCCGAAAGCGCCGTCTGCTTGGGTACGGCGACGATGTTCTTCCAGTCCATGAAGTCCGCTTTCTTGCCGAAGTGGGAGGTGGAAACATAGCCGGAATAATTGACGGTGACGTTTTCCTCCCGACGGCCGGTCTTGGTCGTGATGAGGATGACGCCGTTGGCGCCGCGGGTGCCGTAGATGGCGGCGGCGGAGGCGTCCTTCAGCACGGAGATGTCGGCGATGTTCTCGGGGGCCACGGTGCCCATGTCACCGGGAACGCCGTCCACGAGGATGAGCGGGGTGAGGTCACCGTTGATGGTGGTGACACCGCGCAGGCGGATGGTGCTGCCGGCGTTCGGGTCACCGGAACTCTTGGTGATGTTCAGACCGGCCACTTTGCCGCGGATCATTTCCGAAGCGTCGTGGATGTTACCCGCGAGGAAGTCCTCGCTCTTGACCGAGGCGACGGCGGAGGTGATGTCACCCTTGCGCTGGGTGCCGTAGCCGATGACCACGGCGTCGTCCAGGGCGAGGATGTCGTTCTCCAGGACGAAGTCGATGGAAGTGCGGCCGCGGACGGGCTCTTCCAGGGTGATGTAACCGATGGCGGTCACCGTGATGACGGCGTCCGGACGGACACCGGTGATCCGGTACTGGCCGTCGATGTCGGTCACGGCGCCGGAAGGCGTACCGGCCACGAGGACGCCGGCGCCGACGACGGGCTCACCGGATGCTTCACGGACCGTACCGGTGACGGTCAGGTTGCCTTGTGCAAAGGCGGAGACGGAAGACAGGACGAAGCATCCCAGAAGGATGGCCGTTGCCGCTTTCGCCTTCGAGAAAAATGTGGAAAAAAGCATAAGGTGTTGTTTTGGTTGGTTGTTATCAGTGGTATGATGCAAAAATAGTCAGCTTTGTTGGAGTGTCGGGTTAAAAAGGTCTATTATAATGTAAAAAAAGTCCAAAAACTCATTCTTTGTGCATCCGGGCCCATTCGTGGGGCGTGACGCCGAATTGTGCCACGAAGCTTTTCGAGAAATAGCTGGGAGAGGAGAAACCGGTCATGTAGCAGATCTCCCCGATGGTGTGTTTCCCTTCCGTCAGGAGCTTGGCGGCGGCGTTGAGGCGGGCCTGGTTGATGAGTTTGTTGGGCGTTTCCCCGCTCAGTTCCTTGGCCTTGGCGAACAGGCCGGACCGGGAGATGGCCAGTTCCTGGGCCAGGAAAGCGACGGACAGGTCGGGGTTGGCGATGTTCTCGTCGATGATCCGGTCCAGGCGGATCAGGAAGTCTTCCTCCTTGTCGGGGGCGGCGTCCGGAGAGGCGTCTCCGTCCTCTCCTTTCCGGAGGTCGAGGGCTGCTCGCATCTGCTGGAGGTTCACCGCGATGTTGCGGAGCATCCGATGGTTTTTTTCGATGACGGACAGTCCGCTTTTCAGGTTCTGGGGGTTCTTGGTGGCGTCTTTCAGCTTGTCCAACTGGACGCCGATGCCGGCGATGGGAGCCTCCAGCTGGTCCGCCAGGGAGGAGATCAGGTGGACCCGGTCGTCCCGCTCCTCTTCCTTGACCAGGGATACGGCGGCATCCAGGGCCCTTTCGTATTTGGCCTGCGATTCCCTTTCCGCCCGGCGGAGGAGCCAGCGTCCCAGCAGGTAGAACAGGACGCCGACAAGCAGGATATAGAGGGTCAGGGCTGGGCCGGACAGGAGGGGGTGGGGCCGGATAATGAAGGAAAGGGACGCTCCTTCGGTATTCCAGACGCCGCTGTTGTTGCTGGCGATGACTTGCAGATGGTATCGGCCGGCAGGCAATTGGTTTAATGTCAGGGAATTCTCGTTACCCAGGTCCTTCCAATGAGGTTCGAGTCCCTCAATCCGGTAGGCGTACCGGTTGTTCTCGGGCGCGCAGTAACTGAGGGCGGCGAAGTACACCTTTATGTCGCGCAGTTTCCAGGGGAGGACGATCCGCTCGTGCCCTTGCGCCTGGAATACATCCTGGAACAAGCCGGGGCCGGAGGCATGGAAACGGGTGAAGAGGACGGAAGGGGAGATGGTATTGGACTGAACGCTTCCCGGGTAGAAGGAGACAAACCCGTCGGCCGCGCCGAACCAGAGCGTTCCATCCCGGGACGTAAGGCCGGCATTGGCGGAGAAAACACTGGCGGAGACCCCGTCGCTGGAGTCGAAGCGTTCCTCGCTGCCGTCGCGCAGGGAGTGGCGGATGATGCCGGTGCTGGTGGAGAACCAAAGCAGACTTCCGTCATAGGCGATTCTCTGTACATCTTCCTGGTCCAGAATCGTTTCCACGTCCTTCTCGGAAATCCGCGCAATGCCTTTCTGCAAGCCCGTGAACACCCCTTGCGGTGTGGAAAGCAGGCAGTTGACGTGATTGGACGGCAACCCGTTATCAACGGTGTATTCCTGCCATGACCCGTCCGGAGACCGGCGCAGGACACCGCTTCGGGACGTGCCGAACCAGAGGTTTCCGTCACCATCGGCCTGGATGTCCAGGATCCAGTCTTCTGCATTCCGTTCCAGGGAGAATCGGTCGGACTGGACGTCGTACCGGCAGATGCCGGAACTGGAGCCCGCCCACAGGGCGCCATCGGGCCCGACGCACAAGGCATAGACGCTGGGCGCGTCCAGCCCTTCTTCCTGACCGTAGACCTTGATTGCCCCTGTCCGGAGGTCCAGCCGGACCAGTTCGTCCGAATACGTTCCGATCCACAGGTCGTTCCCTTCGCGGAGCAGTGCATGGATGTTGAGGGAGGCAAGCCGCTGCGTCCAGCCGGCAGGCGCCGTCCATCTGACGGCCGTGTTCCGGACCGGGTCGTAATGGAACAGGCCGCCGTTGTCGGAGCCGATCCACAGGGTCCCGTCCGGGTCTTCGCAGAAGCAGCTGACGATATAGACCTCGTCGGCATTGACCAGATCGGACAGGGAGCGGAAGGAGAACTGTCCCCGGTTGGGAGCGACGTAATTCACGCCGCCATAATAGGTTCCGACCCACAGGCCGCCTTCGTGGTCCCGGGCGACGGGATAGACGAACTTGTCGGAAAGGGAGGACGGGTCGCTCCGGTCGTTCCGGTAAAGGGCCTGCTCTCCCGTCAGGAGATTCACTTCCAGCAGCCCGTCGTCCGACCCCAGCAGGAAGTTCCAGGCGCCGTCGTGCGTCAGGGAGTGGATGTGGTTGAGGCCTTTTCCGGGCGGAACGGCCGGATGGACGGTCCTGTCGGCCGCATCAACCCGGTAGAGACCGCTGTTCCAGGTCCCCAGCCACAGGTCGCCGTCCCTGTCTTCATCTATGGCGCATACCCGCGCGTGCGAACATCCCTCAAACAGCAGACCGGGGGAGACGAAAGACCGGGAGGCGGAGCTGTAAACGAGAAGTCCTTCCTCCGTGGAAGCGTCGGCGACCCATAGGCGGCCGTCACGTGCGGCGTGGATGTCTTCTATCAGATGCCCGTCCAGGAAGGCGGTCAGCGTGCCTTCCCGGTACCGGTACAGGCCCTTTCCCCACGTCCCGATCCAGAGGTTTCCGTCCCTGTCTTCCTCGAAGGCAGTGACTTCGGCGTCAAAACCTTCGACGCGGACCAGGTTGTCGGACACATAGCGGAAGACCGCATCTTCCGTTCCCACCCAGAGGATGCCGGCAGCGTCTTCGTACAGGCATTGGACCGCTCCACCTTCCCCCTCCGGCAACCGGTGATGGATGATTTCACGGCCGTCGAAACTGTCCAGCCCGCTGCCCGTTCCCAGCCAGATGAGGCCCTGGCTGTCCTGGATGATGGCGCGGACCGTATTGGAGGACAGGCCTTCCCGGGAAGTGTAGTGGCGGAAGGAATACGCTTCTGCGGTTACCGTGAGGACGGGAACCGCGAAGAAAAGGAAGCAGAGAAGGATCGTTTTCTTCATACCCTGCAAAGATAAACGAAAAATCCAAAAAACGATGGACCAATCTTGGACGATTTTACAAAAAGAATGGATTTCCCTGCCAATGGATGCTGTTATAATGCGATATTTTTGTAAAGACCCTATTATTGGCACTATGACTGGAAAAATCCTCCTTCCCCTGGCCGGCCTTCTTGTCGCCGCGACCCTGCAGGCACAGCCTGCCGCTACCACCGCCTCCGGCGGCTATCCCATCGATCCCGTACCCTTCACCAGCGTGAAGGTCGCCCCGGATTCCTTCTGGGGACAGCGCCTGAAAGCCTCCCGCGAGGTCACCATCCCCCTGGCTTTCTCCAAGTGCGAAAGCGAAGGCCGCTACGAGAATTTCGTAAAGGCGGAAAAGCAGATGCATTCGCCGGTGAACCTCGGCTATGAGGTGAAGGGCTATTCCTTCGACGATACCGACGTGTACAAGACCATCGATGGCGCCTCCTACGTGCTTCAGACCTATCCGGACAAGAAACTGGAAGCCTATATCGACAGCGTCCTGACGATTGTCGCCGCCG
This sequence comes from Bacteroidales bacterium, assembly GCA_017439305.1. Classification (GTDB taxonomy): domain Bacteria; phylum Bacteroidota; class Bacteroidia; order Bacteroidales; family UBA932; genus Cryptobacteroides. Next base: position 1,029 of record JAFSJK010000082.1, on the reverse strand, counting down.
CGCAGGAGCCGGACGGTTACCTGTACACGGCCCGGACGATGAATCCGGAGCACCCGCACGAGTGGGCGGGCGACAAGCGCTGGATCATGGACGAGGAACTCAGCCATGAGCTGTACAACCTGGGCCATATGGTGGAAGGCGCCGTCGCCCACTGGCAGGCTACAGGCAAGCGCAACTTCCTGGACATCGCCATCCGCTATGCGGACTGCGTGGTCCGCGAGGTGGGTTCCGGCTCCGGTCAGGCCCGCGTGATCCCCGGCCACCAGATTGCCGAGATGGCCCTGGCGAAGCTCTATCTCGCCACCGGTGAGAAGAAGTACCTGGACGAAGCGAAGTTCTTCCTGGACGAGCGCGGCAAGACGGGCCATAACGACAAGTACAACCAGTCGCACGTACCGGTCCTGGAGCAGGACGAGGCTGTCGGACACGCCGTCCGCGCTGCCTATATGTACGCTGGCATGGCCGACGTGGCCGCCCTTACGGGGGACCAGGGCTACATCGACGCCATCGACCGGATCTGGGAGAACATCGTCGGGAAGAAGCTCTACATCACCGGCGGCATCGGCGCCACGAACAACGGCGAGGCCTTCGGAGAGAACTACCAGCTCCCGAACATGAGTGCCTACTGCGAGACCTGCGCCGCCATCGGCAATGTCTATGTCAATTACCGGATGTTCCTCCTGCACGGCGACGCCAAGTATTACGACGTGCTGGAGCGCACCCTCTACAACGGCCTTATCAGCGGCGTGTCCCTGGAAGGCAACGGCTTCTTCTATCCCAACCCGCTGGAATCCATCGGACAGCATCAGCGCCAGGCGTGGTTCGGCTGCGCCTGCTGCCCTTCCAATATCTGCCGCTTCATCCCGTCCGTCCCCGGCTACGTGTATGCCGTGAAGGACAACGCCCTCTATGTCAATCTCTTCATGCCCAACACGATGACCCAGAAGGTGGCCGGCAAGGCCGTCACCCTGAGCCAGAAGACGGGCTACCCGTTCGGCGAGGACATCGAGATCACCGTGGACAAGACCT
>JAFSJK010000081.1 GCA_017439305.1 Bacteroidales bacterium | reverse complement strand
TTTTGCGATTGCAAAAATACAAAATATATTGCTTTTCATAAATGATTTTTATAACTTTGTCGGAACTTATGGAAAATTATAAAACACTAAAATAATGAACAAAATCGTCAAAATCATCGTCGAGATCCTCCTCGCCCTTGCCGCTGTCGGCCTTGTCTATGCCATCTACAGCAGCGTCATGAAGCCGGTCAACTTCAATAAGGAAAAGGCCCGCAGGCAGGAAGTGGCGGTCCAGCGCCTCAAGGATATCCGTACCCTCGAGGTCGCCTTCAAGGGCGTCAACAACCGTTTCACCGCCGATATCGACTCCTTGATCAACTTCTACAACACCGGCAAGATGGACATCATCATGCAGGTCGGTTCCAACGATGACTCCCTCGCCGTGGAGAACACCAAGCGTGTGAAGGACAAGGCGTTCCTGAAGCTCAGCAAGGAAGAGCAGAATGCCCGGCTCATGGATCTCTACCGCCAGGGCCAGAAGCTCGTCTTCTCCATCAGCACCCCGATCGCGGTGAAGGACACCCTGTTCAACAACCGTCCCGACTTCTGCATCGACTCCCTCAAGTATATCCCGTTCTCCGGCAAGATGCCCGTTGAGACGGATGCGATCGTCAAGACCGTCTCCGGTGTCCAGGTTCCGCTGTTCGAGGCCCGCATGCCTTGGCGCGCCCTCCTCAAGGGCATGGACAACCAGCTCCGCATCAACCTCGACGCCGAGTGCGAGGCCCAGAACAAGTATGAGGGTCTGCAGGTCGGTTCCGTCACCGCTCCGAACAACAACGCCGGTAACTGGGAGTAGCCGCTCCGATGGACAGTCCGCGCACAACGACATCCGGGATATCCATTCAAGTTTCCTTGAGTGGATATTCTTTTAAGGTACAGGAGGGTGGGGAAGTCCGCTCCTCGGACTGGCAGGGAACCGACCGCGTCTTCACGACGCCGGAGTTCCAGCGCCGTTACGACGAGGTGGACATCTCCCTGCTCACCCCCAAGTGTACCCTGGTTCCGGATTCTTTCTTCCGGCCGGAGGCGGTGCGTGCGATGCTTTCCGATGTCGTTGCCCTCGAGGAGAATGATGCGGTAGGCTATGTCCGGATTCCGGAACTGGGGGCGGTCCTCCTGTTCTCCAATTCCATCGGCGAATCCTTGTCCCGGGTCCTTTCCCAGACGGTCCTGACCGCCTCCGGGGCCCAGGCGCCGGTCCTTCCGGAGATGTACTACATCCTGAAGGCGCTCCCTTCCTGCGAGGATTATAACAAGGTCGTCGCTTCCTATCGGGACGGCTACCTTCACCTGGCCGTCGCGCAGGGGAAAAGCCTCCTGCTCTCGAACGTCTATGCGGCGTCCGACTTCACGACGGCCGAATACTTCCTGTTCCTGGCCCTGAAGCGCCTCCAGCTGAATCCGGAGGTCTCCACGGTCTGTTTCCGGACCCCGCTCTCCCCGGAGGCGGAAATGTCCCTGTACCGGTATTTCAAGGCCGTCGTCCAGCTATGAGGATCATCGGCGGACGCCTGAAAGGGAAGACCATCCTTCCTCCGGCAGGCTACAAGGCCCGGCCTACGACCGATTTCGCCCGGGAAGGACTGTTCAATGTCCTGGACAATGAATACGAGTTCGAAGACCTCAAGGTGCTGGACCTTTTCGGAGGGACCGGCGCCATTTCCTTTGAATTCGCCTCTCGTGGCGCTTCCCGCGTTTACTGCGTGGAAATGGCCCGCGAGAACGCCTCTTTCATCAAGCGGGAGGCGGAGCGGCTGGGGCTTCGGAACGTCACGATGGTCCGGGACAATGTCTTCGATTTCCTGACGGTCTGCCGGGAGAAATTCGACATCGTGTTTGCGGATCCCCCCTACGCCCTGGAAGGACTGGAGACCATTCCCGACCAGGTGTTTGCGCGGGACATCCTCCATCCCGGCGCCTATTTCATCCTCGAGCACGGCGGGACGCATTCCTTTGCGGACCATCCCCGTTTCAAGAAGGAGAAGGTGTACGGCAAGGTCCATTTCACATTCTTTGAACAACCAGAAGAGGTATGATATCGTTTCTTGTCAGCGTGTTTGCGCTGGTGGCGGGATTCTTCCTGTACGGCGCATTCGTGGAGCGGGTGTTCCATCCCGATCCGGACCGGCAGACACCGGCCCTCACCAAGGCCGACGGCGTGGATTTCATCGCGATGCCCACCTGGAAGGTCTTCATGATCCAATTCCTGAACATCGCGGGAACGGGTCCCATCTTCGGCGCCATCATGGGGGCGAAGTTCGGCCCGGCGGCCTATCTGTGGATCGTGTTCGGCTGCATCTTCGGCGGAGCGGTGCATGACTACCTCTCCGGGATGCTGTCCATCCGGCACGGCGGTGCCGGCTATCCGGAACTGGTGGGCGAGTATCTGGGCCAGGGAACCAAGAAAGTGATGCTGGTCTTCTCCATCCTCCTGCTGATGATGGTGGGCGCCGTATTCGTGTACAGTCCGGCCGTCATCCTGGGTGGGATGACCGGGGACGGAGGCAGCGGGTCCATGATGCTCTGGGTCGCCGTCATCTTCGTGTATTATGTCATCGCCACCCTGCTTCCCATCGACAAGATCATCGGCCGGATCTATCCGGTATTCGCTTTCGCGCTGCTGTTCATGGCGGTGGCGCTGCTGGTGTGCCTGCTGGTGAAATGGCCCTCCATCCCCGAATTCTGGCAGGGACTCGGAAACCGGGGACCTTCGGTGGGGCTCAAGGACCAGCCTATCTTCCCGTGCCTGTTCATTACCATCGCCTGCGGGGCGGTGAGCGGTTTCCACGCGACCCAGAGTCCGCTGATGGCCCGGTGCCTGAAGAATGAGAAGCTGGGGCGTCCGGTTTTCTACGGGTCGATGATCACCGAAGGACTGGTCGCGCTCGTCTGGGCGGCGGTCTCGTCCTATTTCTTCTTCGACGGCGGTGCGGCCGAGGTGGGCTCTGACATCACGGCGGCGGCTCCGACCGTTGTGACGAAGGTCTCGCAGAGCTGGCTGGGCATCCTGGGCGGCATCCTCGCTGTCCTGGGCGTCGTGGCGGCCCCGATCACGAGCGGCGATACGGCTTTCCGCAGCGCCCGGCTCATCATCGCGGATTTCCTCCACCTGGACCAGAAGCCCATGCTCAAGCGGCTGTACATCGCCATCCCGCTCTTCGCCCTTTCGGCGCTGCTGCTCTGGTACAACATTGCCGATTCCAACGGCTTCAACGTCATCTGGCGTTACTTCGGCTGGTCCAACCAGACGCTCTCCGTGTTCATGTTCTGGACCGCCACCGTCTATCTGGTCCGGAACAAAGGGGGACTGTATTACCTGATCACCCTCATCCCGGGTCTGTTCATGACTTCCGTTTGCACGACCTTCATCCTCGTGGACAAGATCGGCATCGGTCTTCCCGCGTCCACGATCCCCTGGATCGCCCTCGGGACATTTGCCATTTCCACGATTCTTTTCTATCTTTGGAAACTACGTAAAAACAAATAGATATGCTTGATAAAGAACGCGGGCTGTATGTAGCCCACTGCGCCAACGGCCCCATTTCCATCGTCGGGAAGATGGCGAACCGCCACGGCCTCATCGCTGGTGCCACCGGTACCGGAAAGACCGTCACCCTCCAGGTCCTGGCTGAAACCTTCTGCCAGGCCGGCGTCCCGTGCTTCATGGCCGACATGAAGGGCGACCTCAGCGGCATCAGCCAGGTGGGCAAGCTCTCCGGCTTCATCCAGAAGCGCCTGCCGGAATTCGGCATCGAGGACCCGCAGTTCCAGAGCTGCCCGGTGCGTTTCTTCGACGTCTATGGTGAGCAGGGCCATCCCATGCGCTCCACCATCTCCAACATGGGCCCGGACCTGCTGGCTCGCATGCTGGAACTGAACGAGACGCAGACGGGAGTCTTGAACATCGTCTTCAAGATCGCCGATGACAACGGCCTCCTGCTCATCGACCTGAAAGATATCCGGGCCATGCTCAACTTCGTCGGTCAGAACGCTGCCGAGTATACCACCCAGTACGGCAACATCTCCACCGCTTCGGTCGGTGCCATCCAGCGTGCGCTTCTCCACCTGGAGAGCCAGGGTGCCGACAAGTTCTTCGGCGAGCCCTCCTTCGATATCTTCGACCTTCTCCAGTGTGAGGGCGGAAAGGGCGTGATGAACGTGCTGGCGGCGGACAAGCTGATGCTCAAGCCGAAGCTCTACTCCACCTTCCTCCTCTGGCTGCTGTCCGAACTGTACAGCACTCTCCCGGAGGTCGGCGACATGGACCTTCCCAAACTCGTCTTCTTCTTCGACGAGGCGCATATGCTCTTCGAAGACACGACCAAGTCCTTGACTACCAAGATCGAGCAGGTCATCCGGCTTATCCGCTCCAAGGGCGTGGGCATCTACTTCATCACCCAGAGCCCGACCGACATCCCGGAGAACATCCTCGGCCAGCTCGGAAACCGCGTCCAGCACGCGCTCCGTGCCTATACCCCGAAGGACCAGAAGGCTGTCAAGGTCGCTGCGGAAACCTTCCGGGCGAATCCTGAGTTCGATACCTATGAGGCCATCCTGCAATTGGAAACCGGTGAGGCCCTCGTTTCCTTCCTGGATGAGAAGGGCGCTCCGTCGGTGGTTGAACGGGCGAAGATCCTCTTTCCGCTGAGCCAGATCGGCGCCATCACCGAAGACCAGCGTGCGATGATCATCAAGCAGTCCCGCCTCTGGGGCCGCTATGACAATGTGGTCGACCGGGAGAGCGCCTACGAAATCCTGGTGGCCGCAACGGCCGAGGCCGAACGCCAGAAGGCCGAGATTGAAGCCCAGAAGCAGGCCGAGAAGGAAGCCGCCATCCAGGCGAAAGAAGATGCGAAGGCAGAAAAGGAGAAGGCCAAGAAAAAGAAAAACAGCATCGCTTCCAAGGTCCTGAAGTCCGTCATCACGGCTGTCACCGGCGTCGTAGCCGCCTCCGTGGCCGATTCCGTCACAGGCACCAAGAAGAAGAGCGGTACCTCTACCACCAAGAAGGCGGTCCAGAAGGCCACCAAGTCCGCTACAAGCACCATTACCAAGGAACTCACGCGGAGCATCCTGGGCAATCTGATCAAATAGAACGGTTGGACAATCTACCGCATCCAATGCGGTCCGAAGCGCTCGAAGGCAGCCCTTTCGAGCGCTTCCCTGTCTTCGGGATGGGCGATGGAGATGAGGAGGCGGGCCCGCTCCTGGAGGGATTTGCCATACAGGTTCACGGCGCCGAACTCCGTGACGACCCACTGGACGTCGGCGCGGGGCGTGACGACGCCGGCGCCGGGCTTCAGGGTGGGTACGATCTTCGGGGTAAGCTTCGCCGTGCGGGCGGCGAGGGCGATGATGGCCTTGCCGCCTTCCGACATCTTGGCGCCGCGGACGAAGTCCAGCTGGCCGCCGGTGCCGGAGTACATGCGTGTGCCGATGGAGTCGGCGCACACCTGGCCGGTCAGGTCGATTTCCGTCGCAGAATTGATGGAGACGACTTTCGGGTTCTTCGCGATGATCCAGGGGTCGTTCGTGTAGGCGATCTCCCGCATCTGGACCATCGGGTTCCGGTCGATGAAATCATAGACCGACTGCGAGCCCAGCAGGAAGGAGGCGACGACCTTGCCGGTGTCTATCTTCTTGGCGGCACCGTCGATAACGCCCTTGCGGATCAGGTCCAGGGCGCCGTCGGCGAACATCTCCGTGTGGAGGCCAAGGTGCTGATGACCAGTGAGTTCCGAGCACACGGCATTGGGGAGGGAACCGATGCCCATCTGCAGGCAGGCCCCGTCGGGAACGAGCTCCGAACAGTTGCGTCCGATCTTCCGGTCGATTTCGGAGGGCTCGACGTAGTCCTTGGTAATCAGCGGGGTATCATCCCGGACGAGCGAGTCGAAGCGCTCCACGGGGATGAGTTCGCCGAAGGAGAAAGGAACGTGCGGGTTCACGACCGCGAGTTTCAGGCGGGCTACTTCCAGGGCGGCGATGGAACAGTCCACGGAAGTGCCGAGGGAAACCATTCCGTCGACCGGTTCGGACACCTGGACCATCGCGACGTCGCAAGGAAGTGCGCCGCTGCGGTACATGGCCTGTGATTCGAAAAGGTGTGCCGGAAGATAATCCGCATAGCCTTCCTGGACGCTCTTGCGGACATTCGGGCCAACGAAGAATCCCTGGTCGAAAAAGACCCCTTCATACTCTTTGGAGCCGTAGGGAGCCGGCCCTTCCGTATGGAAATGGTGGAAATGCAGGTCGCGCAGTTCTCCCGCCCTCCGACACAGGGCGTCGATGAGCACGTGGGGAACGCTGGCGATGCTGGAGAGGTGGATATGGTCCCCGTTCCGGACGCCGCGGACGGCTTCGTCGGCGGAAATGTAGATCAGCTTCTTCATAACACTACTTCGCAAAGATAAACAGATTCTTTGTATATTTGCACCACTCAAAACGAATATTATGCATACCAGGGAAGAAAAGGTGGCCGCCTTCGGCCGTTTGCTGGACATCATGGACCTCCTCCGGGAGCAGTGTCCGTGGAATGCGGCGCAGACCATCGACACCATCCGCCCGATGACGGAGGAGGAAGTGTACGAACTCAGCGATACGATCCTCAAGGGCGACCGGAAAGGAACGGCGAAGGAAATCGGCGATCTGCTCTATCACATGGTCTTCTATGCCCGCATCGCCCAGGAAGAAGGCGCTTTCGACATCGCGGATTCCCTGAACAAGGTCTGCGACAAGATGGTCTTCCGCCACCCGCATGTGTTCGGCCCCGAGGCGGGAAAACCCACCACGGCCAAGGAAATCGCTGATACTTGGGAACTTGTGAAAGCGAAGGAGAAAGACGGAAACAAGCGCGTGATGTCCGGTATCCCTGATGCCATGCCTGCTATCCTCAAGGCCATGTCGATGCAGGAAAAGGCTCGCGGCTGCGGCTTCGACTGGGAACAGAAGGAGGATGTCTGGCCCAAGGTGCGTGAAGAGATGGGTGAAGCGGAGGATGCCTGCGCCGAGAACGATCCCGCCCATATGCAGGAAGAATTCGGTGACCTCCTTTTCGCCGTCATCAACGCGTCCCGCCTGTACGGTATCGACCCTGAAGCGGCCCTCAGCGGCGCCTGCGACAAGTTCCGCCGCCGCTTCTCCTACATGGAGGAGGAAACACTCCGGCGCGGACTCAAGCTCGCCGACATGACCCTGGCCCAGATGGACGCCATCTGGGATGAAGGGAAGGCGAAGGGACTCTGATGATGGAATATCGGAGATTTTTCCGTATCTTTGCAGACTCAAACAAAAGGAACCCCTATGGCAGAGAATAGCTTGCTGGAGAAAGTGTTGAGTCTCCAGGACAAATACAGGAAGCTGGAAGAGTCGCTCGCCGACCCGGCCGTGATCGCCGACATGAAGAAATTCGTGCAGCTGAACAAGGACTACAAGGAGTTGCAGCCCATCATCCAGGCCGGCCTCGAATACAAGCGCATGCTGGACGAGCTTGCGCAGGCGAAGGACATCCTCATGAACGAGAAGGACGAGGACCTGAAGGAAATGGCCCGCGAAGAGGTGGCGGAAATCGAGCCCAAACTTCCCGAAATGGAGCAGAACATCAAGCTGCTCCTCATTCCGGCCGATCCGGACGACTCCAAGAACGCGATGGTGGAAATCCGCGGCGGTACCGGTGGTGACGAGGCGGCCATTTTTGCCGGCGACCTGTTCCGGATGTATCAGCACTTCGCCGAGCGTCGGGGCTGGAAACTGGAGGTCACCGACCAGGCTCCCGGTACGGCGGGCGGTTACAAGCAGATTGTCTTCAAGCTCTCCTCCAGCCAGGACGGCGTGTACGGCGTGATGAAGTATGAATCCGGCGTGCACCGTGTCCAGCGCGTGCCACAGACAGAGACCCAGGGCCGTATCCAGACATCGGCCGCGTCGGTGGCTGTGTTCCCGGAGGCCGGTGAATTTGACGTGGAACTGAATCCGGCCGATATCCGCAAGGACCTCTTCTGCGCGTCCGGTCCGGGCGGACAGGGTGTCAACACCACCTATTCCGCCGTACGTCTGACCCACATCCCGTCCGGTCTCGTGGTCCAGTGCCAGGAGGAGCGCTCCCAGCTCAAGAACCTGGACCGGGCGATGGAGGAACTCCGTACCCGCCTGTACAACCTCGAGCATCAGAAATATCTGGACGGCATCGCCGCAAAGCGCAAGACGATGGTTTCCACCGGCGACCGTTCCGCGAAGATCCGTACCTATAATTATCCACAGGGCCGCGTGACGGACCACCGCATCGGCTGGAGCATGTACAATCTGCCCGTCTTCATGGACGGCGACATCCAGGAGTGCATCGACCAGCTCCAGATCGCGGAGAACGCCGAGCGCCTGAAGGAAGCCGGGGAGGAGGCATGAGCATGGAAAGGAAAGAAGAAGGCCTGAAGGCGTTGGGCGGAGAGTCCGTCTACAGCCAGCATTACGATCCGTCCGTTCTCGAGACTTTCGAGAACCAGCATCAGGAGAATGATTACTGGGTGCGTTTCAATTGCCCGGAGTTCACCACGCTGTGCCCCATCACCGGCCAGCCCGACTTCGCGGAGATCCGCATCAGTTACGTCCCCGCCGTCCGGATGGTCGAATCCAAGAGTCTCAAGCTGTACCTGTTCAGTTTCCGCAGCCACGGCGGCTTCCACGAGGATTGTGTGAACACCATTCTGAAGGATCTTGTCAAGCTGATGGACCCCAAGTACATCGAGGTTACCGGCTTCTTTACCCCGCGCGGCGGCATCTCCATCTTCCCGTACGCGAACTACGGCCGCCCCGGCACCAAGTGGGAGCAGCTTGCGGAGCAGCGCTTCGCGACGCACGAGTAGGGATTCATTCCTTTTCCCGGAATACCTTGAGAACGCTCTCGATATAGGTCTTCGTGACCGGTATCGGGGCGATGGCTTCGTTGTCCAGGGTGATTTCGTAGGTGGCGCCCACCTTTTGCAGCACCTTGACTTTCTGCATGTTGACGATGAACTTCCGATGGCAGCGGATGAGGTCCGATCCGGCAAAGCTCTCTTCCACTGTCTTCAGGCGGCAGCGGAGCATGTAGGTCTGGAGTTCCCCCTTGTTGTCGGAGTACCAGACCTTGATGTAGTTGTCGTCCGATTCCACGTAATAGAGGTTGGCGCTGGAGACGGAGAGCTTCAGGACGCCGTTGTTGTCGAACAGGGTGAATTTCTGCTCGGTGGCGGTCTCGTCGGTGCTCTCTTCAGTGACGACATCCTGCATGTTCATCAGCCGGATGGTGCGGTTCTGGTCGATGATGGTGAAGAACATCCCGGCGATGATGGTGGGGATGCCGAGACAGATGAAGCTGTAGATCAGGGAGTGGAGGAAAATGGCCACGCCGTTCTGGTCCTCGGGTTGCGCGATGGTGACGGTAAAGACAGTGTACAGGACGGAGATGAGGACGATCTCGGACAGGCACCAGGCGCTGTATCCCCAATAGGACATGGGCATGCTGCGGGTCTTGTACATCACAACCTTGCTGACGATGAGGATGAAGAGCGACAGCAGGGCGAACAGGGCGGTGAAACCGAAGAAGGTGCTGTTCCCGAGCCGGAACCATGCGTTGTTCGAGAATGGGATGCTCACCAGGAGGAATACCACCGAAAACAGCGCGGCGAAAGTGACCGTGCCCAGGAGCTGATAGCGCTCCCGAAGATAGCCGGGAATGTATTTCTTGGAACCTTCTTCCATAGCGTTTATCATACAAAAATACTCAAAATTCTCCGAGTTTTCACCACTTTTGGGGTGATTTTACCCCAGAATGCCCTCCGAGGCCGTTCTTTCGCCACTTTTTTTTCGGCGTTCCGGGGCGGCAACTTACTTTTGTTCCGGAAATCTAAATCAAAAAGCGAATGAAACTCATCGGTACCGGAAGTGCCCTTCCCCGCAAAGTGGTCACCAATGACGACCTTTCCCGTTTCCTCGACACCTCCGATGACTGGATCTATCCCAGGACCGGCATCAAGACCCGCCATATCATCTCCGACGAGCGGCTGGAGGACCTGGCCGCCGAAGCGGTGCGGAAGGCGCTCGAGAATGCGGGTGTAAGCCCCGGGGACATCGACCTTCTGATCTGTTCCAACGTGGTCAACGAATATCTGACTCCCGGGCTGGGATGCATCATCTCGGCGGCGACGGGCATCACCTGTCCCTCGATGGACATCAACTGCGCCTGCCCCGGCTTCATCTACGCGATGGACATCGCGGAGAACTATTTCCTGGCCGGACGGGTCCGGAACGTCCTGATCGTCTGTGCCGAGGAGCCCACCAGGATGGCTTCCTGGGAGGATCGGTCGACCTGTGTCCTGTTCGGTGACGGAGCAGGGGCGGCCGTATTTACCCGGGGAGACAACTACAAGGGGACGATCCTCCGTGCCCAGCCTGATCCCTCCAAGATCTGGCAGTACCGTCCGTTGGGTGCGACGCCCTTCGACACCCGCGTGGTGAGCGGCGTACCGCTGCAGATGCACGGCAGGGAGGTCTTCCGTTTCGCCGTCACGGCTGCCGTGCAGGATATCAATGCGATGCTGCAGCGGAACGGGATGGGGATGGAGGATGTCGATTATTTCATGATCCACCAGGCGAACCTCCGCATCGTGGAAGGCATCCGGGAGCGGATCAATGCTCCGGCGTACAAGTTCCCTTCCAATATCCGGGACCATGGAAATTCCTCCTCCGCCTCCTGCCCCATCCTCCTGGACGAGTGCAACCGGGCGGGCCTGTTCAAGAGCGGTGACAGATTGATGTTCAGCGCTTTCGGCGCAGGCCTTCAGTCGGCGGTGGCTCTCCTCGAGTGGTAAGGTTGACGTCAATACCCAAAATTATTCGTATATTTGTAATTTGTAATGATTAAGAGTGTAATCTGCGACATCCTCGGCATTGAAAAGCCGGTTTTCCAGGGCGGTATGGCCTGGATCGCCGATGCGCGCCTGGCCGCCGCCGTCTCCAACGCCGGCGGGCTCGGACTCATCTCTTCCATCAATTTCGGAACGGAAGCCGTCCGCGCCGAGATCCGGAAAGCCCGGACCCTTACGGACAAGCCGTTCGGCGTGAACATCATGCTCGCGGCCCCGAATGCGGCCGAAGTTGCGGACCTGGTGGTGGAAGAGGGCGTGAAGATCGTTACTACGGGCGCCGGTTCGCCGGCTCCCTATATGGAGAAATGGCTGGCTGCCGGCATCAAGGTGATTCCCGTAGTCGCTTCGGTTGCCTACGCCCTCAAGATGCAGGAAATCGGTGCGACGGCGGTCATCGCCGAGGGAGCGGAATCCGGCGGACACGTGGGAGACACCCACACGATGGCCCTGGTGCCTCAGGTAGTGGATGCCGTGGACATTCCGGTCCTGGCGGCCGGCGGCATCTTTGACGGACGCGGCGCGGCTGCGATGTTCCTGATGGGCGCCTGCGGTGTCCAGGTGGGAACGCGCTTCCTCGTCGCCGACGAATGCCTGGTCCACGATACCTACAAGGAACGCCTGATCAAGGCTTCCGACGTGGGGACGATGGTGACGGGCAAGTCCCTGGGAGACGCCGTCCGCAGCCTCAAGACCCCTTTCGCCAAGAAATTCGCGAAACTGGAGGCCGATCCCAACGTCACGGACGACGAAGTCCGTGCCTTCGGCACCGGGTCGATGCGCAAGGCCGTCTTTGACGGCGACCTTGCCGGCGGCAGTTTCCTGGCAGGGGAGGTGGCCGGTCTGGTCACCCGCCGTGAAAGTGCGGCCGACATTGTGAATGACATCATCGGGGGCGCCGAGCGCCTGCTCGCCGCCGCCCCCGGATTATTGACGTGAATATGGAACCTAAGAGAGTTGTTATTACCGGAATGGGCATCATTTCCTCCGTGGGAAATGACCTCGAGACGTATTGGAAGAACCTGGTGGACGGAGTCTGCGGCATCGACTATGTCGAGGATTTCAAGGACATGCCCGTCACCATCGCCGGCAAGGTAAAGGACTTCGATCCTGAAAAATACGGGATGGACAAGGCTTTTGTCCGGAAGCAGGACAAGTTCACCCAGTTTGCCCTGGCCGCTGCCTACCAGGCGATGGAGGCTTCCGGCCTGCATACGGAAGGGGAGGACCAGAACATCGACCCGTTCCGCCTGGGCGTCTATGTGGGCTCCGGTATCGGCGGCTTCGAAATCCAGTATCGCGAGACGGCCAAGATGGTCGAGGACCCCACCGGCCGCTGGATCTCCCCGCTGTTCATTCCCACGATGATCTCCAACATCGCGGCGGGCCACATCGCCATCAGCCATCAGGCGAAGGGCCCGTGCCTGGACATCGTCACGGCCTGCGCCACTTCGTCGCACTGCATCGGCGAGGCTTTCCGCGCCGTCCGTCACGGATATGCCGACGCCATCATCGCCGGCGGCTCTGAGCACGCATCCATTCCCATCGGCGTGGCCGGCTTCGCCAATGCGAAGGCCCTCACCCGCGCTACGGATCCCAAGTATGCATCCCTTCCGTTCAACAAGAACCGGGAAGGATTCGTGATGGGCGACGGCGCCGCCGTCCTCATCCTCGAGTCCCTGGACCATGCCCTGCAGCGCGGCGCCCCGATTTTCGGAGAAATGGTGGGCTACGGCAACACCTGCGACGCATATCACGCCACCGCACCGCGTCCGGACGGCTCCACTCAGGCCCGTGCCATCAACCTTGCCCTGGAAGAGGCCGGTTTCGACCCGGAGAAGGACAACCTGTACATCAATGCCCACGGTACCGGTACGCATCTGAACGACATCGCCGAGACCATCGCCTACAAGGTCGCTCTCGGTGACTATGCCTACAAGGCCCATATCAGTTCCATCAAGTCGATGACCGGCCATATGTTCGGAGCCGCCGGCGCCGCCGAGGCCATCGCCACGATCATGGCCCTGCGGGACGGCATCATCCCGCCCACCATCAACCTGGACTGCCCGGATCCCGAGTGTGACCTGGACTACACGCCGAACGTCGCCGTGAAAAGTGACATTACCATCGGCATTTCGGATTCACTCGGCTTTGGCGGACATGACGCCTGCGTCGCGTTCCGCAAGTACACAGAATAATGACCAGAGAAGAAATCAAACAACATATCCCCCACCGGGAACCGATGCTCCTCATCGACGAGGTGACGATGGACCCGGACGGAGTCGGCCACGGCAAGTACCGCATCCGTGACGACGAGTTTTTCTGCCGGGGCCATTTCCCGGGTAATCCGATGGTTCCGGGCGTCATCCTCTGCGAAATCATGGCGCAGAGCTGCACCCGCCTCATGCTGGAAGTACTGCCGGGCAACCTGGCCGTCTACCGCGGCATCGACGAGGTTAAGTTCAAGAATACGGTCCGCCCCGGCGACCTGTGCGAGGTTACCTGCCGCATAGACGACACCAAGGCCGGCATTTTCCATTGCTCGGCCAAACTGGAGGTGGGCGGCAAACTCTGTTGCCGCGGCAAACTGACGTTCGCGGTGATTCCCGACCCGATGGCGGCTACAAGGTAGACATCCGCTCGACGGCGATTTCCACGAGACGGCGGATAACCGGCTTGTAATCAGGATTGGAGCTTTGGAGATACCGGTTCGCAATGGCGCAGCACACGGTGCAGGCGTTGTGACCGAGATGTGCGCTGAAGCCTGCAAGCGGAGCACTTTCCATTTCGAAGTTCGTGATCCTGCGCTCCATGCCGCCGGCTTCGAAGCGGAAGGTCTCGATCTTTTCCAGCATGTCCGGCATTGCGAGCGGAATGCGGACTACGCGTCCCTGCGGACCATAGAAGCCCGGGGCGGAGATCGTGACGCCCGGAACGGTGACGTCCTTCATCAGGTCGATGATCTTGTCGGACGCTTTTACGAAATACGGCGACTGGAGGGTCTTTTCCCAGTTCATATGGGCCTTGAAGGCCTCCTCGACTTCGGGGAGGGTGACCTTGTCGCGGTCCGCGTACCAGTTCATTACACCGTCGAAGCCCACGGAATAGTGGGAGAGGATGTAGGAGCCGAGGGGAATGTCCGCGTGTAGGGCGCCAGAGGTGCCGATGCGGAGGATGTTCAGGGCCTTGTGCTCCGGCTTGACCTCGCGGGTGGCGAAGTCCACGTTCGCCAGGGCGTCCAGTTCCGTCATCACGATGTCGATGTTGTCGGGGCCGATGCCGTGGGAAAGGGCCGTGATGCGCTTGCCGTTGCGGGTTCCGGTCACGGAGACGAATTCGCGCGAAGCGTGACGGAATTCCAGGTCGTCCAGCATTTCGGCAATCATGTCCACGCGGCCGGGGTCGCCCACGAGGATGACGTTGTCGGCCAGCTCTTCCGGCTTGAGATGGATATGGAATACGGAGCCGTCGCCGTTGATGATAAGTTCGGATTCAGGGATTCTCATGATCGTTTGCGTTATGTGGTCAATCACAAATATAGGTTTTTCCCGGGATTATTCCTATTTTTGTACAAATAATCGAATTATGTGGCAACGGATCCAAACCCTATATCTGGCGGTCTCCACCGTCCTCCTGTTCATCCTTTTCTTCAATGACGCCTATACGGTCGCTGCGCCGGACGGGATGCAGTACGTGAAATACCTCCAGATCCAGAAACCGTATTTCGGCATCCTCCTGGGCATCCTGTTCGCGATGACCCTGCTTGCGCTCGTCACCTTCAAGGTCCGTATCCTGCAGATGCGGCTGGCTACGCTCTCAGGCCTCGTGGCCCTGGGCATGACCGGCTGGCTGGCGTATTATTATTTCACGGCGCCGGAGAATGTCACGTTCAAGTGGACCGTCATCTTCCCGTTCGTCGTTGCGGTATGCAACTTCCTCGCGGCGCGCGGGTGCTTCCAGGACCAGTTGATGGTGGAAAGCGCCTACAGGATCCGGGAGTCCCGCAAGCGCGATCGCAAAAAAAAGTAGGGATTTTTTTCTCATTGTACTTCGGTTTGGCACAAGGTGGGGGTACCTTTGCACCAGAAACCAAACGAACGAAGTCATGAGAAACACGGATTACAACATCAACGCCCTCGGTTCCTTCCTTTCCAAGGACATCTCTTTCCAGGCACTCCAGGACATCATCGACGACCTCGGCCTCGAGGTGGAATCCGTCACTGAGCTTTAAGCGACACGGCGATGGACTCCTTGTCCGTTCCGAGCCCGACCTTGAGTTCCCGGACCTCCTCGATGCCTTTCTGGCGGGAGACCAGGATCCGGTCGGAGATGATGAACTCGGACACGGGATCCTCGATGTACTTGGTGATGGCGCGTCTCAGCGGCCTGGCCCCGTAGGCGGGGTCATAGCCTGCTTCGGCCACGAAACGCTTGGCCGCCGGGGTGACCGTGATCCGGTATCCCGCCTCCAGCGCCCGCGCCTTCAGGCCTTTCAGCTCGATGTCGATGATGCGCTCGATATCCTCCCGGGACAGGGAGTTGAAGTAGATCTGTTCGTCCACCCGGTTGATGAATTCCGGCGGGAATGCTTTCTTGACAGCCTTGGCCAGCACGTTCTTCCGGTCGGCCTCCACTTTCCTTCCGGCTGTCGCAAACCCGATGCCGCTGCCGTATTCCTCCACTTCGCGGCTTCCCACGTTGGATGTCATGATGACGATGGTGTTCTTGAAGTCCACCACCCGGCCGTTGCTGTCCGTGAGACGGCCTTCGTCCATCACCTGCAGGAGCAGGTTGAAAATGTCCGGATGGGCTTTTTCGATCTCGTCCAGCAGCACCACGCAGTAAGGCTTCCGCCGCACCCGTTCGGAAAGCTGTCCGCCCTCTTCGTAACCCACGTATCCGGGAGGCGCTCCGATCAGCCGGGAAACGGAGAATTTCTCCATATATTCGCTCATGTCGATGCGGACCATATTCTCCTCGGAATCAAACAGATACTCGGCCAGGGACCGCGCCAGCTGGGTCTTTCCCACACCGGTGGGGCCAAAGAAGAGGAACGTGCCGATGGGACGGTGCGGGTCCTTGAGACCGGCCCGGCCGCGCTGGATGGCGCGTACCACCGTGTCGATGGCTTCGTCCTGCCCGATGATCCGGGACTGGAGACGTTTCTTCATCTTGAGGATGCGGTTCCCTTCGCTTTCCGCTACCCGGTTGACCGGGATGCCGGTCATCCTGGATACGACGGATGCGATGTCCTCGGCCGTCACCGTGTCCGCCCCGCCTTTCTTGCGGGCGAGGTTCAGCCGCACCATCGAACCGGCTTCGTCCAGGGCGTCGATGGCCTTGTCCGGCAGGGATTTGTCGGTCAGGTAGCGGTCGGTCAGGCGGACGGCGGCCTCCACGGCCTCGTCGGTATAGGTGATGTGGTGAAACTCCTCGTAATGGGGTTTCAGATGACGGAGGATCTCAATGGATTCCGGGACGTCCGTCGGCTCCACGACGATTTTCTGGAAGCGGCGGTCCAGGGCGCCGTCCTTCTCCACGATCTTCGTGAATTCGTCCATCGTGGTGGCGCCTACGCACTGGAGTTCACCGCGGGCGAGGGCCGGCTTGAGCATGTTGGCCGCGTCCAGGCTTCCGGAGGCTCCGCCGGCGCCCACGATGGTGTGGAATTCGTCGATGAACAGGATCAGGTCCGGATCCGACTGGGCTTCCTTGATGATGGCTTTCAGGCGTTTCTCGAAGTCACCGCGATACTTGGTGCCGGCGACCACGGAGGCGATGTCGAGCGAGATGATCCGTTTTTTCGCGAGCGCGGCGGAGATGTCTCCCGAGGCGATCCGGAGGGCGATTCCTTCGACGATCGCGGACTTTCCCACTCCGGGTTCTCCGATGAGCATGGGGTTGTTCTTCTTGCGCCGCCCCAGGATTTCGATCACCCGGGCGATTTCGGTGTCCCGTCCGACGACCGGGTCCAGTTTCCCTTCCCGGGCCGCCTTCGTGAGGTCGTAGCCGAAGTCCTCGATGTCCATTTCCTTCTTCTGGGTGCCGGGCTGCACTTCCTCCTCGTCCTCATCGCTCTGGGCGGGTTGCTGTTCCTGTTTCTGGATCTGCAGGAGCCCCTCGCTTTCCATGAACGAGAGCATCCGGCCGTAATCCACGCCCCGGGCGCGGAGATAGGCCTGTCCATAGCTGTCCGTCGTCCGGCACAGTGCCAGCAGCAGGTGGTGCGGGGCAGCCTCCTGGCTCTTGAGCCGGGTGGCCTCCATCACCGTGATGCTCAGTACGTTCTGTGCCTGGCGGGAGAAGTTGATGTGGTCGATTTCGGAGTAGGGGATGGTCTCGTTCGTGAAGATGCGGCCGTCGATGAAGGTCTTCAGTTCGGCCGGTTCCACGCCGAGGCCCTGCAGCACCTGGAACGCGGTGTTGTCCTCGTGCCGGATGATGCCCAGGAACAGGTGGTCGGGGCCGATGCCGTAGCTGCCGGTGCGCATGGCTTCCTCGCGGGCGTACTTGATGATGCCGTTGAGCTGGTCGGATATCTGGATTTGCATAGGGTACAAAAATAAGCAAAATCCCTTTCATCAACAATCGTGCGCAAATCCGGGTCCGGACATTTTGTCAGTCTTTGAAAAGTCAGGAAAAGTAGCTATATTTGTACGTTTATAGATAGCACTGTAAAAATGGACAACAACGAAGAGAAGAATCCGGTGGAAGAGCCCCAGTCGACGGGGCTGATCCAACCTGTGGAGATCGACCACGAGATGCGGACCGCGTACATCGACTACTCGATGTCGGTGATCGTGTCCCGCGCGCTTCCCGATGCCCGGGACGGCCTCAAGCCGGTACAGCGCCGCGTGCTCTACGGTATGAACGAGATGGGAGTCAAATATAACGGCCAGACCAAGAAATCCGCCCGTATCGTGGGTGACGTGATGGGTAAGTACCATCCCCACGGCGACTCCAGCGTATATGACGCCATGGTCCGTCTGGGCCAGTGGTGGAACCAGCGCTACCCGCTGGTGTGGGGACAGGGCAACTTCGGCTCGATGGACGGCGACTCCCCGGCCGCCATGCGTTACACCGAGGCCAAGCTCGAGAAGATGTCCGAGGATGTCCTCGCCGACATGGACAAGGACACCGTCGACATGACCCTCAACTTCGACGACACCCTCCAGGAGCCCACGGTCCTTCCCACGAAGGCCCCGCTTCTGCTTCTGAACGGCGCTTCCGGCATCGCTGTGGGTATGGCCACGAACATGGCCCCCCACAATCTCGGCGAGTGCTGCGACGCCATCTGCGCCTACATCGACAATCCGGACATCACCACCGAGGAACTGATGCAGTACATCAAGGGCCCCGACTTCCCGACCGGCGGCATCGTGATGGGCCGCAGCGGCATCAAGGAGGCTTACGAGACCGGCCGCGGCCGCGTCGTGGTGCGTTCCAAGACCGAAATCGAGGTGGACGACAAGGGCCATGAGACCATCGTCGTCACCGAGATCCCCTATATGGTGAACAAGCGCGAGATGATCGAGAAGATCGCGCAGATGGCCGACGACAAGAAGATCGAGGGCATCTCCTACATTAATGACGAGAGCTCCCGTGAGGGTATCCGCGTCGTCATCCGCCTCAAGCAGGGCGTGAACTCCGGCGTCGTGCTGAACACCCTGTTCAAGTACACCCCGCTCCAGTCCAGTTTCTCGTTCAACAACGTCGCCCTCGTGAAGGGCCGTCCGCGCACCCTCTCCCTCAAGGAAATCCTCCAGAACTTCATCGATTTCCGTCACGAGGTGGTCGTCCGCCGCACGAAGTTCGAACTGGACAAGGCGAAAAAGCGCGCCCACATCCTGGAAGGCCTTCTCAAGGCGATGGACATCATCGACGAAATCGTACATGTGATCCGCTATGAGGCCAAGAGCCGCGACGATGCCAAGGTGATCCTGATGGAACGCTATGGATTCACGGAGCCGCAGGCATCGGCCATCGTCGCCCTCACCCTCGGCCAGCTGGCCGGACTCGAACGGGAGCGCCTCCGTAACGAATACGAGGAACTGGAGAAGTTCATCGCCCACTGCGAGGCCGTTCTCGCCAGCGTCGAACTCCAGCTGGGCATCGTCAAGGACGAAACCCGCGAACTCAAGGAGAAATACGGCGATCCCCGCCGCACCGAAATCACCCTGGCCGAGGACGAATTCAACCCGGAGGATTTCTATTCCGACGAGGACCAGGTCATCACGATCTCCCATCTGGGCTACATCAAGCGCACCCCGCTCACCGAGTTCCGCACCCAGAACCGCGGCGGCGTGGGCGTGAAGGCCAGTGCCACCCGTGACGCGGACTTCATCGAGCATATCTACATCGCGAGCAACCATTCGACTCTCCTCCTGTTTACGCAGAAGGGCCGTTGCCATTGGCTCAAGGTGTACGAGATCCCGGAAGGCAACCGTGCCTCCAAGGGCCGCGCCATCCAGAACATCCTGATGATCGATCCGGACGACAAGATCAAGGCCTATGTGAACGTGAAGACCCTCAAGGACGAGGAGTTCGTGAACAACAACTACATCATGATGGTCACCCGGAACGGCATCGTGAAGAAGACTTCCCTCGAGGCTTACTCCCGTCCGCGCACGAACGGCGTGAATGCCATCAACATCCGCGAGGACGACGAACTGCTCGAAGCCATCCTCACCAACGGCCGCTGTTTCATCATGATCGCCGCCCATGGCGGACGCTGCGTCCGCTTCGACGAACAGGAGGCCCGGCCGCTCGGCCGGACGTCCACCGGCGTTCGTGGCATCAATCTTGATGAGGGGGACTATGTGATCGGTGTCGTATGCCAGGATCCGGAGGCCGAAGGCGCCCTGAACCGCCAGGTCCTCGTGGTCTCCGAGAACGGTTACGGCAAGCGTTCCGATCCGATGGAATACCGTCAGACCGCCCGTGGCGCGAAGGGTGTCCGCACCCTCAACATCACGGAAAAGACCGGAGCCCTGGTGGCCATCAAGAACGTCTGCGACGAGGACGACCTGATGATCATCAACCGGTCCGGAATGACGATCCGGATGCCGGTCAGCACCATCCGCGTGGCGGGACGCGCCACCCAGGGGGTCAAGCTGGTGAGCATCCGCGAAGGAGACTCCATCGCCGCCGTGTCCGTGGTGGCCCACAGCGACGAAGAGGAAAGCCAGGCCGCCGAAAACCAGGAAATGCCCCCGGCACCCGAGGAAAACAATGCAACTGAAGAAAACAATAACAACTAATTAACCTTTATAACGATGAAAAGAGTATTTCTTGCCCTCGCGCTCGTTGCCTCGCTGCAGGTAGCAAACGCCCAGATCAAGTCCGACGCCGACATCCAGAAGGCGATCGAGAAGGCGGAAGCCACTGCCAATGACGCCAAGAAAGGCGCCAAGCCGGCTCCTTGGATGAAGCTCGGCCAGGCTTACGTGACCGCTTACACCAATCCGACGGCGAACGTCTCGACGGGCATCGACAAGCAGACCTTTGCCCTGATGGCCGGCGAAAAGCCCTCCGCTACCGAGATGGTTACCCTGGATGGCCAGACCTACGAGAAGCAGGTCCTCAGCCGCGCCAACGTCTATTTCACCCAGTCCGGCCAGCTGGCCATCGTCGAGGTGACCAAGCCGTCCGTGGCCGGCGATCCGCTCGCAAAAGCCATCAAGGCCTACGCCACCGCTTACCAGCGTGGCGCCAAGGAGAAGGACGTGGATTCCGCTCTCCAGGGCATTGTGGGTTACTACTATTCCGACGCCATCACCGCCTATACGCTGGGCAACCTGGCCAAGGCCAGTGACCTGTTCGGCAAGGCTGCTGAGGCTTCCATGACCGCTCCTTGCTCCAAGATCGACACCAACGCCGTGTACAACGCCGCTTTCACCGCTGCCAATGCCGGTGATTTTGCCCGCGCCAAGAAGTACTACAACAAGTGTCTTGACATGGGTTACGCTGCCGAAGGTTCCGTCTATGCCGCCCTGTCCTCCTGCGCCCTTGCCGACAAGGATACCACCGCTGCCAAGCAGTTCCTCGCCGACGGCCTGCGTCTCTATCCGGACAACTCCAGCATCCTCACCAACCTCATCAACCTCTACATCCAGATGAAGGAGGATCCGAAGAAGATCGTCGAACTCCTGGACGAGGCCAAGGCCCAGATGCCGGACAATCCTTCCCTCTACTATGTGGAAGGCAACATCCTGATGGGTATCAAGGACTATGACGGTGCCCTGGCTGCTTACCGGAAGTCTGTCGAGCTCGACCCGAACTACGAGTGGGGTTACTATGGCGAAGGCGCCCTTTGGGCCCAGCGTCAGGGTGATGCCATCGAAGAGGCCAACGCCCTCCCTGTGACGGCTTACAAGGAGTATGATGCCAAGATGGCTGAAAGCGGCCAGTACCTGAAGAATGCGATCGCTCCGTTCGAGGCTTGCTTTGCCAAGGCGCAGGATGCCAACGTGAAGAACGCAGCTGCAGACTTCCTGAAGCGCATCTACTTCCTCCTCCGTGGCGAGAGTGCCGAGTATCAGGCTGCTTACGAGAAGTACAATGCTATCGTCGGTGCCGAGTAATCGTCGGACCGGCTAATGAATCTGCGGGCAGAAACGATGTTTTTGCCCGCGTTTTTTGTATCTTTGTGCCGGATGAGAAGATGGTTACTGGCAGGAGTCCTCGTATTGGCTCTGGGAGGGGCGGCCGCTGCCCAGCGGCTGCCGGAGCGCGTACCCTCCCGCGGACCGGTCTTCGAATCTCTCTGGCCGCTGAAATTCGACTTGCTGCCGCCCCGTCCCGACACGGTGTCCATCTTTGTCGTCGGCGATGTCCTGAGCCATCGTGCTGTCTCCAGAAGTGCTGAGGAATACGGATATACGTCTTTTTTCCGACATATCGAAGACCGGATCGGGCATGCCGACCTGGCGATTGCGAACATGGAGTTTCCTTTGGCTGGAAAACCTTATATGGGCTATCCATCCTTTTCGGGTCCGGACGAGTTCCCCCAGTATCTTTCCGATGTGGGATTCGATGTCCTCCTCGCGGCAAACAACCATATCCTGGACAAGGGGTCTGCCGGGATGCGGCGAACGATTGAAGTCCTTGACCGTAAAGGATTGATATACACGGGTATTGCAGCCAACGAGGCGACGGATACCCTGTTGAATCCCTTGCTGCTCCATGTCCATGGAGTACGCATCGCCATCGTGAATTTCACTTATGGTACGAATAGCGGATCTTCAGAAAAATGGCCCAAGGTCCACTATATGCGGAAAAACGACATCCTGCCGATGCTCCAGCGGGCGAAAGCGGCGGATCCGGATTTCATCCTGGTACTTCCGCATTGGGGTACGGAATACCAGTTGCATCATAATCAGGTCCAGGAGGAGATGGCACGATGGCTTGTGGAAAACGGTGCCGACATCATTGTCGGAGCCCATCCGCATGTGATCCAGGATGTCCAGTTTATTGATGATGTTCCGGTCGTCTATTCGCTCGGAAACGCCTTGTCCAACCAGAATGACTTGATTGCCAGGCTGGAACTGGCCCTGACACTGCGGATCGTCCTGGAGGAGGATAAGGAGCCCCGTCTTCTGGAACCCGCTTTCGAGTACCTGTGGTGCACGAAGCCCGGGATGGTGGAGGATTCGTATTCCACCGTCCCCGTCACCCTGCCGGAAACCTGCTGGCGGCAGAAAGCCGACTATGAGAACATGATGTCCACCTATCGGAAAGTCTATGAAGAAAACCATTACGTTGGAAGCGGTCGACCCCGTTGAACTGTACGGGGCCGGCAACAAGATCCTGACCGAATTCTGTTCCTATTTTCCCCATCTGAAAGTGGTGGCGCGGGGGCATGAACTCATCCTGGAGGGCCGGGAAGGCGACATTGAGGAGTTCCAGGTCCGTCTCGGCGAGCTGGTGGAGCGCCGGCACCGGAAAATGAACCTCACCGTCTATGACGTGGAGGACATTTTCGACGGAACCGCCTCCGCCGAGAAGTTCCGCCTGACCGGGGATGCCATCATCGTCCACGGCACGGACGGAAAACCCATCCGGGCCCGCAACAAGACGCAGGAAGAGTTGGTGAAGGCCTACTTTGACAATGACCTTGTCTTTGCGGTGGGACCGGCCGGTACGGGCAAGACCTATATTGCTATCGCCTTGGCTGTCAGAGCGTTGAAGAACCGGGAAATCAAGCGGATCATCCTGACACGCCCCGCCGTCGAGGCGGGGGAGCGCCTGGGCTTCCTTCCAGGTGACCTCAAGGACAAGCTGGATCCCTATCTCCAGCCGTTGTATGATGCACTGGAGGACATGATCCCTTCCCGCAAGTTGAATGAGTTCATGGCCGACGGAACCATCCAGATCGCGCCGCTTGCCTATATGCGCGGCCGTACCCTGGACAGGGCGTGCGTCATCCTGGACGAGGCGCAGAATACGAGCCTGGGGCAGTTGAAGATGTTCCTGACCCGGATGGGTACGAATGCGAAATTCATCGTCACCGGCGATGCCACCCAGGTGGACCTGCCCCGCCGGAGCGATTCCGGCCTGCTGACGGGCATGCGCCTCCTGAAAGGGCTCAAGGGCGTCGCAATGATCACCTTCCGGAACGAGGACATCGTCCGGCATCCGCTGGTGGTCAAGATCGTCAAGGCTTTCGACGAAGTCGAAAACCCGGCCGGGAATTTTGATGCCGACTGAAAAACCATTAACTTTGTCAATTATGGCCGGGTGCAACGGTTGAACCGGCTAAAATAGCGTGTCGATGCCGGTTCAACC
>JAFSJK010000080.1 GCA_017439305.1 Bacteroidales bacterium | reverse complement strand
CTGGAAGACCTGAAGAACCTGATCATGAAATACATGCCGTCGGTATGCGGACAGCAGGAAATCTTCCGGGCACTCACGTGCATCTTCACCCTGCAGGAGGATCTGGCCAAGCATATCCTCGTGGAGGACGGCATCCTCGTCCCGATCGTCAACCGGAAGATGCACACCACCCTGGAAAGCAGCGTCGACATCCCCGGGGACAAAGGAGAGGAACTCTCCTCCCGCGAGAAGGAAATCCTCGTGTGCGTGGCCAAGGGCATGCTGAACAAGGAGATTGCCGACGCGGAGAACATCTCCATCCACACGGTCATCACCCACCGCAAGAACATCACCCGCAAGACGGGCATCAAGACGGTCGCCGGCTTGACGGTCTACGCCCTCCTGAACAATCTCATCGACATCAACACCATCGAATAATGGATTACAAGGAAGTCTTGAAGTTCTATCCGAACTTCCCTATCCACGGGGTCAATTTCGTGGACATCATCCCTTTCCTGCAGGACAAGGACATTTTCCGGAGCCTGGTCGACGACATCGGCGCGGCCTGCGACTCCCCGAACATCGTCGCCCCTGAAGCGCGCGGGTTCCTGTTTACCGCTCCGCTGCTGTATAACGGCATGGCGGAGAATGTCATCCCCGTCCGGAAGAAAGGCAAGCTTCCTTTCTCCGAGGGAGACCTGGTCGCAGTGGACATCGTCAAGGAGTATGGGAAGGACCAGGTGTTCTACCGCATCTCCGACCTCGCCGCCGGAAAGCCGGAAGGGGACACGATTCCCCTCACCTTGTTCGACGACATCCTGGCCACCGGAGGAACAGCCCTCGGCATCGCGAAAAGCCTGAACCAGCAGAGAGTTACCATTGACGGAAAAGAGTACAAGGTGAAAGTCACCGACTTCGTTTTCCTGGTGGAGATCGACGATCTCCCGGGTCGCAAGATCATCGAAGAACTTGCGCCCGTGAAAGCGTTGATCCACGTTACGGAGAACTAAAGCAACAGGAACAGCCTGTACGCGGCAAAGCCGAATACCCAGGCCACGAGCATCGTGTACAGGGCGCACAGGACAGCCCAGCGCCACTTCCCGGTCTCGTTCTTGATCGCGATGAACGTTGCGATACAGGGGAAGTACAGCAACACGAACACCATATAGGCTACCGCGGCAGCCAGCGGGACATCGCCCTTCAGCGCGTTCTGGAGGGCGGTGCTGTTTTCATCGGCATCTGCGCCCTCGTCCCCGGCGTACATCACGCCCAGGGTACTGACCACCAGTTCCTTGGCACCGACGCCGGCCAGCAGGCCCACATCCATTTTCCAGTTGAATCCAAGCGGCTCCAAGGCCGGTTCCACCGCCTTTCCAAGCATGCCGATGCAGGAATGCTCCTGCTGGTAGGCGGCCCCTTTCTCCTCGTTCCGCGGGAAGTAGCCGAGGAACCAGATGGCGATGGAGAACAGGAGGATGGTCGTCGCCATCTTTTCCAGATACTGTTTTCCTTTCTCCCACGTGTGGCGCCAGATGGCCTTTCCGGTAGGGACACGATAAGGCGGGAGTTCCATCACGAAAGGAAGGTCGTCGTCCTTCACGAAATGCCGCAGGACGCGCGCACTCAGGATGGCGAGTATCACTCCCAGCAGGTAGATGCCCAGCAGGGCAGTTGCCGCATTATGCGGGAAGAACGCCCCTGCGAACAGGACGAAGATGGGAAGCCGTCCCGCACAGGACATGAACGGGATGATGGCGATGGTGATGAGGCGTGACTTCCGGCTCTCGATGGAGCGGGTGGCCATGATGGCCGGCACGTTGCATCCGAAGCCCATCACCATGGGGATGAACGACTTGCCGTGCAGGCCGATCCGGTGCATAAGCTTGTCCACGATGAAGGCTGCGCGGGCCATGTAACCGCTGTCCTCCATCAGGGAAATGAACAGGTACAGGATCATGATGTTCGGAAGGAACACCAGGACACTGCCCACGCCGGCAATGATACCGTCCACAATCAGGTCCTTCAGCCAGCCCTCCTTCATGAACGCGCCCACAAATTCGCCGAACTTGCCGACGAGCCAGTCGATCCAGTCCATCGGGTACTGTCCGATGGTGAAGGTCGCCCAGAACGTGACCCACAGCAGGAAGATGAAGATCGGGAAAGCCAGCCACTTGTTCGTGACGATGGCGTCGATCCGGTCGGTAATGGTCCGGCGGGGCTTTTCTTCCTGGTATTTCTCATAGGTCTCCGCCAAAGCACCCTGGATGAAGGCGTATTTGGCATCGACGATGGCCGCCTCCGGCGTCGTGTGCAAAAGCGCGTCGATCCGTTCCTCTTCTTCCTTCCGGACCGCTTCCATCGCCTTCCGGTTCGGGAATTTCGCGACCATCGCCTCGATGTCCCGGTCCTTCTCCAGATACTTGATGGCGACGTAGCGGGTGGAATACTTCGACCGTATTTCCTCGTTCTGGTAGATCAGGTCACGAAGGCGCGTGATCGCCTTCTCTATTTCCGTCCCGTGGTTGATATGGATGTGGCGGGCAACCGTCGGGTCGGCGTTCTCATACACCTTGATGACCGTGTCGAACAGTTCCGGGATTCCCCGGCCGTCGCGGCTCACCGTCGGACAGACCGGAATGCCCAGCAGCCGGCCCAGCTGGCCGGTATCCAGCTTGTCCCCCTTGTGCTGCAACTCGTCATACATGTTCAGGGCCATCACGGTCCGGAGGTTCATGTCGATGACCTGGGTCGTCAGGTACAGGTTCCGCTCGATGTTAGAGGCGTCCACGACGTTCACGACCACATCCGGCATGGCGTCGATGAGGTTCTTCCGGACATACAGCTCCTCCGGGGAATACGCTGACAACGAGTAGGTTCCGGGCAGGTCGACCAGCGTGATGTCGTAGCCCTTGTGCTTGAAATGCCCCTCTTTTGCATCTACCGTCACGCCGGAGTAGTTGCCCACATGCTCGTGGGAACCGGACGCGATGTTGAACAGGGAGGTCTTGCCGCAGTTGGGATTGCCCACCAGGGCGACGCGGATCACGTGGTTCCGCTCCTCGGCCAGATGCGCGAGGGCCTTGTCCAGGCGCTCCCGCTCCGCCATATCCTCCGGCAGTCCCTGGAGATGCTCGTCGCTCGCGAGGGCCTCACGGGCCTCCGCTTCATTCACCACCTCGATCTGCTCCGCCTCTTCCCGGCGGAGAGAAATCTTGTATCCGATGATCTCATATTCAATCGGGTCCTTGAGCGGAGCGTTCAGGATCACCGTCACTTCCTTCCCCTGGATGAAGCCCATTTCGATGAGCCGCTTCCGGAAGGAGCCGTGACCGTTGACCTTGACGATGACCGCCTTTTCCCCGGTTTGAAGATCAGAAAGCTTCATGATTCGTATTTTTGCGCTTTGACGGCGCAAAGATAAGGGGATTGAACCAAAGATTCAATCCCCAATTATTGGTATTTTCCCGTTCCGCAGGCCGGTTACTTCGGAGACCAGGCATCGACGAAGGTCCTGCCCGCCCGCTCCGGACGCTGGTCGAACGGTGCGACCTTCCCTTCATGGATGTCATACATCCTGGCCGCGGAGGCCTTGATAGCCTCGATCATGCGGGGATAAGGCCGGTCGGTCGCATCCAGGAGGCCGGTGTTGTAGTTCTCACCGTCACCGCGTCCCAGAAGCGGTTCATCGTACCAGGCGAACCAGCAGACACCGATCAGGCCCGGATGTGAGAACGCTTTCTCCGTATAGTTCCGGTAGGCGACCGCCCGCTGCTCCGGCGAGGTCACCTTGATGACGGATTCGCCGAGGGAACGGTCCACGGAGCCGAAATGGTACTCGCCGATAATCATCGGCAGACCGGTAACCTCGGACACGCGGTCCATCGTCCGGACATTGGCCTCGATGCCGTAGTTGTTGAAGCTGTACACGTCGAAGTACTTCTTGCAGATCACGAGGACCTCGTCGGCCGGAAGGCCGGCTCCGAAACGGATGCCGAGGTTCAGGTGGTCCGGGTCATACTTTTTCAGGGCCTTGTCCACGGTCTTGACGAACCGCTCGAAGGTGTCATAGGCAAAGGCTTTCCGGCTTTCCGGCGTATCGCCGAACTTGGCGATATGCTTCAGGAGGGCCTGCTTCATGGGCATGACGTCGTCCGCTTCCAGGATATAGTCGCACAGGAGGGTTTCACGGTTGCTCCAGGTGGGCTCGTTGCCGAGGAACCAGCCGATGAGCATCCTGTTGCCCTTGTAGCGTTCGGTGGAACGTTTCACGCCTTCGTCCACGATGGACTCGAAGTCATCCCGGTACACGTCCGGCATGCCGTAAATGCCCGTCTGGATACCGATGCCGCCGAGGGAGGTCATGAACGGAACCTGACCCATGTCCATCAGGGCGCGGCTGGACCAGTTGCCGATGGTGTTCATTCCCCAGGCCTTCATCCGGTTGATGTTGAGCTGGTTGGCCTTTCGCTCGGTATCTTCGGCGCCGTGACGGCGATAGAGGTTCCAGTCAGTCAGCCAGACGATGTGGTCAGGCTCGCCTTCCGGGGCGGGCTGCACCCGGACCACGCGGCCGAGCGTCTTCCTCAGATCGACGGGAGGGACAAATCCTTCCGGAGCCTTTTCCACATACATGCCCGGAAGCGGATTGAGAACGGTTCCGCCGCCGCCCGGCTCGATGTCGGTGGAGGCGTTGGACAGGAACAGGTAGCCGTCCGGGTCGACGAACCACCATTTCCCGTCGATCTTCTCGACCCGGAAATAGCCCGTGGCCTTCACCTTCCGGGCCAGGAGACCGCCATATTCGGAATGGGTATCGTCCTGGAAAGCAGCCAATTCGGCATCCTCTTTCGCCCATTCCGCACGGAGTTCTTCCTCGGAATGGATCTTCCCCTCGAACTCGCCCAGGTTCCACTGGCCGAACTCGTCCACGACGGGCTTGTCGCCCAGATACGCGTCGCCCGGGTCCTCCACGGCCAGATACACGTCGGCCAAATCGATCTTGCAGTCCTTGACAGGCATGCTCATCCGGAGGCCGATGGAATCGACCCCGACCAGCTCGCGCTGGGTTCCGTGCAGGCCGATGTGGGCGAAGGGGCGTTTCTTGTTGAAGGTGGCCGCCATGTCGTGGGAAGCGGCGGGACGCTTGCGGAAATAATCCAGCGGAATCGCCGTGCGGATCCATCCGTCGGAAGCATAGAAGGTGACGCTGGCTTCAGCGTACCCGCTGTCAGTGTTCATTCCCAGATACATATACTGGGAAGTGCTCGTGCGGGCCACCATCACCAGGTAGTTGTACGTGCTCCAGTCCGTCGGGAAATCCTTGTCGAACTCCTTCAGGGCAATCTTACGGCCGGACATCTGCTCCTCCGGATTGAACCGGACGGTCGCGACGGGAACAGGTTCCTTCTCCTTGCAGGAGGGGACAAAAAGCGCCGGCATCAGGAGGAATGCCAGCGCGGCAAAAGTCGTTCGCTTCATCAGGGTACTATTGGTAAACTCTCACATAGTCAATGTAGTAGCGCTGCGGGAAGGCCGTCTGGGACGGGTCGCCGCCGTTCTGCCCGATCGCGTGGTCCAGGAGGATGTAATCCTGGAAGTCGGGATCGTCGTTGCTGAACGGGTTCTGTCCCTCGGTCCGGCCCTTGTTGACCGTTTCGGAAAGGGACACGCGGTTCAGGACTTCACCGTCCAGGGAGAGGACGATCTCCTCCGGAGTCCAGTCCATCACCCAGACGTGGTACTTGTCCACCCAGTCGGGATCCTTGGCGAGGAACCGCTCCAGCGGATGCCAGGTCGTGCGCCATTCGGCGCCCCGTTCCTTCGCCCAGGCCACGTTGGCCAGGATCGTCGGCGTGTCGTTCTCGCCCACCACGTAGTATTCCATCAGGTCCACTTCGCCACCTGCCGGCCAGAACAGCTTGTTGCCCAGGGTCCAGATGGCGGGCCAGCAGCCTTTCGCCACGGAGATCTTGGCGCGGACCACCAGCTTGCCGTACTTGTAGGTGAAGCTCTCGCGGGTATTGACGGAACCGGACGTATAGGCCGCATAGGGGCGGGAATGCTTCCAGTCCTGCTCCGGGGCCTCGGGATTGTAATCCGGATTCACGACCGTATCGCGGCGTGCTTCCAGGACCAGGGTGCCGTTCTCGACAAAGCAGTTGTCTTCCTGGTACCACTGGAGTTCCCGGTTGCGGACGAAGCCCTTTTCATAGGACCAGTCGGCCCCCGGGCGTCCATCCACGTCAAACTCGTCGTGCCAGACGAGTTTCATGCCGTCAATCTGGTCCACCTTCGCTCCCTTGGGGAGGGGGTGGTAGTCGGCATACTGATTGCCGTCACCGCCCTTGCAGCCTCCCAGGAGGGAGACTGCAACGGCAGCGGCGGTTAAAAGGGATGCTCTTTTCATTGGGGAGACTGAAAAAAGGTCCGGTTATTTCCAGAGCTCGTGCTGGACAAGGTTCTCGTTGGCGTCGATTTCCTTCTGCGGGATGGGCCAGACATAGTCCTTCTCACCACGGTAGAAGCGGTCCTCATACCAGAAGCCGTACTTGGCTTTCTCGGCCATGATCTTGTTCACTTGCTCCTCGATCATGTGCCAGCGGTACATGTCGTAGATGCGGACACCTTCGAAAGCCAGTTCCACGCGGCGCTCATGACGGACCACGTCACGAAGGGCGGCCTGGGTCGTGGCCTTCTCCACGTCTTCCACCTTCGGCATGCCGACGCGGGCGCGGACCTGGTCCACCAGCTGGACGGCCTTGTCCAGGTTGGTACCCTGCTCGACATAGGCCTCGGCGAGGGACAGGAGGACTTCGGCGTAACGGATGATGTAGAAGTCATCGCTGCCGTCCCAGGAGTTGGACTTGTCTTCCGGGTTGAAATACTTGTTCACATAGATCGTGGAATAAGAAGCAGCCGCACCGCCGTAGGTGTTACCGTTATCGATGCTCTTGCCAGCCCAGCTCATGCCAGGGACCCACAGGGTGGTCTTCAGGCGCGGGTCGCGATTCTCGTAACGGGACGGATTCGGCTTGTTGATGTCGATGGCGCCATCCTTCCACTCACCCACGTCGTTCGAGTTCGGATACGGTTTGCCGTCCAGGCAATAGAAGGCATCAGCCAGGTCGATGGTGCCGTTGAGGGCCTCCAGCGGGGTGTTCCAATGGGCATTGAACTGGCCGCCTTCGCTCTGGCCGGGGCCGGTGTAGCGGACGGAGAAGATGATTTCGTTGCAGCCCTCGTTCGTGGAATCGAAGAGCGTCGCATAATCATCGAAGAGCCCGTAGCAGCCCAGGTTGATGATCTGCTCGTAGGTCTTGGCGGCATCGGCCCACATACCGTTATACAGGTACACGCGGCCGAGGACACCGAGGGCGGCACCCTTGGTGATGCGGCCCAGGGCCGGAGCCTGGACGGGAAGGGCGTTGGCGGC
Source organism: Bacteroidales bacterium (assembly GCA_017439305.1). Lineage (GTDB taxonomy): Bacteria > Bacteroidota > Bacteroidia > Bacteroidales > UBA932 > Cryptobacteroides. The sequence continues at coordinate 7,020 of JAFSJK010000080.1, read as the reverse complement.
TTCCGTCAGTTCGGCGATGAGCTTCGGAACGATCTCGCTCTTGGGGTTCTTGGACACCTTGGCGGTCTCCAGGGTGAGCGGTTCGGTCAGGTAAGGGACATCCTGGAAGGTGGAGGTCAGGTTGAGGTACATGAAGGAGCGAAGCACCTTCGCTTCGGCGATATACTGCTTCAGGGTTTCCTCGGAAAGGCCTTCGCAGTTGCCGATGTTGGCGATGAGGGCGTTGCAGCGCTTGATCACTTCATAATACGCCGACCAGAAACGGGACGAACAGCTGTTCGATGTGGAAGATGTGCCGTTGACGACATCATATCCCGGCATCCAGCCGCTCCAGTTGAAGTGGCCGCCGTCATCGGTCATGCAGTCGGTGTTGATCGGGCCGATGCCCCAGGGGCCACCGTCATAGACATCCGTGCTCTGGAGACCGTCGTAGCAGGCGGCCAGGCCGTTGAGCGCATCGGTCGGGGTTTTCCAGAAGGTGGTGGCGGACACGGCGGACAGGGAATCCCGCTGCAGGAAGTCGTCCGAGCAGGAGTTCAGGGCCAGCAGCAGGAAGGCCGCTGCGGCAAACGCAAAAATCTTATGGATGTGTTTCATGTCAGCGTCGGATTAGAAGTTGATGTTGATACCCGCGGAGTAGGACTTGATGTTCGGGAACATCCGGTTGTCGGAGTCGCTGGAGGTCTTTTCCGCGTCGTAACCCTTCACACCGGTGATGGTGAGGAGGTTGGTGCCCTGCAGATAGATACGGACACCGTGCAGGCCGATCTTGCGGACGAGGTTCGGGCTGATGGTATAGCCGATTTCGAGGTTCTTCAGGCGGAAGTAGTCGGAACGCTGCATCCAGAAGGTGGAGTTGAGTTCGTTGTTCTCCGAACCCATCCGGCACCAGGTGCCGTTCGGGTTGGACTCGCTCACGCGGTCCAGCCAGCGGGTCGTGAGGTTACCGCCATTGGAAATGGTCGCCTGCTCCTGATAGAAGCGGGAGATGCCGCCGATGCCCTGCCAGAACATGCTGAAGTCAAAGTTCCGCCAGCCGAGGCCGAGGTTCAGGGAGTAGGTGAGCTTCGGGAACGGATTGCCGATGATCTGACGGTCGTCAGCGTCGATCTTGGCATCGTCATTGAGGTTCTCGTAGAGGATGTCGCCCAGCTGAGGGCGCTGGCCGTTGATGGTGATCGGCTCTCCCTTGGAGTTCTTGTAATTGTCGATGTCAGCCTGGGAATGGACGAGGCCGAGGGACTTGTAGCCGTAGTAAGAGCCGATGGCCTCTCCTTCCTGGTTGATGGTATTGCCGCTGATGACGGGGATGCCGCCATTGTCGACGATCTTGTTGGTGACGGAGGAGAGGTTCGCCGCGACGTTCCAGTTCCAGTCGCCGGCCATGTCATGGTAGGCGAGGTTGAGTTCCCAACCCTTGTTGCTCACCTTACCGACATTCTGGTAAGGAGCGGTGAGGGAGCCGAGATAGAGGCCCGGCATGGGGAGACGGAGGAGGATGTCGGAGGTGAGTTTGTCAAAGTAGTCGAAGGTGACGTTCACCTTGCCACGGAACGCAGAAGCGTCAAATCCGAGGTCAGTCACGCGGGTGGTCTCCCAGCGGATGTTCTCGTTGGCGACGGAGTTCTCGGCGAGACCGATGGTCTTGGTACCGCCGAAGTAATAGTTGTACCGGGCGGCCATGGTCGGGGTGTAAGCGTAGTTACCGATTTCCTGGTTACCGAGGAGACCCCAGCTGCCCCTGAGCTTGAAGTAGTTGATGGGGCCGAGGGTGGGCATCCAGCTTTCGTTGGTCAGGACCCAGCCGGCGGAGACGGACGGGAAGGTTGCATAGCGGTGGCTCTTCGGCATGCGTGAGGAACCGTCGTGACGGACATTGGCCTCGAAGAGGTAGCGGTCGGCGTAGTTCCAGTTGATGCGGCCGAAGAAGGACTGCAGGGAGTGCTCGTTGGCGCTGTTGCTCACGGAAGGATTCGTGGTACCGGCATCCAGGACGTAGAGGTTGTCCGTGGCGAAGGTCTGCTTGGAGCCGCTGAAGGAATCATAGTGGCTGTACTGCAGGGAATGACCGGCCAGGATGTTGAAGGTGTTCTGGCCCAGGGTGAAGTTGTAGGTCAGGGTATTTTCATTCTGCCAGCCGTCGGACATCGTGCGGCTCTTGGAGAGGCTGTTGTTGGAAGAGCTGCCGGCCACCTCGGCACCCTCGGCGTTGCGGCGGGTGTACTTGGGATTGTAGCTGGACTGGTCGTTCAGGAACAGCCTGTAGGCGAAGCTCGTGCGGAACTTCAGGCCCTTGATGATGTCCACCTCGGCGAACGGATTGATGGTCGCGTAGTAGTTGGTGTGGACCTTGCGGCCCGTGTAGGCCTGCTGCACCGGGTTCTTGAAGATGGAAGCGGACTGGTCGGTACCGTCCACGAAGCCATAGTCGCCGCTGGAGTACTTGATCGGAACGGTCGGACGGGTGAACCACACGAGGAGACGGGTGATGGTGTCACCGCTGTTGCCGGCGATGCCCGTCGTGGACTCGTGGATCTGGTCGGCGGAACCGGAGAGGTTCAGGCCGAGGGTGAGGAAGCCCACCTTGGTGTCGACGTTCGAACGGAAGTTGTAGCGGTCGTTACCCGTGCTGATGATGATACCCTTCTGGTTCTGATAACCCAGGGAGATCATGTAGTGGGTGTTCTTGGTGCCGCCGCGGGCGGTGAGGTTGTGCTGGGTCAGGTGACCGGTCTGGAAGATCGCGTCGTTCCAGTTGGTGTTCGCGAAGTGGTCCGGATCGGAACCGTTCTTGAGTTTCGCCAGCATGTCGTCGGTGTAGTACTTGCCACCCTTCTGCTCATTATAGAGGAGCGCCCAGTTGTAGGAATCCACGAACTCGGGCAGGACGGTCGGCTTGTTGACCGAGTAGCTTCCGGAATAGGTGAGCGTGGGACGGTCGGCCTCATTACCGCGCTTGGTGGTGATGAGGATGACACCGTTAGCAGCACGCACACCATAGATGGCTGCGGAGGCCGCATCCTTCAGGACGGAGATGTTGTCGATGTCGGACGGCATGATCTGGGCGATCTGGGAGACATCGGCCTCGACGCCGTCGATGAGGACCATCGGGTCGTTGTGGTCGGAAAGGGTGCCAATACCGCGGACGCGGATCTGCGGAGAGTCGTTACCCGGCTGGGCACCGTTACTGGTGATCGTGACGCCCGGGAGACGGCCCTGCAGCAGGGAGGCGGCGTTGGCGGCCGGAATGTTCTCGATCTCACGGCTGGTCACGGAGGCGACGGAACCGGTCAGGTTGGCTTTCTTCTGGGTACCGTAACCGACGACCACCAGCTCTTCGAGCAGGTTCGTGTCTTCCACCAGGAAGACGTTGATGACCTCGGAAGCGCCCACGGTCACCTCCTGGGTCGTGTAACCCACGAAGGAGAACTGGAGGACGGATCCGACGGGGACGGACGGAAGGGAATACGAACCGTCCATTCCGGTCATCGTACCCAGGGACGTGCTGCCGGCGACGACCACGTTCACCCCGGGAACAGGGCCTGTGGCATCCGTGACAACACCCCGCACGGCGTGGGACCGTTGCTGCGCTCCGGCAGGAAATGCCAAGAGCACCAGGCACGCAGCAAGCTGCGCGATGGCAAAGAGTCTTTTCATACTGTGTTGGTTTGTGTTAATAAAGTTGGTTGTTAGTGTTTGTTATGGCTATTTCTATCTCAAATATACATCTTTTTTTTAAAAAAAATGACCAACGGCCGCAAATGAACGATTAATACTGCCATAAAGAATGATTTATATCGCAAAAAGGACAAGGGCGTATTCCGATTTCTCGGAATACACCCTTGCATTAAGTTGCTGGAGATCAGGCCTATTTGACGCGGGGCAGTCTCCGGTTCCAGAGGTACGGGTTCATCTTGTGCCACTCGTCCACGGGCGGGATGATGCCCAGTTCGATGATCTGGTCACGGAGGTCCACCAGGTGGTCGTAAGAGGCCTTGAGGTCCGCCATCTCTTCCTTGTTGCCTTCAGGCATCGTATAATGGATGCCGGTGGCGTCCATGAAGGTAGGCATGGCCATGAACACGTGGCTGAACTCGTGCGTGTCCACGTAAGTACCGGAAGGCCACGGGAACTGATCACCGCCCGGCATCGCGGCCTCGATGGCCTTGATGGAAAGGAGGGCCGGGCTCTGGATGGAGCTGCGGCCACGCAGCTTGATGATCTCGGCGCCGCCCTGGATGGTGTCGTGCTTGATGCTCTCGATGCGCTCCTTGGTCAGGCCCATCCGGCCGATCGGGGTACCGCAGATCGTGGCCTTGGACATGAACACCGCCATCGATTCACCGTGACCGCCATAGGTGAAGGCGTTCTCCACGTCCGACTGGCGGACACCGAACTCCTTCGCCAGGTTGGTCTGCAGACGCGTGCTGTCGAGGGCGGCCAGGGAGGACACCCGGCAGGGACGGAGACCGGAGTGGATGAGCACGGTCAAGGCAGTGACGTCGGCAGGATTGAAGATGATCATCACGTGCTTGACTTCCGGGCAGTACTTGCGGATGTTGTCGCCCAGGCCGGCGGCGATTTCGCAGTTTCCCTTCAGCAGGTCTTCACGGGTCATTCCTTCCTTACGGGGAGCACCGCCGGAGGAGACGATGTACTTCGCGCCGGTGAAGGCTTCCTTCGGGTCCGTCGTCGCAATGAAACGCATGCGCGGGAAAGCGCTGTGCTGCATCTCGAGGAGGACGCCGTTGTTACCGGGCTCGTAGACATCGTAAAGGCAAATATTCGGTGTCAGGCGCAGCATGGCCGCAATCTGGGCCATGTTGGAGCCGATCATACCGCCGGCACCGACGATGAGAAGTTTTTCATCCGTAAGAAAATTACCAGTAGCCATATGACTTCGTTCGTTTTGAAATAGTATGCAAAGATACGATTTTTTACAGAATTAATAAAAAAAAGATTATCTTTGCGGAGTTAATTGGTAACAAGTTATATGGAGCCTCCCAGTCCTGTCTCAACACTGTTAGGGGTCGTCAGTTCTGACGAACCTCCGTTGCGACGCACTTACATACTGGAACACCCGGACCTCTCGAGGCCCCGGGCGCGGTTTCCGTATCTTGTTCAAATCAACTTTTAAATGGGACTATTTCTTAAGAAGGAACTCGACAATGAAGCGGTGATCGCCGTCTGGCAGGTCACTGAAACCGAAGAGGAGCTGAAGGAACTCAGCGCCACCCCCAGCGACGAGATGGAGGAGATCTCGTTCATCCGCAGCGAATCCCTGCGGAAGCAGCGCCTTGCCGTGCGCGCCCTCCTCAACACCCTGTTCGACGAGAAGGTATACCTGAGCCACCACGACAATGGAAAGCCTTACCTGGAGAACAACCCCGTGAACATTTCCATCACCCATACCGAAAAGTATGTGGCCGTGATCCTGCACGAGGAAGAGAACGTGGGCATTGACATCGAGTCCCTGGACCGCGACTTCTCCGCCGTGGAAAAGAAAGCCCTTTCCGAAGACGAGATCGACGACCTGGAGGACGAGAAGCGCAACGAACAGCTCGCCATCTACTGGTGCGCGAAGGAAGCTGTCTTCAAACTCCTGAGCCGCTACAACGTGGATTTCGCCGAGCAGATCGAGATCGAGCGCTTCCGCCCCCGCGGCGAAGGCGAGCTGGAAGCCACCTTCACCAGCAAGAACGAAGAAGAGGAATTCGACCTGGAATACATCACCTTCGACCGGCACGTCCTCGTGTGGGTCGTGGGGGAATAGCTACCGCAACGGTTCCAGCCTTACAGTCCCGGGGATGTAATCATCCTCGGGTTTTTCGTGCAGATAGATGATCCGCTGGTTGGGACTGCCGCGGAAAAGAAGTTCCGTGTCGCGCTGCTCCAGGATGAACGGACCGTCCACGAGGACATCCAGCCAGGGAAGCATCTGGGCCATCTTCGGATCGGCCTGCACTTCCTCCAGGGTGAACCCGGTCCAGCACCAGATGGTCTTCCGGGTCTCCTGCTTGATGCGGCGGGCCAGCTCCGTGAAGGCATCGGCCTGATAGAAAGGATCGCCGCCGGAAAAGCTCACGTTGGACATGGAATCGGCCTTGATGAGGTCCAGGATCTCATCGACCTCCATCCACTCCCCTGCGTTGAAGTCCCACGACTGCGGATTATGGCATCCCTTGCACGCATGCTTGCAGCCCGCACAGTAGATGGACGTCCGGAACCCCGGCCCGTCCGCCATCGTCTGCTCCAATATCTTGAGTACTCTGATTCTCATTTCTCTGCATCTTGGTTGGAAGAGGGATAGAGGGTCCAGGCTCCGAAAAAAGTCGCCTGGACCCTCTATCCCTCTTCCTGACAAACTACTCGTGAATCACCCGATCCTTGAGCTCGGCGAGCTTGCCGGAGTTCCAGCGGTTGGTGGTGCCGACGAGGTAGCCGGTGATGCGCTGCAGGGTATCGATGTGGTGACCGTGGCAGTGCGGGCACTCATGGAGATCCTTCTCGGCATTCTCGAAGCCGCAGTCCAGGCAGCGGTTGCGGTTGTGGTTCACGGAACCGTAGCCGATGTCGTACTTGTCCATCAGGTCCACGATCTGCATGATCGCCTCCGGATTGTGGGTGGCGTCACCGTCGATTTCCACGTAGAAGATGTGGCCGGCGTTCTCGTACTTGTGGTACGGGCCTTCGATCTTCGCCTTGTGCTCCGGGGTGCACTTGTAGTACACCGGGATGTGGCTGGAGTTCGTGTAGTAGTCCTTGTCGGTGATGCCCGGAAGGATGCCGAAGGTCTTCTTGTCACGCTTGGTGAACTTGCCGGAGAGGCCTTCCGCCGGCGTGGCGAGGAAGGTGAAGTTGTGCTGGTAGGTCTCGGCGAAGCCGTTGATCTTCTCCGCCATGTGGGAGATGATCCGCAGGCCCAGTTCCTGAGCCTCTTCGCTCTCGCCGTGATGCTTGCCGACCAGAGCGATCAGGCACTCCGCAAGGCCGATGAAGCCGATGGAGAGGGTTCCCTGG
>JAFSJK010000079.1 GCA_017439305.1 Bacteroidales bacterium | reverse complement strand
GTCGATGCGCCCGAAAGGGTGGCATACTCTTCTCCGAACAGGATGAGGTCCAGGCCTTTTCCGTTGGCCATGGCCAGGATCAGCCCAATCAGGAGCGCCACGGCCATCAGGGCGGTCTCGAAGTAGCGGTTGCCGGAAAAGCTTCCTGCCATCCAGCTGTAGAACAGTTTCAGGCTCTCTTCGCCGGCCGTGTACTGCAGGATGGAACTCAGGGCGCTGAAGATGAATCCCAGCATGACGCCGAATACCAGCAGTGTCGTCGCGGACCGGAATCGGGCTGAGACGAGGACCACGAGGGCGGCAGCCAGGAACGCCCCCAGGAAAGCGGCCAGTGCTACGGTAAAGCCCGTAAAAAAGCCCGTCGAAACGCCCAGGGCCATTGTGGCGATGGCTGCCCCGAGCCCCGCTCCGCCGCTCACGCCCATGATGTGCGGATCGGCCAGTGGATTGCGGAAGACAGCCTGCATCTGTGCGCCGGACAGGGCAAGCGCCCCTCCGGCAAGGACCGCCGTCAGCACCCTCGGCACCCGCAGCTTCCACAGCACCGCCCCCGTCGCCCACGAAATCCCACCTCCACCGACCATAAGGTCTACAAGGAGAAGACAGGTCAAAACAATGCAGGCGACAAGAGAGCGATTCATCACGGTGGTGTTTGTCGCGGGAAGGTTGTATTCTGAAAACCCAAATATTACTCCATTATTCCTCCGGCAGGAACATCGGATCCCAGGCGGGGAGCAGGATCGGTTTCTGGTCCAGGTACTTCATCAGGGAAGCGGGAACGTATTTCTTGTCCACGACGAGGCGGAACATGTACTCGTCGAACCAATCGTCGGTCATGATGATGTTGCCCTGATAGCCGGAGTTGGCGCCCCAGCTGTTCTCCACCATCCATTTGACCGGCTTCCCGTCCTTCAGGTCCACGGCGATGAGCGTCATCGCGTGCGTGGAACCGCTGGCGTGGGTATAGACGCGTTCTTTCTTGTTCATACCGAAGGTAACTCCCATCAGCGATTCGTAGTCGAAGTTCCCAAGGTCGGCGAAACCCTTGTCGCGCAGCAGGAACTTGCCCACGTCGCAGGAGAAGTACATGGCGGTGTTGTCCTTGATGGAGGCGATGGCCATCTGCTTGATGTCTTCGATCGGAAGATTCAGGTAGACCCAGTTCTCACCGTCGTAGACGTGACGGTCGTACTCGATCTCGTAGACCTTGTAGAACTCGCGGCACGGGTCGTTCATCACCATCACGTAGTTGTGCTCGAGATCGGTGCCGATATACTTGTCATAGAAGGACTTGGGCGTGTATTTCTCGGTGGAGACCACATTGCCTTTAGCGTCGGTGCGGGTCCAGGTGAACTCGGTGGGCGGGACGCCCAGGCACAGGGCCAGGATACGGTAGATTTCCTTGAGCTGCTCCACCTTCATCTTCTGGAGGTCGGTGCCCTTGGGCGCCTGGCGGAGCCGCAGGCCGTCCTCACGGAGCTTGAGGGCGAGCTGGGCGCGCATCTGGCTGGTATTGTTCGCATTCAGGCTCTCGGGGAAGACCTCGGCGGGAACCACGCCGTATTTCATGATCAGGTTGGAGACGCCGGTGAACTGGCCGCCGTCGCCAATCGGGTTGGAGAAGAGCCAGTCGACCTTGCGGTCGTCGTCGGGCAGGTTCTTCGTATCGATGATGCCCTGCAGGAAGAGATTGGCCTTTTCCAGCTGGTCGTAGAAGAAGACGTAGTTCTGGGACAGCACGACGGGTCCCATGTCGAACTTCTCGATCATCTTGGCGCGCAACACATTTAGGCCGGTGAACAGCCAGCAGCGTCCGGAGGAGAGCTGGTTGGTGCGGCCTTTCGTGGTGACCATGTCGGAAAACCGGGTATCCACCGGAAGGTTGTCGGCATTCAGGGCCAGGGTGTTGATCGGGGTGGTATTCAAGGCGTTCCGAAGCGCCTTGTCCGCGGCCGTTCCTTCATATCCTTTGCTGATTTCGCCGAGCAGGTCGGCGGAGATGCCGCCCTTGTTCTGGGCATTCAGGGCCAAAGCGCCGGCCAGTGCGGCGACCACCAGGAGGGTTCTCTTCATAATGCTATGGATTATCGTTGGTTCTCAGGAAAGAGGGGAGGAGGGCGATGAGGTAGCCGATCAGGGCGACGCCGACCGCTGTCCACAGGATATCAGCTCCCTGCAGGATGACAGGATAGGAGCTGATGATGTAGTTCCCGGGCATCCGGATGAGTCCGAACCGTTGTTGCAGGAGGACGAGGACGACCCCGAGGATGAGGCCGATGACCAGCCCGAGCAGCGAGATCAGCCAGCCTTCCAGCAGGAAGATCCGCCGGGTCATCGATTCCGGGGCCCCCAGGCTGTGGAGGGTGTCGATGTCCCCGCGCTTCTCAATGATGAGCATCGTCAGGGAACTGTAGATGTTGAGGGCGATGATGATGACGATGAAGATCAGGATCATGTAGATGGCGAGCTTCTCGTAGCGCATCATCTTGTACAGGGCCTCGTTCTGGCGGTAGCGGTCCAGGACGGTGTAACCCGCCCCGAGCCGGTCCTCCAGTTCCCGGACCAGTTTCTGGGCGTCCTTGTCCGATGTCCCCTTTGCGAGCCGGATTTCCACGGCCGAGACTTCGTCGTCATAATCCATCAGTTCCCGCATCGTCTCGATGGGGACCAGGACCAGTTCGGCGTCCAGTTCGGCGTTGATGGCGAAAAGGCCGGCGACCGAGACCTTCGTGCTCCGCAGCGAAGCCGTGGGGTTGGAGAGGGAAACGGTGCCTTCGCGGTCGGGATAATAGATTTCGAGCGGTGCGATGAAGCGGGGATTGATGTCCAGCGACCAGGCCAGGGCGCTGCCCACGACCGCCAGGGGCCGGGTTCCGCGATGGAGCGCAAAGACGCCGTCGGTGATATGGTCCTGGATGGGACTCTCCTCCTCGAAGACGCTGTCCACCCCTTTCACCCGGGCCAGGCTCTGCTTCCCGTCAAAGGAGACGAAGGCCTGTTCCTCGATGACGCTGGACATGTTGAACACCATCTCCTGGTCATATAGCCATGAGAAAGCGGTGCTGTCGGGAATGAAAGCCTTGCCGGCGGCCGGCCGGACAACCAGGTCCGGCTGCGCGTCGGAAAGACTGTCGGAAACCAGTTTGTTGAATCCGTTGAAAACGGAGAGGATGATGACGAGCGCCGCCGTTCCGATGGCCATTCCCGCCACGCTGATGCCCGAAATGATGTTGATCACGTTGTGTGACTTCCGGGCGAACAGGTAGCGCAGGGCGAATCTGAGCGGCAGGTTACTCATCTTATTTCTTCAGGAGCTCCTCGATATGCTCCGCGTAATCCAGGCTCGTGTCCAGGTAGAACACGATCTCCGGCACGATACGGAGTTGCTTCCGCACCGTGCGGCCGAGCTCGCCACGGAGGGCTTTGTTGTTCTCCTCCAGGAGGGCCATCACGGCTTCCTGCTTCTCGGACGGGAAGATGCTCACGTAGGCCTTCGCCACCGAAAGGTCCGGGCTTACGCGGACTTCGCTCACCGTGACCAGGGCACCGCCGAAGGCGGCCATCCCCTTGGCCCGGATGATCTCGGCGAGGTCCTTCTGGATCTCCCGTCCCACCTTAAGCTGTCTTGTCGTTGCGGGTTTTTCCATTATACGATGTTGATAATGAAGTAGTTCTTCTTGCCCTTCTGGGCCAGGATGTAATGGCCGTTGATGATGTCGCCGGCCGTCACCTCATAGTTGATGTCGCCCACCTTGCCCTTGTTCAGGGAGACGCCGCCTCCCTGGACCATCTTGCGGGCTTCGCCCTTGGACGGGAAGACAGCGGTCTTGACGGCGAGGAGGTCGAGCACGTTGCACGGGAACTCGTCGGCCTTCACCTCGAAGGAAGGGACGTTCGCGAACACTTCGCGGACGGTGCGCTCGTCCATGCTGCGGAAGACCTCGGCGGAGACGTTGCCGAACAGCAGCTGGCTGGCGGCAATGGCGTTGTCATAGGCTTCCTGGCCGTGGCACATCACGGTGACTTCCTTCGCGAGGACCTTCTGCAGCTTGCGCTGGCCGGGATCCTGACGATGCTCCTCGATGAGCCCTTCGATGGTCTCGCGGTCCAGCATCGTGAAGATCTTGATGTAGCGTTCGGCGTCGTCGTCGGCCACGTTCAGCCAGAACTGGTAGAACTCGTACGGGGAGGTACGTTCGGCGTCCAGCCAGATGTTGCCCTTCTCGGTCTTGCCGAACTTGGTGCCGTCGGCCTTGCGGATGAGGGGGCAGGTGAGGGCGAAGGCCTCGCCGCCGTCGATGCGGCGGATGATCTCGGTGCCGGTAGTGATGTTGCCCCACTGGTCACTGCCGCCCAGCTGCAGGATGCAGCCCTTGTTCTTCCACAGCCAGTAGAAGTCGTAGCCCTGCATGAGCTGGTAGCTGAATTCGGTGAAGGACATACCCTCGGAGGAGTCGCGCTGCAGGCGCTTCTTCACGGAGTCCTTCGCCATCATGTAGTTCACGGTGATGTGCTTGCCGATGTCGCGGATGAAGTTGATGAACCTGTAGTCCTTCATCCAGTCGTAGTTGTTCACGAGTTCGGCCTTGTTGGGGGCGTCGGAGTCGAAGTCCAGGAAGCGGGCAAGCTGGGCCTTGATGCAGGCCACGTTGTGGTTCAGGGTGGCTTCGTCCAGGAGGTTGCGCTCGGCCGACTTCATCGACGGGTCGCCAATCATGCCGGTGGCGCCGCCCACCAGGGCGAAGGGCTTGTGGCCGCAGTTCTGGAAATGGCGCAGGATCATCACGCTCACGAGATGTCCGATATGCAGGGAGTCGGCCGTCGGGTCGATGCCCACGTAGGCCGCCTGGGGTCCTTCCATCAGTTTTTCTTCCGTACCAGGCATGATGTCCTGGATCATTCCTCTCCAAGTGAGTTCTTCAACAAAATTCTTCATCGTATGGTTCACAAATTCTTAATCCGCAAATATAAGGAAAAAACCGCCCTTCTCCAAAGGACGGTTCCAGGGATCGGGCTAGGCGAGCTCGACGCCCGCCGCGTGGCAGGCCGCCCGCATCTCCTCCGGCCAGATGGAGGACTGGATTTCACCGATATGGGCCTTCCGCAGCAGGTACATGCACAGGCGGGACTGGCCGATACCACCTCCGATGGTCTGCGGGAGTTCGCCTGCAAGGAGCCGGCGGTGGAAATACAGGTCCTCCTTCTCTTCCTGTCCGCGTTCCTTGAGCTGGCGCCGCATGGCCTCCGGGTCCACGCGGATACCCATGCTGGAAATCTCGAAAGCGCTCTCCAGCACCGGATTCCACAGCAGGATGTCGCCGTTCAGGCCTTCGTATCCGTCGCTGTTCGGCGTGCTCCAGTCATCGTAGTCCGCGGCGCGGCCGTCATGGATGCTCCCGTCGGACAGCTTCCCGCCGATGCCGATGACGAAAACGGCCTTGTGCTCGCGTACAATGGCGTTTTCGCGCTCCTTCGGGGTGAGGTTCGGATACCGCTGCAGGAGCTCTTCCGCATGGATGAAGAAGATGTCGTCCGGGAGGGCGGGCACCAGTTGCGGGAATTCTACGTACAGTTTGTTTTCCGTTACCTTCACGGCCTCGTAGATGCGGCGGACGGTGCGCTTCAGGAAGTCCAGGTTCCGGTCCTCGGGCCGGATGACCTTCTCCCAGTCCCACTGGTCCACGTAGATGGAGTGGAGGTTGTCCAGGTCCTCGTCGGGACGCAGGGCGTTCATGTCGGTATAGATGCCGCGTCCCGGAGCAATCCCCAGTTCCGCGAGCTTGAGCCGCTTCCATTTGGCCAGGGAATGGACCACTTCGGCGGGCCGTTCGTCCAGGCTCCGGACGGGGAAGCGGACCGGCCGCTCCACGCCGTTCAGGTCATCGTTGATACCCGTTCCGGACAGGACCGTCATCGGCGCCGTCACCCGCAGCAGGGCGAGCTGGGCGGACAGGTTGTCCTGGAACATATCCTTCACGGCCTTGATGGCCTTCTCGGTCTGCTCGACGCCGCCGAGCAGGTTGCGGTAGTTCTGGGGGAGATACAGGGACATACTCTTTTCGTTCGTTTCAATCGTGCAAAGATACTCCGGCGGGACGAAATATCCAAAAAACGGCGGCTTGTAAATCTCTTTATTAATCCTTAAATTTGCAGATTGGAAACATCTAACAAACATCCATAAAATGAGAAAGTACATCGTTGCAGGAAACTGGAAAATGAACACCACAGTTCCTGAGGGCGTCGAACTCGCCAAGGCCGTCGTGGAGAAGGGCAAGGACCTTCCCGCCAATGTTGAACTCGTCGTGGCTCCGCCGTTCACGCACCTCGCTTGCGTCGCGGACGTCCTGAAGGGTTCCCAGGTGGCCCTGTCCGCCCAGAACTGCGCCGACCACGAGAAGGGTGCCTACACCGGCGAGATTGCCGTGAACATGCTCACTTCCCTCGGCTGCAAGTACACGATCCTCGGTCACTCCGAGCGCCGTCAGTACTACGGCGAGACCGACGAGAAGCTCGTCGTGAAGACCAAGCTCGCACTGGAGGCTGGCCTGAAGGTCATCCTGTGCGTCGGTGAGAACCTCGACGAGCGCGAGGCCGGCAAGCATTTCCAGGTGGTGACGGACCAGACCAAGGCCGTCCTGTACAACTTCACCGCCGAAGACCTGAAGAATGTCGTGATTGCCTACGAGCCCGTCTGGGCCATCGGTACCGGCAAGACCGCGACCGCGGAACAGGCCCAGGAAATCCACGCCTGCATCCGCACCGTCATCGCCGAGAAGTTCGGCCTGGAGGTGGCTGACGACATGACCATCCTGTACGGTGGCTCCTGCAAGCCTTCCAACGCGAAGGAACTCTTCGCCCAGAAGGACATCGACGGCGGCCTCATCGGCGGCGCCGCCCTGAAGGCGGACGACTTTATCGGAATCGCCCGGTCGTTCTAATTCAGGATCTTGATTACCGCACCGGTCTTGTCCGCGGCACACCAGAGCCAGACAAGGCCGGTGTCTTCGTATTTCTCCACCTTGAAGGTAATGCCGGAAGCGGTTTTGACGGAACTGCCGGAAGTCCATTTGATTTCGCCCCTGATCTCCTGCCCAACGGTGGTGGGCAGTTCGCTGCAGGTAATGACGAAATAGGAGGACATGTCGTCGTTCCCGGCGCGGAACTGGCGGAGCGACCGGTTGTATCCCAGCTGCATCGTGCCTTCCGTGAAGGTGAAGACTTTCTTTCCCTTGAACATCAGGCTGACCTGGTCGGAGTTATACAGTTCCGGGTCCATCTCGACCTTCTTCTCGCACGCGGTCAGGACGGTTAGCGCCGTCAACAGGATGATATAGAGGAACTTTCTCATTTCACGGTGACTTGTTTGGTGAGGATGTCGGTCGTCCCGTCCGGATAGGATATCACGGCTTTCAAGAGCCCGGAGCGGGTCAGGTGATAGTAGCCGTCGGCTCCGGGGGTGATGGCCCGTCCGTCAAGAGTCCACCGTACGCCTTCGGCGTCCGGTGCGTTGTATACACGGAGGGATAGGGGAGAGTCGGCCGCGAAAGAGCCGTCGCTGCCCCGTTTCACATCTTTCAGGTAGATATAAGGATAGGTGTCGGCCTTCCTGCCGGACTTGGTCGTGAAGGATGCGTTGCTGTTCACCGGACCGGGGATGTTGCCCCGCTTGCACAGGATCTGGACTTTGTAGGCGGTCGTAGGGGTAAGCCCTTCCAGTACATAGGCATATTTCCCTGGCTCATAGGCAGTTACCTCCACTTCCTGCAGCCGGGCCGCATCGGCCAGGCCGAAGCGGATGATGCTCTTCCCGGTAAAGGACGGGTCCAGGCTGCTCCACTGGATGATGGTGGCATCCTGGAAGACGGTCTGATTGTCGATTTTCACGGCGGGGGCCTTTTCCTCCAGGTCGTTGAAGACGGTGAAAGTCACGCTGCCATCGGCATTTGTCCGGATGTCGGCGAGTCCGAACGGGGAGTTTGCCCCGCTCCAGAAGACGAGGGCGGGATCGGTGTCGCAGGTGAGGGTGGAAACGTCGCCGTACGGCCAGAATGCGTGGGAAGCCAGGGTGTAGATGGCGTCGTAGTTGCGGTTCTTGACGGCGGCCTGATAGAGCTGCTGCGCCCTCGGATCCGGTTCGATGAGGTCCACGCATTGGTGGTCGGGACGGGCGTTGACCTCGTTCAGTTCCCAGCGCTCAACGGCCCGGAGTTCCCGCTTGGCTCCCGTCGATTCCCCGGACGGGCGTTCCGACAGGTCGATGTGATAGACCAGGAGGCCATTTCCACCGATGTGGGCGTCCCAGCCCTTTGCCTGGCGGCATTCCAGGAGGTAGAACTCGTTCTCGTCGTCCGTCGGGAGGATGAAATAATCCCCGTTTTCCTGGATGGGACGGAGGGTGTGCGTGCCTTCCGTAAGGACCCGGCCTTCGCTCATTCCGAAGAACCAGCGCTCCACTACGCTATAGTTCGGGGGCGTTTTCCCCTTGTCGTTGTGGTTGCCCGCATCCATCAGGTCGATGCAGTTCCATTCCGCCTCCGCATAGCCTCCGCTATCCTCGTTGTCGGTATCGTACAGGTCGGGGATGCCGAACGTGTGGGTATACTCGTGGCAGAAAGTGCCGATGGTAGCCAGCGTCGTATAGGTGGTCAGATTCTCATCCAGACGCAACTCCGAGGTGCAGGCGTAGTTGTCAATGAGGACCCCGTCCAGCCGGCAGGTCTGCCCGGCACCGCTTTGCACGTACCACATGTGGGGCCAGACATAGTACTCTCCTGCCCCCTCGGATTCGTTGGGACCGGCGTAGAAGACGAAGACATTGTCCGCTTCCCCGTCACCGTCGTTGTCGTAGGCCGAAAAGTCGATGTCAGAATCGACTGCATAGCAGGCGTCCATGATCATTTCGGCCGCATGCTCATCCTGGCCGTCATCGTCGTTGGTCCCGTAGAAGGCATAGTTCTCCGGCAGGGTGATGATGTCGGTGATGTCAAACCGGAAGGTATATCCGTCCTTCCACTGGTCTTTAAAGTAGGAGAGGGCGGTTTCGGGGCCGTTTCCATTGATGATCCGCTCGAAGTCGTCCCGCGTATACCGGAAGGAAAGGTCCTGGAATTGGGCGAGGATGATGAGACCGTGCCGGATGCCGCCGTTTTCTTCGGAACTCCGGGTCCGGGCAAGTTGACGGGTCTGGAGCGGAGCGAGCCGGCGCAGGCGCTGGCTGCGCCGCTGCCGCAACAAGGCATGGGGAATGTTCCGGCTGGCGGCGATGACCTCGCCGGGGGCTTCGGGATCGCCCGCGTGTATGCCTGAATTCAGGCGGTTGCCGTAAAAATCGTAGAAAGCGTAGCACCACCAGCCATCCGCATCCTGCAGCAGGACGCAGCCGTCCGCGGTGGTGAGCAGATGGCCGTGTTCGTCACCGGTAAGAAAAGCCTGGACCAGGCTTCCGTCCGGCTGGGTAAGGTAGGAAAAACCTTTGCGGGCAGGGGCGCCGGCTAGGGGCGCCGGTATGGTGAGGAATATGGTCAAAATCAGCGGCAGGAGCCACTGACGGGCGGGTTTCGGTTTCATATACAATACAAATGACGGCATTTTTTCGTTCATTCGCAAGGGTATATGCAAAAAACCGGCCCCAATGGATGGGAACCGATTCTTTGACGTGTACTAAAACCTAAACCTGTACTAAAGATGCAATGCAGGGAGCGTTCGTTGCAAGAGAATGCAAAAAAACGAAAAAAAATAACCGACCGTCCCAAAAGGGCAGCCGGTTAAAAAATGAAGCGTCTACTTACTTCGCAGCCTCGACGGAGACCTTGCGGAACTCCTTCATGTCTTTCATAAGCTCCAAGGCAGCCTTACGGGCACGGGCACCGGCGGCCTTGTTACCCTTTACAACCTGCGCCTCAGCGTTCTTGGCGAACTCGGCAAACTCAGCATTGATCTTTTCAACAAGCTCTTTCATGATGATAGGATTAATATTAGTTCGTTAATTGTTAATAGTCATAACTTTGCGCAAGATAAGAATAAAAACCCGAATATTCCAAAAAAAAACTAAAAATCTTAACTTTCAGCATCTTTGGACTGCGATTCTGGTTCTTTGGGCTTGGCATTGACATAGTTCATCGCACGCTGCGGACCGATTGTGGAGAAGTCCTTGATGCCCCGAATAATCCTGTCGGCGAGAACGGGGATCCGTTCCAGTTCCTCCGGCGACAGGTCGCCGAGCACGTAATCGACCTGCCCTCCGCGCGAAAAGCCGTTGCCGATTCCGACGCGGATCCGGGCCCACTGGTCGGATTCCAGGGTCCAGATGATGTTCTCGAGTCCGTTGTGGCCTCCGTCGCTGCCGCTGAGGCGCATCCTCAGCGTGCCGAAGGGAAGGTTGAGGTCGTCGGAGATGACGATGAGGTTCTCCAGCGGGAGGTTCAGTTTCTGCATCCAGTAACGGACTGCGTTCCCGCTCAAGTTCATGTAGGTCGAGGGCTTGAGGAGCGTGAAATGACGTCCCTTGAAGGAAATCTGCGCGACTGCACCGTACCGTTCCACGGAGAAAACGACATTGGATGCCTGAGCCCAGGCATCCAATATCATAAATCCCATGTTGTGGCGGGTCGATGCGTATTCGGCACCGATGTTCCCGAGCCCGACAACGAGGTAGTCCGCCATCTTTACTTCGCGGCCTTCGCGGCCTCAGCGGCGGCCTGCTGCATGGCGCGGGTAGCGTTCACGCGGCAGATGATCGTGTTCTTGTCGGAAACGATCTGGAGGTTGTCGTACTTGAGGTCGCCGGCCACCATCCGCTTCTCGATGTCGAGCGGGGTGACGTCGATGTCAAGCTGGTCGGGGAGGTCCTTCATCAGGGCCTTGACCTTCAGGGAGCGGGAAAGCTGGGTGAACTTA
The DNA here is from genome assembly GCA_017439305.1 of Bacteroidales bacterium. GTDB lineage: Bacteria > Bacteroidota > Bacteroidia > Bacteroidales > UBA932 > Cryptobacteroides. The sequence continues at coordinate 12,193 of JAFSJK010000079.1, read as the reverse complement.
CCACCGGCCTGGACGCCCACCGGGTGACCGTAGATGTTGAGGGGGACGCTGATGACGATCGGCTTCTCCTCGTTCACGGCGAGGAAGTCCACGTGCAGGCAGTTGTCGTCCACCGGGTGCCACTGGTATTCGTGGGCGACGGCGGTGTACATCTTGCCGTCGAGGTTGAGGTCCACGATGTAGGAGGCAGGGGTGTGGGTCAGGCCCATCAGCTCCTTCTCATTGACGGTGAACAGGATGTTCTCCATGCCCTGGCCATAGAGGTTGCAGGGAACGAGACCCTGGCGGCGGAACGCCTTGATGACGGCCTTGTTGCCCTTCTCGCGGATCTGGCCGTTCAGCTGGAAATGCTTCATTGTAGTTTAATTTAAAAATGTGTTACTCAGTCTTCTGTTTCAAAGACCCCATTGCACCAAAAAGCCTTGCGCTTTTTTAAGCGCGCAAAGATAAGGAGAAATATTTTGATTTCCAAAAGTTTTACCGTCTCGGATGGTGCGCCAGCACGGCGGCCTGCCAGGTGGAGGAGTCGATGTGGGTGTAGATCTCGGGGGTAAGGATGGATTCGTGGCCGAGCATCTCCTGGACGATCCGCAGGTCCGCCCCGCCTTCGATGAGGTGGGTGGCGAAGGAGTGGCGGAAGGTGTGCGGGGAGATTTCCTTGTGGATGCCGGCGGCCATCGCCTGGTTCTTCACGATGTCGAAGACGTACACGCGGCTGAGGGGACGGCCGGCGCGGTTGAGGAACAGGATGTCCTCGAAAGGGCGGGCGGCCGGTTCCGGCCTGGAAGGCAGATAGTTCCGGATGGCGTCGGCGGCCATTTCCCCCAGGGGGACGATCCGCTGCTTGTTCCCTTTGCCGATGACGTCGACAAACCCTTCGTCCAGATGGACATGCGAGATCAGGAGGCCGGTGCACTCGCTTACGCGGAGGCCGCAGCCGTACAGCACTTCCAGGATGGCCCGGTCGCGCGGACCGGAGGCTTTCTTCAGGTCCACCGAGCTGATGATGGCGTCTACCTCCTCCACCGACAGGACGGCGGGAAGGTATTTTCCCAGCTTGGGGGCGTCGATGCGGTCACAGGGGTTGTCCTTCAGGTCGCCTTCCTCGATGCACCAGTTGAAAAAGGAGCGGAAGGAACTGAGCATCCGGGCCTGGGAACGTTTGGAGAGACCTTTTTCGATCCGTTCCGACAGGTATCGTTCCAGTTCCGGCGTCCCGATATCGGCCGGACGGTATCCTTCGAAGGCTTCCAGCAATCCTTCCACGTCCCGGGAGTAGGATGCCACCGTGTTCGGTGACATCCCTCTCTCGATCCGCAGGTAATTGCGGAAGTCCTCGACGATGCGGCTCATCAGAGCGTGCCGTACTTCCTGCCGTACTCGAGCATCTGCCCGAGGTAGTCGTCGGAGTAGACGATTTCGTAGTCCACAATCTTGCCGTCCTTTTCGACGGGACGGATTTCCGGGTTGATGAAGCCGCCATAGGGTTTCAGCTCCAGGGCGTCATAGCGTTCCTTGACTTCCTTGTGCAGGGCAGGGTCGATGTGGACGGCGTAGGTCTCGATGAGATTCTTGCCGGCGGCATAGTCGCCTTCGGACTTGATGCGCTGGATTTCGGCCAGCAGCTCGGCGAACAGGCCGCGGAGTTTCACGTAGTCGTTGACCACGAAGTAGGTCTTGCCGTCACGGACTTTCTTTTCGATGACGTTGTCTGCGGCGCCCTTCTCGTAGCACCATTCGGCGACGAGCTTGCGGTTCTGCATGTGGGCCTCCGTGTTGGGACGCCCCAGCTCCACGCGGTTGAACTGGACCATCAGACCGTTGCGGATATAGCTGTCATATTCGGCCTTGTAAGCCTCCGGATCGGGCATGATACCCAGTTCGACCATCTTGGGATCGGCCGTGTAATAGAGGCCGAACAGGTCGGCGCGGGCTTCCTCCAGGGCGGAGGCATATTCACCCATCGCCGTGGTGGAGACGCCCGGCAGGAGCTGGCCGGAGCCGTGGCCCAGGCACTCGTGCAGGTCGGTGTGGATCTCGTCGGCGACGGTGCCCCATTTCTTGGAGCGCTCGACCTCCGCCTCGTCCCAGGCGAATTCGCTGAGGACGCTCTTCGGGAATTCCTGCGCGGAATAGTCGTAGGTGTGGGTGATGTTCGCAATGGTCACACTCTTGGAACCGTGGTCCTTCCGGATCCAGTCGGCGTTCGGGAGGTTGATGCCGATCGGGGTGGAAGGATAGCTGTCACCGGCCAGGCAGACGGCGTTGATGACTTTCGCGGAAACACCCTTGACGGTGGCCTTCCGGAAACGCGGGTCCACGGGGGAGTGGTCCTCGAACCACTGGGCGTTGGCGCTCAGGGTCTCCGTGCGTCTGGACGCATCGAAGTCCTTGATATTCACATATCCTTCCCAGGAACCCTTGCGGCCGAGCGGGTCGTTGTAGTCCTCGACGAAGCCGTTGATGAAGTCCACGGTGCCGATGGTGTCCTTGACCCATTCGATGTTGAACTCGTCCCACTTGCGGAGGTCGCCGGTGCGGTAGTAGTCTACCAGGAGACCGAGGGCGCGGGCCTGGATGTCGTTCTCGGCCACGTCCTTCGCTTTCAGGAGCTCGTCACAGATCTTCTCGAGGGCGGGGGAGTAGATGCCGCCCACCTTCCAGGGCATTTCACGGACGATGCCGTCCGGGCACTTGACGACCTTGGTGTTCAGGCCATAGGCGATCGGACAGGGGTCCTTCGGGTCCGCGATGCGGGCGTAGTACTTCTCCACCTCGTCCCGGTTGACCCCGTCGTAGAAGTTGACGGCCGACAGCGCCACGATGTCGCCGGAAGTCTCGGTGGAACGGCGCTGGGGATATCTTTCGGGATTGTAGATGACGTCCAGGAGGTCCTCATCCTCGATGCCGACGGCTTTCAGCAGGCCCGCGAAGTAATCCTGGGGGCATGCAGGGAAGAATTTGTCCTCGGCATAGTGATGGTGCATGCCGTTGGAGAAGAACAGACGCTTGGCGTAGATGAGAAAGTTCTGGAAATCAGTACTTTCACGGTCTCCCTGGTAGTTTTCCAGGATGTTCTCCACGGCGTGGCGCACGCGGAGGTTGTCCTTGCAGTTCTGGTCCCAGAGGATGTCGCGGCCGAACTTGGCGGCTTCGGCCAGGTGGTAGGCATATTCCTTCTGCTTGAGCGTCAGGCTGTCCCAGCCGGGGACCTGGTAGCGCATCACCTTGAGGTCGGCGAAAGTGTCGACCGTATACCGGAAGGGTTCTTCCGATTTCTTTTCCGAGCAGGCGCCGATGGCGGCCACGGCTCCGATTGTCATCATCATCTTGAAGAAACGTTTCATAGGGTTTGAATTTGGTGCAAAAATATGAAATTAATCATTAACTTTGCCAAGATATATGACAAAAGTCCGCCTCATACTGGTGTCTCTCCTCCTTGTCCTGTTCGCTTCCTGCGAGCGGGACGGAACCGACCTGACCCTCTCCGTCGGCCCGTTCGGGGCCGAGACCCGGAAGGTGATGCTGCTGTACGAGGCCGGCTTCAATTCCCTGGGCACGGACATCCGCTACAACATCGGGGCGCTGAAGGAAGGGTATCTCCCCGGCAAGGGCCGGCAGGACGACGTCCTTCTCGTTTTCAGCCATCTCCCGGTCAAGAGCCGGGCCTATACCCAGGCAACTTCTCCGGCTTTGGTCCGGATGTACAAGGCGAACGACATCGTCGTCACGGACACGCTCAAGGTCTGGCCGGAAGGAACGGTAGTGACTGACGCCGCCGTCGTGAACGAGGTGTTCACACTGGTCCGGGACCTGTTCCCGGCGGCCGGTTACGGCGCCGTCCTATCCTCCCACGCGACAGGCTGGCTGCCGGAAGGCTACTTCAGCAATCCCAAGCAGTACGAAGGGAATGACCGGGGGAGCGGCGGCATCGACGTATGGAGCGCCACCCGCAGGAAGACTTTCGGACAGGAGTATTATACCGACGGCAAGAAAACCAAGGAAATCGAACTGAAGGACCTCGCCGCCGCCATCCCTTACCACTTGGACTACCTCCTTTTCGATGCCTGCCTGATGGCATCGGTGGAGGTGGCTTGGGAACTTCGGAACGTCTGCACCTATCTTGCCGCCGCCCCTTGCGAGATTCCGGCGGCCGGATTCAACTACAAGACGTTGACCCAGCATCTGCTCGAACCGGAAGTCCCTGACCTGAAGGGAGCCTGTGAGGACTATTTCTCCCAGTACGAGCACGATTCCACCTATGGCGCGGCCATTACCATGTTGGACTGCAGCGCCCTGGATCCCCTGGCTACACTATGCCGGAGCCTTTTCTCCCGTTATCGGGATGCCATCCGCAACGTCTCCGGTAAGAATGTCCAGGTCTACGACCGCATATCGGGCAGCAAGAATTATCTGGCTTTCTTCGACTTGAAGGATCTCCTGCGGGAAGCCGGGGCCTCCCAGGCTGATCTGGAGGACCTGCAGGATGCCCTGGACGCAGCCATCGTGTATGAGGCGCATACCCCAAAATTCATCAACATCCCTTTGACGCGCTGCTGCGGCCTTTCCGTGTATCTTCCTTCCTATCCGGATTACAGGAAGGACACCTATCACGGGACGGAGTTCCTGGACGGTTTCTATAAAGAAAACGTCGCCTGGAACCAGGCGACGATGCTCGTGGAATAAGTCCGGGCCGGTTCCAGGCTCTCATTGCCCCTTCTAAAAAAGAAAAAGCACACCCATCCCTGAATGATAGCGCTGAGCGCATGCGCTTGTTCGTTTCCTTCATTCTTAAAACGGGGAAAAGAACATGAATAGATGAAATACTGTTTCTGACTCGTTCTAATGCTCTTTTGTTTTTGAGATTATGGTCAAAAAGATACTGTTTTTCCTTTCCCTCTTGTATTGTCAGGTTTCCCCGACAGATTATTTGGCAGATTTCGATGAAGGGGTACGGATCGTCGAGAATAATTACGCTGGCTTCTCCATGAAGGTGAATGACTTGACACGCGTTGATTATGAGGCCGTAAAAGATTCGTTGCGATGTGTACTCGTCACTGGGACTTCGTCTTTTGAAGATGCTTTCGGCTGTTATCTCGCCTGGTTCAAGGATTATCATCTGCACGATATCGGCGGATTGCAGCATAAGTATATGCCCGGCCCTAAGGATTATGCGTCCTTCATGGAATACAGACCGTCTGATGTTTTCTGCAAGGTAGATAACAGCACTTTCTTGATTCGCTATAGCAGTTGTGCCTGGTCCAAGGATAGGGTCCGTTGGACCAGGAAAGCAGTCCGGGCGTTCCGTAAGTCCGGATGCAAATACCTGATTCTTGACCTGCGGGGAAATCATGGTGGCGCTGACCAAACCTCCCGGGCCTTCGTTGAATTGCTGTTCGACCATGACGCTTATTATCGCGGTAACGAAATCAGGAACACAGCAACCAATATCGGCCTTTTTCGCAAAGCTGCTCCTAAAGACAGACGATTACAAGACAGGCTGGATGCCTGCGAACGGTCTGAAGAGGAATATCTTGTTCTCTATCAGGATGTTGCAATTCATTACAATCGAATCTTCACCCTTCCCGCTAAAGCCGCCATCCTGATCGACAACCATACGGCCAGTAATGCAGAATCGCTTGTGCTCGACTTGCGGAATGTGAGTGACCGGGTACTGGTCTTCGGCAGGGACTCCAGCCTGGGCTGCGTCGATTACATGAACCCGTTCCTCTTCAAGTTGCCAAGGACCCAATCCCGGTTCCGTGTTCCGGCTACCCGGCGGTCGGGTTTGCCGGAAAGCGGAATTGATTCCACCGGCATAATTCCGGATGTCGTCATTGATTGCGATTATCCGTCCGTTCTGTATGACAACGTGGATGAGTGGACTCGTTGGGTTGCGTCCTGGTTCGCAAAACACTGACTCAGTGGAATACTGCCTCTATGATGGCCGGATTCATCTTGACGGCCCGGGCCAGCTGCTTTCGGGACAATGTTCGACGGTTCTGCCACAGTATCTTTGCAATCTCAATGCGTTCTGCCTGGGTCAGTTTCGGGATGCGGCGTCCGAACCGCCGTTCGCTTTCTGAATTGGCTTCCTCATTCAGTTCGGTGTCGCCCCTTTTTTCAAGAAACACCTGTGCGTCTCGAGCTTCCTGCTCTACCAAGTCCTTTTTCCTGACAAACAGGAAAGAAATGAACCTTTTGGGAGAGCCGAATAGCCTCTGGACAGCATCGGCATCCACAAAGCAGCGGGGAAGGACCATTCCGTTTTCATCCAACTGCCAGTCGTCCGGAATCGCTATCCGGGTGCGGAACAGACTCCATTTCTCCCGGACGGTCAAGTCGCCGGCCCGCTTCACCGGGCGGTCGTAAGCCGGATGAAAAAACAGCCGGCCCACGCCCCAGGGATAATCCTCAGGCAGGAATGGGTACCCTGCGTCCATGGGATTCCGAAAAACGTATATAATCTTTTGCATCAGTTCGATGTCGTCCCGGATGGGCTCTGGATGGATCCAAATCCCATCTTTCAACAAGTAGTCCCTTCCGGTACGATGGAAATACATGGTCAATAACCTTTTCATCTGGATGGTGAAGGAGGCGATGTCTTCCGCCTTCCCTTGGGCGACGAGGTGGAAATGGGTATCCATTACAACAGGACAATACACACGGATCCTGTATCTATGGGTCAGGACGGCAATCAGATTCATTGCAAAGACCTTGTCTTTCGGTAACTCGAATAAGACAGACAACCGGGTACCATCCGAACAGATGTGGTAGCAATCCTGAACAGGATGCCGTTCCCACTGCACATAACTCTCCATCACAAATCGTTTTTGCAAAGATCGGAAGAAATAACCGGACGAGCCGTTTTTAAACGTTTAACTGAGAAAACGGCCTCTGAACTGTATTCCATGGACATTCTATCAACAAATGGCTGGAATAACACGATAAAATAACCGGCTCGAAAAGGCAAAGCAAGGCTCAGTTGTCCTTTCGCTCCTTTTTGTGAAAGGGAGCGAACGCTAAGTGGCGACTAATGCACTGTATTAAAGCATTGCGTTCGTTTCCCTCATTCTAAAAACGGGGAAAAGAACACGAGATATAGATATGGGCCAAGAATAACAACTCCCTGTACGTTTTGTTTGGACAAAAGTTCAGGGATCCGTTCAATTCGAAGTCGCTGAGTGCTAGAACCGCAGCGCCAGGCCGATGCCGGAGGGTGTAGGGCCGAAGGTGAGTTCGGCCACGGGAGTGACGGGAGGAAGGCCGGCTGCATCGCAAGAAGCGGTCAGGTCACGGAGATGGTGGTTGCCGACGCAGAGAAGGACGACACCGGTCGTACCGGCCGCCAGGCCGGCCACCATCGCAGCGCCGCCGATCTGGACCCGGGAGCCCACGTCATCCCATAGTTTATCCACAGCCTCCTGACCACCGATGGCTGCGAATATCGACCCGACCACGCCGGCCAGCAGATAGACTCCGCCATAGCAGAGTCCGGCGACGGCCAGGGTATAGCCGCCGGCCGTGAGCCCGATGCCCCAGCCCCGCTGGTCCACGTACCTGTCCCATTCGGCGACCATTTCCGCACCACCGACCTGATCCAGCAGGGCGCGCGTCGTCTCCTGGTCCAGTTTTTCACCCAGGACGGCGATTCTCGCCCCTTTCATCTTCAAATCGCCCTGATGCCATTCGGGGACAAATTGGGCATTGCCTTCCAGGCAGGCCAGGGAAAAGACGAAGATTGTCAGCAGGATCCGTAAAGAGGGTCTCATGGTCGAAAACGATTGGTTCTGTCGCAAAAATAGGAAAATATCACGGCTCGGCAAGCGCACAGCGGGATAATTTCGCATAATGGTCTTCCGAAAGGATGCCGGCCTTGTGCAGGCCCTCGACCGTCCAGGCTTCCGGAGGCTGATGCGTACGGAACAGGACGACCGAATGCGCTTCTTCCTTCGAGAGATAGGGATGGCGGGCCAGATCGGCTTCGGAGAGCGTCCAGAGGGGGTAAGGCTCCGGTTTCGAACAGGTAATCAGGTCTTTCAGCCCGTCATATTTTTCCTGGTCGAAATGGTAGATGTCCATCAATTGTTCCGGGTGGGAATAGCCTCCGAGTTCCTTCCGGTAAGAGACCATCTTCGCGGCGAAATACGGTCCGATGCCCGGAAGCGTCTCGAAGGCGGCGCTGTCGGCCCGGTTGATGTCGATCCGGGGAATGTCGATATAAGGCTTCAGCCGCTCAAACACGGAATCAGCTACCACATAGGATTTGGCGAAATCTGACGGACGACGGAAACGGCCGCCTTTGGCCCGGTAATTCAGGATGGACTGCGCCTGCTTTTCGGAAAACCCCAGCCGGATCAGTTCTTCGAGCGAAACCGTGTTCGGATTGAACCGGAAGGACTCTGCCCGGCGGGGAGCCGCTTTCTCCCGGATCCGGACGGCTTCGGGAGCGTGCCCCGACTGTTTCCGGACCGTAACCGCCCCTTGACCGGATGCCGGAGACAAACCGGAGGAAAGGTTCCCCGCATCCTGCCCGGACAGGAGTTCTTCCGCCAGGGTCCGGTCCACGACATACACCGTGTCCGGCCGGTCCCGGTCCGCCACGATACGGGTCACCGCCGCCTTGTGGACGAACAGGGCGACTTGATAACCGATGACCAGGAAAACGAGCGCGATGGCGCCCACCGTGAAACTACGATTCGGGTTCTTCTGTCTCTTCCCCTCTTCCATAACGCTTCTTTTTGACAGGTTTTACCGGCTCCGCGCCGGCGACGACAAGGACGATTTCGCCTTTGGGTTCATGCTCCCGGAACCAGGCGGCGACTTCCTGGAGGGTGCCTCTGCGATGCTCCTCGTGGAGCTTGGATATCTCGCGGGCGACGGAACAGCGGCGTTCCGGTCCGAAATGTTCCGCCAGTTGTTCCAATGTCTTGACAAGCCGGTAAGGCGATTCATAGAAAACCATCGTACGGGTTTCCGCCTCCAGCGCGGTCAGCAGCGTCTGCCGGCCCTTTTTCTGCGGAAGGAAACCTTCGAAGCAGAAACGGTCGCAGGGCAGGCCGGAGGAAACGATGGCCGGAATGCAGGCGGTCGCACCCGGAAGAGTCTGTACCTCAATTCCTTCCTCCGCACAGGTGCGGGCCAGGAGGAAGCCGGGATCGGAAATGCCGGGCGTACCGGCATCGCTGACGAGGGCAACGTTCAGTCCTCCCAGGATGCGTTCCTTCACCAGCTGGACGGTCTGGTGCTCATTGAACTTGTGATGCGACTGCAGTGGCCGCCGGATGTCATAATGATGCAGGAGGACCGAACTCGTGCGCGTGTCCTCCGCCAGGATCAGATCGGCTTCCTTCAGGACCTGGACGGCCCGGAAGGTCATGTCGTCGAGATTCCCGACCGGCGTCGGGACGATATACAGCTTTCCCGCCATCAGCCCAGCTTCTTGCGGATGGCCATCATGAAGTTGTATACGATGTCGGACTTGAAGTTCCAGTCCGGGAAGGCCTCCACCAGATAGTCTACGGCCTCGTCCAGGGAACCCATGCCGTTGAGCGTGCCGATAGTCTGGTCATACAGGGCATAGTCTTCCTTGAACAGGGTACCGATGAACAGGGCACGGTCATACAGGGAGATACCGCTTCGGATGTTCTTGACCGCCACACCGGGCTTGTCCAGCCGCCACGCCATCCTTTCCGTATCCACCTTCGGGGCGGCCGGCTTCACCGGAGCCGGGCCCTCCGGGACAGGCGTAGGAACCTCGAATACACGCACAGGTTCCGCTGGGGCGGGCTCGACCGGCAGGTCTTCAACTACCGGCTCGGGCTCAACCGGCAAGTCTTCCGGAACCGCGACGGGTTTTTCTGGAAGGGGTGCAGGTTCCTCCGGCAGGGGTGCAGGCTCCTCCGGGAGTTCGGCCACGCCGATTTCCATATCGGTGAAATCGACCTCGTCCGAAACGGGTTCCGGCGCAGGTTCCACCGCAGCAGCGGCCTCTTCCTCGGCGGCAAGCCTCTGGTACTCTGCGAGCTGGTCCTCCAGCCCCCGGAGCTGGTCCTTGAGCGAAGCGATGGCGGCCTCGATTTCTCTCAAGATTTCTGTGCTGTTTTTCTCCATAAATGACTATCTTTGTCCAAGTCAACATTAGCAAAGTAAGGAAATGTTTTTGGAAAACACAAGAAAAACGGGCAGCATTGAAGTGATATGCGGCTCGATGTTCTCCGGCAAGACGGAGGAACTCATCCGGAGGCTCAAACGCGCCCAGTTCGCGAAGCAGAAAATCGCCACCTTCAAGCCCACCATCGACAAGCGTTATTCCGATCTGGATGTCGTCTCGCACGATTCCCACAGCATTTCCTGCACCCCCATCAAGTCTCCTTCCCGGATGCTCCAGATCGACCCGGACGTGGAGGTCGTCGGCATCGACGAGGCCCAGTTCTTCGACGAAAGCATTATTCCCGTCGCCCAGGAGCTGGCCGGCCGCGGCGTCCGCGTGATCATCGCCGGCCTGGACACCGACTTCCTGGGCAAGCCCTTCGGCCCGATGCCCGGCCTGATGGCCATCGCCGAGGACGTCCAGAAGGTTCATGCCATCTGCGTCCGCTGCGGCTCCCTCGCGAACCATTCCCACCGGCTTTCCGCCAGCAAGAAACTGGTCGTCCTGGGAGAGAAGGACACCTACGAACCTCTTTGCCGCGATTGTTACAACAAGGCGGTGAAGGAAGACAAGGAAGGCTAAAAGAGAAAAAAAGGAGCTGGCTCGAAATCGAGTCAGCTCCTTTTGTCAAAGAGCCCGTCAATAGGCGACATCCAGGTTGGCAAAGTCGTAACCGCCTGAGCCATTGATGACGACCCCGTAGTTTTCGTCCCTCAGTTTCTTGCCGCTGACCGCGTCGCAGACTTCCAGGCGCATGATGGCGGTTATGTAGTTGCTGGAAACCCCCTTCGTCACTTCCTTGAAGATATACTCCAGGTCGCTGTCCGAAAAATAGTCGTTGTGGAAGACCCTGCCGATTTTGACGGGGCCGATGCGGACGGGCGGATCCTTCAGCTTATACGAACTGAAGATATCGTCCAGTTCCACGAAGGCGGTAACGGACAGGTTCGTCTCGCGAGAGCAGGAGTTTGCGACGAGAAAGGCGGCGACGAGGGAGAATATGACCAGTATGCGCTTCATGGGAGGGATCAGTCTTGGACGTTGGCCATCGCGGCCCGGATCTTGGCCTCGATCTCATCGGCGAGTTCGGGGTTGTCCTGCATCACTTTCTTGGCGCCCTCGCGGCCCTGGGCGAGCCGGAAGTCGTTGTAGCTGAACCAGGAGCCGGACTTCTGGATGATGTCGAGTTCCACGCCCAGGTCAACCAGTTCGCTGGAGCGGGAGATGCCCTCGCCGAAGACGATGTCGAATTCGGCCTTCTTGAAAGGAGGGGCCATCTTGTTCTTCACGACCTTCACCTTCACATGGTTGCCAAGGGCTTCCTCGCCATCCTTGATCTGGGTGGTGCGGCGGATGTCCAGGCGCACGGAGGCGTAGAACTTGAGGGCGTTGCCGCCGGTGGTGGTTTCGGGGTTGCCGAACATGATGCCGATCTTCTCGCGGAGCTGGTTGATGAAGATGCAGCAGGTGTTCGTCTTGCTGATGTTCGCGGTGAGTTTGCGGAGAGCCTGGGACATCAGGCGGGCCTGGAGGCCAACCTTGTTCTCGCCCATTTCCCCTTCGATTTCCGCCTTCGGGGTGAGGGCGGCGACGGAGTCGATCACCACGATGTCGATGGCGCCGCTCCGGATGAGGTTGTCCGCGATCTCGAGGGCCTGCTCGCCGTTGTCAGGCTGCGAGATCAGGAGGGTCTCGAGGTCTACGCCGAGGGCCTTCGCATAGGTCCTGTCGAAAGCGTGTTCTGCGTCGATGATGGCAGCGATGCCTCCGGCCTTCTGGGCCTGGGCGATCGCGTGGATGGCGAGGGTCGTCTTGCCACTGGATTCGGGGCCGTAGATTTCGATGATCCTTCCTTTCGGATAGCCGCCGATCCCGAGGGCGTGGTCCAGGGCGATGGAACCGCTCGGGATGACCTGCGCCGCATCCCATTCTGGCTGATCTCCCAACTTCATGATGGTACCTTTCCCGTAATCCTTCTCGATCTTGTCGATCGTCGCCTGCAATGCCTTCAGTTTGGCGGCATTGACTTCCGCACCGGTC
>JAFSJK010000078.1 GCA_017439305.1 Bacteroidales bacterium | reverse complement strand
GTAGTCGTCGTCCAGGATCTCGTGACCCGCGGGATACTCGGCGTCCTTCTTGGCATAGGCCTGGCCGTCGACCGGATCGAAGGTGTAGGTACCATCGGAGGCGAAGGTCATCAGGTCGTCATACAGGAAGCCCTTCTTGCCGTTGGGCTCGACCTGCCACCAGCCCTTCGGGTCGCCGACGGGACCGCAGGCGATGTGCCCGGCCTCGGTGCTGTTCCAAACCCAGGTCTGGGAAGCGCCGTTGGAGATGGCCTTGACGTACGGAGACGGGTCGAACGGGTCACGATAGGTATTGTCCAGGGTGAAGGTCTTCACCAGGGAACCCTGGGACAGGCCATTGGCATTGTAAGCCTTCACTTCCACGGTGTATTCACCCGCGTCACGGAAGCGCAGGGAGACGTTGTTGTCGGTATAGGAGTACTTCTTGCCGGCCTTTCCGTCAATCTTCTGGTCGCCGAAAATCCACACGGGAACCACTCCCTTGTTGTTCATCACGAACGTGACGTAGTTAGTTGTCTGGTCCACCGAGATGGTGACGTCCAGGTCCGAAGCCTGCGGCAGTCCGGCCTGGTTCGGGGTCGGGTATTCAGGCGTACAGGCGGCAGCGGAAACAGCCAGCGCAGCGATAGCGATATATTGCCAGATTGTTTTCATGATTGCCTGATATTAATTGTTGTAATTGTTCTGCTGGAGATTGGGGTCCTTGTCGATCTCGCTCTGCGGGATGGGCCAGTACTTCTTGTTCTCGGTCCAGTCGTTCCGGCGCCACTCGTGGTTCGCCGCCTTGAGGACGGACGCCGCCATGCCGGTACGGACCAGGTCCCAATAGCGCTTGCCCTCGCCCACGAATTCCTTGTGACGCTCCTGGATGATGTCCTCGCGGGACACGCCGGTGTCGTGGCAATGGGCACGGTCGCGGACCTCCTTGAGGTAGCTGCTGCCATCCTGTCCCAGGAGGACGGAAAGCTCGGCGGCATTCAGCAGGGTCTCCGCATACCGGTAGATGCGCTCGTTGTTGCCATAATTAAGGTTGTCGGAGGCCTTGTAACCGTGGTTGCCGCCTTCACGGGCGATATACTTGCGGTTCCAGAAGCCGGTATCCTGCCAACGCGGGGTGTACTCCGCACCAGGATGCTCCTCCGCGTATTTCGCGAAGTTCAGGATGCCGCCATCCTTGCGGATGTCGTCGTTGTCATACATGTCATAGGCGCTCTTGGCGATGGTGCCGAAGCCCCAGCCTTCGTGGTAGTCGGGAACATTCTTCGGAGCGGGGATGCCGGTGAGGATGGAGTTCACCTGGCCGCCGATGGCGATGGAGCTGCTCCAGTCACGGACGCCGCCTTCGGAGATGTAGTTGATCTCCCAGATAGACTCGGAGCACCACTCACCGCTTTCTTCCCAGATACCGGCGAAGTCGGAAACCAGGGAGTACTGGCCGCTGCTGATGATCTCCTTCATATAACCCAGGGCCGTCTGGTAACGGGTCTGGTCGTTCTGGTAGAGGACCGCCTCGGTGTAGAGCATATAGGCCATGGCCTTGGTCACGCGGCCTTCGTCGCCCACCGCCGCCTTCATGGGAAGGACGTTGAGAGCGATGGCATCCTCGATCAGCGTGATGAAATGGGCATACACCTCGTCGTGGTTCAGCTGCGGAGCGAAATACGGGGCCTCCAGGAGTTCCTCCCAGTAAGGGACGTTGCCCCAGAGCTTCCAGAGCATGTTGTAATAGTAAGCCATAAGGACCTTGGCCTCGGCAACGTAAAGCTTCTTCGTGGTATCGTCCACACCTTCGGCGCCGCCGATGTACTTGATCAGCGTCGCGGCACGGTTGATACCGGAATAGCAGACCGTCCACATCTGGTTGGGGACATCGGTGGAAGTGGCCGTGTAGTAGTGCGTCTTCACGATGATGGGCTGGTCGCCTTCGTTGGAGCCGCCGGCGTACACGTCGTCACCCATCACGTCGAAGATGAGGTGGAGGTTGTCATACTGGCCGAAGGCGTAATCGTACCACTCGAGGGGGTCGTAGGCGGCCACCAGGCACTGGAAGAGACGCTCCGGCGTATTGAAGTACTCGTCAAGCGGTTCGGAACTGTTGTGCCGGGGATTGATGAAATCCTTGGAGCAGGCAGTCAGGAGAACGGCGAGGGCGCTGAGTGCGAAAACTATCTTTTTCATATCCGTTGTCTGTTAGAAAGTTACATTGACACCAAAGGTGACGGTCCTGCTCTGAGGATAGACACCGCGGTCGACGCCGACTTCCTTGAAGCCGCCGGAGACCTCCGGATCGCAACCGGTGTACTTGGTGAGCGTGAAGGCGTTCTCGACCTGACCGTAGAGTCTCAGGCGGGAAATGAAGATCTTCTGGGTCAGGTTGGCGGGCAGCGTGTAACCCAGCTGGATGTTACGGGCGCGCAGGAACGAAGCGTCTTCCATCCAGTAATCGGAAACGCGGTAGTTCTCATTAGCCGAATCAAAGGCGAAGCGCGGATACTTGTTGGTGGAGCCTTCGCCGGTCCAACGGTTGAGGATGGACTTCGGGAGGTTGATGTAGTAGAGGTCGGTACGGCGGGTGACGTTGAGCGTCTGGGCGCCGAGCTGGCCCTGGAGGAGCATGCTGAAGTCAAAGCCCTTCCAGTCCATGGTGAGCGTGAAGCCGAAGGTCCAGTCAGGAATACCCTTGCCCAGTTTGGTGCGGTCGTCGTCATTGATGACGCCGTCCGGGTTGATATCCTTCCAGCGGAAGTCGCCGGGCTGTGCATTGGGCTGGATGAGTTTGCCTTCCGCGTTCACGTAGGCATTGATTTCATCCCAGTTCTGGAACACGCCGTCGGTTTTCCAGCCCCAGAAGAACGGGAATACTTCACCCACGACACCACGGGTCAGGGTACCGATCTTGTGACTGGAGGTGGTGAGATAGGAGGCATCGTCGGCCAGCTTGGTGAGCGTGTTGCGGTTATAGGAAGCGTTGGCCTTGACTCCATAGTTGAAGCTGCCGATAGCACCGCGGTAGCCGAGGTCGAACTCGACGCCCTGGTTGCGCATCGTACCCACGTTTCCGGTCGGGGCGGAGTCGCCCGCATAGGTAGGCACCTGCATTTCCATCAGCATGCCGGAGGCATCCTTGATGTAGTAGTCGACCGTGGCGGTGAACTGGTTGCCCCAGAGGCCCAGGTCCACACCGAAGTCGGTCTGGATGGACTGTTCCCATTTGGCGTTGGGGTTCGCCAGGCCGGAGGCCTTCACGCCGATGTTGATGCTCTCGGTAGCGTTGGCGCCGGATCCGAAGACATAGTTGTTGTTGGACTGGGCATACACGGCATACAGGAAGTCAGCGAGGTTGTCCTTACCGTTGACACCCCAGGAAGCACGGAGTTTGGCCATGGAGATGACCGTGTTGTACTTCAGGAACTCCTCGTTCTTGATGTTCCAGCCCAGGGAAGCGGACGGGAAGGTTCCCCACTTGTTGTTGGGACCGAAGTGGGAGGAAGCATCCCGGCGGACGGTAGCCTGGGCCAGGAAGCGCTCGTCATAGTTGTAGGAGACGCGGCCGAAGTAGGAAAGGATGCTGTAAGGAATGGAATTCCAGCGGCCCCAACCGTTGCGGTCGCCGTCTTTCTGCTGGCCGAGGGTATTGTCCACGCTGATCTTCCAGGGATCGTCGGGATAGATCAGACCCATGGAGGAAGCGCCCAGATAGGAAGAAGAAGACATGTAGGCGGACTGGCCCAGCACCACGTTCAGGGTGTGCTTGCCGAACACCTTGTCGTACGTCAGGGTGTTTTCCACCTGATAGCTGTAGTAGCGGTTCATGCTCTGGGAAGCGGAGGAACCGTAGTTGATCTTGGAAACGATGGACTCCTTGCCGTCCTTGTCATACACCTTGGTATCTGTAACGGTATCCAGGCTGTAGCTCTTGGAGGTCAGGAAATACTGCTTGGTATAGCTGTGACCGTAAACATAGGAGAGGTCCAGGGAGACGGAGTTGCGGAACTTCAGGCCGTCGATGAGCTGGAGTTCGAAATTCAGGCCGCCGACGATCTTGTCGGTACTGCTGTATCCGTGCGGACGGTCCAGCATGGCGATCGGGTTGGCCTGCTCGTTATAGGTACCGCCGTCGGCGATGAAATAGGCCACACCCTCGCTGTTGCGGATGATATAAGGATAACCGGCCGGATAGAGCGACTGGTAACGGGCTTCCTCAGCGGCGTCGGCGTAGATGGGATCCAGCGGGGACATGCCCAGGGCGGAACCCAGCGGGGAACCGTATTCGGAGTTTGCCGAAATGCCGGCCGCCTTGATGTGGGCGAAGGAAACCTGGTTGTTGAAGGTGAGCTTGTTGAGCCAGTTGCGGGAGGAAGAAGCGTCGAACAGGACGATACCGATGTTCTCACGCATCGTCATTCTGTCATAATAGGACTGGTCGAATCTTCCGCCGATGGTACCCTTCGTGGAGGTATATCCACCGGAAACGCTGTAGTTGACCCGGCCGTTGCCGCCGGAGACATTGATGTCATGCTTGACGACAGGGGCGTTCTTGTCGAAAATGGCTTCCACCCAGTCGGTTCCCTTTCCCAGGGAATAAGGATCGTCGTAGATGGGGGCGTTGCCGGCATTGAGCATACCTTCGTTCATCATGATGGCGTATTCCGTCGCGTTCAGCACGGAGGGCTTGCGCCAGGGATTCTGCATGCCGTAGGAGAAGTTGTAATTGACGACGGTCTTCCCTTCCGAACCGGACTTGGTGGTCACCAGGACCACACCGTCGGAGGCGCGGGCGCCATAGACGGCCGCGGAAGCGGCATCCTTCAGGACGTCGATACGTTCGATGTCGTTCGGGTTGATGTAGTCGATGCTGCCGGCCGGCATACCATCAACGATATAGAGCGGGGACGCGTGGTTGATGGAGCTGATACCGCGGACGATCACCGTGGAACCGGCACCCGGGGCACCGGAGCTCTGGGTGACCTGCACGCCGGAAGTCATGCCCTGGAGCATGTTGTCCAGACGGGTCTGGGACTGGACCTTCAGGTCATCGGCGGTAACCGAGGAGATGGAGGCCGTCACCACGGATTTTTTCTGGACACCGTAGCCGATCACCACGGTCTCCTCGAGCATCTCGGCGTCATCCTCAAGGACGACCACCACATTCTGTGCTCCATTGTTGACGATTACCTGGGACACGTAGCCGATGCAGGAGATTTCCACATTGGCGCCCGTCCGGGTGGTGAGGGCGAAATCGCCGTCCACGCCCGTCACTGTACCATTGGATGTACCCTGCTCGACGACGAAAGCCCCGACAATCGGCTGGCTGGCGTTGTCCACCACGACACCCTTCAAGGTGACGTTCTGGGCCATCGCTGCCAGGCTCAATCCTAATGCAAGGATCAGGGAAGCTAATTTTTTCATACGCGATTGGTTTGGTTGTGCGTTGGTTATTGTTAAATGAGTTGTGTTCTGACTCAAGGTCCAGCGCAAAATTACACGCCATAACCACGCATCGCGCGAATCATGAAATAAAAGTATTGCAAAGTAGTAGCTATCTTGTTATAAGACAGCTTATTAAAAGATTTTAATAGGCAAAAAAAGTAGTGAAACGAGAACCGTTTGTCCACTACTTCCCGATCAATTTTACCCTTTCCTCGAACTTGTCACGGTCCCCGAGGGCCGCATT
Organism: Bacteroidales bacterium; assembly: GCA_017439305.1. GTDB lineage: Bacteria > Bacteroidota > Bacteroidia > Bacteroidales > UBA932 > Cryptobacteroides. Next base: position 5,029 of record JAFSJK010000078.1, on the reverse strand, counting down.
CTTGACCGAAACCTTATAGTTATATATGGTACTTACGGAGTAATCCAGCATCGTGGCGATCTTCTTGGAATCGTCCACGCCGAGGCGGATCAGGGCGAAAATCCGGAGCTCCGTCGTGAGCCTTCCCTGGGGCGGATCCATGCGCGCCTCTTCCTGCAGCAAAGCGTTGAACTGCTCCACGAAGTCCGGATACAGGGCCAGGAAAGTTTCGTCAAACTTGCGGTAAAACTCCTCCCTCGCCTTCTCGGACCGTTCGGAAATGGCCAGTTCCCGGAAAAGCTGGTCCGATTTGCCCTGTTTCAGGAGATTCCGGAACCGGTTGTCCTGGGAACGCAGCAGGGCCACCTGTTCCGAAAGGCCTTGCAGGAAGTCGATGATATACGCTTCCTTCACCTTGTCGGCCTTGGAAATCCGGCGGTTCAGTACACTGAGTTCCTCGTTGGCGGCGGCCAACTGGACATTGCTGGTTTCCAAGGCCTTCTGCATCCGGAAAAGCTTCCGGGAACGGACAATCAGGAAATAGGTGATCAGGGAGAGCCCCAGCACCAGGATGGCTAGCAGGATGGCAGAGACCACGGATGCCCTGTTCTGCCGGTCCTGCCGGACGGCATAGGCGTCCTCCACCTCCATCAGGAAGCGGGAAATCTGCCAGGGGCGCAACTTGGCATTATACAGCACGGCATCCTCTTGGGCCACACGGAGATACCGGAAAGAACGGTCCACGTCCACGGAAAGGATATTCTGGGCCACCATCGTCAGGGAGGCGTAGTCCCGCACCGCATTCACGATATCGCACTCCGCGGATCGGACAAGCCAGGCCATCCGTTCTGCCTGGTTCCCCTTCAGATTCTCGATCTCGGACTGGAAGAATGCGAAGATGGCGTATTCCCGGTCCTCCGGCTTCACCGTGGACAGCAGCAGGCGGCTGACGCTGTCGGCGGAGGCAAGCCGCCCCTTCTCCATGAACTCGTCCCGCAGGACGGAACGCCAGCGGTCGGAATCCCTGGGCAGCAGTTCATACAAGCGGGCGCGGAACGAGGAGTCCGGCGGGATGGACAGTTGCTCCACCATCCCTGAATTGCCTCCCAGGTCCTTGCTGAAATCATACAGGCACCAGATATACTCCGCCATCAGAGCTTCGGAGAAAGCAGTCGTATCTAAGCCGCCATAAAGGAGTTGGGACGCTTCCAGATAACTGCCGGCTTTCGCATACAGGTGTCCCAACTGGACGGAGGCCTCGTTGTAGAGGTCCGGATCCTTCAACACGTCCTGCGCCAGCTCCTGGCAATGCTTGAGGTACTGCTGGGTGGAATCGAAACTGAAAGCGAAGAACTCGCTGGCGATGTTCATTTCCAGTTCATACCGGCGGAGCGGATCCGACGTGGATCTGGCCAGTTTGCCCAAGGCATCCATCTGGTCCCTCTTCCGGGCCATATGGACATCACGGGCGCCCAGATAACCGTCCAGCTCAGTCAGGAGACGTCCCGTCTCCCGGTCAATCCGGGAAGCAGGACTGCAGGCGGCCACCCCCAGGGCTACCGCCAGCAAAATCCCTATGCGCCAAACAGTTCGCACGCCCTAAAGATACAAACATTCTCCGAATTACAAAGCACGGATGGCCTTTCCCACTTCTTCCTCCCGTCCCTCGGGAATGACCGGCGAGAGAAAGGACAGCATCTGGAGTACGCGGGCTTCCTTCTCCGGAACGCCACGGGTACGCATGTAGAACAGGGCGTCCTCGTCCAGGCGGCCGATGGTGGCCCCGTGGGAGCATTTCACATCGTCCGCATAGATCTCCAGTTGCGGAGTCGTCTCCACATGGGCCTGCTCCGAAAGGAGGATATTGTGATTCTCCTGGTAGGCTTCGGTCTGCTGTGCATCCGGCGCCACGATGATGCGGCCGTCGAAGGTCACCCGGGACGATCCGCCCGCAATACCGTTGAACAGCTGGTGCGAAACGCATCCGCCTGCCCGGTGATGCATCAGGATGCGGAATTTCACCCGCTCCTCGCCACCGCACAGGTACAGTCCCTTCAGGGTCACCTCCGCCCCTTCGCCCACCAAGTCGATGGCCACATCGATATCCTTCGACTCCCCGGGCAGCACGACAAAGGTCAGCTCCAGTTTCTCGCCCGCGCCGACGATATAATCCGGCCGGAGGGTGCAGAAAGGATCTCTGTAATTACCGTAACCCATACCCTAGAACTGGTCGAATCCCGCCTTCTCGATGGCCTCGATGACCTCGCGACCGCCCGTATGGACGATACGGCCGGCCTTGAGGACGTGCACCACGTCGGGCTGCACATACTCGAGAAGCTTCTGGTAATGCGTGATGATGATGGCCGATTTCTCCGGCGAGCGGAGGGCGTTGACCCCGTCCGCCACAATCTTGAGGGCATCCACGTCCAGGCCGGAATCGGTCTCGTCCAGGATGGACAGGGTGGGATCCAGCATGGCCATCTGGAAGATCTCGTTGCGCTTTTTCTCCCCGCCGGAAAAGCCCACGTTGACTTCCCGCTTGGCGAATTCGGGCTTCATCTGCACGAAAGCCATCTTTTCCTTGAGGAGTTTCAGGAATTCGGGCGTCTTCATTTCCGGCAGGCCCTGCGCCTTCCGGCGGGCCTGGACAGCGGCCTTCATGAAGGCGGTGATGGTCACCCCCGGAATCTCCACCGGGTATTGGAAACTCAGGAAGATACCGGCCCAGCTGCGCTCCTCGGGCGCCATCGCCAGCAGGTCCTTTCCATCATACAGGACGGTACCTTCCGTCACTTCATAATCGGCACGGCCGGTAAGCACCGCGTTCAGGGTGGACTTTCCGGCGCCGTTCGGGCCCATCACGGCGTGGATCTCGCCCCGCCTCAAGGTCAGGTCGATGCCCTTCAGGATCTCCTTGTCACCGATCCGGGCGTGCAGGTTGCGTATTTCGAGTAAATTATCCATTCTTTCTGTAAAGTTTCATCCAGGAGGCCAGCGACCAGAGACCGTTGACCAGATACAGGGCGCAGACGATGGGCATGAACACGTGCCCCACACTGACGTGCAGGATGATCTGCGTGACATTCACGATGAGCCAGGCAATCCAGCAGTCCCACTTCTTGAGGGCCGACAGGAACTGCGCCGTGAGGATGAGTACCGTCACGCAGCAGTCCAGATAGGGGGCCGGATTGGAAGGGAAGAGCGATTTCATCACCCAGCCCCAAACCAGGGCGATAACGAGGACCGCGGCCACGGCAAAGCCCCGCTGCAGCCAGGAAAGCATGCTGACCTTCAGCTTGTTCGCGTCCTCCGTCGACCGTTCCTCCTCCTTGGGATGCGTCCAGCGCCAGTGCCCGTACACATTGATAGCGAGCGAGATGGGCTGCAGCAGCAGGTTCGCGTACAGGTTCCGCGACCAGAACAGGAAGAACAGGGCGGCCGTGTACAGGTAGCCCACCCAGAAGTTGTACTTCGAATTCCGGCCCGCGAGGAACACGCAGGTCAACCCCAGCAGCGAGCTGAGGAAATCCAACAGGAGCACCGGCTTTCCACCGAGCGTAAACAAAACGATGTCAGTCCATTCCATCATCCTACCGATCCTTCAAGCGATACTTGTAACAGTTTCTGCGCCTCCACCGCAAACTCCATCGGGAGGCGGGAGAGGACTTCCCGGGCATACCCGTTGACAATCAGGCCCACGGCCTCTTCCGGGCCGATGCCCCGCTGGTTGCAGTAAAAGAGCTGGTCCTCACTGATTTTCGAGGTCGTGGCTTCGTGTTCGACGACGGCCGTCGGATTGTCGGAGCGGATGACCGGGAAGGTGTGGGCCCCGCACTTGGAACCGATCAGGAGGCTGTCGCACTGCGAATAGTTGCGGGCGTTCTGCGCCCCGGCGTTCATCCGCACAAGGCCGCGGTAGCTGTTCTGGCTGCGTCCCGCGGAGATGCCCTTCGAAACGATCCGGCTCTTGGTGTTCCGGCCGATATGGACCATCTTCGTTCCCGTATCGGCCTGCTGGAAGTTGTTCGTAACCGCGACAGAGTAGAACTCGGAGGCGGAATTATCTCCCTTCAAAATGGTGGACGGGTACTTCCAGGTGATGGCGGAACCTGTCTCCACCTGCGTCCAGCTCAGATGCGCCCCGCTCCCTTTGCAGATCCCGCGCTTGGTAACGAGGTTCAGGATGCCGCCCTTGCCGTCGGCATCGCCGGGATACCAGTTCTGGACGGTGGAATACTTGACATCGGCATCCTTCTCCACGATGATTTCAACGACGGCGGCATGAAGCTGCTGCTCGTCGCGCATCGGCGCAGTACAGCCTTCCATATAGCTAACGTACGATCCTTCGTCAGCGACGATGAGCGTCCGCTCGAACTGGCCGGTACCGCGTGCATTGATCCGGAAATAGCTCGAAAGGTCCATCGGGCAGCGCACGCCCTTGGGAATATAACAGAAGGAGCCGTCGGAGAACACGGCGCTGTTCAGGGCCGCGAAATAGTTGTCACCGGATGGGACCACCGTAGCCAGGTATTTCCGGACCAGGTCCGGATGCTCCCGCACCGCCTCGGAGAACGAGCAGAAAATGATGCCCTTCTCGGCCAAGGTCTTCCGGAAAGTGGTAGTAACTGACACTGAATCGAATACAGCATCGACGGCCACCACTCCCGCAAGCACGTCGCGCTCTTTCAGGGGAATGCCCAGTTTCTCGAAAGTCTCCGCCAGTTTCGGATCGATTTCCTTAGGGCGGTCCTTGTCCTTCTTGGGCGCCGCATAGTAGATGATGTCCTGGAAATCGATCGCCGGAAGGTCCAGGTGGGGCCACGTGGGCATCTCCATCCCCTGCCACTTCCGGAAAGCGTCCAGCCGGAACTCCAGCAGCCAGTCCGGTTCCTCCTTGAGGCGGGAAATCGTACGGATGATGTCCTCGTTCAGCCCCTTGGGGACGAACTCCTGCTCCACGTCCGTCACGAACCCCTCCTTGTATTCCCCGGAGGTGAATTCCTGTATGATGGTATTTTCGTCGTTTCGGTCCATAGGTTGCAAAGATACG
>JAFSJK010000077.1 GCA_017439305.1 Bacteroidales bacterium | reverse complement strand
GCGACTTCTCCTCCGCCAACGGCGACCTGCGATTGGTCAATGTCACGGCTGGAGTCGGAGGCAGGTCCTACCTGAGTTTTCAGAAAGTCCCAGCCAGGTTGCAGGAGTTCTGCGACTGGCTCAATGTGCAACGCAAGCGTCCAATGTCTCTGCCGGAACGGTATGACTTGAGTTTCGAGGCCCATTATCGCCTGGTGACCATCCACCCCTGGGTCGATGGGAACGGACGCATGGCCCGCCTTGTCATGAACCACATCCAATTCGAATTCGGCATGATTCCGTCGAAGGTACTCAAAGAAGACAAGGGAGATTATATCAATGCCCTCATCACAACCCGGGAAACTGATGATATGTCCGTTTTCCTGGATTTCATGACGGGCGAAATGATCAAGACATTGTCTTCAGACATCGACGCATTCCTTAGGTCGATGGATGACGGTGGGGAGAAAACCCGGCCAATAGGGGAGAAGAAGCCAAAAAGTAGGGAGAAAATCCTCCAACTGCTCAAAGATCATCCCAACTATTCCGCCCGGAAACTCGCCGAAATCATCGGCATAACCCCCAAGGCCATCGAAAAGCACCTTGCCAAACTGAAAGCCGAAGGTGTCATCAAAAGAGAGGGCCCGGACAAAGGCGGCTCTTGGATAGTTCTATGTGGTCTGCGGGGTGATCAATTGTAACGACTTGATTTTTAATTGATTCAATCCAACTCGTCTGCAGGCCCTATGCTTTTTCGGTGGGTCTGCGGATGACTGATTTATAAAAGCATCATCATCAACGACTTACAAAACGACTCCCAGCAGACCCCGGGTGAACCTATTTCAGGACGATACAGAAGGGTTGGCACCTGCCGATTTATAAGCGGCTTATATTTAAGTAGTTACGAGAATGTTGGTTCCAACCCCGCCATAAATAGAAGAGGTTCGGAACCGAGGACTTTTTAACTACTTGATTATCAAATGATTGGAGAAAGATGGATTCCAACCTTCGCTAGACTGCCGGAATCTTCGGTGAAAAGGCATCATCACATGGACCGGTACAAGCACCTGACCTAACTCGGAGGCCGCAGGCCGACCGAAGGGGGAGGGCGAAGCCCTGCGGGGGAATCCTTTCCCCCGTGCCCCTCGAGGCAGCCGCGTAGCGGTGGGGGCGAAAGAGGCGAAGCCTCCGCTACTAAACAGAAAAAGCCAGCCCTAAGGCTGGCCTGTTTAGTAGCGGAGGCAGGACTCGAACCTACGACCTCCGGGTTATGAGCCCGACGAGCTACCGACTGCTCTACTCCGCGATGTGGAATGCAAAGATAAGGACTTTTTTCGGAATTCCAAAATTTATTTGAGGAATTCCAGGATTTTGTCCATTTCAGTGGCCTGGAAAGCCTTTTGCTCGCCGGTCTCGAGGTTCTTCAGGTTCACGGTGCCAGCCTCGATTTCGGAGGAGCCGTTGATGGAGATGAACGGGATTTCCTTCTTGGCGGCGTAATCGAACTGTTTCTTGAGCTTGCCGGCCTCGGGGTAGACTTCCACGGAGATGCCCGCTTCCCGGAGACGCTTCGCCAGGGGGAGGACGTACCGGAGTTCCGCCGCGCCCATGACGGCGAAAAGGAGCCGAGTCGAGCTGCCCAGGTCGGCAGGGAACTTGTCCAGGCCCTTGAGGACGTCGTAGATGCGGTCGGCGCCGAAGGAGATACCCACGCCGGAGACGTCCGGAAGGCCGAAGATGCCGGTGAGGTTGTCGTAGCGGCCACCGCCGCAGATGCTGCCGATAGGGAAGTCCAGGGCCTTCACCTCGAAGATGGCACCGGTATAGTAGTTGAGTCCGCGTGCGAGGGAAAGGTCGATCTCCACGGGGTGCGAGACGCCGACCGCCTCGATGAGGCCGAACAGCTCATCCAGCTCGTCCAGGCCCTTGAGGCCGGTTTCGGAAATCAGGCCGGAAGCGGATCCGCCGTTGAACAGCCCCCGCATGGTGGCCAGTTTTTCCGCCGTGGTCCCGGAGAGGAGCAGGACCGGGCGCAGCACGGCGATGGCATCTGCCGTCAGGCCCTTTTCCATCATCTCCGCTTCGACGCTTTCGAGGCCGATCTTGTCCAGCTTGTCGATGGCGACGGTGATGTCCACCACCCGCTCGGGGAAGCCGCAGATTTCCGCGAGGCCGGTGAGGACCTTGCGGTTATTGATCTTGAGGAGTACATTCACGCCCAGGAGGCTGAACACCCGGTCCACGATCTGGACCAGCTCCAGTTCATTGACCTGGGACTTGGAGCCGATGACATCCACGTCGCACTGGTAGAACTCGCGGTAGCGGCCCTTCTGCGGACGGTCCGCGCGCCAGACCGGCTGGATCTGGTAGCGCTTGAACGGGAAGGAGATCTCGTTCTGGTGCTGGACCACGTAGCGGGCGAAGGGAACCGTCAGGTCGTAGCGGAGGCCTTTTTCAGGTGCCAGGGCCGCTTTCTCACCGCTGTTCTGGATGCGGAACAGGAGCTTGTCGCCCTCGTCGCCGTATTTGCCGAGCAGGGTGGAGAGGTTCTCCATCGCCGGCGTTTCAATCTGCTGGTATCCATAGGTCCGGAACACGCTCCGGATGGTGTCGAAGATATAGTTGCGCTCGGCCATCTCGCGCTGGCCGAAGTCACGGGTCCCCTTGGGGATGGACGGTTTCTGTGCCATAGCTTTTAAAAATAGGAATTACAAATATACGTTTTTTTCTGGCAATTAGCCTCTTTAAACCGGGTTATCCGTGGCATTTTCATATTATCGGGATTTTTTGCGTATCTTTGCATTTTCCCCTTTGAAAAAGGGGAGGTCAAAACGGCATTATACTAGAGTTTTACATGACGAAAGGAGCAAGCAGATTCGGCGTCCTCATACTGGCGTTCATTCTCGGCCTGTCCCCCCTCGCTTCCGCGGAGTCTCCCAGGACGGACTCCCTGAAACGGGGGCCCCGGGTCGTCCATCCCACGGTGGGGGCCGGACTGTCCACCGAGCGGATCCGGGTTACCTTCGTAGGCCGGAAACAGCATTTCTCGGCGGAAGACAAGGCCACCTACGACGTGGACATCCAGTCGCCGAAGTCGGTGAACATCCATCCTTCCGGTGAGAAATACTACGTCAATTCCCTGGAAGGGGGAAAGACGGTGGTCTATGATTTCCAGACGGGCGAAAAGTTGAAGGTCATCAGCCACCAGTTCAGCGAGGAGGACCTCTCCCTCTGGGCCCCTCCGTCCGGCTTCTATGCTTTCCGCCACTACCACGAGCATACGGAGACTTTCACAGGGAAACCTGTCGAGAGCACGTTCTCCCATGGGGGAAGGTATCTGTGGGTACCCTATTACCGGAGAAGCTTCGACCTGAACGCACAGGATCCTTCGGCCATGGCGGTGATTGATACGGAACGGGACGAGATCGTGCGTCTTTTCGAGACGGGACCGCTTCCCAAGATGGTTGCCACCTCTCCGGACGGAAAAAGGCTGGCCGTCACCCATTGGGGGAACAATACGGTCGGGCTGATGGACATCTCTTCCGACCGGCCGGAGGACTGGTACTACATGGTGAACCTCATCGTCGACTATCAACTCAATCTCAACTACAGCCTCACGAATAAGGTGGACCGGGATGTCGACAGCGGCTACTGCCTGCGCGGGACGGTGTTTACGCCGGACAACCGGTTCCTGTTCGTGGGCTGCATGGGCAGCGGAGGAGGAATCGCCGTCATCGATCTGGAGAACAATACCTATCTGGGCCGCGTCATGGGCGCGATGTCCAATCTTCGCCATCTGGTGATCCGGAACGGATTCCTGTATGCGAGCATCAATTCGGCCGGCTATGTCCAGCGGATCCCCCTGGCCAAGTTCCTGGCGGCCTGCTCCACCCTGGATGGAAATACCGTCAAGAAAGTCAAGGTGGACGGTTGGGTGTCCTGCAAAGTCCCGGCCGGAGCAAGGACCATCGACCTTTCCCCGGACAACCATTTCATCTTCGCCGCCTGCAATTTCTCCAGCTGCCTGGCGGTCGTGGATGCCGTGTCGATGAAACTGCTCGGCACGATTCCTGCAGACTCGTACCCCGTTGGTTTGGATGTGTCCCTGGATGGCCGGTACGTGTTTATGACTTCCCAGGGACGGACCACGGGCGGCGGTAACGCCGTAAATATTTTTGAAGTGACTTATCAATGAAGAAGATACTGATCGGGTGCATCCTTTTCGCATCCGTTATCATACCCTCGTTCGCCCAACCGGCCCCGTCCGCATCGGCCGACAGCGTCAGCATGGATGCAGCGGCGGTGGCCGACGCCATCGTGGAGGAGGCGAAGCATTATCTCGGCCGGCCCTACCAGTGGGCGGCGAACGGCCCGGACCGGTTTGACTGTACCGGTTTCACCAAGTATGTCTTTGCCAAGTTCGGGATCCGGTTGAGCCGGACGGTGCCCGGCCAGGTCTCGGACGGGCGGCCCGTCGAGGGCGGATTCGATGCGCTCCAGAAAGGGGACATCCTGATTTTCGGCGGTCGGCTCAACAAAAAAGCGCCCGGCCATGCCGCCATCTTCATCGAGATGGATCCGAAGGAGGATAATTTCACCTTCATCCATGCCGCCCGGAGAGGGGTTATCATCACGGAACTGAAGGAGACCTACTACCATGACCGCTTTTTGGGCGCCGTCCGGATCCTTCCGGATTTCAGCCCGGTCCAGGAGGATACCTCCGCTGTTGACCTGTTCATTCCGGAGAATACCATCCTGCCGCCCGACACACTCCGGCTGGCCGTCGGTGACAAGCGGATTGTCCTTTTTGCGAACGGGACCTGGGTCGAGGTCTATGATGACGGGTCAATGCATCTGCCTTCCGGTACGGATCCGGTTTATCTGTTTGCCGATGGCCGTTGGCATACGGCTCCGGCAACCAGCACCGTGAAGATTCCTACTTTGCAGAAAGAGGAATCCCCTTCCGATACGCAGGTTCGTTCCTCCGCTTCCCGGTCATCCACCCAGACATCGACGGAGAAGCAGTACCACACCATTCGAAGTGGGGACACGCTCTCCAAGATTGCCGCCAGATACCACACTTCCGTCAAGGCCTTGTGCAGCTTGAACGGAATCAACCAGAATACGGTCCTCAAGATCGGAAAAAAGATTCGCGTAAAATGAGAAAAATCGTATCCATTGCCCTTTTGCTGCTGGCACTGGCTGTCCCCGAAGCCTTGGCGCAGGAACTTCTTGCGTACCGGGATTCGGTCGAGCAGGGCTATAATTTCCTGCTGTATGTGCCTGAGCAGTATCACGAAACGGAAGCCGCATTACCGGTAGTCGTCTTTCTGCACGGCAAGAGCCTGACCGGGACGGACCTGAACATGGTCACCCGGTACGGGACGATCGACGCCTTGCGCCGCGGCCTGGATCTCAATGCCATCGTCATCGCTCCCCAGACCAGCAAGGTCGGCTGGATCGAGAAGAATGTGATGAACACCGTGGACTTTGTGGCCAAGCGGTATCGGGTCGACCTGAACCGGATCTATGTTTTCGGAATGAGCATGGGCGGCTGGGGCGCGTTCAAGGTCGCCGCGGCCTATCCGGACCGGATTGCGGCCGCCATCGCGATGTGCGGCGGCTATACCGGAAACGTGGAGCCCCTGACGGCTGTTCCCTTATGGATCATCCACGGGACGAACGACGATGTCACCCCGTTCTCCTGCTCTTCCAGCATCGTGAAGAAGATGGTCGCGACCGGCAAGGCGGACCGTCTCCAGTATACCTGGCTCTCGGGTTGCAACCATTCCATCCTGGCCCGGGCTTTCCAGCTGAAAGAACCGTACCAGTGGCTGTTCGAACACCGGCTGACCACGCCGATGCGCCCCTGCAACCGGGATTACGACATTTCCCCCACCGACCTGAACCAGGCCTATATGGGGCTGAAATCGCCCCAGGGCCGGCTTCCGATTACCTTGCCTAAGAAATAGAAACGATCTTAATACGTGATAAGATGAAAGATTTTGTCAAAATGATGCTGGCCGTGATCTGCGCGTTCCTCGTGATGCAGATGGTCGGGTTCTTCATGTTGTTCGTCATGGTCGGAGCCATGAGCCTCGGGGGCAGCAAGACCGTGCTGCCCCGGGAGGGCGTCCTGGATATTGATATGGCCCAGTTCACGCTGGCCGAGCAGACGCAGGAGGAGTCCTTCTCCCCGTCGGTTTCCCTGCTGGGCGGCGTGTCCACCCCGACTCCTTCCATCGGCCTGTGGGATGCCATCCAGGCCCTGGAGGCTGCGGCGGCCGACCCGTCCATCAAGTATGTCCTGCTCCGTCCGGACATGGCTTCCGGCGGCGTATCTTCCCTGGAAGAACTGCGCACCGCCCTCGCCGAATTCCGCAAGAGTGGCAAGGCCGTGGTCGCCTATACGGAGAACCCCGGTAACGGATCCTATTATCTGGCTTCCGTCGCCGACAAGATCTATATGACTTCCTATCACGGGGGAACGGCCCAGATGGTGGGCCTGTCCAGCCAGATGACCTTCCTGAAGGACCTGCTGGACAAGGTGGGCGTGAATGTCCAGCTCATCCGCCATGGCAAGTACAAGTCGGCGGGCGAAATGTACATCAAGAACGCGCCTTCCGCCGAGAACCGCGAGCAGTACCAGGTGATGGTCAATTCCCTGTGGAAGACCGTTTCCTCCACCATCGCCGCGGCCCGCGACCTTTCCGAAGAGGAACTGAATGACCTGGTGGACAACCTCAAACTCAACTTCCCGGAAGATTTCCTGCAGTATGGACTCGTGGATGAACTCCTTGACCATGAGGGCCTTGTTTCCAAACTTTGCACCCTCGCACAGGTCGAGAAAGTGGAGGATCTCCACCTGGTCTCCCTGATGGACTATGTCTCCGCGAAGGTGACGAACCAGGGCGGGAAGGAGAATGTCGCCATCCTCTTCGCCGACGGTGAGATCGTCGACGGGAAGGATTATTCCAACATCGCTGCCGACCGTTTTGTCGCCGAGATCGACAAACTCCGCAAGGACAAGACTGTCAAGTCAGTGGTCCTCCGCGTCAATTCCCCGGGCGGCAGCGTCGTCGCTTCCGAGAAGATCCGCACCGCGCTGAAGCTCCTGATGGCCGAGAAGCCCGTCGTCGCCTCCTACGGCAACTACGCCGCTTCGGGTGGCTACTGGATCTCCGCCGGCACCCAGAAGATCTATTCCGATGCGACCTGCCTCACCGGTTCCATCGGCGTATTCTCCATGATTCCCGAGTTCTCCAAGGTTACGGACAAGGTGGGCGTGAACTTCGTCTCCATCAGCTCCAACAAGCACAGTGACATGTATTCCCTGATGCGTCCGTTCGATGCGGAGGAGACGGCCAACATGCAGGCTTATATCGAGGATATCTACGGCCGTTTCGTCGGCCTGGTGGCCGAAGGCCGCTCCCTGGAGGAAGCACGTGTGGACGAGCTCGCCCAGGGCCGTGTATGGGTGGGCACCGATGCCATCGGAATCGGACTGGTCGATGAGATCGGCGGTCTCCGCGAGGCCGTGGATTACGCCGCCTCCCTGGCCGGATACGTTTCCAAGGGCGATTATCATGTGATCAGCCGTCCGGCGACGCTTTCGTCCATGGAGCAGATCATGATGATGATCGGCGGCGAGAAAGAGGCGCCGTCCATCCTGGCCGACACGCCGTTCGAGGCACTCGGCCGGAGCCTTGACGGCATCCGCGAGGGCCGTCCCGGTCAGGCTTATGCCCGTCTTCCGTACGACATCGTAATCCGCTAGGCGATGGACGAGAAGAAACTGACCCCGATGCGTTTCGGCCCCGAAAGGGTCGAGCGCAAGTGGGGTGTCGCGGAGTACCGGATCGCCGACCTTGGCTACATCGATTCGGTGGCCATCGACGGCTGGCTTTCCGGCAATTCCATCAGCGACATCATGCAGACCTACCTGGAGCGCATCGCCGGGGAAATCCCGTTCGAATACTACGGCACGCAGTTCCCTGTGATGGTCAAGTGGCTGGATATCAAGGGCCGTACCTCGCTCCATGTGAATCCGGACGACGAAGCGGCCGAGCAGCGTTACGACGCTTTCGGCAAGACGGCGCTCTGGTACGTGGCCGCCGCCGGTCCCGATGCGAAACTGTTCCTGGGCTTCAAGCGCGACGTGACCGCCGCCGAATTCTATGAGAAATGCCTGGACGGTACGGTGGAGGAACTCCTGAACGTCATCAAACCTAAGGTAGGGGAGCACTACCTCGTCACTCCGGGCATGGTCCATGCCGCGCAGGACGTCCGCTTGTTGGAAGTGGCCGAATCCTCCGAACTCTGGTTCCGCCTGCATGCCTGGGAAGACCGGGAGGCCGAACTGCACCTGGAAGAGGCTTTCGACCTGATCGACCTCAAGGCCTACCGGGTTCCGAAAACCCAGGGAAATCCGGAGGCAGTAACGGAAAGCATAGCTGTCACGCCGCAGTTCTCCGTGAACGAAATCCGGCTGAAGGACGCGGTCCGCATCACGGACCAGGGCGGCAGTTTCCGGCTCTATGCGTGCGTGAAAGGCGCTGGTTCCGTGCAGGTTGAAGGGAAAGACAGTCTTCGTTTCCGGGAGGGTGATGCCGTGCTGGTGCCGGCCGAATTGAAGGACTTCATCCTGGCTCCCACCGACCGTGACACCCTTCTTCTCGAGGCGCTGCTGGAACCCCGGCGCGACAAGGATGAGTACATCAACCCCGAAGCCGAACCTTTCCTGAAAGGGGAGGAATATGAGGGACTGGAAGGGGACGAGCTCCCTGACCCGGAACTGGACTGACATGGCAGACGCACGCATTGACAAATACCTGTGGGCCATCCGGGCATTCAAGACCCGGACGGATGCCACGGACGCCTGCAAGGGCGGGCGGGTGAAGGTCGCCGGGGCCAACGCCAAGCCTTCCAAGGAAGTGAAGCCCGGTGACGTGGTGCAGGTCCGGAAGGGGACCGTTACCTTTACCTACAAGGTCCTGCAGCCGCTGGAGCGCCGCGTGGGTGCGAAACTGGTTCCGGAGTATGCCCAGAACCTGACCCCGGAGGCTGAACTGCAGAAACTCCGCGCACCGGTGGAAACCTTCTTCGTCACCCGCGACCGCGGGGCCGGCCGTCCTACCAAGAAAGACCGGCGCGAGATGGAGGAGGCCTGGGACGCCATCGATTTCAATGATATCCCGGACGACGTGGCCGCCCGGTTCGGACTGACCGACGAGGACATCGACCAACTCTGACCCTGCTGTCGAGAATCCCATGCCCGTCTCCCATGTTGTATCTTGATACCGTAAAACCGGACTGTCCTCCCTTTTACCACTGGCAGGACGTGAAACGCTATTGGGAGTACCTGTAGCCGGGAAAATCCCCATTTTTGGGGATTGACGGACACTTCCGCGGATTCTATCTTTGCATCGCGAAAAAAACGAGATGCAATGAAAAGAATCCTTGTCATCCTTGCCTTCGGGATGGCGGCCCTTGTTCCCGCCGCCGCCCAACGGCTTACCGTCGGAGGTTACGGCGAGGTCGCGATGACCCGCAACTTCTACAGTGACAATGTCTACCGCTATTCTTCCGCCGCCTCGCACCAAGGCGAGCAGCACGGCCGTTTCGATATTCCCCATGCCGTCATCTATGTGGGATACGACTTCGGGAAAGGATGGTCCATGCAGACGGAAATCGAGTTCGAGCATACCGGTACCGGCACCGCTTCTGAGAAGGAATTCGAAGAGGCCGGCGAATGGGAGACCGAGGTGGAGAAAGGCGGCGAAGTGGAATTGGAGCAGTTCTGGATCCAGAAGAGTTTCCGGCCGGAACTGAACCTGCGGATGGGACACTTGGTCGTCCCTGTGGGCGGCCTGAACAATGCCCACGAGCCGCTGAACTTCTTCACCGTCTACCGGCCGGAAGGGGAGAGTACGATCCTGCCCTCTACCTGGCATGATACCGGCGTAAGCCTCTGGGGCCGGACGGCCCACTGGCGCTACGAAGCGATGGTCATCGCCGGCCTGGACGCCTATCTGTTCAATACCGAGAACTTCATCAAGAACGGCGCCGGGTCTCCCTTCGAGTTCAAGGCGGCCAACCAGCTGGGCCTCGCCGCCCGTCTGGACAATTACTCGGTGAAGGATTTGCGCCTGTCCCTGAGCGGCTTCTACGGCCGCGCCTTCAACAATACCTATCCCTATGAGGTGATTGCCGAGTCCTCCCGCTATGCCGGCGTGATTGGCCGTACGGCGGTGGGGGCCTTCGACTTCGAGTACAAGGGCCGGCGCCTGGTCGCCCGCGGCAATGCCGATTACGGCTATGTGGGGGATGCGGCGACCATCAGTTACATGAAGCGGAACCGTTCCGCCAACAACGCTCCGTACAAGAAATCCGCCGTGGGAAAGGGTGCGATGGCCTTCGGCGTCGAAGCCGGCTACGACATCCTGCCCTGGTTCCACCGGGGAGAGCAGCAGCTCTTCGTTTTCGGCCGCTACGAATACTACAATCCTTTCATCCCCGATGCGGGCGAGGAACCGGCCGAATGGACGGTCAAAAACCGCATCGCCGTGGGCCTCAATTATTTCCCGATTCCCCAAATCGCCGTGAAAGCGGAGTATTCCCACCGTTTCCTGAAAGCCGGCTACAACCCCGAGCCTTCGGTCAGCCTGGGCATCTGCTACATGGCTTTTTTCAACCGTAAATAATCTTAAAACGTGTAAATTATGAAAAAGAAACTTCTTGGCGTCCTGGCACTCTCCGTCCTGGCGCTCGTTTCCTGCAACAAGGATCCCAAGGCCGATGCGGGCCTGACATCCCAGGAGAAAGCCCTCAAGGCTGCGGTGGAGTCTTATGTCCCGAATGTGATTTACAAGATCTACGGCAACCTGGCCGACGAAACCGAAACGCTTTATAATCAACTCTCTGCCCTCAAGGAAAAGGATACCTATGCGCAGGCCGATATCGCCAAGATCTGTGCGACATTCCTTTCCGCCCGCAAATGGTGGGAGCAGAGCGAAGCTTTCCTGTACGGTGCTGCGACGGCATACGGCATCGATCCTCATATCGATTCCTGGCCGCTGGACAAGGACAAGCTTGTGAAGAGCCTCTCCAATGCCGAAACCATCGCTGACCTGGATGCCGAAGGCGCTGGTGCCGTGGATGAGGTGGGCGCCGCATCCCTGGGTTTCCACGGGATCGAGTTCATCATTTTCCGCAACGGAGCCAACCGGAAGGCCTCTGCACTCAACGGTGTCGAGGACGACGAGGCTTTCGCCGGACGCAACGTCACCGGCAAGAGCGAAGTGATTTTCGCCACCGCCGTGGCCGAAGACCTCCGCAACTACTGCTTCGAACTGCAGGCCGCGTGGGATCCCGCCTGCCCGGCGGACCGCGTGAAACTGGTCGAGGATGAACTGGAATTGAATACCTTGATGGATTCCGGCCTGACCTATGGCGAAAACCTGCTCCAGACCGGAAAAGCCGGCAGCACCTACCGGAGCTGGCCCGAGGCGGTCTCGAGCATCCTGGTCGCCGGTTGTTCCAACATCTGCAACGAAGTGGCCAATACCAAGATCGGTACTGCCCACTATGTGAACAGCCAGGATTACGATCCCGATTATATCGAGTCCCCGTATTCCAAGAAGTCCTACCAGGATTTCAAAGACAACATCCTGTCCATCCAGTACAGCCTGTACGGCGGTCAGGGCCTGGATTCGGCCGCTTCCGCTTCCGTGATGCAGTTCCTCAAGGATAACGGATGGGCGAAGGCCGCCGAGATGGAATCCGCCCTCAAGGCCGCGGTTGCCTCCTTGGACGCCTGCCTGGCCAGTGGAAAGGCCTTCGTGGACGACCCGGCTGCCGCCGTGGCCGAAACCGCCATCGTGAAGATCAATGCCCTGGACGCCCTCCTGAACGAAGCGGCGGACTGGATTTCCAAACTCTAACTGACTATGAGATACTTGTTCAGAACAATCCTTGCTGGCGTGGCTGTCACATTTTCCCTGACGGCCTGCCAGCATAACGGCACGGAGCCGGTGCCCGCCCACGAGTCCGATGCGAAGTACGTGGGACAGGCTGTGGGAAACTTCTCGGCTGAAGAGTGGTACCCCGGCGGTCTTCTTGGAACAACCGATAACGTGACGGAAGGCTGCTACGAGGATGAAGCCCCTGCCGTTACGCAGCAAGGCCTCGAGACCGCTTTCAACCATGGCGAGATGTTCTTCGAGCGCAACTTCACGCTGAATACCGCCCCGTTCCGTGGCCTGGGCCCGGCCAGCGTGCGCAAGTCCTGCCTGGACTGCCACCCGGCCTACGGACACGGAAAATGGCAAAGCGTGTACGAAGCCAATACGTCCCGCGCCTTTGGCAACGGCTATCTGCTGGTGGTCTATTATGCCAACGAACCCGGCAGCAATGACGGCGCCTATGTGTCCGAAGTGACCGGTATGCCGCAGACGATGGCGGCCGAGCCGTTCCTTCCGCCCATCGACGAAAAAGGCATCCACCTGAGCTGGATTCCGGTCTCCGCGATGGAGAGCGGCTTGCCGATGAAGTTCCCCGACGGCGAGGAGTATTCCCTTCAGTATCCGGAACTTACCATTGACAAGAGTGCCTTCAACACGAATCCGAATCCCTACGATACGGCCACCGAGAAAGGCTTGACAATGGGCTTCCGCCTGGAATCCACCATCGGCGTAATCGGCTCGGGCCTGATTGATGCCATTCCGGAGGATGCCATCCGGGAGCAGTATCGTGCCGAGGCTCCTTACGTGGAACTGAATCCGGCTTTCTGGGACAAGGCCGCCAATGATTTCGCGGCATCTGCCTTCTACGGCAACTGGCAGAAGGGTTCCCTGGGTGACGGTTATCTCGCCGACGGCACTTTTGTCGCCCGTGGTACCTATGCACCCGTCAAGCGCTTTACGTACGCGATGACCCGCGGTACCCTGCAGGATGGCGCCGGAGCCAACGCCATCTGGAACATCACCAACGTGTCCCGTCCGGACCGTCCGTATCTGTACACCACCGTCGCCTGGGCCCGGAAGATGTCGGAGACGCCCTCCGTCATCAAGGCCATCCGCGAAGAAGGGGCGTCCTCTCCCTACTATGTCGATGTGGATCAGGATGGTACGGTGACCGACGCGGAGATTTCCGAGGCTGTCCTCGCCCTCCTGAGCCCTTCCACGAATCAGTTCGACAACCCGTACCACAACTTCACCCCGGAGATGTCGGCCGACGATTTCTATGACTTCATGGTCTGGCACCGCGGTCTTTCCATCCCGCGTGCCCGCAACTTGCATGAGAAGGATGTCCAGCGCGGTAAGGAACTGTTTACGTCCATGGGCTGTGCGTCCTGTCACAAACCGTCCTGGAAGACGGGGGACGACAATTACTGGTCCCCGGCGATGAACGAAGGAAAACCGTTGCCGCGTTACGCCAACCAGACCATCTGGCCGTACTCCGACTTCATCCAGCACCGCCTGTACATGAAGAACGACATCCACGGAACCTGGTGCCGTACCACGCCGCTCTGGGGCCGTGGCCTGTCCACCATGAACACTGGCGCCTCCGACCGTCTGCACGACTGCCGCGCCCGGAATGTCGTGGAAGCCATCATGTGGCACGCCTATTCCAAGAAGAGCGACAGCTATACTTCCGCCGAGAAGTTCTACAACCTTTCCAAGGAGGACCGCGACGCGGTGGTGAAATTCATCGAGTCTATCTAACTGTTTGATACAACGGATTTTTCCGTATCTTTGCTGAATGAAACGAACTTGCAAGTATCTCTCTTACGGCGCGGCGGCGGTCCTCATCGTGATGATGATGGCCGCCACCGTCGTCGAAAAACTCCACGGGACGCCGGTGGCTTTCCAGTGGTTTTACCACAGTCCGCTGTTCCTCATTCTGTGGGCTGTCGCTGCCGTGGCCGGGTTGGTTTACCTGGTGATGGCGGGAACGCCGAAGCGTTTGTTCACGATGGGCCTTCACCTGGGCCTGGCCGTCATCCTGGCCGGAGCCCTTGTCACCCATCTGTTCGGGGAAAGCGGCGAGATCCATCTGCGGGAAGGGGAGACCCTGGCCTCCTTCGAACTGGAAGATGAGTCTCCGGCCACGCTTCCCTTCAGCATCCGCCTGGATGCATTCGCCATCGACTACCATCACGGCTCCCGGATGCCTTCCGACTATCGGTCCGACATCACTTTCCTCCCCGAAGGGACCGCCGTGCGGATTTCCATGAACAACATCGCCAAGTATCGCGGCTACCGGTTCTATCAGGCTGATTATGACGAAGATGGAAAGGGCAGCATCCTGGCGGTAAGCCACGACCCCTGGGGCGTGGGAATCACCTATGCGGGTTATCTCCTGCTGCTCCTGTCGATGATTGGGTTTTTCTTCCAGAAAGACACGGTTTTCCGGCAGGCTCTCCGCCGGGTTGCGACGATGACGGCGGCGGTGGCTTTCCTGGTGCTCGTTCCTTCGGTGTCGGCTTCCGCCTCGACCCGGGACGTGAAGAAGGCCCTCGGCGAGATGTATGTCTATTATGGGCACCGGGTGTGTCCGTTCGATACATACCTGCAGGAGAAGGGGTTGGATGCGGCCGTGGAAAGCCTGGACAAGATGAAACTGTTCCCGCTGGCCGACTCCACCGGAAAGGTCTCCTGGTACGCCGCGGCCGACGATCTTCCCGAATCCGTCTATGAAGACCAGGATCTTTGGACCTTTATCCGGAAATCTCCGGAACTGGTGAAGGAAAGCGTTTCTTCCGGCGACGAGGCCGGTGTCCTGCAGGTCCTGAATGGCATCAAGGCCTATCAGGAAAAGACGGCTTCCTCCGTCATTCCGTCGCCGCGGAAGGTGAAGGCCGAGCGGACCTACATCCGCATCGCGCGGCCGAAGGCGCAGTTTATGCTGTGCCTGGCGCTGGGCATCGTCCTGTTCGTTCTGGGCGGCGTGCTGATTACGCGGAAGAAGAAGTTCCCGTCCTGGGTACTGATTGCCGGAGCCGTGATTGCGCTGTTGATCTGGCTGTACCTGTCGCTGGTGATCGGGTTGAGGTGGTATGTCTCCGGCACAGGTCCGTACGTGGGCCGGTATAATGTGATGATGCTCATGGCGTGGTTCGCCACGCTGGCTATCCTGCTGCTGTACAAGCGTTTCCCGCTGATTGAGCCGCTGGGCTTCCTGCTGGCCGGTTTCACGATGCTGCTGGCGAGCCGGGAGGGCGTGAGCCCCCAGATTATGCCGCTGATGCCGGTACTCCAGTCGCCCCTGCTGTCCATCCACGTGCTGTCGATGATGATGTCCTACACGCTGTTCGGCCTGGTGGCCTTCAACGGCATCATGGGCGTCGCCGTCCCTTCGGCCGAGGCACGGGAGGACTTGCGTTCCGTCAGTCTGGTGGTGATGTATCCGGCGGTGTTCCTGTTGACCTTCGGCACTTTCCTCGGTGCCGTATGGGCCAACATCTCCTGGGGCAGCTACTGGGCCTGGGACCCGAAGGAAACCTGGGCGCTCGTGACCATGCTGGTCTACTCTTTCACCCTGCACGGCGGCGCGCTGAAGCCTTTCCGGAACGCGCGCTTCTTCCACTGGTTCACCATCGCCGCCTTCCTCTGCGTGCTCATCACCTATTTCGGCGTCAACCTCCTGCTGGGCGGGATGCATTCATATGGCTCATGAGAACAGTTTATTCCAACTCTACCCATCCCAAGCTCGTGAAGTGGTCGTCAATCGAGGCCCGGATTTGGAAAGTGAATCCGGCCGTCGAGGTTAAGACGGAGGATTTCCTGTAGGTCTACTGATACTTCTTGAAGTCATACTTCTCCCGGAGCGCCGCCTTGACCGCATCGTCCTGATGGGTGAAATAGGCCTTGAAGCCCGGGCAGAAATTGATGTGCCACCGCCACAACCGGCCGAGGACCGATTTGGGATTCTTGTCGTAGTGCGCCCTGAACTTGCAGTTCTCACAAGGATAAGTTGCCATAACAGAAGGGGATAAAGGTTCAGAAGCTAAATATACGAATTATTCCTGGATGGAGGTGGTGGGCCCGGCAAGAATGCGTATCTTTGAGCCCATGGAAACGTTCTATCGGCACTTTAAAGGAAACATCTACCGGCTCGTCGGTATCGCCAAGGACAGCGAAACCTTGGAGGAAATGGTTGTGTATCAAGCTATGTATGGGGACGGCCAGATGTGGATCCGGCCCAAGGAGATGTTCTTCGGCGAAGTTGTCCGGGACGGGAAAAGCATTCCCCGTTTCCAGGAACTCTCCCTGGAGGAGGCCCTGGCGTTGGGCCTGGACGTTGTCCATGGTACGAGGGAGTTGCCGTTCTAGTTGGTGTCCCGGCAGATCTGGGTGCGTCGAATGGAAGTGACTGATTACTAATTTGTTATTGAAAATTACCCGGTCATTTTTGACCAGGTAATTATGCGTAAGGCGTTGTCTGTAAGGCGGTTACATTCGACGCCTTTCGGCGGGTAGGGGACGGGTAAAAGATATAGCATTTTTTGTTGGTTGACGAAAAAGAGTTATCTTTGCAATTGGAATCGTCACGGGGATTTCGCTGAAGGGTTGACAACCCTTTTGAGCCAATAGCTTGATTCGAGCCCCTCTGAAAGTCGCTGCCTGGGCGGCTTTTATTTTTTGTTTTCGTTGGCAGGTTTTGCAGAGATGGAATATTGGACATATTCATTTTTCGATTTCTGGAATCCGACAACGAGCCTGATTTGCTTATATCGCATAATGATAACTCGAGAAAAGGATTTCTGGTTTCTGTCATTTTGTTTCTTGGGTTTGGAAGACTCCTTTACTGCTTTTGAAAGAATATCTGTCAATTGAAATACAGCCAAGGTTGATTCATATGAGCGAGCTGCGTGTTCAATTGTCTCATTGTACGACAAACCCTTGATCTTTATTTCAGCCTTCAAGGACTTATTCCACACTGATTTGGATGGGTTCTCAGCAATCCATCTGGCGTAGAATTCTTTGATTATTTGCTCACGCACCTTTATTTCAGGACGCGTTTTTCCCTTTGGAATCTCCATGGAATCATTCGTTTGGTAATTATCATTAACAGTAACCAATAATCAAGATAATGGGCTGCTGCTAGTCCTTTGTGAAGAGAGCGGCTTTCCAGAATGGGAAAGACTTGAGGCTCCTGATTTCATTACCGGCCGATTTCACGACCAAGATACATACAAAACAAAGATAATGATTTCGATTGGAAATCGAGGTTTTGTCGAAAGGATTATATGCCGGTTTGACAAATCGTGATGACGCCCGGAATCTGTCGGGACACCGCTAGCGCAGGCTCCATGACAACTTTCAGCGGCTCGCGCAGACGGGAAGGCGCTTGACGTCGAACTCGTCCTTTTACAGCCCCGGCAAGCCGGGCCTGTAACGTCCTCAAACAAACTCCGTCATCCCGTTCCGGGACCGCGCCTTCCCGCCTGCTCGTCCAGTGCTGAAAGCTGTAATTCCGCCTGCACCAGCGGTGTCCTGGCTGAATCCGGGTGCGCTGAAGTGATTGGCTACTAATGTGTTATGGATTATTCCCTGGGTAAAAATGACCAGGGAATTATGCGTAAGTAGCTGTCTGTCAGGTAGTTGAGGGGACGCCTTTCGGCGAGGCATACTAGATCTTGGCGATGTCCTTGAGGGCTTGACGGAGGGCGGGGTCGCAGGCGTAGATGTAGAGACCTTTTACGCCGCGTGTCAGGAGGACTTTGACTTCGTTGCGGAGAAAGATCTCACCGAATTGGGCTTTGGTGCCGTCGGTCAGTGTCCTGTTTCTGGTAGCTTTTTCATTCTTGCTGTATTCGGGACAAAACACGACATGACCGTCCCTGTACTGCACGGAGGGCCCTAAAATTACTCCGACATAGGAGAGGTCAAATCCTTGGATCGTGAAGGTAGAGCCCACTTCATCAATGGTCTGGTTCTGTTCCGCCCAGGCGAGGGAACTGATCCTCCTTTTCTCTTTCCGGGTCATATGGCGCTCGCGCTCATAATTCCAGGGAAGGCTCCAGTCGTCGATCTGGACCTTCCAGAATCCACCGTCTTCCGGTACCGACTTCTGATTGTAATCCCAGTCATATGTGGCTACTAATCTGGAGAGTTTGCTTTCTTCTTTCGATGCGAGTTTCGTGATGGCTTGGTGAAGGTGTTTGGGAGAATCGAAGGACTTTACCTCGTACTGGCTGTCGGGCTGGAACAGGCCAATCTTTTTGTTCAGTACGAAGTTGCTTATCCACTCCATCGTCGAAGGAGAGCACTCCATTCGCAGTTGGTTGCTCAGCGTGATATAGTTGTTCTGGCTGATGGACAATTGTTTGAACTTCTCCAAAATGGCCGGTTCCCAATACTCTTCGGTGGTCAGTACCTGATACTCGTCGAACATGATGACCGTGACACGGGCCCGTTCGATGATGTCTGTCAATTGATTCGCGGCATCAGAGGCATAAGCCTGTTTTTTCTGTGTCCAGAGCAGATGCCCTTCATCGATAAAAGCGACATCCACTTTGTTATCCTTGCTGTATCGGTTGATAAAGGCGGTCGGCTTGCTGACGGTATCTTCTCCAAGGTTCAACCTCTTGGCCATCTGTTCATACACATGAGCCTGCTGGTCATGGTTGACCATCAGATGGCATTTCATTTTGGGGAACCGGGGCTGACCGGGCGGGGGCGTCTCCTCTCCTCTTTTGATCAATTCATAGAAAGTCGATGTGGTCAAAACCGTTTTTCCCGTTCCGGCTTCTCCTTGGACGAAGATCAGCTGCCCCTCCTTACCGCTTTCATAAGCATCACATACTTTCCTGATAATTAATTCCTTGGCCTGAATCTGTTCGGGCTTGAGCTTCTTGAGCGGCGAGGCTTTGAAAATCGCGGAATCCTTGATCCTGGTTTCAGAAAGGAACAGGTCCGGCTTGATCCTCCTGAGCCCTGTCCAGATCTTGCTGAAGACCTTGTCAAACTCTTCAGAAGGGTAATAGTCTCCCTGCGGATTTCCTCTTCCATTATGGGAGCAGCGGACACTCTCCTGCATGGAGGTGACATACTCGATAAGCCGGTTCTCGACGTCGAGCGTAAAGGACTTGTTGAAATGCGCCTGGCCGATTACGATGATATAGGGGATCTCATTGTTGTTCTTGAAGTTTACGAGGCTGTATTGCCACGCATCTTCCGCTGACTCCGCCTTTTTCCCTGTGTCGAAGTGCTGGTTTGTCCTTCCCAGCAGGTCAATGCTTTCGCCGACATAGACGTCGTACTTGGTAAACGACTTCTCCTGGCCACTCTTCTTTTCGACATAAGTGATGGTTTGTGAAGGCCAGTAATGGATATAGACGATGGGATAATTCAAGAAAGTCTCAGGATCCTTGACCCGTGAATCAGTGAGGATCCTGTTTTGGAAATCCTGAAGAAAGCCGGCGTCTTCAGCGGTTGTAAAGAAAACGGGAGAGGGGATCATCGGCCTTAGATTTCATTATACTTTTTCGCGGACCCCTTTGCCTTGGCGACAGGATACTTTTCAGCGTTCTTCCGCATCTTTTCCAGCATGATTTCCTTGACGTCCAAACCATAGCGGTCCGCCATCTGGAAAGCATAGTTGAGGACATCCGCCAGTTCCTCCCGGACCTTCTCGACTTTGGCATCCTCGGGAGACTTCCAAAGGAAGGCTTCCAGTAACTCGCCGGCCTCGATGGAAATGGCTACGGCGAGGTCTTTCCCATTGTGGAACTGGTCCCAGTCCCGTTCCCGGTTGAACTTGCGGAGTTCGGCCTGGATGGTCTCAATGTCGGTCATGGTTGTATTGATGCTGATTAATACACAAATATAAAAAACCCGGTGGATATTCAGAATGTCTTGCTGATGCTTATAGGCGCCGGGGCATAGATTCTCTCGGTTGTATCGGGACCATACATTTCCACATACATGTCCATGGTCCAGTCGAATGTCCGGGAAGACAGAGGAAATTGCATGAACGATAGTGTCAACGAGGACTGAGAAATAGGGATGCTTATCGTCCCGCCGTATCCCTGCATCTGAATTCCCATGTCTTCGTTTTGGAGGATGTACTTTTCTTTGCTGGACCATTGAAAGCCTAGCCCCTTGCAAGCGGATTTGGTCAATTCGTCCGGGT
The DNA here is from genome assembly GCA_017439305.1 of Bacteroidales bacterium. GTDB lineage: Bacteria > Bacteroidota > Bacteroidia > Bacteroidales > UBA932 > Cryptobacteroides. The sequence continues at coordinate 30,337 of JAFSJK010000077.1, read as the reverse complement.
AAGTCACTTCAAAATCAAGGACGAACTGGCCTTCCATGTCCACGCCGGACGGGATCGAAACGTCATTGAGATGGCACTGTTTCATGGTAATGCAAGGCAGCCCCACCTGGACAACCTTTGCAAGTGTTGCGACATAGGACTTGTCGGGCGACTCGGGAAGACGGACTTTCAGATAGGTACTGCGGGATGGAATCGGAGATTCGGGCCGAAGTCCCATTTCCCTCCAATTGGTGCCACAGTTGTTCTGTATCGGCGTTTGCGGAGAGAAATAAATAATGACGGAATTGTCGTAATAGCCATTCTCGTCGGGATAACTGCCATAATATCCATTCAGTGTGTGTTCGATGGTATCATCCTCCAGGAAACATTCCGTAACCTTGTAATTCGTCTTGAAGTCGATGCTGAATTCCAAGTCGGAAAAACTGCTGGACCAGCCATCCCCGTAATAAACCGCGGAAGACTCAACTCCGGGAAGCACATAGTAGACGTCGTGATTGGGGGCAAACACTTTTGCTTCGGCTTGTTCGATGGTTGCTTTGAAACGTTTTTTCTGATCGCCATCCTGTGCATCGTCAATCTCTGCGAAAACCGTTGCACTCCGGGACCTGCCGGTGACATTCCCATCAACAGTCATTGTGACTCTTTCATTGCCGGTTCCGGTTGTCTGATTAAAATGGATCCAGTCGCAATCGGCAGATATCGTCCAGGGTGTGGAATCCGCAACCATCCAGTTCTCCGCGGAAATCTCGACATCAATCTGGAATGACCCTCCATGGGGCGGCACCTTCTGCGGAATCTGTTCAAGCAGGATGTCGGTCGAAGGAGTGCCGAGGAGCAGTCTCAGTATTTGATCATCATCCCAGGCGGTTATTCCCCGGTTGAACCATTCATCGCTCAGTAATTCAACGGCTTCCATAAGTGTCAGCTCGAAATAAACGGCCACCGCCCGCAGGTACCGGACATAATTCGGAGCTGCGAAGGAAGTCCCGTGGATGAGTAGATCCGGATCATCGACATCTCTGATATCGGTGATGTTCACGATGGGGTTGATAACGGGGGATTTCGTTTCCCGATTCTTCATCTTGTTCGAATACGTATGCCCTTTGTCTTCAGCGCCAACGAGAATAACCTGCTTGCCAAGAAGAGACCGGCTATTATCATTGGTTTTTCCGATTATTTTCTCCAGTTCATGCATGCCATCGTTGCCTGCTGAGAGAATAACGGGAGTAGTCGTGTTTCCGCTTTGAATAACTATGTCGCAGATCCAGTCGATATAGTCAGCCCGATTATTTACGTAAGCACTATCCTGTTTTTGATTAGAACCATATTTCTTCCCTTTAATTCCATAAGGGGTTCCGTAGGAAAGATTTACAATTTCACAATCGCCTCTTTTCAGGCAGGAAAAAAGCGGATGCTTTATGGTTTCGAAGGGAATACTTTGGCTAGCATCCTGACCATTGGAAATGTCCACGAACTCAGTCCAAACGTAATCATCCCATTTATTCAACTGGTTCTCAACATTTCTTCCATGTTGACCTTTGTCAATAACAAAACAGGCATCATCACCGATTTCGAACTCGGGGTAAATGCTTCTGATTCCAGATGCATCCTTCATCCTGGCAACAAAATCATTCTCTTTACCGGCCTTCACCGAAACGACGTAATATCCGAGCTCTGGATACTGCCCGACGACCTTTCCGGAAGCATTGATTACGTGCTCCCAAACAGTCTTTACGGGAGTGGCCGGAGTAAAGGAGACTGATAGCAGCCCGGGATAACCGACTACATATAGCGGGGAGCCGTCGATGCCGGTGAAAGACATCAACTCGGTGTCGGGCAAGTTGCCCTGGAAGGTGATGTCTTGTTCCGTGAATTGTTTCCAAACATCTTCCGTCGTCTCATTGCCGGGATTTTCCTTCGGATCTTCGTCTTTGGGCTCATTTTTCCCACCTTGATTTTCCTCAGGCGTACAAACGGTAAAAAACAAGAGAACTGTAAATGCGGACAACAGCCGCATCAAATAAGCAGGCAAATGTTTAACGATGAGAGAATACATTCTAGCAACTTCGGTTTATGCAAAAATAGCAATAATTTGAAAAAATGGCATTCCATTGATGGAAGCCGGTCTTGTCTATGCCCCCAATCTTGTATATAATGTTTCTCCCCGGAGCCATCGTCACCCTTCTCGCGCGTAGAATTACGCGCGTTTTATATCTTCTTTGTTGGAAAACCGGGCGATTATCCGTAAATTTGCGGTCTTGAAATGAAGAAAATCGCCACATATAAGACACGATTTGCCCCCTCCGTTCCGTACGGACGGGCATGAAGTGACTCTATATCAAACGAATAGATACAAAATATAAACATAACGTTATGAACAAAAAACACCTTTATGAAGCTCCCGAGACGGAGCTGATCCTCGTGAAATTCGAGGGGAATTTCTGCGCGAGCCCGGCAGAGAACTCTTCATTTGAGGAAAAAGCTTACATGCAAGACCGGTCTACCGAAACTAATTGGTGGTAATCTTTAATTTTTGAACTAAATGATTATGAAAAAGATCATACTAATTCTTTTCGGTGCCGCCCTTATGCTGGTTGGGTGTGGAAAAGTCGAGAATGAAGTTGTTGTTCCCGAGAATGGAAAGCACATTGTTACGTTGAAGGCAACGATTGATAATGCTGATACAAAAGTCTCTGCTGACGCTGAGGGAAACTTCTCCTGGCAGGCTGGAGACAAGATTGTTGTACTGACAAAGTTGGGGGGCGAAGATAGTTGGGAGAATGGAACAACTGAGAATACCGGAACGACTGCAAGTTTTGATGTTGAGCTTGAGGAAGGTGAAACTCTTGGTGATTATGCCTTTTATCCGGCCGCAGAGGGTTGCGGTATTTCCAGCGAAGAGGAAATTGAATTTGGATTAAATAGCGAGTATAATTACGTCGAGGGTGCCACAAACATGCCGATGTTAGGCACCATTTCTTCGGATGGCATTTCTTTCAAATCTGTTGGTGGTGTCCTTAAACTGACCATTAACAATATTCCGGAAGATGCGGCCATGTTCCAGTTCTCCGTCAATGATATGTGTATCTCGGACAATAGTTTTATAGTCTCCGATGGTAAGATTAGTGCTATTCCTCAGGAAGGTTCCAGTTACATTACTATGGACTTTACCGGCCAGCGGAAGTCTAGTATGGTTTTCTATATTCCGCTTCCTACTGGCACCTACGAAGGTTTTGAACTGAGTTTCATGACGGCGAACCGTTCTGACGTCGAAGGTGTCGCAACTAAGACCACCGGCATTACCCTTGGCGTGGAGCGTAACGCTATCATTGTGGCTCCGACGTTGGATTGGCCGAGTGATACTCCATCTTATGCTGGAGAGTGGATTATGGTGGGCGAGAATGAAGGTAGCTATATTGCTGCTCTCTCTTACGTTTCTGGAAATAACATTAAGGGAACTGATATTACGATTGAGAATGACGTTGTAACCGCTAGTGATGCTTCCATCAAGAAAACGTTCACTCTTGTTACTGAAGGAACCTATCAAGGCATGTATACAATTCAGGATGATAAGAACCAGTATCTTTATGCTGCGGGCGGTACGAGTAATAACTATTTGAAAGCAAGTGCTAGTATTGATACTGAGCATTCTGCCAATTATTATTGGGAAATCACTGAAGATGGTGAAGGAGGCTTTTCGATCATAGCGTCAAAGTCAACCAGTCGCAACATCCTTAGATTCAATCAGACAAATAACGGCCCTGTTTTCGCATGTTATGCAGTAAACACCCAAGGCCTTGCGGGTTCCAATGTTATGCTCTATAAATGGTCCGATGCCGTTATTGAAACACCGACTTGTGCTACTCCGACAATTGCTTGCTCTAATAATGTCATTACCATTACGAGTAGTACGGACGGAGCTTCGATTTACTATGAAATTGGTGCTACAGAAGCCGCTACCAATGATCCTACTACGTCGAGTGCTCTTTATGATGTCTCCAACAAACCGACGATTACTGCTGATTCTTATGTAAAGGCAATCGCTGTTGCTGAAGGCTACAACAACAGCGATGTTGCTGGTGCAGCCGTTATCTATGTTGTTCCGAGTACTGAAGTCTGGACGTTAGTTACGAAGGCTTCTGATTTGGAAGATGGAAAGCAAATTGTAATTACTAATGCTGATGGCTCGAAGGCACTTGGTTCTACTCAGAATACAAATAACCGTGCTGCAGTAGATGTTTCTGAAACGACAGGTGGTATTGCTATTAATTCTGATGTTCAGATTATTACTCTTGAAAAGAGTGGTAGTAATTGGTATCTTAATGTTGGTGAGAACGCATATCTTTATGCAGCTAGTAACTCAAGTAATCATCTGAAAACGAGCACAAAGACTACCGTTGGCGACAATGGTGTATTTAGTATTTCTATTTCGAACAATACTGCATCCATCATTGCTCAAGGAAACAATTCTAGAAATAAACTTCAGTACAATGGTGGCAGTGATATTTTTGCTTGCTATTCTACTGATCAAACTCCTGTTTCCATTTATACTATTCAAGAGAATATAGCTTGGAATCTAGAGAGTATTTCTGTTACTTCTAATCCCAAACAGACATATTATGTTGGAGAGTTATTTGATCCCTCTGGTATGGTAGTTACGGCTACATATGTTGATGCAAATGATTCGGCACATACGAAATCTGCTGAAGTGACGGATTATACCTATTCTCCGAACGGTGCGCTTAGTACGTCTGATAATTCAGTTACGATTAGCTACACAGAAGGAGGAGTTACGAAAACCGCAACTGTTTCTATTTCCGTCAATGCTCGGCCGACACTTACTACTAATCTAGAAGTTAATAATCTTAAGACGACATTTAGTGTTGGAGAATCTTTCTCTTTTGGTGATGGTACAGTAAAGGCTGTCTACTCTGATAACAGTAAGAGGAATCTGACGATTGACGACGTTGTTGTGAGCGGATTTAGCTCGAGTGTGGCTGTTTCTAGTCAATCGATTACGATTAGCTATACAGAGGGAGATATTACTGCTAGTGCGTCACTTTCCGTTGAGATAGTTTCGGGGATTTCTTACACTATTGATTTTGAGTCTGCCGTTTCTGATTATTCTGATTGGACTTTTACAAATATCAATGGCAAACAAACCGATTCTGGTTTTTCCCCTCATGAAGGCACTTATTTTGGTGTTACGGCAGGGACTTCAACAGCCAGTATTGTTACTAAAAACAAAATATCTAATCCTCAATCACTAACATGCTTTGTCTCAAAGAAATCGACAAATACTAAAGCTTCTTCTTGGGCCGTTGACGTTTCAACCGATGGTAATACCTGGACAGAGGTGGCATCTGTTGATGGTGCATCCATGGGTAAAGGTGAATGGGTAAAGTTAACAGCCATTCTTTCTTCTTATAAGAATGTTTTTATTAGAGTTTATTATGAAGGCTCTACTGCTGTTAGATGTATTGATGACTTGACTTTATTAGTGGGTTCTGCAACGAACTAGTATTTCCCACTGAATAACGTAAATGGCATTTGCCGCCACTTCGGGTTGGATCCTGATTGTGGCGGCAATAATTATGGTAGCGGTGATTAACTCTTAGTGTAAGCCTCAGAAGTACGGAAGCCTCCGAAGAAGGGGTAGCGTTCCATCCCGTGTGTCTGGAGTAGGGTCTGCAATTTAAGGATTGTTCAGATTATGTAATTAATAAGCGGATTACTCTGCAATAGACGCGTTTAAACCCGGTTGTGCGCGCTTATTCTTTTCCCGATACAAGTTAATCACCATTTTCCCGAGAGGTTCCGTATCTTTGACAGTTGAATGAGATATAATTCTCGCTGCGGGAATTGGTCAAGTATGAACGAAAAGAATCATGCAGAGGAAACTCATTGATCTATCCAATACCTATCTGGAGGCTGGCAATGCAATCCATGATGCCATACGGGACATCATCAGGGATGCCGGTGGGTTTGTCAATACGCCGAACAATGACTTGGAGAAGCCGGACATCAAGGCTTTGGTGTTCGACCGATAAGTTCCTTCGCGGCAAGGCGTCCGAGGAGCGTTGGAGGCCTCTGAAGAGTTCCAATATCCTTTTCTATCAGACAATCCTGTCCATTGCCAATACCATTGACGAATACCTGCCGAGGGCCGATGAAATAAAGTGATGACTCTCACCCCTCTCGACGACAACTACCTCCTGAAAACGTCGTCGAGACGGCCATTTTCGACGGCTCGAATACAAATCCCGCCCATTTTGTCGTCGAGGGCAATCATCGCGGTTCCATTTCCCGATTAATTTCACTATCTTTTGCCTCCATTAACCGCCCTTGCCATGCATCATCCCGACCTGAAAGTTAATGAAGGTGTGTACATTCCGCCGCAGGTGATCGATTATCCGCAGGAGGATCCCTATGCCCACCTGGTGAAGGTGGAGAAATCGGCCGGAGCCGCGGATACGTATGCCTTCGACGAGACGTATCCCTATCTGGACGATTCCTTCCGCTTCAAATGGAACAGCTGGGTGAATGCGTTGGCCAAATGGCTCCTGGTTTCGCCGTGGAACCGGATCAAGTATGGGCTCCGAATCAAGGGGAAGGAGGTCCTCAAGCCGTATAAGGAGCAGTTGAAGGGCGGGGCGGTCTGCATCTGCAACCATGTGTATATCTTCGATGCGCTGTCTGTTTGCCGCGCCGTGCGGTGGTTCCGCCGTATGTGGATTCCGATGTATGCCAAGCACTTCAATGGGATCTTCGGCTGGGTGCTCCGCTATATGGGCGGCATCCCTGTGGCCGAGACCGTGGCGGGCATGCGCAAGTTCAACGAGGCTTTTGACGAGTTCCACCGCCGCGGGGATTGGATCCTGGTGTTCCCGGAGGAAGTGCGCTGGAATTACTACAAGCCCATCCGCCCCTTCCGCAAGGGTGCTTTCACAATGGCCTACAAATACAACGTGCCCATCATCCCTTTCGTAATCACCTATCGCGAGCGAAAAGGCCTGTACAAACTGTTCGGCAAACCCTCCGAACCCCTGATGACCCTGATCGTAGGCGAGCCCTTGCTGCCGGACAGAACCCACACCCGGAAGCAAGAAGTGGACGGCATGCGCCTCAAACTCCACACGCAAATGGAAAAGATGGCCGGAATCCAAAACAACCCTTGGCCAGCCATCCCCAGCAGTGAATAATTGTGCAGGAACGCCGTATTTGCACAATTACTCGCCAAAAACACGGAAAACTGTGTAGAACGGCCTGTTTTACACAATTATTGGCCAAAAATGCAGAAAACTGTGCAAAACGACCCGTTTTACACAGTTTTTGGTCTGTCCGCACGGAGCGGGACCGCCCCGGGCCCTGTGGACGGACCAGACATTTCCCCGAATGCCGAAAGATTGCTATCTTTGGCGTAAACAAACGAGATCGACATATGAAACGGACAGTCCTATTGATGGTTATGCTGACCCTGGCGGCCGGTTGCGGCGGGATCAAGATCAGCAAATCCATGTTGAAGATGATGGTGTCGGGGAGCAATAAGGCTTCCACGGAGCTCACGTATGCGGATTCGTGCGACAAGCGGATCGGCGTTCCCTATGTGGAGAGCGGGCATCCCAACCAGGTGCTTGACATCTATTATGCGGACAAGGCTGTCCGGAAGGATGCCGTCCTCATTGACATACACGGGGGATTCTATGTGGCCGGGAGGCGGGATAACAACCGAAAGTTCGCGTCCGAATTCCTGAAGGCGGGCTACGATGTCGTCCTGCTCGAATACCGGCTGAACGACGGAAAACGGGATGTTTCGGACGAGCTGGCCGACTGCGCCGCCGGGCTGGACTACCTGGCTGTCCATGCCGGGGAGCTTGGGCTCAACAAGGACCGGATGTTCCTGACGGGCGATTCGGCTGGCGGGCATCTGGCCCTGTATATGGCTGAAGGCGTGGAGAATACATCCATGCCCATCCGCCCGAAGGTCTTCGCCTCGCGCGGGGTCCTCATCAACTGTCCCGCCTATGATTTTGCGACGTTCGGGGAGGCAGGCTCCTTCGCGAAGAGTGCCCTGGCATGGTTCATCGGCCCGCGATACAGGAACAGGGAGTGGATGGCTTCGATGTCACCCCGTACCTATATCGGCGGTTTCCATGGGCCTTTGCTGGTGTCCACCTGCACCCGCGATTTCATTCGGGGTCAGTCGCTCCAGATCAAGGCGGACTGCGATTCCCTAAGCCGTCCGGTGGAGTTCATTGACATCCCTTCGGACGACCGCCAGGTGGGGCATGTCCACAACGTAATCGCCCCGGCCCTCCCCGAATCGAAGGAGGTCAACGCCCGCATGATTGCGTTCATGGATCAATGTCTGCAGTAAAAACCATCCGCATCCCGACCCGTTCAGGGCAGGATGCGGACAGCAAGTTTCAAAGAAGAAGAGATTGCCTTACTTGAGCAATTTCTTGATCAGGTTCCAGACCCACAGCAGGACCACGGCGCCGATGAGAGCGCACACGATCTGGCCATACCACTGGGACCAGAAGGATCCGCTTGCGCCAAGCTTGCCCAACAGCCAGCCGCCGACCAGACCGCCGAGGAGGCCGATGATGATGTTCCAGATGAGGCCACCTTTGTCCTTGACCACGAAGAAGCCGGCCAGCCAGCCCGCGATGGCTCCGAAGAGCAGGGTAAGAATAATGTTCATAACATTGGTTATTAATGTTTTCGCAAGATAATAAACATTTTGCAAGAAACAAATAGTCCCGGAATTCTTCCTATCTTTGTGTTCGCAAAAAGATTTGATATGATGACTTCGATCGATTCCGCCTATCTCCGACCTCGGCTGCTACAGCGGGCGGAGGAGAGCCATAAAGGTGATTATGGACACTTGCTTGTCGTGGCAGGGTGCCAGACGATGCCTGGGGCGGCTGTGTTGGCGACTGGGGCGGCGTTGCGGTCCGGGTGCGGGCTGGTGACGCTGCATTCCACGGAACGGGCGCTGCAGGCGGTCGTGGTCAGGGATCCGTCGGCGATGCTGTCGGAGGATCCGGGGGAGGGCTTCAGCCGCGTGCCGGTGTCCATGGACCGATACACTGCTGTGGCTGTGGGGCCGGGACTGGGACGGCGTCCGGAGACGAAGGAGGCGCTGCTTGCCCTGTTGAAAGCGGCCCAGGAGCGGAATCTCCCCGTGATTGTCGATGCTGACGCGCTGAACATCCTTTCCGAGGTCCCTGACTGGCAGAATCATTTGCCGATGGGTGCGGTCCTTACCCCGCATCTCGGGGAGTTGAGGCGCCTGCTACCCTGGAACGACGTTGAAGAACGGGATCGCCAGGTTCAATCGCTTTGCACTTCCACCGGTTGTACACTGGTAATGAAAGGCTTCCATACGAAAGTATTCACTTCTGCCGGAGACTGCCTGGTCAATACGACCGGCAATCCGGGGCTGGCAAAGGGAGGAAGCGGCGACGTGCTGACCGGCCTCTTGGGCGGCCTCCTCGCGCGTGGCTATGCATCGGCCGATGCCGCCGCCCTCGCCGTCTGGCTCCACGGCCGCACCGGCGACATCCTGACGCAGGAGCGCACGGCCGAGGGGTATTCCAGCTCGGACCTGGTTGGTTACCTGTACCGGGGATTCAAGGAATTGTACTGATTATCAAGGCATTAAAGAAAGGTCTATGTTCCAAAAAGGACATAGACCTTCGTTTAAACGGCTGATCATCAGCCTGGTACGTTACGCTCTACTTCTTGAAGAGGCGGTTGTACAGGCCCAGGAAGCCGGCACCGTGACGGGCTTCGTCGCGGGCCATCTCGTGGATGGTGTCATGGATGGCGTCGTAGCCGAGCGCCTTTGCCTTCTTGGCGATGGCGAGTTTGCCTTCGCAAGCGCCGGCTTCGGCTTCGTAACGCTTCTTGAGGTTCGTCTTGGTGTCCCAGACGACTTCGCCGAGGAGTTCGGCGATGCGGGCGGCGTGGTCCGCCTCCTCGAAGGCGTAGCGCTTGAAGGCGTCGGCGACCTCGGGATAGCCCTCGCGTTCGGCCTGGCGGCTCATGGCGAGGTACATGCCTACTTCCGTGCATTCACCGTGGAAGTGTTCCTGGAGACCGGCCCAGATTTCCGGGTCGCAGCCCTTGGCGACGCCGAGTTCATGCTCGCAGGCCCACATGGGCTTGCCTTCCTCTTCCTTGACTTCGACGAACTTGTCGGACTTCACGTGGCATACGGGGCACTCTGCGGGCGGATTTTCACCTTCGTACACATAACCGCATACGAGGCAGCGGAATTTTTTCTTCATATCAGGTTCCTTTTGTGTTGTTTTGAATAATTCTAATTACAAAGATAAACAATTTCCCGTTCATTTGCAACAGCGCCCGAAAAGATGTATCTTTGATAAAAGATCTTTTGATTGTGTAATGTTTTGGCAAAAGGTAGGTATATCTTTGTAGCATGACACCTTTTTTGAAACAGGTCGCAGCCCATTATCTCGCGACGGACATACAGGACATCTGCTTCATTTTCCCGAACCGCCGGTCTTCCGTGTTTTTCCGGAAGTACCTGGGCGACTTGCTCCGGGAGGGGGGCTCCGACAGGCCCATGCATGCACCGATGTCCTTGACCATCAATGACTTCTTTTACAGGGTTTACGGCGGCGAGGTGACGGACCGCATCCGTCTCCTGCTGGCTTTGTACGAATCTTACCAGTCGGTCTATCCCAAGGCCGAACCCCTGGACGAGTTCATCTTCTGGGGCGAGGTCATCCTGGCGGACTTCGACGATGTGGACAAGTTCCTCGTGGACGCGGAAGGCCTGTTCACGGACGTGGCGGACTTCAAGGACATCCAGGACGACTACAGCCATCTGTCCGACGTACAGCGGGAAGCCGTCCGCCGGTTCGTCGCCCATTTCCGGGACCGCAACGGCCGTCTGACCGTCCATCTGGATACCGACGACACCACGGTCAAGGCCCGCTTCCTCCAGGTCTGGAACATCCTGTTCCCGCTCTATCGCGATTTCCGGAACCGCCTTGGGCAGAAGGGGATGGCCTACGAAGGCATGGTGTATCGGAACTTCGCCGCCCGCTTGAAAGGCGGGGAGTCCGTGACGGACATCCTGTCGGGGGTGTTCCCGGAGGTTCGCCGCTACGTCGTCATCGGGCTCAATGCCTTGAACGAATGCGAGCGGACGGTCCTCGGGCGGATGCGGGACGCCGGCATCGCCGAGTTCTGCTGGGATTACGTTTCCGATGCGGTCCGCGATCCCCGGAACAAGTCCTCCGTCTTCATGGAGGAGAATGTCCGGGCCTTCCCGAACGCCTTCCCGATTGAGGGGGCCGGCCATCCGTCTTTCCACATCGTCAGTGTCCCTTCCTCGGCCGGCCAGGCCAAGGTGGCGCCGGAGATCCTGCGACGCTGTCCGGCCGGCGATCCGGTGGAAACTGCCTTCGTCCTTCCCGACGAGAATCTCCTGATGCCGCTTTTGAACGCTATCCCGCCCGAGTACGGAAGCATCAATGTTACAATGGGTTGTGCGCTTACGGGCGGTGCGGTCTATTCCCTGATTTCCTCGGTCGCGGCGATGCAGCAGCGTCTGCGGGAGAAGGCGGGAGGCTGGTTTTTCTATCATCGCGACGTGCGTTCCATCTTCTCCAACAGCCTGTTCCGGGCCGTCCTTACCCCGGAAGAGGAAGCCGTCGTGAAGGCCGTCAAGGACCAGGCCAAGTATTACATCCCGCAGAAGGACCTGCAGGGCGGGCCCATGCTGGATCTCGTGTTCCGTCCGGTCATCCTGCAGCCCAAGGATCCCTCGGCCGACCAGAACCGGACGCTGGCCGCCTGGCTCGCCGACATCATCAGCTATGTGGGCTGGAAGCTCCGTGGCGTGGAGTCGATGCTGCTGGAACTGGATTTCGCCAAACGGTCTCTCCAGTCAGTGAACCTGCTTGACGAGATGGACCTGGCGGTGCTTCCCGCCACTTGGCTGCACCTGCTGGACCAACTGCTTTCCGGGGAATCCGTCCCGTTCCGGGGCGAACCGCTGGAAGGACTCCAGGTGATGGGACCTCTGGAAACGCGCGCGCTGGATTTCAAGAACCTCGTCATCCTTTCCGCCAATGAGGGAACCTTCCCGCGCCGCCGATCCGGCACCTCCTTCATCCCGCCGGAACTCCGCAAGGGCTTCGGCCTTCCCACGTTCGAGTATCAGGACAGCGTGTGGGCCTACTATTTCTACCGGATGATCCAGCGTGCCGACGATGTCTGGCTCCTGTACGACAGCCGTACCGAAGGGCTCAAGACCGGGGAGGAAAGCCGGTATATCAAGCAGCTCGAATATCATTTCGGGGTGCCGATGGAACGTTTCGTCGTGACGGCCGGCATGCAGCTTGCGCCTGCGGAAGACGTGATTGAGAAGACCCCGGAGGCCATTGCGGCCATCCGGGAGGGGAAACTGTCCGCCTCCACCCTGCAGAACTATCTGGCCTGTCCGGCCAAGTTCTATTACCAGTTCGTCGAACGGCTCCAGACGGAGGACGAGGTGGCCGAGTCGCTTGACTCCGGCAGCCTGGGCCGGGTGTATCACCGGACGATGCAGACCTTGTACAAGGGACGCAAGAAAGTGACGGTGGCCGTCCTGGACGGGCTCCTGCAGGACAAGAAGGGCCTGCGCGACCTGGTCCGCCGCCTCATCATGGAGGAGATGCAGACCATCGACGTCACCGGCCGCGACCTGGTCGTGGAGGAGGTGATCGTGGAGTATGTTCTCCAGACGCTGAAGCACGACCGGGACCTGCTGGTCCGCTCGGGCTCCCCGGGCTTCGACATCCTGTATATGGAGCAGAAGATGGAGTGCCGGTTCGAGGGCTTCACCATCAAGGGTTTCGCCGACCGGATCGACAGTTATCTGGACGGGGAGGTCCGCATCGTGGACTACAAGACCGGCCGCGTGGAGGACGAAGACATCAATATCACGGACGACAATGCCGCCGCAGTGGTGGACAAGCTGTTCGGCGCTTCGAACACCGGCCGTCCGAAAATCGCCCTCCAGCTGTTCATCTACGGCCTTCTCGCTGGCGCGTATCCCGATCTGAAGGACCGGCCGATGGTGAATTCCATCTATGCGGTCTCCCGCCTGTTCACCCAGCCGCTGGAGGACCGTCCCCAGAGCGCTGAGTTCACGCGCCTGACGCGGGAGCGCCTGAAAACCATGCTCGCCGAGATGGTGGACCCTTCCGTCCCGTTCCGCCGGACGCAGGAGGCTGCTACCTGCGGTTATTGTGACTTTAAAACGATTTGTGGAAGATGATCCGGATCCTGAAAGCTTCGGCCGGTTCGGGTAAGACCTATAACCTGGCCCGTGAATATATCCGCCTGCTGCTCGAGAGGAAAGACCCGCAGGCCTATCGCCATGTCCTGGCCGTCACCTTCACCAACAAGGCCACTGACGAGATGAAACGCCGGATCCTGGAGGAACTCCATACCCTGGCGGTGAATCCGAAGGAATCTCCTTATTACAAGGACTTTGTCCCTTCGGTTCTGCCTACGGACAAGGCCCTTTCGGAGCGGGCGGCAGGACAGTTAAGCGCCATCCTGCACGACTACTCTTCCTTCGCCGTGTCCACCATCGACAAGTTCTTCCAGCAGACCCTTCGGGCGTTCTCCCGCGAGATCGGCCAGTTCTCCTCCTACCAGGTAGAGTTGGACAAGGATGCGCTGGTGGAGGAGAGCGTAGACCGGATCCTGGACGGTTTGACCGAGGAGGACCACGGCTTGCTGGACTGGCTCACGGACAACGTGAAGGCCAGCTTGGAAAAGGGGGACCGCTTCAATCTGGAGCCGCCCCTCAAGGCGATGGCCAGGAGCCTCAAGTCGGCGGATCACGCCGAGGCCGTCCGCGAATATGACGTGGACGAGGATGCGGCGTATTCCAAGGAACACTTGAAGCAGGTCCGGAAGGGCTGCGAGGCCCTGGTCCGGGATTACGTGAAGCAGGTGGAGGCGGCCGCGCGGGCTGTCCTGGCCGTCTTTGAGCAGCACAAGGTGGCTCCGGAGGACAGTTTCAGGGGCTTCTTCAAAGCATTGTATGGCTATCTGGACCTGGACGGCCGCGCTGCGGTTACACCGCTCAAGCCCGCATTCCTGGAAAGGGCGAGGGATTCCTCCAAGTGGTTCGTCCAGTCGAAGGACCGGCTCCGCCTGGAACTGGAAGGGAGCCTGGAAGGGCCTCTCAATGCTTTCTGCGACTTGTTTGAGCAGCCGTATAAGGTCTATTCGACCGCCCGGCTCATCGGGGCGCAGGTCTATGGACTGGGTATCGCCGGGGAATTGCGCAAGGCCTTCGAGGAGGTGCAGCGCGAGAAGAACGTCATCTCGATCGACGACTCCAACACCATTCTCAAGGGCATCATCGACGGGTCCGACGCTCCGTTCGTATACGAGAAACTGGGCGTCCGTTTCGAGGACTTCCTCCTGGATGAATTCCAGGACACTTCCACCATCCAGTGGGAGAATTTCCGGCCGTTGCTTCTGAACAGTGAGGCGGGCGGGTTCGACAATCTCGTGGTGGGCGATGTCAAGCAGTCCATCTATCGCTGGCGCGGGTCGGACTGGAACCTGCTGGACACCGGCCTGCAGCGCGATTTCGACCTGCAACCCGGCTCCGAGACGGTCCTGGACGGAAATTACCGTACCTGCCGGACCATCGTGGAGTTCAACAACCGTTTCTTCACCTATGCTGCGCAGGAACTGGACCGCCAGCTGGGAGGAAGCGATATCCAGCGGATTTACAGGGATGTCGCGCAGGAGGTACGCTTCCCGGACCCGGCTGAGGGATCGGTGGATGTCCAATTCTGCGACGGCGCCGATGCGGAGATGGACGCCATCGTGTCCGCCATCCGCGAGGTCCAGGCCGCCGGAGGTCTCTATGGCGACATCGCCATCCTGGTGCGGGCCAACGACGACGGCTCCGCCATCGCAAACCGTCTGGTCTCCGAAGGCATCCCGGTCGTTTCCGACGATTCCCTGTTCACCAAGTCTTCGGTGACGGTGCGCCGTCTGGTGTCCCAGCTGTCCCTGATGGATGCACATGAGACGGCGGATTCGGTTTCGGTGGCGGGTTATCTGGCCCGGTCGATGGCCATCCGGATTCCGGACCACTACCTCTCGCTCGTGGACCTGGCCGAATCGCTCCTCCGTGACCTGCGGGAAGCCAATCCGGATGTTTTTGATTCGGAAATCCCTTATGTCCAGTCCTTTATGGACTATTTGCTGGACTGGACATCCGCCCGGGGCAATGACCTTTCCGCTTTCCTGCGGGACTGGAACGAGGCCGATCCCAAGATTGCCTCGCCCGAATCCGGTTCATCCGTACGTGTGATGACCGTCCACAAATCCAAGGGGCTGGAGTTCCCGTACGTCATCCTTCCGTTCGCGGAGGAGGTCACCCTGTACCAGAAATCGTCCTACTGGTGCCGGCCTGCCGTGGAGGATACGCCCTTGGAAAGCATTGCGGACGGGGTCTATCATGTAAACCTGAGCGGAACCTCGGAAGGTACCCTCTTTGCGAAGGATTATCATCGGGAGCGGACGCTCCAGTACATTGACAACATCAATGTCTTCTATGTGGCCCTTACCCGGGCGAAATACGGATTGAGGGTCATTGCGGATCACCCCTCCAAGACGCTCCAGGATGCCTTGCGAACCGGCAAGGACCCTGACTGGAAGAATCTGTCCCAGTTGCTGTACGTCTTTGTCGGGAAGGGGGATTACCACGCCGGGACGATGTATGACTTCCGGACTTTGAAGCGGAAAGCGGGCCCGGCGCAACCGCTGGAGGTGGGGTATCCTTCCTTCCCGGCAGGGGAGCGTGGGCGGTTGAAGGTCAGCCGCGACGCGGCTGACTATTTCGGACCGGACGGGTTGGTGGGCCCTGATGCTTCCAACCGTCTCCGCGGCCTTGTCCTGCACGACATCCTCGCTTCCGTCACCGTGCCCGGCGACCTGCCCCGGGCCGTGGACCGTGCCGTCGCCACCGGCGAACTTCCGAAGGCCGACCGCGACCGCACGCTCCGTTTCCTGGAGGCGGAAATCGCCTCCGTGGCGCCCCGTGGCTGGTTTGCAGAGGAAGGAATCCGTGTCCTGAACGAATCTCCCCTCATCGGCCCCGGTGGCGTGGACCTTCGTCCTGACCGCGTCATCCTTCGTCCTGACGGATCCGCCGCCATCGTCGACTACAAGTTCGGTCTCCGCGAGAAAAAGCACGTGGACCAGGTCCGGACCTATATGGACCTTTACCGGGCGATGGGCCATGCGCCCGTTACCGGAACCCTTTGGTACATCCGCGAAAACGGAGAAGATGAATTGGTGGAAGTGTGACGATTTTTGATTATCTTTGTACGCTATACGTAATTGTCTGAGAATGGAAGCGAACGAGAATACCATCAAGCTGTACTATAATACCGAAGTGGAGAAACTGGCGATGCCGGAATACGGCCGGAACGTCCTGAAAATGGTCGAGATGATGAAGGAGATTCCGGACCGGGCGAAGCGGTCGGAGCAGGCCCGCGCCATCGTGAAAGTGATGGAAAGCCTGAATCCCCAGGTGCACCAGCAGGAGAACTTCGACCAGAAACTCTGGGACCACCTGTACATGATCGCCGGCTACGACCTGGACATCGATTCCCCGTATCCCGCCCCGCTGCCGGAGGTCGTCAACAGCCGCCCGGAGAATATTCCCCTGAACACGAAGCCCATCAAGGCCCGCCACTACGGCCGCAACATCGAGAGCATCATCGACCTGATTGCCTCCGAGCCGGAAGGGGAAGTGAAGACCGCGATGATCCGGTCCCTGGCCATCTACATGCGCCAGCAGTACCTGATCTGGAACAAGGACACCGTGGCCGACCAGACCATCTTCGCCGACATCGAGCGTCTCTCCGAAGGACGGGTGACCGTCCCCGAGGGGCTGGAACTCACCAAGATCGACAGCAATGCGAACTTCTCCCGACCGGGGATGAACATGGGTTTCAACCGCGGAAACAACGGTAAGAAACAGTGGGTCAACTACAAGAAGAACGGCAAGAAGAAATGAAACTGAAGCTTCCTTCCGCATATTGGGCTGAAATGGATGAGAAGCGGCGGTCCGGGTACCGGATCGTCGCTGCCGTCCTGATCGGGCTCTTCACCCTGTTTACCATCGTTGCGGTGAGTTCCTACTTCTTTTCTTGGAAGCAGGATGCCAGCCTGATGTCCGATCCGCAGATGATGGAAAGCCAGGTCCAGGCACATAATGCCGGTTCCAAGCTCGGTTTCCGCTGGGGGCGTTTCCTGGTCACCCGCAGTTTCGGCCTCGCCGCCCTCGGCCTCATCGCTTTCCTGGTGGCCTGGACGCTCAGCCGGGCCGTTCCCAAGTTGAAGATCCGCCTGGGCCGTTGGTTCGTCGCCGGCATCACGGGCACCTTCCTCGGTTCCTGGCTCCTGGCCTTTGTCAGCCGCCTGGCCGGGTGGGACAATCTTTTCGGCGGGGGACTGGGCGGTTATGCCGGTTCCGCTTTCGTGAATGCTTCCGTCAATCTGGTCGGATTCATCGTCACGGCCGTTGCGCTGCTGGCCCTTACCGGTCTGTGGCTGTATTTCGTGACCGACGGTTTCCAGGGTCTTTCCCGTTCCGGCTCCTCCGAAGAAGCTGAAGGGGAACCCGGGGAGGAACCTG
This sequence comes from Bacteroidales bacterium, assembly GCA_017439305.1. Taxonomy (GTDB): domain Bacteria; phylum Bacteroidota; class Bacteroidia; order Bacteroidales; family UBA932; genus Cryptobacteroides. The sequence continues at coordinate 12,633 of JAFSJK010000077.1, read as the reverse complement.
CTGAAGAAGAGGCTTTCCCCGTTACGGAGCCCTGGCCTGAACCGGAACCCGAACCGGAACCCGAACCGGAGCCGAAGCCCGAACCTGAACCGGAACCGGCACCTGTGGTCACCCGGGTGGCAGCGACTCCCGTTCCGCCTGCAGATGTTGTCGAGGGCGGGGAGGAGGAAGGTTCTTTCACCGTGGAAACGGACGATACCCTCACCCAGAAGGTTCGGAAGCCGCTTCCACGGATCAACAACCGCGACGACCTGCCCAAATACCAGTTCCCTTCGCTGGACATCCTCGGCGATTATGCCAATGCCCGCCACGAGGTGTCCCAGGACGAATTGAACCGGAACAACAACAAGATCCGCGCAACCCTTGCCAGCTACAAGATCCAGGTGCGTGACGTGACGGCCATCGTGGGCCCTACCGTCACCCTGTACAAGGTCTATCCGGCTCCCGGCGTGAAGATCGCGTCCATCAAGACCCTCCAGGACGATATCGCCATCTCCTTGAATGCCAAGGGCGTGCGTATCGTCACCCTGTCCGATTCCGTGGGCATCGAGGTGGCGAACGACACGGCCTCCATCGTCCCGCTCAAGCAGCTGCTCAATGACGAGTCCTTCCGCACGAGCAAGGCGGAACTTCCGGTCGCCATCGGCTATACGATTTCCCAGAAGGTCAAGGTGTTCGACCTTGCCGATGCCCCGCATCTGCTAGTCGCCGGTGCGACGAAGCAGGGTAAGTCCGTGGGCTTGAATGTCATCGTGTCCTCGCTTCTGTATGCGAAGCATCCGTCGGAGCTCAAGTTCGTCTTCATCGACCCGAAGATGGTGGAGTTCTCAGCCTATGCGAAGCTCATCAACCATTACCTGGCGGTCCTCCCCAATGCGGCGGACGCCCAGGACGAGATGGACCAGGCCATCGTGAAGAATGCGAAGAGCGCCGCCGCCGTCCTCCAGTCCCTGTGCGTGGAGATGGATGAACGGTATGCCCTTCTCAACAAGGCCACGGTAAACAATATCAAGCTGTACAACGACAAGTACCGCGACCGTCATCTCCTTCCCACCGACGGTCACCGGTTCCTCCCGTACATCGTCGTCGTGATTGATGAGTACGCTGACCTGACGATGTCCGTGGGCGCCGGTCCGGAATCCAAGGCCATCGCCCGCAGCATTACCACCTCGGTCATCCGTCTGGCCCAGAAGGGCCGTGCAGCGGGCCTGCATGTGATCCTGGCGACCCAGCGTCCGACCGTGGACGTGATCACCGGCCTCATCAAGGCGAACTTCCCGATGCGTATCGCCTTCCGTGTCACTTCCCGCATCGACTCCTCCACCATCCTGGACCAGCCGGGCGCCGACAAGCTCATCGGCCGGGGCGACATGCTCCTGTACAGCGGTGTGGAGATGGAACGCATCCAGTGCGCCTTCATCGGCAACGACGAAATCGGCGCGCTCACAGATGCCGTCGGGCACCAGATCGGTTACCAGAAATCTTACAATACTCCGTATTACCTGCCCGAACCCGCCACCGATGAAAGCGAGGAAGGAGGCGGCGGCATGGTGGACATGAAGCAGCTGGACGAGCGGTTCGAAGAGGCGGCGCGCCTCATCGTGACCAGCCAGCGCGGCTCCACTTCTGACCTCCAGCGCCGGCTTGGCATGGGTTATGCAAAGGCAGGTAGGGTGATGGACCAGCTCGAAGCCGCCGGCATCGTGGGTCCGCAGAACGGATCCAAGCCCCGCGAGGTCCTGGTGAAGGACTTCAACGAACTGGACCAGATCCTGAGCCACTTTATGAACGGAGAACAATGAAAAGAATCGCAACAGGTCTGCTGACCATCCTTCTTTCCCTGTCCGCCTTTGCACAGGGCAGCATCCCCATCCTGGACCGCGTTCCGGGCCATCGGGTGCAGTTCCACTATACCTACAGCCTTTCCCAGGGCGGCAAGCCCATGACCCAGGTCACGGACGGTGACGTCACCGTGGAAGACAACGCCTTCAAGCTTTCCGGCCTTGGCCTGGAAGTCCGCAGCGACGGTACTACCCGCTGGAGCATCGACCGTGAGGCGGAGGAGGTTCTCATCGAGAAAGTGGAGAAGGAGGACCTGTTCACGAATCCGGCCCTTTTCATCGGCTCCTACAAGGCTTATATGGACCAGATCAAGGTGAATTCCTCTTCACAGAATTCCCTGGACGTGACGTTGACCCTGGATGAGGACACGTCGGCCCGGTTCGTCCTGAAGGACATCAAGTTCCTGGACAAACAAGGGAAAAGCGATTTCCCGCTGGACGTGAAATCGCTTCCTGAATCCTATGTAATCACAGATTTGCGTTAACGCACGCAACGTACGGAAAGGGCCAGCGAGCCCTTTTCTGCGTATGTGGTGTGCACTTCGTTCTCCTCCACGTAGATATAGCGGTAGGCGGCCAGCCGGGAGTCCTTGGCGGATTCGGTGGACGTCCAGAAAGCGGCGTAGTCGTACAGCCGCTTGAAGGAAGGCGTCGTAATGGCGGGAAGGGCGTAACCGGCGGGGATGATGGACATCTCTTTCTCGTTGGTTTTGTCCACGTCCGGCCAGTATTCCCACATCCGCTTGCTGTTCAGATAGGCGTCGCACATCAGGGGACCGGCCTCATCGCCCAGGGAGGCCCATTCTTCCTCCGTCGGCAGGCGCCAGCCGTCCGGGCAGGCGGTCATCGCCTCGTCCCATGTGTAGTAGCGTCCGAGCGGATAGGAAGTGACCTCGGCGTTCTCGTAAGCCAAACCGTCGCCGGTCCAGGCCAGGTTGTTGCGGAACCAGTCCAGGTCGCCGATATGGGTGTAGTAGTACTCGTTCTCGCCGGTTTTGTCGCGGGGGTCGGAGATGTGGACGGACCGGAAGGTGATGCCGGTTCCGGTCAGGGTTTCGCCCAGGGCGGGATCGATGACGATGACGGTCCTGCTGGCCGTGGATGCGTAGTAATTCTCATCCGGGTCCGTCGCCTGCAGATACACCGTATAGTTGCCCACTTCGTTCAGCTTGAGGGTGAAGGTGTCGCCCTCCTGGTATTCGCCGCTGTTCACCCGCCATTTGTAGACGTATTTTTCCACGCCGTCTCCGGAGGTCGTGTAGGCGCCGAAGGGTTTCAGGGTATAGGTTTCGCCCGGGCGGGCGAAGGTGACCAGTTTGAAGTCCACCCCGTAGATGTAAGGCTTGGTTTCGTCTTTTTCCTCATCCTTCTTGCAGGAAAGGGTGGCAAGGACGGAAACGGCCAAGGCGGTATAGAGCAAAAGATGTCTTCTCATAAAAGGTTTCTTGTATACATTCTGCAAATATCGTGAAATAATCTTAATTTTGTGCAACTATCTTGCCGTAACCGATTGCGATCATGAAAAAAACGCTCCTCGCCGTCCTTTCCCTCCTGCTCCTCTGCGCCTGCAGGGAACGTGACCGGTTCATTCAGGTTTCCGGTCACGCCCAGGGGGGTGTCTACGCCGTGAAAGTGAACCTGAAAGGAGTCCGGGTGGCTCCCGAGGAGGTCCGTGATTCGGTGGAAGCGATCCTGACCCGGATCGACACGACCCTGTCCGGTTACAACAAAGGCTCCCTCCTGTCCCGGTTCAATGCCGGGGAGACCATCCGCCCCAATGGGTTGTTCCTGGAGATGTACCGGATCGCATACGGATGGTACGAGCGTTCCGGTGGCGTCCTGGACTTTGCGGCCGGACCTTTGTTCGATGCCTGGGGTTTCGGGTTCAAGTCCGGCGAAATGCCTTCCGACGAGGCCGTGGCTGCGATCCGGTCATCTTGTGGAATGGGATTGCTGAAGCCGTCGATGACCCCTCGGGAGGATGGTTCGCTGTCGGTCCGTGACGTCCGCCAGGATGGTTCCAACGCCCCGGTCGTCCTGAACTACAACGCGATCGCCCAGGGTTTCAGCTGCGACCTGGTGGCCTGTTATCTTTATTCCATCGGCGCGAAGGACATGCTGGTGGACATCGGCGAAATCTGGTGCGACGGACACAACCCTTCCGGCCGCTCCTGGAGTGTCGGCGTGGACCGGCCTTTTGACCGGCCGGCTGACGGCACGGACGAGCTGGGCGCTTCCCTGGACGGTGTCTGGTCTTCCGACGGCTCCGGCTGCGGGATCGTTACGTCCGGGAACTACCGGAAATATTATGTCCGGGACGGCCGGAAGTATGCCCATTCCATCGATCCCCGTTCCGGCTATCCCGTCCAGCATAACCTGTTGAGCGCCACGGTGGTAAGCCCTGATGGGGCGGCCGATGCCGATGCCCTGGCCACTTGGTGCATGGTCCTGGGACTGGAAGATGCACGCGCGCTGCTCCTTTCCCTGGACGGCGTGGAAGGGTATCTTATTTTCTCGGAAGAGGATGGCTCGATGACGGAATGGGCCTCCCCGGGTTTCACATTGACGAAATAACCTGCAGGATCCAGACCAGCCCGGTCGCGAGTTGGTCGGTCGCCTGGACCAGGATGCCGGGGCAGCAGCCGATGCCCTGGAGGGCGATGGTCGTCACGGCCGTCCCCATCAGGAGCGTGGTGAGGGGCATGGCCAGGAGGTTGGTCAGCAGGAAGTACGTGGGAAAGGTATGGAACCGGTACCAGGCGAGGGGACCGGTGAAGACCTGGCAGCTGATGGAAAGGGCGGCGGCCTGCCAGATTTTCCGGAACGGGTCGAGGCGACTGCTTTCCGGATACCATTTTTCCATCCGCGGATACAGGAGGAAGATGCCGGCCATCGCCAGGTAGGACAGCTGGAAACCGACGGAGGTGATGGATGACGGGCTGAGCACCAGCTGGGCCAGCAGGGCGATGGACAGGGTGCGGAGGGGACTCCTTTGACGCCCGGTCAGCCGGGCCGTTTCATTGACCAGGATGAACAGGAAGGCCCGGACGATGGAGGGGGAGGCTCCGGTCATCAAGGTGAAGAATCCGGCGGCTCCGAGGGTGAGGATGTATCGGAAACGCTTTGCAGCCAGGCTGTTGCCGAGTGGCTGGAGGAGGCGGGAAAGCAGGAGGTACAGGATGCCGATATGCAGGCCTGAAAGGGCGAGCAGGTGCGAAGCACCGCTGTCCCGGAATATCTGGATGGTGCTGCGGGAAAGACCGCTGCGGTCGCCGGTCAGGAATGCTTTCAGTAGGGGAGCCGTCCCTTCGGACGGGAAGGGGATTCCGTCGATGAAAATCCTTAGCCTGTCGCCGCAGGCCGAGGCATACCGTTCCAGGGCGGTTTCCAGGCCAGGCCCGGCGAAAGAACCGTTGACGGCGCAGAAGGCTCCGAGCAGCAGGAAGACAGGGAATAGCAGCCATGGGTCCCCTGTCCTCAAGGGAATGAGGAGGACTGGTGAAAGCACGGCGAGAAAGAGGCAGGAGAGGAGATAAGGATGGGGGAAAAGTCGCAGGAGAAGCATCCCGGCCGCGATTCCGGCCGTGAAATGGATAGCCAGCGCCCCTATGTTCTCCCGCTCCGCCATTTCCTTTGACTCTGTTTGCAAAAATACTGAATTAATTTGCTATCTTTGCAAAGATTGACCGCAAATAATTAATGTTTTTATCAATATGATCATCCTTGTTATCAATTGTGGTAGTTCTTCCATCAAGTACCAGTTGCTCGACATGAAGAACGACGACGTGTTCGACGTCATCGCCAAAGGTATTGCCGAAAAGATCGGCCTTCCCGTCGGCATCCTCCAGTATGCCCCGGCCGGCCGCGACAAGATCGTCCTGGACCTTCCGATTCCCGACCACAAAGTGGGCATGCAGCTCATCCTCAAGGCGCTCACCGATCCTGAGACGGGCGTCCTGAAGTCCCTGGAGGACATCGAGGCCGTGGGACACCGCATCGTCCAGGGCGGCGACTTCTTCTCCGGTTCCGTCCTCGTGGACGACGACGTCCTGGAGAAGATCGCCTTCTGCAGCGATTTCGCCCCGCTCCACAATCCGGCTCACCTGCTGGGCATCCACGCCATGCAGGAGGTGCTGCCCACCGTCCCGCAGGTAGTGACCTTCGACACCGCTTTCCATCAGACGATGCCGGCCTATGCCTATATGTACGGCCTTCCTTACCAGTATTACGAGAAGTACCGCGTCCGCCGGTACGGTGCCCACGGAACGAGCCACCAGTTCGTGGCCGGTGTCGGTGCCAAGCTGGCCGGCCTGAACCTCGCGGAGTCCAAGATCATCACCTGCCACCTGGGTGCCGGCAGTTCCATCTGTGCCATCCAGAACGGCAAGTGCGTGGACACCTCGATGGGCTTCTCCCCGCTGGAGGGCATGATCATGGGTACCCGCGTTGGCAACATCGACGCGAACGCCGTCATTTACCTGGAGAACAAGCTGGGTGTCACCCCGGACGAGATGTCCACCATCCTGAACCGCAAGTCCGGCTTCCTGGGCGTGTCCGAATACAGCTCCGACTGCCGTGAACTGAACGACCGCGCGAACAGCGGCGACCCCAAAGCCAAGCTCGCCCTCAAGAAGTATACCTACGATATCATCAAGAACATCGGCTCCTATGTTGCCGCGATGAACGGCGTGGACCTCATCGTCTTCACCGGCGGTATCGGCGAGCACAACTCCCGTCTGCGCCGGCGCGTCCTGGAAAACTTCTCCTACCTGGGCCTCAAGGTGGACTATGAAGCCAACACCGCCTTCGGCGAGGATGCCCTCATCACGACCGAGGATTCCAAGGTCAAGGCCGCCCTCATCTGCACGAACGAGGAACTGGTGATTGCCCGCGACACGATGCACCTTGTGCTTGACAACCAAGACTAATTCACGTAATTTCAATATGATCCAGAATTTCAACGACCTCTTCGTCGAGCTCAAGGCGAAGGGCATCTGCAAGAAGATGGTGGCGGCCTGGGCCGTCGACGAGCACACGATCGAGGCAGCCTCCCTGGCTACCGACATGGGCTTTGTGAAGTGCACCCTCGTGGGCGACGAGGACCTCATCAAGAAGGTCTGCGCCGACAACAACATCGATGTCGCCAAGTTCGAAATCGTGGACGTCAAGGATGAGCTGAAGGCGGTCGCCGAAGCCGTGAAGATGGTTCACGACGGTATGGGTGACGTCCTGATGAAGGGCCTTTGCTCCACCGACAAGTTCCTCCGCGCCATCCTGAACAAGGAAACCGGCCTCCTGCCTCCGAAGGGCGTCCTGAGCCACGTGGGCGTGATCGAAAACCCGAACTACCACAAGCTCATTTTCCTCACCGACATGGCCGTGATTCCGCTTCCGGACTTCCGCCAGAAGGTGAAGCTCGCCGGCTATGTGACTACCGTCGCCCGCTCCTTCGGCATCGCGAAGCCGAAGATCGCCTTCATCGCCGCCTCCGAGCAGATGCTCGACTCCATGCCCGCCTGCATCGAAGGCGCCATGCTCGCCAAGATGTGCGACCGCGGCCAGATCAAGGGCTGCATCGGTGACGGTCCGCTCGCGCTGGATGTCGCCATCGACGAAGAGTCCGTGCAGATCAAGAAGCTCGTCAGCCCTGTCGCCGGCGACGCCGACTGCCTCCTCTTCCCGAACATCGAGTCCGCCAACGTTTTCTGGAAGACCAACTCCAAGCTCGCCGTCGGCGTGCGCCAGGCCGGCTTCCTCGTGGGCACCAAGGTCCCGTGCGTCCTTGCCTCCCGCGCCGACTCCGTGGACGTGAAGCTCAACTCCATCGCCTCCGCGGTGATGAGCGTGAAGTAAGCCACTTACAATCCTCTGGATGATGGAGACCAATTCGTTTGATGACAAAATCGCGAGACTGAAGGAGTTGAAAGAGCTTCTTGAGTCCGGCGCCTTGACTGCGGCAGAGTTCGACAGGGAGAAACAGAAAGTCCTGGATGCCAATGAATCGCCTGAACCGGTCGTTCTGGAAGCCCCCCGGGTCAGTCCCAAAAAGAGCAAGTCCAATCTTTGGGTCGGGATCCTGGCAGGATGCCTGTTGGCTGCCGTCCTTGCCCTGGTCTTCATCCTCTTGCATAATCGGAAACCGACAGCAAAACCGCCCAAGGCCGTAGCGGCGACGGCTCAACCCGTCAGGGAAGAGCCGTCTGCTCCGGTCGCGCCCGCTGTTCCGCGTGTTTATTCATGTGCGTATGACGGTTTCGTCAACATGCGGCGGCAACCCTCCTATTCCGCAGAGAAAGTCGGTCAGTTCAAGAACGGTCCGGAAGGAGCGATCCTGTTGGAGGACCTGGGAACATGGGTGAAAATCGATGTCAACGGGATTGTCGGCTATGTTGCTTCCAAGTATGTGCAGGGTACGCCGACCATCGCGTATACCGGCAGTGTCGACGTCAACTGGCTGGAGGGTGTCTGGCAAGGCAGTGAAAACAGTGATTACGCGTTCCTGAATATCTATAATAACGGGACGTACGATTGGTACCTGGAGGTAGCAGGCCAGCAGGGCACATGGATTCTGCAGAACAACGAGATCAAATTCACGTTGGTCTGCGAAGATGAGGGCTTCGGTAACGGTACCGTTTTTACCGAGACGCTTCCTATCAATCAGGCGGCGAGGAAACTGGGTGATTATCAGCGGCTCCCCCTCTATAGCGAGCGGGAAATCGATTATCATCGTGGCCCGGGAGCCTATACCAAGGCCGAATTTCGGCAAGCTGGAAAGGGTAACCTTCAGTTAGTGGAGGCTGCGCTGTCGAGGAGGTAGGGACTCCTGTTACTATCTAGAAGACCTCCGAAAGCGCGCCCGTGACAGAGTCGATGACGAAGCCACGGACGACGACGTCTTTGGGTACAAGCGGGTGGTTCACGATAGCTGCGACCGTCTTCCGGACGGAGGCTTCCGTGTCGTGGAAGCCTTCGAGCCAGGTGGCGACACCCTTGGCTTCCCAATCAGCCAATACTTCTGCCGGAATGCCGCGTTCCAGCATATGCGGCTTGAATTCGCCGTAGCTCATGTGGCAGGCACCGCAGGTGGAGTGATGGACGACCATCACTTCCTGCACGCCTAGTTCGTAGATGCCCACGAGGAGCGACCGGATGGCCGAATCCGTCTCCGACAACACCAGTCCGCCGGCGTTCTTGATGATCTTGGCGTCACCGTTCCGCAGGCCCAGAGCCTTCGGAAGCAGTTCAGTCAGGCGCGTGTCCATGCACGTGAGTACCGCCAGTTTCTTGGCGGGGAACTTGTCGGTCACATACGGCTCATAGCCTTTCTCCGCCACGAAGCGGGTATTGAATGCGAGGATTTGGTCGATCATGGTTCCGTGTTTTTGCAAAGGTAGGGTTTTTCGGGGAGAATGATTCACCCCTTTCTGTCCTTTTTCGCCACAAAATGCCCCTCGTTCGCCACTCTTTTATGGTTGATCTGGCATGCTTGGGTATTTTTGCGGAAACCCAAACCTGAAGCGGAAGACATGAAAGGAAAGGTTCTTGCCATCAACACGGGGTCGACCTCGACCAAGGTCGGCTATTTTGTGGACGGGAAAGCCGTCCTGGTCCGGGATCTGGAACTCAGTGCCCAGGAGGTATTGCGCTTCTCCAGTGTGCTGGAGCAGGAAAACCTCCGCCGGGGGATCGTGATGGATTTCCTCCGGGATGCGGGCGTCGGGCTCGGCGACATCGATATCGTAATGGCGCGCGGGGGCCTCTTTGCCCCGGCCGTGACCGGTGTGTACGCTGTCAATGACGATATGCGCGAGGTGCTCCTTTCCGGCCGCGACGGTATCCATGCGTGCAACCTGTCTGCCGTGATTGCCGACGACATCGCCGTCGAGGCGACGGCCTTCCGCCGGGAGCGCGGCATCGGAGGCCGGGCCTGCATGGCCTATGTCGCGGATCCGCCGATGGCGGATGAGATGCTCCCGGAATGCCGCTTGGGCGGCCTCCCGGAGTTCCCGCGCCGGGCTTTCTTCCATGCCCTGAATTCCCGGGCCATCGTGCGCCGGTATCTCCGCGAGCATGGCCATCCTACGAATGATGTCACGGCGATCGTAGCCCATATGGGCGGCGGCGTCACCGTGACCCTGCATCGGAACGGGAAAGTCATCGACACCAACAACGGCCTGGGTGGTGATGGTCCTTTCACTCCGGAACGGGCCGGCTCCTGTCCGGCTTTTCCGCTGATAGAGATGTGTTTCCGCAGCGGTATGTCCGAGCGGGAAGTGAAGCGGCGCGTGTTAGGGCAGGGGGGTGCCGTCGCATACTTCGGGACTAATGATCTCCGTGAGTTGGAGTCCCGCGCCGCCAAGGATCCCAAGGTGGATACCTGGCTCAATGCCTTTGGCCTGAATGTCGCGAAGTATATCGCCTCCCTGGCCGCCACGGTGGACGGCCACATCGATGTCATCCTGCTCACCGGCGGCATTGCCCGGGACGGCCGTGTTGTCTCCGACATCCGCCGGCGCACGGCCTTCGTGGCACCCACCGAAGTCTATCCGGGTGAGAATGAACTCGATTCCCTGGCCGAGAACGGATATCTCATCCTCGCAGGAACGGTGAAGGTCCACCGCTACGACAAGGAGCGGCTGCTGGAGGAAGAATTGCCTAATTGACCTCGAAGTCCAGGGCCTTCAGATCCGCATCGGCGGAGGAGGAGCCATAGAGAATCTGGTACTTGCCGGGCTTGACAGCCAGGCCGTCTTCTCCGTCATAATACTCGAAGGCATCCGGGCCCAGGGCGATGGTCACCTTGGCCGTGGCGCCGGGCTTGATGGAGACGCGCTGGAAGCCCTTCAGGCTCTTGATGGGAGCATCGGGATTGTCGAGGGCCTTCACGTACACCTGGACGACCTCGTCGCCGGCACGGTCGCCGGTATTGGTGACGGGGACGGTGACTTTCACACCCTGGCCGGCCGGAACGGAGGTCTTGGAGAGCTTGCCCTGGCCATAGGCGAAGGTCGTGTAACTGAGACCGAAGCCGAAGGGATACAGGGGCGTGCCGCGGAAGTAGCGGTAGGTGTGGCCTTCCATGTTGTAGTCCATGAAGTCGGGCAGCTGGTCCGTGGAGGCGTAGAAGGTGACCGGGAGCTTGCCGGAGGGGTTGCAGTCGCCGTTCAGGATCTCGCCGACGGCCTGGGCGCCGCCTTCTCCTCCGTACCAGGCCTGAAGGATGGCGTCGCAGTCTTCTTCGATGGGCGCGAAAGCCAGGCAGGAACCGGAGCAGTTCACCAGGATGACGGGCTTTCCGGTCGCGTGCAGGCCCTTCAGAAGGCGCTGCTGGACGGCCGGGAATTCGATGTCGGCCTTGTCGCCGCCCTCTCCTTCGAGCTGGGCGGAGATACCGCCTACCATGATGTAGGCGTCCACGTCGCCGAGCGAGGCGGTAAGTGCTTCGACGTCAGGCAGGATGCGCTCGCAGAGCTGGGCCCTGAACATCGCGAACGGGGCAGGTCCCTTGACATATTCGATTTGGATGTCGTAGGTCTTACCCTCCACGACCGGGATCTCCTTGTACTGCGGAGCCTGCCGGCGTCCGAAGCGGAAGGGAGCCGCACCCTTCTGCTCTTCGACCAGGCGGCCGTTCACATAGAACCGGACCCCGTTGTCACCGGCGATGAAATACTTGAGGTTGCCGGTGAAGTCGGCGGTCCACTGGCCGGAAGCCTGGGCCGAGAATTCGTCGGTGTTGACTCCGTCGGCGAAGCCGTAGCCGCCGAAGGTGCTGAAATTCAAATCCTTGTAATAGCCTGACGCGGCAGGCTCACCCTTGAAGACCCGGTTGTTGAAGAACTCTACATACAGGCCTTTCCCTTCGTTGAAGTCGGCGGTATGGTCGATGGTGTTGTATTCGTCCACCAGTTCGCAGGCCTTGTCGTACACGATTTCCGCATTCGGGAATGCCGCGCGGATGCCCGCGAGGATGGACTGCTTGTGTTCTTCGGAGGGAGTGCCGCCGTAGTTGCCGTTCAGCAGGTCCACGTCGTCGGCGTTCGGGCCTACGACAGCGATCCGCTTGACGTCTTTTGAGAGCGGCAGGATGCCGTTGTTCTTGAGCAGGACCGTTCCTTCGCGGGCGGCCTCCACGGCCAGCGCGTGATGCTTCTCGCTGGAAATCACGTCAGGGGTCAGGTTCGCCCAGGGGGACATTTCGTCCGGGTCGAACATCCCGAGTTCGAAGCGGCCGCGGAGAACCGGAACCAGGGCGTGGTCGAGGTCGTCCACGGTGATGAGTCCCTGTTCCAGGGCATCGGCGAGGGTGCGGAAGGTGCGGCCGCACTCGAGGTCGGTGCCGTGCTTGATCGCGTCGGCGGCGGCATGGACGGGATCCGGATGGGTCATGTGCTGACCGGGCGTGAAGTAGTTGTTCACGGCGTCACAGTCTGTGACCACGAGTCCGTCGTATCCCCATTTGCCCCGGAGAATGTCTACCAGCAAGCGGTCGTTCATCGTACAGGGAACTCCCTCGTACCGCTGATAGGCGCCCATCACTTCCCGGACGTCGCCGTCCACCACCAGCGTCTTGAAGGCGGGGAGATAGGTTTCCCAGAGGTCACGCATCGACACGGACACATCCATGCTGTGACGAAGCGGTTCCGGACCGCTGTGTACGGCGTAATGCTTCGCACAAGCGTGGGTCTTGTAATATTTGCCGGTCTTCTCCTGCATGCCCAGGACGGTCTGGAGGCCGATGACCGAGGTCAGGTACGGGTCCTCGCCAGGCGTCTCCCGGCCGCGTCCCCAG